>JBQCHZ010000016.1:0-18910 GCA_051954195.1 Marmoricola sp.
GACAGGTGCGCCAGCAGGTCCTCGACGCGGACGTGGACGAAGAGCGTCGCCGGAAGGGAGGAGCGCCGCTTCGCCGGCACATCGCCCTGCTCGGAGGTGGTGAGGTCGAGCTCGCCGGTCATCAGGTGGTCGGCGATCACCCCGAGTGCCTTGGCGCGGCGGATGTCGAGGCTGGAGGTGTCACCCTGCTCGGCAAGCCGGGCCGCTTGAGCTGCGACCAGCGCGTCGAACTTCATCGCATCCGTCGGGGACAGCTGGCCCCGGATGGCGGCGGTGGCGACGGTGCTGGGGCGGCAGTTCTGCCCGGGCAGCTCCAGGTCGAGGTGGCGGGCGTCGCGGGCCTGCTCTTCCGCCTCCCGGAGCTTCTTCGGATCCCACTTCGCCACCGCATAGGCCAGCGCGGCGTCGATCCTGCGTTGGGTGCACCGCCCCGCCAGGTGACCCACCTGCCCATCCACCCACGCAGCCGCCTCAGCCGGCAGGGAGGAGCAGGCGTCCGCGATGCGCCGCGCCGTCCACGCCGGACACGCACCCGCCTGCACCCGCGCCCACAGGACCGGGTGGCGGTGGGCGAGGTTGAGCACGTCGGCGACCAGTCCCATCGCCGCGGTCGAGGAGATCCGCAGCCGGGTGGCGAGCTGCTCGACCGCGAACTCCGCCACCGCCGGCGTCCCCTCACCACCCAACCGGTCGACACCATCCTCGCCGTCCAGCAGCGAGTGGTCGATCGCCCACGACGCCGCATCCTCCGCACCCGCCGGGTGAGCATGCGCCCACGCCAGCACCGCCCCCAGCTTGGCCGCGGCCTCCCGCCGCTCAGCAGCATCGGCCGCAGCGACAGCATCGAGCACCGCCGTCGGCGACGACGCCACCGGTGCCTCGAAGAGCTCTGCTGCCATGACAGAACTCTCCCAGGGAGCACCGACATTGATGATGGTCGCCGGAGCCGATCGTCGCGTTACTGCCACCAGGTCGAGCACGCCTTCGAAGCTTCCCCGTAGTCGAGCCGGCTCGCATCCGAACGGGAGAAGGTCGGGCGGTGGGTGTGGAGGGGAATCGAACCCCGACATCTTCCTTGTATCGGAAGCGCTCTACCGCCGAGGTCGCGCGTCACAGACACCGGTGGAATCGCCCTTGATGCGACGTCTCCCCGGACGGCGTCCACGGAAGGGCCAGTACGGCGAGGGCCCTCGCCGCAACCGCAGGACAGTCCGCGTGCGGCACGGCCCGGCGCCCGGCACCTTGCTGCCTTTCGCCCAGTTAGACGTACGTCGACCAGCGAGTTGGAGGCTTTACAGTCGCGCCATTCTTGCCGACCGCCATGCGAGGTACGGGTGGACGTGTGTCGAACCGGGGACCCCTGCAACTCGCGTGTCAGACCTCAAGTACGTCCGCTTGATCGACCCACCGCGCAAGAAGGCTGAACGCGGCGAGTTGCTCCAGGGCGAGCTGCTCCTCGCCACCGTCGTGCGGGACGTGCATGCCGGGATTGCGGATCGCCGCGTACAGGCCCTCCGCGAATGCGCGGGCACCCCGATGGAGGTTCTCGTAGGTCTTGCTGCCGTCGTCCGCGATCAGTCGAAGTCGCGGTGCGCCGTCCTTCGGCTCGCTCATCGAGAACGCCTCGTTGAACAGCGCCGTCTCCGAGACGTCCATCCGGCCCAGCTTCGCCTGCGTTTCCGCGTTGACGCGGATCGCCGCCTGCATCACAGCCTGGTGGTAGTGGCCCGTGTTCCAGTAGCTCTTGCCGTTCTCCCACGCCCACGGGTGAAGGTTGCCTGCGTCCATGTCTGGAGCGTTGTCGCCAAGCTTCTCGGCGAGCTCGGCCTCTCGCTGAAGCGCAGCTTTGCCGCGCGCTGCTCGGTCGCGAAGCCAGCGGTACTCGCTGTCCTTCGCGGGACGCTCCTTGCGCCAGCCCGGCAGGACCCGGTCTAGGACCTGCTCGACCACGTGCGCCAACTGCGATGCCTCAGTCTCACTCCCGCGCATGTGCGTACCCGCGACGAAGACGCCGGAGCCGGGCCGATTGTTGTAGCCCACCTGGGCCGTGACGTGGAGGAACTGGTCGATCTCCTTGATCGCCCAGTCGGCGTCGAGTTTGGCCATAGGCGCCATTGTGCAAGAGGGGCCCGACGTAAGCTGGACGCGTCAGGGGTCGATGGGTCTAACGCCGGGGATCTTGGTCGGCGGCAGGTCCCACCCGTGCTTCGCGGAGATGTCCTTG
This sequence comes from Marmoricola sp., assembly GCA_051954195.1. Classification (GTDB taxonomy): domain Bacteria; phylum Actinomycetota; class Actinomycetes; order Propionibacteriales; family Nocardioidaceae; genus Marmoricola. The sequence continues at coordinate 2,225 of JBQCHZ010000016.1, forward strand.
ATCTGACCTTCCGCCGACGCCTGGAGCTTCGCCACGGCGTCAGCGTCGAATCCGGCCATTCGGAAGCGGCGTAGGTTCTGGCTCAGCACCTGAGCCCATCGCTGGTAGGGGCCGAGGTTAGCCAATCGCTCGTCCACCGTGTCGGCCGGCTGCGCTGCCTCCATGACCTGCCGACCGAGGACGGCGCCGAGCGCGCGCGGTCAAGTCTCGGGTAGTGGTGTAGCGCCGCGTTCTCCTCGGTTGGGGTGTCAGGCGGTTAGCGCGGGTAGGTCGTCAGCTCCGATCTGGGGTTCGGTGACAGGGACGATGTTCACGCGGGAGCGGGCGAGAACGTCGAGTCCGAGGTAGCGGCGGCCTTCGGCCCATTCGTCGGTCTGCTCGGCCAGGACGGCACCGACGAGGCGGACGATGGCATCGCGGTTGGGGAAGATGCCGACGGCGTCGGTGCGGCGCCGGATCTCCTTGTTGAGTCGCTCGGTGGGGTTGTTGGACCAGATCTGGGTCCAGATCTCCTTGGGGAACGCGGTGAAGGCGAGCAGGTCAGCGCGGGCGCGGTCGAGGTGGGCGAACACCTCGGGCAGCTTCTCCTCGACGTAGTCGAGCAGTCGGTCGAATTGGGCCTGGACCGCAGCGGCGTCGGGCTGGTCGTAGACCGAGTGCAGCATCGCTTTGACCGCTGGCCACATGCTCTTGGGTGTCACGCTCATGAGGTTGAACGCGTAGTGGGTGCGGCAGCGTTGCCAGCTGGCTCCGGGCAGGTTCGCTGCGATCGCCTCCCGCAGTCCGGCGTGAGCATCGCTGGTGACCAGGCGGACGCCCGTGAGACCCCGAGCGACGAGGTCGGCGAAGAACTCGTTCCATGCCGCCCCGGTCTCCGCGGTGGCCACCCGCATGCCGAGGACCTCGCGGTGGCCGTCGTTGTTCACGCCGGTCGCGAGCAGGACGACGGCGTTGATCACCCGGCCGCCCTCGCGGACCTTCATCGTTAGGGCGTCGGCGGTGACGAAGGTGAACGGGCCGGCCTCGCCCAGGGGGCGGTGGCGGAAGTCGTCGACGATCGCGTCCAGGTCGGTCGCCATTCGGGACACCTGGGACTTCGAGAGGCCGTCGACGCCCAGAGTCTTGACCAGCTTGTCCATCCGTCGGGTGGAGACGCCGGCGAGGTAGCAGCCAGCCACGACGGTGATCAACGCTGACTCCGAGCGTTTGCGACGCTCGAGCAGCCATTCGGGGAAGTAGGTGCCCTTGCGGAGCTTGGGGATCGCGACGTCGATGGTGCCGACACGGGTGTCGAGGTCGCGGTGGCGGTAGCCGTTGCGCTGAGCGGTGCGTCCGGAAGTGGGTCGGCCCCATTCGGCACCGACGACGGCGTCGGCATCGGCGGAGAGCAGAGCGTTGATCACGTTCTGCAGCAGCGAACGCATCAGATCAGGGCTCGCCTCGGCGAGGGCTTCACCAAGCAGGCCAGCAGGGTCGACAATGTGTGGTGCGGTCATCGTGATGACTCCATTCGAGAGTGCTGTGAGACGTTCACTCGAAGGATCACGCGGTGGCCGCGTCCACGTCCACGTCAGGGACGATCTCGGCGACCTCGCTACACCACTATCAGGGACTCAACTGCGCGCGCTCCGCCTCTAGCCACGTGTCGAGGCCAGCCCAGCCCTCTAGCTCGTCAACGAGCGCGATCGTCGCGATGCGGAAGTTGGTGAGCCGATCGCCAATCGGCTCCATGGTCGGGTCAAAACCGATGAACCGCTGGACCGCCTGCTGCACGCCGGACCAGAGGGCGCTGGCGGCAGCCTTGCGAGACTCGGCCAGGGCCTCGTTGGACCGCTTGTTGGCCAGTGCGGTACCGGCGAGAGCGACGACAAGTGACAGACCAGACAAGATGACCGCAGCAAACTCCACGGCTGGATCGTTGCACGGGTCCGACAGAGATACCCGTGGCGAACCAATCATCTCTTCGTGCGTCACACCGCCGCGAACGACGCACAGAACGCGCCCGTCGCTCACCGCCGACCTCGTCCCACACGGACCCGTCACGCACGCCGCCGGAGTGAACCGCGGCCTCGCGGGCACGGGGGCCAGATGAAGAAGATCCTCGAGCTGCTCGTCTGCTTCTTGCACCCCGTCGCCGTGGTGCTGGGCTGGGTCAACCTGCTCGGGAGGCGGGACCTGAGCGGGGGCGTCAAGCTGGTCTGGGCGATCGCGCTGATCGTCCCGATCGTGCCGTTCCTCTGCGTGCTCACCGGCGGCGCTCTCTGGTAGCAGTCAGCGGTCCCGCCGCTCGGGCACGCTGCGCATCACAGCCCGTTCCCTGATCAGCAGCGACCGGCCGGCGATGGCACCAGCCGGCACGGTTCACCCGCGCCGGACCTCGAGGACCCGGAAGCCCTTGGCGCTGGCCAGCTTGGCCGTGGGCCAGCCCTGCTCGCCGAGCCAGCGGGCGAGCGAGTCGGCGCCGAGGTTCTTGCCGACGACGAGCACGGCACGACCGCCCGGGCGCAGCCGCGGCAGCCACCGCAGCAGCAGCTCGTGCAGGGCCTCCTTGCCCACCCGGATGGGCGGGTTGGACCAGATCTCGTCGTACTCCTGGTCGGCGACGTCGTTGGGCAGGGACGCGGTGAAGCGGTCCCCGACGCCGAGCGCGGCGGCGTTCTCGCGGGCGAGCAGCAGGGCGCGCTCGTTGACGTCGACGGCGGTCACGTGGGCCTCCGGCACCGCGACGGCCACGGCCAGACCGATCGCGCCATAGCCGCACCCGAGGTCGAGGACCCGACGGGCCTCCAGCGGAGGTCCGACCTCCCGCAGCAGCACGCCGGTGCCGATGTCGAGCCGGCCACGCGCGAACACACCCGACCCCGTGGTCAGCTCCAGCCAGTGGCCCCACACGTCGGTGCGCACCGGCACCCGCTGGAAGGGCACCGACGGGTCGGCGGTGAAGTAGTGCTCCTCGGTCACGGCCGTCCTTCCGCGGTGCGTACGGCGCGGGTCTCCCGCGCCCGGGCCTCGAGCTGCTCGTCGGCCGGGTACCCGACCTCCTCCAGGGTGAGCCCGTGGGCGTGCACCACCGTCACGGTGGGGTCGCGCACACCGGCGCCGAGCACCTGCGCGGGCCAGTCGGTGCCCCGACGCCCCTCCCCCACCGCGATGAGGCAGCCGACCAGTGCCCGCACCATGTGGTGGCAGAAGGCGTCGGCCGACACGGTGCCCACCAGCACACTGTCGCCGCCGCGTGCCCATGACAGCTCGCGGAGGACGCGGATCGTCGTCGCTCCCTCGCGCCTCCGGCAGAAGGCGGCGAAGTCGTGCTGGCCCAGCATCACCTCACTGGCGGCATTCATCGCCGCCACATCGAGCGGGCGCGGCCAGGCCAGCACGTGCCCGCGCGTGAGCGGGTCGACCGCCTCGGGCTTGTCGGCGATCCGGTAGGCGTAGCGGCGCCACAGCGCCGAGAAGCGGGCGTCGAAGGCGTCGGGGACCGGCACCGTCCGGCGCACCCGTACGTCGAGCGGCAGCACGCCGTTGAGCCTGCGGGTCAGCACGTCCCCGGGCGGCTCCTCGTCCGGCTCGCGGCGCGAGGTCGGCAGGGCGGCGACGTCGAGGTGCACGACCTGGCCGCGGGCGTGGACGCCGGCATCGGTCCGGCCGGCGCACGTCACCCCCACCTCGGCCACCCGCAGCACGGTCGCCAGCGCCAGCTCGAGCGTCTCCTGCACGGTCCGCAGGCCCGGCTGGGTGGCCCAGCCGTGGAACGCGGTGCCGTCGTAGGCGAGATCCAGGCGCAGCCGCACCCGCCCATCCTCTCAGCCCGTCCTCCCAACCCGTCCGACCCTCCCACGGGCCGGTGCACAGGGCCGGTGCGCAGGGCCGGTGCGCAGGGCCGGTCGGGGTACCCGCCGCGGCATGACCGCCCCACCCGACGACCGCAGCCCCCGCGTCACGACGGTGGTGATGACCCGCGACCGGTGGCCACAGCTGCAGCGGTCCCTTCCCCATCACACCGGACCGGTGGTGCTCGTCGACAACGCCTCCGTCGACGGCACCCCGGAGCTCGTCGCCGAGCACTTCCCCGAGGTCGAGGTGGTGGCGCTCGCCGGCAACCGTGGAGCCCCGGCGCGCAACATCGGCGTCCGTCGTGCCCGCACGCCCTACGTCGCCTTCGCCGACGACGACTCCTGGTGGGCGCCGGGAGCCACCAGCCGGGCGGCGGACGTGCTCGACCGGTTCCCCCGGCTGGGGCTGCTCGCCGCCCGGGTGCTCGTGGGGGACGCCCAGCGCGAGGACCCGGTGTGCGCCGAGATGGCGCACTCACCCCTCCCGGCCGGTCCCGGCCTGCCCGGTCCGCCGGTCCTCGGCTTCCTCGCCTGCGGCGCCGCGGTCCGCCGCGAGGCGTACCTGGGCGCCGGCGGCTTCGACGACGTCGTGTTCTTCATGGGCGAGGAGGAGCGTCTCGCCCTCGACCTGCACGCCGCCGGATGGCAGCTGTGCTACCGCTCGGACGTGGTGGCGCACCACCACCCCGGCGGGGGCGGGCCCGACCCGGCCAAGGTCGCCCGCATCCATCGCAACCGGCTCCTGACCACGGTGATGCGCCGCCCGTGGAGCGTCGTCGCCGCCACGGCGTACGACGTGCTGCGCGCGGGCCGCACCGGCCGGGCCGGCCTGCGGGCGGCGCTGCCCGCCCTCCCCGCGGCGGTGCGGGCGCGACGACCGCTCCCACCCGCGACCGAGCGGGCGCGCCGCCTCCTGGGCCGCTGAGCGGGCCGGCCCCGGGACGCACAGAGCCCGCCGCCCCACAGGGGACGACGGGCTCCGCGGAGCGTCAGCGGCGCTCAGGCCTCGGGCTTCTCCTCGGCCTGGGCCTCGGAACCGGCCTCGGACTCCGCCTCGGCGGTGGCGACGTCGGCGGGCTCGGTGTCGAGCACCTGCTCCTCGCCGGCCTCGTCGGTGGCCTGGATCTCGGCCGGGGCGTCCTCGGCCGGCTTCTCGACCTCGACCGCCTGGACCTGCTCAGCCTCGACCTGCTCGGCCTCGACGGGCGCGGTGCTCGCCGGAGCGGCAGCGGCAGCCGGCTTGGTGCGCGCGGGCTTCGGCTCGTAGGCCTCGGTCACCAGCTCGATCACGGCCATCGGGGCGTTGTCGCCCTTGCGCGGGCCGAGCTTGGTGATCCGGGTGTAGCCGCCCGGACGCTCGGCGAACTGCGGCGCGATCTCGGTGAAGAGCACGTGCACGACCGACTTGTCGCGGATCGTCTTGAGCACCTCGCGACGGTTGTGCAGGCTCTGCACGGTCCCGAGCTCGGCCTTCTTGGCCTTGGTGATCAGCTTCTCCGCGACCGGACGCAGCACGCGCGCCTTGGCCTCGGTGGTGGTGATCCGGCCGTGCTCGAACAGGGCGGTGGCCAGGTTCGAGACGATCAGGCGCTGGTGGGCCGGGCTACCGCCGAGGCGGGCACCCTTCTTGGGGGTAGGCATGTCTTCTCTCTCTTCTCCCGAGCCGTGTCAGGTACTCGGGTAGATGTCGAACGGCTTGGCCGTACCACTCGGGCCGGGGCTTCGCCCCGGATCCCGACGGTGGTGACGGATCAGAGCTGCTCGTCTTCCTGGTAGGAGCTGTCGTCGTAGTCGTCGTCGTAGGCGGCGAGGGCGGTGGCCGGGTCGAAGCCGGGCGCGCTGTCCTTGAGGGACAGGCCCATCTCGACCAGCTTGGCCTTGACCTCGTCGATCGACTTCGCACCGAAGTTGCGGATGTCGAGCAGGTCCTGCTCCGAGCGCGCCACGAGCTCGCCCACGGTGTGGATGCCCTCGCGCTTGAGGCAGTTGTAGGACCGCACGGTCAGGGCCAGGTCCTCGACCGGCATGGCGAGGTCCTGGGCCAGCTGCTCGTCGACCGGCGAGGGGCCGATGTCGACGCCCTCCGCCTCCACGTTGAGCTCGCGGGCCAGGCCGAACAGCTCGACCAGGGTCTTGCCGGCCGAGGCGAGCGCGTCACGCGGCCGCATCGACTGCTTGGTCTCGACGTCGATGATCAGCTTGTCGAAGTCGGTGCGCTGCTCGACGCGGGTCGCCTCGACCTTGTAGGTGACCTTGAGCACCGGCGAGTAGATCGAGTCGACCGGCATCCGGCCGATCTCGTTGTCGGCGCCCTTGTTCTGCGCGGAGCTGACGTAGCCGCGGCCCCGCTCGACGACGAGCTCCATCTCGAGCTTGCCCTTGTCGTTGAGGGTGGCGATCTTCAGCCCGGGGTTGTGGACCTCGACACCGGCCGGCGGCGCGATGTCCGCCGCGGTGACGTCACCGGCACCCTGCTTGCGCAGGTACATCGTCACCGGCTCGTCGTGCTCGGAGGAGACGACGAGGCCCTTGAGGTTGAGGATGATCTCGGTGACGTCTTCCTTGACGCCCTCGATCGTGGAGAACTCGTGCAGCGCGGTGTCGACCTTGATGCTGGTGACCGAGGCACCGGGGATCGAGGAGAGCAGCGTGCGGCGGAGCGAGTTGCCGAGCGTGTAGCCGAAGCCGGGCTCCAGCGGTTCGATGACGAACCGCGAACGGAACTCGTCGACGGCATCTTCCGACAGGGTCGGGCGCTGAGCGATGAGCACTGGTTGTTTCCTTCCCGGGTCCGACCGCTATTTGAGGGACCCGAACTGCTGGGAGTGGCGGCGAGGTGAAGGGGGGCGGTGGGGCCGAGCGGCCCCACGCCTCACTTCTTGGAGTAGTACTCGACGATGAGCTGCTCGGTGACCGGCAGGTCGATCTGCGCACGCACCGGGAGCGAGTGCACCAGGATCCGCATCCGGTTCGGCAGGACCTGCAGCCACGCCGGGACGATGCGCTCGCCGTGGGTCTCGCGGGCGACGATGAACGGCGTCATCTGCAGGCTCTTCTCACGCACGTCGATGATGTCGTGCGCCGCGACCTGGTAGGACGGGATGTCGACCTTGTGGCCGTTGACCAGGAAGTGGCCGTGGACCACGAGCTGGCGGGCGTGCCGACGCGTCCGGGCGAAGCCGGCGCGGTAGACGACGTTGTCGAGGCGGCACTCGAGCAGCTGGAGCAGGTTGTCGCCGGTCTTGCCCTGGCGACGCGCAGCCTCTTCGTAGTAGCGGTGGAACTGCTTCTCCATCACGCCGTAGGTGAAGCGGGCCTTCTGCTTCTCCTGCAGCTGGTTGCGGTACTCGCTCTCCTTGATGCGCGCGCGCCCGTGCTGGCCGGGAGCGTAGGGGCGCTTCTCGAAGGCGGCGTCACCGCCGACGAGGTCGACGCCGAGCCGGCGCGACTTCTTGGTCATGGGGCCGGTGTAACGGGCCATCTCTCAGATCTCCTTGCAAGTCCGGTTCGGGGGCGTCAGACGCGGCGACGCTTGGGCGGGCGGCAGCCGTTGTGCGGCGTCGGGGTGACGTCGGCGATCGTGCCGACCTCCAGCCCGATGGCGCCCAGCGAGCGGATCGCCGTCTCGCGGCCCGAGCCCGGGCCCTTGACGAAGACGTCGATCTTCTTCATCCCGTGCTCCATCGCGCGGCGTCCGGCGGCCTCGGCGGCCATCTGCGCGGCGAACGGCGTGGACTTGCGCGAGCCCTTGAAGCCGACGGTGCCGGCGGAGGCCCACGAGATCACCGCACCGGTCGGGTCGGTGATCGTGACGATGGTGTTATTGAACGTGCTCTTGATGTGAGCCTCGCCCTGGGCGACGTTCTTCTTCTCCTTGCGGCGCACCTTCTTGGCGCCCGCAGCCTGACGGCTCTTCGGAGGCATGCAGTAACTCCTTGGGTTCGTGAAAAGCGGGGACGGATCTCAGCGGCGCCGGAGGGCGCTGCGGATCACTTGGCCTTCTTCTTGCCGGCGACCGTGCGCTTGGGGCCCTTGCGGGTGCGCGCGTTGGTCTTGGTCCGCTGGCCGCGCACGGGCAGGCCCATGCGGTGGCGGCGACCCTGGTAGCTGCCGATCTCGACCTTGCGGCGGATGTCGGCCTGCACCTCGCGGCGCAGGTCACCCTCGGTCTTGAAGTTGGCTTCGATCTCGTCACGCAGCTTCACGAGCTCGTCGTCCCCCAGCGTGTGCACGCGCGCGTTCGGGTCGATGCCCGTCGCGGCCAGCAGCTGCTGGGAGCGGGTACGGCCGATGCCGTAGATGTAGGTGAGTGCGACCTCGATGCGCTTGTCGCGCGGCAGGTCGACACCAACAAGACGTGCCATTCTCAGGCGGTCCCTTCGGGTTGGTCACGGTGGTCTGGTCGTGATGCGTCCCGGCGGTGGTGAAGGTGTGGAGCCGGGCCTCGGCCATCCGTTCCGAGGGTGTTTCGGGCAGCTGCCCTAGCGATCACGTGGATGGGGTTGTTCAGTTGTGCTGCGTTCAGCCCTGGCGCTGCTTGTGCCGGGGGTTCTCGCAGATCACCATGACGCGGCCGTGGCGACGGATCACCTTGCACTTGTCACAGATCGGCTTGACGCTCGGGTTGACCTTCATGTCAGCCCTTTCTCTGGTTTCGGCTGGTTACTTGTAGCGGTAGACGATGCGGCCGCGCGTGAGGTCGTACGGCGAGAGCTCCACCACGACCCGGTCCTCGGGGAGGATCCGGATGTAGTGCTGGCGCATCTTGCCGCTGATGTGAGCGAGCACCTTGTGCCCGTTCGACAGCTCCACGCGGAACATGGCGTTGGGAAGGGCCTCCACGACGGAGCCCTCCATCTCGATGACGCCTTCCTTCTTCGGCATGTCCTCCGCAATCTGTTGATCGGTCGTCTACCGTTTCGTGCACCGGCCCGGGAACCGCCCGGCAGCATGCTTCGCGCCAGTGGACCTCGAGTGTCGCCGGTGGCCTCGACCCCGTGCGCAAGGCGCTTGGGGCAGCCGCGAGGCATACCGGAACAGACCCACGTTGGGCCGACACGCCAGTCTAGCCGGATCGAGCTGTGATCCGTTAATCGACCCCGACCGGTGCCCCGCAGGGGACGCCCAGCTCCGCGAGCCTCGCGCGCCCGCCGTCCACCGCGGTCAGCACCCAGGCGCCGTCGGGGGTCAGGGTGAAGGTGTGCTCGAAGTGCGCCGCCCGGCTGCCGTCCTCGGACAGGATCGTCCACTCGTCCTCGGCGACGACCGTCTCCTTGCTGCCGAGGGTGACCATCGGCTCGACCGCCAGGGCCAGGCCCCGCTCGAGCTTGGGCCCCCGGCCCGGCCGGCCCACGTTCGGCACGTTGGGCGGCTGGTGCATCGCGGTCCCGATGCCGTGGCCGGTGTAGTCCTCGAGGATCCCCCACCGTCCGTCCTGCGGGTGCGGCTGGGACCGGAGGTAGGACTCCACCGCATGGGAGATGTCGGAGACCCGGCCGCCGAGCCGGGCGGCCGCGATGCCGCGCCACAGCGACTCCTCGGTCACCCGCATCAGCTCGGTGACCTCCGCGGCCACCTCGCCGACCGCGACGGTGATCGCGGCGTCCCCGTGCCAGCCGTCGACGATCGCGCCGCAGTCGATCGAGATGACGTCACCGGGCTCCAGCGGCCGGTCGCCGGGGATGCCGTGGACCACCTCGTCGTTGACCGAGGCGCAGATCGTCGCGGGGAACGGCGGGTGGCCGTAGCCGAGGAAGGACGGCACGCCGCCGGCGCCGCGGATGTTCTCCTCCGCCAGCGCGTCGAGCTCGCGTGGCGTCACCCCGGGTCCCACCGCCGCCCGCAGCAGCTCCAGCGTCTGCCCCACGAGCAGGCCGGCCACCCGCATCAGCCGGATCTGCTCCGGCGTCTTGTACTCGATCCCGCGGTCCCGAAACCCCATGGGCGACCGGCGCCGCTCAGCTCTGGGCGACGGTGTCGAGCGCGGCGAGGATCCGCGCGGTCACGTCGGCGACCTCGCCCATGCCGTCGAGCTCGTGCAGCAGCCCGCGCTGGCGGTAGACCCCGATCAGCGGCTCGGTCTGCTCGAGGTAGACCTCCTGCCGGCGGCGGATGACGTCCTCGGTGTCGTCGGCGCGGCCCTCGACCTCGGCGCGCTGCAGCAGCCGCGTGACCAGCTCGTCCTGGTCGCAGGTCAGCACCACGACGGCGTCGAGGGAGTGACCGGTGAAGCCGATCATCCCGTCGAGCTCCTCGACCTGAGCCAGCGTTCGGGGGTACCCGTCGAGGAGGAAGCCCGGCCGGGCGTCCTCCTCGTCGATCCGGTTGCGCACCATCAGGTTCGTCACCTCGTCCGGCACGTACTCCCCGGCGTCCATGAACCTCTTGGCCTCGACCCCCAGCGGCGTGCCCTGCGAGACGTTGGCGCGGAAGATGTCCCCGGTGGAGATCGCCGGGACGCCGTACTTGTCGGCCACGAACTTCGCCTGGGTGCCCTTGCCGGCTCCCGGAGGCCCCATCAGGATCAGTCGCATCGTCCCTACCTCAGGAATCCTTCGTAGTTGCGCTGCTGCAGCTGGCTCTCGATCTGCTTGACCGTGTCGAGCGCGACGCCGACCATGATCAGGATCGAGGTGCCGCCGAACGGGAAGTTCTGGCTGGCGTTGAACAGGGCCAGTGCGATCAGCGGAATGAGCGAGATGACACCCAGGTAGAGCGAGCCGGGGAAGGTGATCCGCGACAGCACGTAGTTGAGATAGTCCTGAGTCGGCCGTCCCGCCCGGATCCCGGGGATGAAGCCGCCGTACTTCTTCATGTTGTCGGCGACTTCCTCGGGGTTGAAGGTGATCGCGACGTAGAAGTAGGTGAAGAAGATGATCAGCAGGAAGTAGGCGAGCATGTACAGCGGGTGGTCACCGCGGACCAGGTAACGCGAGATCCAGCCGATCACTGCGCTGTTCGAGCTCTGGTTGAACTGCACCGCCATCGCCGGCAGGTAGAGCAGGCTGGAGGCGAAGATGACCGGGATGACCCCGGCCTGGTTGACCTTGATCGGGATGTACGTCGAGCTGCCGCCGAACATCTTGCGGCCCACCATCCGGCGCGCGTACTGCACCGGGATCCGGCGCTGCGCCTGCTCGATGAACACCACCGCGGCCACGATCGCGAGACCGATGATCACCACGGCGCCGAAGACGTAGGGGCCCTTCGCCTGCTCCACGCTCCACAGCTGCGCCGGGAAGGTCGCCACGACCTGGGTGAAGATCAGGATCGACATGCCGTTGCCGATGCCCTTCTCGGTGATCATCTCGCCGAGCCACATGATCACCACCGTGCCGGCGGTCATGGTCACGACCATGAGCAGCACCGTGCGGAGGTTCTCCTGATAGAGCAGCTGCTGGTTGCAGCCCTGGATCAGGTTGCCGCTGCGGGCGAGCGCGACGATGCCGGTCGCCTGCAGCACCGCGAGCGCCAGCGTGAGGTAGCGCGTGTACTGGGTGATCTTCGTCTGGCCCTGCTGACCCTCCTTCTTGAGGGTCTCCAGCCGCGGGATCACCACCGTGAGGAGCTGCAGGATGATGCTGGCGGTGATGTAGGGCATGATCCCCAGCGCGAAGATCGTCAGCTGGAGCAGCGAGCCGCCGGAGAACAGGTTGATCAGGCCGTAGATCCCGTTGTTGCCGACCTGCTTGAAGCAGGACTGCACGTTGCCGACGTTGACGCCCGGCGTGGGGATCTGCGAGCCGAGCCGGAAGACGGCCACGACGAACAGGACCAGCAGCAGCTTGCGCCGCAGGTCCGGTGTCCTGAATGCGTTGGCGAATGCGCCCAACAACGGGGGCCCTCTTTCGACAGGAGTGATCGGTCGTGCCTCGTGACGCTGCGGCACTCAGGTCGCGGCGTGCCGTCGAAGCCTAACCGAGGGCACCGCCCGGCGCGCCCCTCGGGCGCACCGAGCGGTGCTCAGGTCGGTCGTGGATCGGTCTCGGACGCCGCTCCCGGCGCCACCCGAGGACCTCAGAGCTCGGTGGCGCTGCCGCCCGCGGCGCTGATCTTCTGCCGTGCCGACTCCGAGAACTTGTGCGCGGTCACGTTGACCGCGGCACCGAGGTCGCCCTGGCCGAGGACCTTGACCGGCTGTCCCTTGCGGACCGCACCCCGCTCCACGAGCGCCTCGACGGTGACGTCGCCGCCCTCGGGGAACAGCGTCGCGATCCGGTCGAGGTTGACGACCTGGAACTCGACCTTGAAGGGGTTCTTGAAGCCCTTGAGCTTCGGCAGCCGCATGTGCAGCGGCATCTGGCCACCCTCGAAGGCGGCAGAGACCTGGTAGCGGGCCTTGGTGCCCTTGGTGCCGCGACCGGCGGTCTTTCCCTTGGAGCCCTCACCGCGACCCACGCGGGTCTTGGCGGTCCTGGCTCCCGGCGCCGGGCGCAGGTGGTGAACCTTGAGCGTCATGTCCTTCACTCCCCGTCGGCTGCCGTGCCGGCAGCGTCGGCAGCATCGATCTGGGCCACCGTCACGAGGTGGCGAACGGTGTGGACCATCCCGAGGATCTCGGGCCGGTCCTCCTTCACGACCACATCGCCGATGCGCTTGAGGCCCAGCGAGCGCAGCGTGTCGCGCTGGTTCTGCTTGCAGCCGATCCCGGACCGGATCTGCTCGACCTGGATCTGGGCCATCACTCACTCACCCCTGCGGCCACCGGCGCGTCCTCGCGAGCCTTCAGCAGCGCCGCCGGCGCCACGTGCTCGACGGGGAGGCCACGGCGGGCTGCCACGGCCTCGGGCTCCTCGAGCATCCGCAGCGCCTCGACCGTCGCGTGGACGATGTTGATCTGGTTGGACGAGCCCAGCGACTTGCTGAGCACGTCGTGGATGCCGGCGCACTCGAGCACCGCACGCACCGGGCCACCGGCGATGACGCCGGTACCGGGCGATGCCGGGCGCAGGAACACCACGCCGGCGGCCTTCTCGCCCTGGACCGGGTGCGGGATCGTGCCCTGGATGCGCGGGACGCGGAAGAACTGCTTCTTCGCCTCCTCGACACCCTTGGCGATGGCGGCAGGGACCTCGCGGGCCTTGCCGTAGCCGACCCCGACCATGCCGTCGCCGTCACCGACGATCACCAGGGCGGTGAAGCTGAAGCGACGACCACCCTTGACGACCTTGGCGACGCGGTTGATGGCCACGACCCGCTCGATGTACTGGCTCTTCTCGGCGCCTCCGCCGCGACGGTCATCCCGTCCGCGACCTCCGCCGCGCTGTCCGCGCTGCGAACCGCTCATGAGATCTACCTCTTTCCTAACAGCTTGGGTGGCCGACTCAGAAGGTCAGCCCGCCCTCGCGGGCGCCGTCCGCGAGGGCCGCGACGCGACCGTGGTACTTGTTTCCGGCGCGGTCGAAGACGACCGAGTCGATCCCGGCGCTCTTGGCCCGCTCGGCGACCAGCTCGCCGACCTTCTTGGCCTTGGCGGTCTTGTCACCGCTCAGCGACCGGAGGTCGGCCTCCATGGTGGAGGCCGAGGCGAGCGTCTTGCCGACCAGGTCGTCGACGACCTGCGCGCTCATGTGGCGCGAGGACCGGGTGACGACCAGGCGCGGCCGCTCGGCGGTGCCCGCGAGCCGCTTGCGGCCACGGACCTGCCGGCGCAGCCGGGACGCGGTGCGTGCCGAGGTGTGCTTGCGGTGCTTCAGTGAGATGCCCATGCGTCACTTACCAGCCTTTCCGACCTTGCGGCGGACCTGCTCGCCGGCGTAACGGACGCCCTTGCCCTTGTAGGGCTCGGGCTTGCGGAGCTTGCGGATGTTCGCGGCGACCTCGCCGACGAGCTGCTTGTCGATCCCCTGCACGCCGAACCGGGTGGCGTTCTCCACCGTGAAGGTGATGCCTTCCGGTGCGTCGAAGGTGATCGGGTGGGAGTAGCCGAGCTGGAACTCCAGCTGGGTCGGTCCCTTGGAGAGCACGCGGTAGCCCACGCCCACGATCTCGAGGCGCTTCTCATAGCCCTCGGTCACGCCCACGACCATGTTGTTGATCAAGGTGCGGGTCAGGCCGTGCAGCGACTTGCTCAGCCGCTGGTCGTCGGGCCGGCGCACCTCGATCACGCCGTCCTCGCCGCGGTCGACGGTGATCGGCGCGGCCACGGTGTGGCTCAGGGTGCCCTTCGGGCCCTTGACGGTGACGGTGCTGTTCTCGACGGTGACGTCCACCCCGGTCGGAACCGGGACGGGGAGCTTGCCAATACGCGACATTGCTGTTCCTCCTCCTGGTCCTGGCTCACCAGACGTAGGCGAGGACTTCCCCGCCGACGCCCTTGGAGTTCGCCTGCCGGTCGGTCAGCAGGCCTTGACTGGTCGAGATGATCGCGATGCCGAGGCCACCGAGGACCTTGGGCAGCGCGGTGTGCTTGGCGTACACCCGGAGGCCGGGCTTGCTGATCCGCCGGACACCGGCGATCGAACGCTCGCGGCTGCGGCCGTACTTGAGCGTGATCCGCAGCGTCTTGCCGACGGCGTCGACGTTGTCGGTCACCTCGTAGGAGGTGATGTAGCCCTCCTGGCGGAGGATCTCGGCAACGCCCTCCTTGAGCTTGCTGTACGGCATCGCCACGGCATCGTGGTACGCCTGGTTGGCGTTGCGCAGACGCGTGAGCATGTCTGCGATCGGGTCAGTCATCGTCATGGCCGGCTCGGCCCTTTCTCATAACGGTTTCCGCGGCCGTGTGCCGCGGACCTGCTACGTGGTGGTGGGTGGGTGTTACCAGGAGCTCTTGGTGACGCCGGGGAGCTCGCCGCGGTGCGCCATCTCGCGCAGGCAGATCCGGCACAGGCCGAACTTGCGGTAGACGGCCTTGGGACGGCCGCAGCGCTGGCAGCGGGTGTAGCCCCGCACCGCGAACTTCGGCTTCCGCGCCGCCTTGACCTTCAGGCCAGTCTTCGCCATCAGCTGTTCTCCTTGAACGGGAAGCCCAGCTGCTTGAGCAGCGCGCGACCCTCGTCGTCGTTCGTGGCGCTGGTGACCACGGTGATGTCCATGCCGCGCGAGCGGTCGATCTTGTCCTGGTCGATCTCGTGGAACATGACCTGCTCGGTGAGCCCGAAGGTGTAGTTGCCCTGGCCGTCGAACTGACGGTCGGACAGACCCCGGAAGTCACGGATGCGCGGCAGCGCCAGCGACAGCAGCCGGTCCAGGAACTCCCACATGCGGTCGCCGCGCAGCGTGACGTGCGCGCCGATCGGCATGCCCTCGCGCAGCTTGAACTGCGCGATGGACTTGCGGGCCTTGGTGACCTGCGGCTTCTGGCCGGTGATCCGCGTGAGGTCCGCGACCGCACCCTCGATCAGCTTGGAGTCACGGGCCGCCTCGCCGACGCCCATGTTCACCACGACCTTGACGACCCCGGGCACCTGCATGACGTTCGCGATGTCGAACTGCTCGCGCAGCGCCGGCAGGATCTCCTGGCGGTACTTGGTCTTGAGCCGCGGCGTGGTCCGCTCAGCGGTCTCGACGGTGGTCTCGGTCATCAGATCTCCTCACCCGTCGTACGGGAGACACGCACGCTGCGCTGCACCTTGTACGTCGAGCCGTCGGGCCGGCGCTTGGTCGCGTCGACCCGCTTGAAGCCCAGCCGGGTGGTGCCCTTGCCGTCGACGAGCATCACGTTCGACACGTGGATGGGCGCCTCGGCCGTGACGATCCCGCCGCTGGCGCCCTGGTTGCCGCCGTTGTCGACGCGCCGGGTGTGCTTCTTGACCCGGTTGACGCCCTCGACGATGACCCGCTGCTCCTCGCGGAGCACCTGGAGGACCTTGCCCTCGGCGCCCTTGTCCTTGCCCGCGATCACCTTGACGGTGTCGCCCTTCTTGATGTTCACGCTCATGCTCACAGCACCTCCGGGGCGAGGCTGATGATCTTCATGAACCGCTTGTCGCGCAGCTCGCGACCCACCGGGCCGAAGATGCGGGTCCCGCGCGGCTCACCGTCGCTCTTGAGGATCACCGCCGCGTTCTCGTCGAAGCGGATGTAGGAGCCGTCCGGGCGCCGGCGCTCCTTGACGGTGCGCACGACCACGGCCTTGACGACGTCGCCCTTCTTGACGTTGCCGCCGGGGATGGCGTCCTTGACGGTGGCGACGATGACGTCACCGATGCCGGCGTAGCGCCGACCCGAGCCACCGAGCACGCGGATGCAGAGGATCTCCTTGGCACCGGTGTTGTCGGCGACCTTGAGTCGCGATTCCTGCTGGATCACTTCGCCTTCTCCAGAATCTCCACGACGCGCCACCGCTTGGTGGCGCTCAGCGGACGGGTCTCCATGATCAGGACGCGGTCGCCCACGCCGCACGCGTTCTGCTCGTCGTGGGCCTTCAGCTTCGAGGTACGGCGCAGCACCTTGCCGTAGAGGGCGTGCTTGACGCGGTCCTCGACGGCGACGACGACGGTCTTGTCCATCTTGTCGCTGACGACGAGGCCCTCACGGGTCTTGCGGAAGCCGCGTGCCTCGGTGTTCTGCTCAGTCACGTTGTTCTCGCTCATGCGTTCTCCACCGTTTCGATGCCCAGCCCCGCCGCGCTGACCAACGCGATTGCCGTCACCGCGCTTGCTCGTCCCAGCCACGAGCGGAGGGGAAGATTGTGCAAATAATGCAAAAGCGCCAGCACGATAAGTGGATGCAAACAAAACTGGTATCGCAGCATGCTTTCCATATTGACGCAAGCCACACCGGAGACGGAGAGGAAATAGAGAACGAAGGCTGCAAAATAAAATACGATGCGCACAGAACGATTGGTTGGACGGTGCTTGGGGAAAAAGAATTCGGCGGCAAACATCCCCAACAGCATTAGCCCACC
>JBQCHZ010000017.1:0-24726 GCA_051954195.1 Marmoricola sp.
AGGACGCCAGCCGGCTGCTGGACTCGCTCGGCCACGAGATCGTCGACATCGAGCGCCCGATGCCCAGCGACGCGGTGTTCGTCTTCGCGACCTGCTGGGAGGTGCTCACCGGCCTCTCGACGGTCAACCTCGATGCCGACCAACGGGCCCAGCTGCGCCCGCTGACCCGGTGGCTGGGGGAGCGGGGGGAGGCCGTCAGCGGGCCGGCGTTCGGGCTCGCGCTCGGGGAGCTGCGCCGGATCGCCGCCCGGGCCCTCGTCGCGCTCGCCCCCTACGACGCCGTGCTGACTCCCACGCTCGCCGCGCCCCCGCTGCCGGTCGGGGCACTGCGCGACGACGCGGACCCGCAGGCCGACTTCCGCGCGCAGGGGCAGTTCACGCCCTGGACCTCGATGTGGAACGTCACCGGCAGCCCCGCCATCTCCCTGCCGCTGCACCAGACCGCCGACGGCCTGCCCGTCGGCGTGATGCTGGCCGGCCGCCCCGCCGGCGAGGCGCCGCTGCTCGCCCTCGCCGCGCAGGTCGAGGAGGCGGCGCCCTGGCACGACCGGCACCCGGGGTGCTGGTGAGCGAGGCGACCGCCGGGCTCGCCGGCCAGTTCCGCCGGCACGCCACCCGGCACGACCCGCTCTATCGAGCACTGCTGCTCGCCCTGGCCGACGACCTCGACGCCGGCGGACCGGCGACCCGCGTGCTCGCCGAGCATCTTGAGGACCGCACCGAGCAGGCGGTCCACCTCCGGCTGCTGGCGGGCATCCAGCGGCTGGTGCTGCGCGGCGACGCAGCCGGCCTCGCGCCCTGGTACGACGACCCCGACACCGCCCGTGACCCCCGGGACGCCCACGCCCTGCTGGTGCCACTGCTCGAGCACCACGCGGACGAGCTGCGCACCGCCCTCGACCGCGCCCCGCAGACCAACGAGGTGGGCCGCTCGGCCTGTCTGGCGATCGGGCTCTTCGAGGCCGTCCGCCGCCATCGCAGGCGCCACGTGCGGCTGCTCGAGCCGGGCGCCTCGGCCGGCTTGAACCTCAACGTCGACCGCTACCGGCTTACCGGACCGGACTGGTCGTGGGAGCCGGAGAGCCCGGTCGTGCTCGACACCGGTGCGGCCGGTGTGCGGCCCGAGGCGCTCGTCGTGGTCGAGCGTCGTGGCTGCGACCTGGCGCCGGTCGACGGCACCGACCCCGAACAGGGGCGCTACCTCCGCTCGTTCGTCTGGCCGGGCGACCACCATCGTCAGCGGCGGCTCCTCGGCGCCCTGGAGGTGCTGCGCGCGCACCCGGTCGTGGTCGACCAGGCGCCCGCGTCCCGCTGGCTGGCCGAGCAGCTGGCGCGCCCGGTCGACGACGGGGTGCTCACCGTGGTGTGGCAGTCGATCACCGAGCAGTACTGGCCGACGGCGGAGTCCTTGGCCGTCCGGAAGGTCGTGGCCGGTGCCCGCCGCGGGGCCGCCGTCGCGCACCTGACCATGGAGGGTGTCCGGGACCTGCCGGAGGTGCGGCTCGACGGGGAGCTCCTGGCCCGGTCGGGGTTCCACGGGCCGCCGCTCACCCTGTCCTGAGCGGCACGGTCTCCGGCGTCGAGCGCTGCGCCCGACGCCGGGTAGCCATCACGGCGACCCGGTGCTCGCGGCCGTCGCCAGGTGACCCCCGAGCCGCCGGCACTCCTCGACGAGCCGGGCGCGCAGGACACCACCGCGCTCGGCGAACCGCCTCTGCTGCGCGACGTACTCCTGCTTGCCGGCGGGTGTCTCGATGGCGATCGGGGTGATCCCCAGCGCGCTGAAGTCGTACGGCGAGGCGCGCATGTCGACCTCGCGGATGTCCCAGGCCAGCGCGAAGCAGTCGGCCACCAGCTCGCTCGGGACCAGCGGACTGAGCCGGAAGGCGTGCTTGTAGAGGTCCATCCCCGCATGCAGGCAGCCGGGCTGCTCGAACGCCTCCCGGTCGTCGCGGCCGGGCTGCAGGGCGTTCAGCGGGCGGGCGGAGGGGGTGAAGAAGCGGAACGCGTCGAAGTGGGAGCAGCCGATCCGGTGGCTCTCGACGACACCGTCGGTGCCGTCCTGACCGAGCCGCAGCGGCCAGTCGTGACGTAGGTCCTCGCCGCCGTAGACCATCGCCCACTCGTGCAGGCCGAAGCAGCCCAGCGTCGGTGCCCGGCCCGCGGTCGCCTCCAGCAGCCGCCGGATCCGTACGACGAGCGCCGCGCGGTCGGCCAGCAGCCCCGCGGTGGCCGCGTTGTCGCGCCCGGCGAGCTGCGCGCCGTACCCCGGGTGCCAGCGCCGCAGTGCGGAGGGTCGGTGCGAGTAGTAGGTGAACAGGAAGTCGTGCACCGGGTGCGGCTCGTGGCGGCGCCGGCGCTCCAGGTGGGGAACGATCCAGGTGTCGACGCGCGCCTGGTGGGCGGCCTCGCGGGCCTGCCAGGTCGCACGGTCGAGCACGGTCACGGCGGGCAAGCGTACGTCCGTAGACTCCCTGCGTGTTCCTCGCTTCGCTCGTCAACAGGCCTTCGGTCACTCGGCCTCGATCAGCAAGCTGCTCGGGCGCTCGCTAACCTCGGCCTGTGCGTATCGTGAGGTTCACCAGTGGCGAGGATCCCCAGTTCGGCGTGTTGACGGGCGATGTCGACGAGCACGGCATCCCCGACGAGGACTGCAAGGTGGTGGCCCTCACCGGTGACCCGCTCTACGTCGGCCTGCACCTGAGCGCCAAGGAGTTCGCGCTCGAGGACGTGCGGCTGCTCGCGCCGGTGCTGCCGCGCAGCAAGGTCGTCGGCATCGGCAAGAACTACGCCGCGCACGCCGCCGAGATGGGCGGCGACGTCCCGGCCGAGCCGCTGATGTTCCTCAAGCCGAACACCAGCGTGATCGGTCCCAACGACCCGATCTTCTACCCCCCGCAGAGCAACGAGGTGCACTTCGAGGGCGAGCTCGCGGTGGTGATCGGCCGGATCTGCCGCGACGTGCCGAAGGAGAAGGTCGCCGACGTCATCTGGGGCTACACCGTCGGCAACGACGTCACCGCGCGGGACCTGCAGCGCGGCGACGTGCAGTTCACCCGGGCGAAGGGCTTCGACTCCTTCTGCCCGCTGGGCCCCTGGGTCGAGACCGAGCTGGAACCCAGCGACCTGTCGGTGCAGACCTGGGTCAACGGCGACCTCAAGCAGGACGGGCGCACCACCGACCTGGTCTTCGACGTGCCGACGCTGATCGAGCACGTCTCCTCGGTGATGACGCTGCTGCCCGGCGACGTGATCCTCACCGGCACCCCCGAGGGCGTCGGGCCGATGGAGCCGGGCGACGAGGTCGAGGTCTTCGTCTCGGGCATCGGCTCCCTGACCAACACGGTGGTGCGGCGTGACTGATCCCGGCATCGACGCCGTCCTCGGCGACCTCGCCCCCGAGCAGGTCCGCGTCCGCTTCCCACCCTCGCCGACCGGCTTCCTGCACGTCGGCAACGCGCGATCGGCGTTGTTCAACTGGGCGTTCGCGCGCCACTTCGGCGGCACGCTCGTGCTGCGCATCGAGGACACCGACCTCGCCCGCAACACCGCCGAGGGCTACGCCTCGGTCCTGGACTCGCTGCGCTGGCTCGGCATCGACTGGGACGAGGGCCCGGAGGTGGGAGGTCCGGTCGGCCCGTACCTGCAGTCCGAGCGGTTCGAGATCTACCGCGACGTCGTCGAGCGGCTGCGCGGGTCCGGTGCCGCCTACGACTGCTACTGCCGCAACGACGAGGTCGAGGCGCGCCGGAAGGCGGCCGGCTCCAAGGTGCAGGGCTACGACGGGTTCTGTCGTGCGCTCACCGACGAGCAGCGTGCCGCGTTCGAGGCCGAGGGCCGGGTGCCGGTCCTGCGGCTGCGGATGCCGGACGCACCGATCACCTTCGACGACCTGGTCCGCGGCGAGGTCACCTTCCAGCCCGAGAACGTCCCCGACTTCGCGCTGGTGCGCGCGAACGGCGACCCGCTGTACACCCTGGTGAATCCCGTCGACGACGCGCTGATGGGCATCACCCACGTGCTGCGCGGTGAGGACCTGCTCTCCAGCACGCCCCGCCAGATCGCCCTGTACGACGCGCTCGCGGCGATCGGCATCGGCTCGGGTGCACCGCGCTTCGGGCACCTGCCGATCGTGATGGGCGAGGGCAACAAGCGCCTCTCCAAGCGCGACCGCGGCTCGGGGCTGCTCGACTACGTCGACGGCGGCTACCTCCCCGAGGGGGTGCTCAACTACCTCGCGCTGCTGGGGTGGGGGATCGCCGCGGACCGCGACGTCTTCACGACGGAGGAGATGGCGCAGGCCTTCGACATCCGACGGGTGAACCCCAACCCCGCCCGCTTCGACCTCAAGAAGCTCGATGCGATCAACGCCGCGCACATGCGGATGCTGTCGGTCGAGGAGGTGACCGACCGGGCGACGCCGTTCCTGCAGCGTGCGGGGGTCCTCTCCGACCCCGTCACCCCCGAGCAGGCCGACCTGCTCGCCCGGGCGATGCCGCTGGTCGCGGAGCGGATCAACAAGCTCACCGAGGCCGTCGACATGCTGGGCTTCCTCTTCCGCGACGGCGTGGAGTTCGACGAGGCCGACAGGGAGAAGCTGCTCGACGAGCAGGGGCGCGAGATCGTCGCCGCTGCCTCGTCCGCGTTGCAGGGACTGCAGACGTGGGACCACGAGGCGATCGAGGCGGCGCTGCGCCGGGCACTGGTCGAGGAGCGCGGCCTCAAGCCCAAGCTCGCGTTCGGGCCCGTCCGCGTGGCCATCACCGGCCGCCGGATCTCGCCGCCGCTGTTCGAGTCGATGGAGCTGCTCGGGCGCGAGGAGTCGCTGGCGCGCCTGGCCGCCGTGGGCCAGTGAGCGGATGAGCGCGCCGGTCCCGCCGTACGCCGTGCCGCCGGCCCCGGCTCCGGTGGCGCTGCACCCGCACCGGGAGCCGACGACCTATCCGCTGATGCTGCGCACCTGGGCCTACGCCTGGTGGCGGCCTGTGCTGGGGCTGATCGGACTGCTGGCCGGCGTGCTGTTCGTCGTGCCCGTGCTGCTCCTGCCGGTGCTCGCCGTCGGCATCGCGCTCCAGGGTGGGCCCTTCGGCACGGGATTCGCCGAGGCCCTCGACCAGACCAGGCTCACGCCGGCCTCGATGCTCTACCTGAACCTGACGCTGGCCGGGATGACGCTGGTGACCTGGGGGCTGGTGCGGTTCCTCCACCGGCTACGGCCCCGATGGCTGATGTCGGTGAGGCCGGGGATCCGGTGGCGGTTCTTCGGCGCCTGCCTGGGGCTCTCGGTGGTCGCGCTGGTCGCGCAGCTCGTCGTGGGGGCGTTCCTGCCCCAGGACGTCGACACCCTCCACGGTCACCTCCACGCGATCACCGGGCAGACGATCGCCTTCGCGGTGGTCATCCTGCTCACCACGCCGTTGCAGGCGATGGGGGAGGAGTACGCCTTCCGCGGCTACGCCATGCAGGCGTTCGGCTCCCTCACCCGCTCCCCGTGGTTCGCGATCCTGCTCAGCGCGGTGCTGTTCACCGCCGCGCACGGGTCGCAGAACATCCCGCTGCTCGCCGACCGGTTCGCCTTCGGCCTGCTGGCCGGCTACCTGGTGCTCCGCACCGGAGGGCTCGAGGCCGGCATC
This sequence comes from Marmoricola sp., assembly GCA_051954195.1. GTDB lineage: Bacteria > Actinomycetota > Actinomycetes > Propionibacteriales > Nocardioidaceae > Marmoricola. The sequence continues at coordinate 5,634 of JBQCHZ010000017.1, forward strand.
GCGCTGCACATCTGGAACAACATCGTCGCCTTCGGCTTCGGGCTGGCCTTCGGCGACATCCAGCAGCTGCTGACCGAGACCGAGGCGTCCTGGTGGAACCTGCCGCTGACCGTCACGCAGAACGGCGTCTACCTGGTGCTGGTGCTGCTCGTCGCAAAGAGGATGGGCGTCGACAACCGCACCCGACCGCCCGTTTTGGTGGACGAAACCGCGCCCGTGTAGGGTTTCCTCTCGGTCCGGTCGCTCCCGTGCTCGCGCACGGAGCCGCCCGGCGCCAGTGGGATATGGTGTAATTGGCAGCACGACTGGTTCTGGTCCAGTTAGTCAAGGTTCGAGTCCTTGTATCCCAGCGAGACCCGTCTCACAGCTTCGCGATTGGACTCGTTTCCGTTGCGTTCGCTAGTGTTTCGGCGCTTGGCTCGTCGTGTCCGGCAGGACCTCCGAGCGAGCAACGCCCCCGTTGTGTAGTGGCCTAGCACGCCGCCCTCTCAAGGCGGTAGCGCCGGTTCGAATCCGGTCGGGGGTACGACACCGAAAAGGGGCTCCGACCAGCGGAAACGCTGCTCGGGGCCTCTCTTTCATTCGCGCTAGAAACGGTCTCGGGCAACGCTGGGGCAACACTGGGCAACGGCTCGGGCAACGGACCCCGTTCGCTCCGGCGCTGATGAGCCGCCTCGCGGGCCGCGTCGAGCGCCTCGCCCACCTCGTCGAGGCGGTCCCCGAAGAGATGACCGTAGGTGTCCAGCGTCATGGTCGCCGAGCTGTGACCGAGCATCTGCTGAACGACCTTCACGTCCGCACCCGAGGCGATCGCCAAGCTCGCGGCGGTGTGCCGCAGTTCGTGAGGGTGAAGCGCCGGAACACCGATGGCGCATGCGGCGGCGCTGAAAGCTCCCCGGAAGGTGCTCACCCGCAGCGGCTGACCGTTACGGATCCCGGCGAACACCAAATCCTCCGGACCCCGACCGGCCACGTGGGCTGCGATCTCTGCGGACAGGAAGCGCGGGATCGGAACCTCACGACGCTGGTGGGTCTTCGGCGTGCCCCACACCAGTCCCTGGCCTTGCACCGGCGTCACGGACTCCACGATCGCTCCCCGGTTGCGAGTCAGGTCGAGCCTGCCGACGCGAAGCGCCGCCATCTCCCCGAACCTGACGCCGGTGTAGGCCAGGAACAGCACCACCAATCTGTAGGTCTCGTTGGAGCGCGTGTCGAGGCTGCTGTGCTTGCTCACGACGGTCGGGTAACCGGTCGCCGTGGCGAGCGCATCCACCTGGTCGTGCGAGAGATAACGACGCTCGTGCTGCCGCACCCGCGGCAGATGAACACCCGTCGCCACATTCCGCGCCAGACGACCGTCCTTCACCGCCATGTCGAGAACCAGGCTCAGAACTCGGTGGATCTTGTGAACCGTGGCAGGGGAGTGGTCTTTGGCGAGCTCACTGACCCACGCCTGCACGTCGCTGTGCGCGACGTTCGAAAGCTTCACGTGGTTCCACTTCGGGCAGATGTGCTTGCGCAGTACGCCCTCGTAGCGCGCCCGTGAGGTCGGCTTCAGATGCGCCTGGCCGGCGAGCCACCGTTGAGCCCAGTCGCCGACGGTCACCCGAGCGAGGGCGGGGTCGACGTAGATGCCGGTCACCTTGGAGTGCTCGACGCTCGTCAGGAAGCGCTCGGCGTCGACCTTGCGAGTGAAGGTCCTGTTCCGTTGTGAGCCGGCCGGGGTCCGGTAGTGCGCTCGCCAGACAGTCTGTCCGTCACGGATGCGCTTCTCGATGCTGGCCATGGGCCATCCTCTCTCAGGATTCGTGGGTGGTGTCGCCGTCAGCGCCGACCCTGCGGACGAGTGCTCTGCTCGGTGAGCCAGAGGACGACGTCGGCCTTCCAGTAGCGGACGTGGCGGCCGACCTTGAAGCTGCGAGGCCCGGCGTCGAGGTGCCGCCAGTAGCGGAGCGTGTTCTCCGGGAGCCGAAGCAGGGCGGCGGTTTCGTGGAGTGTGAGCATCTCGTCGCCGAGATTCGTGCGCTGCTGCGGGATGGAGGGCTGTGCGGTCATGAGGGTCTCCTCGATGGCTGCGACCCGCGGGTCGCCGGGCGGTCCATCCGCCTTCACCAGGAAGGTGCGTATGGCGCACCGATCGATGATCGGCGATCATTGACGGGTGCTGCCGACGAAGACGGTGATCGAGGTGGCCCGCCGTGCGGAGGGCTTCTCCCAGCGCCGGCTGGCGGAGCTCGCGCGGACCCAGCAGTCCTCGATCTCGGAGTACGAGAGGCGCCGCAAGTCCCCGACCCTCGAGGTGGCCGAGCGCCTGGTCAATGCCGCGAACCACGAGCTGGTCGCGAAGCCGATGATCTTCTGGGAGACCATCGAGGACCACGAGGTCGGATCGTTCAGCGTTCCGGACAGGTTGTGGGCAGTCCCGGTCCCGAAGTGCTTCGCCAGGGTGCAGGCGTTCAAGTACGTCTTCCCGTCCGAGGTCACCGACAGCTGGCCCACGTTCGTCCGCAGGTGGGACCTCTCCGTCACCAGCGAGCGGATCGACTACTACGAGCTCGTCGTGCAGCACGGCATGACGGACATGGTGGAGGACTCCGTCGACGGGCTCTTACTGGTCCAGGCGTGGCCGGAGATGACCCTGCCGGCCCCTGTTCGTCAGGCGTGGCAACCGCTCATCGACGGAGCCATGAAGCACGAGGGCCGGCATCTGGACCCGGGCGGGGTAAGTGAGTGGATGGCCGGCGAGCTCAGGATCCGGTGGCCGTTGCCGAGGAAGTGGCGGGGCCCCGTGCCGCGCTCGTAGCGCTTCACAGCGTGAGTCCGTGATCGTGCGACGGAGCGGACGGCAAGGGTGGTGGTAGCGGCGGGGTCGAGCGACGTCGGGCGTTCGGCCCGTAGCGGTCGATCGCGTCGATGGCCTGACGGCGTGCGTGGGTGGGGCCGAGGTCGGCCCGGTCGCGACCGAACGCCTCGACCCACTGCCGCCTCGCGTCGTCGACGGATTCGGCCACCAAATGTGCGGTGTTGTTCTCGCGGCCACGGGTCATGGCGACGTATGCCGCTGCCGCGCCTGTCGTGTCGCTCAAGGCGACGTGAGCCCGATCGACGGTGTCGCCTTGGGCGCCGTGCACGGTGGTGGCGTACGCGAGCTCGACGAACCGCGCGGCGTACTCAACGGGAACCTGTCGTTCGCGACCTCGGCCGCGCAGCGTGAGGCTGCCGTCGTCGCCGATGGCTGCGACGGTCCAGGTCTGGCGGTTCGCGACCTGGAGATCGGGATCGTTGCGACGGGTGGCCACGCGGTCACCCAAGCCAAGCTGTTCGCCAGCTGTCGTGGTGATGACGTCCGTTGGATCGCGGCCGAGGCTCCGATGCTCGCGGATGGCTGCATTGAGGTCGGCCACTTCTTCGCGTCGATCCGCGATGACGAGATCGCCGGCCGCTCCGGCGTCGGCGAGAGCGGCGGTGCGCTCGACCTCGCTGCCGTGGACCACGATCAGGCCGCGTCGCTCGAGTTCGTCGAACACAGCCGCCGGGTCCACGCCCTTGCGCATCCTCAGGCTGAGATCGGCGTAATCCGGGTCGGCGAACCGGTGCACCTTCTCCAGCGTGACGACCGCGGTGGGCTGGGCCCACGTGACCGCGTGGTCGAGGACGCCTCCGCGTCCCACGGCCGGGAGCTGGTGCCGGTCACCGACGAACGCCACTCGGGCGCCGGTCTCGTCGGCGATCCTCAGCAGTGCTCGGGCAGTGTTCTGGTCGAGCATGCCGGCTTCGTCGATGAGCAGGAGGTCACCGGGTGTGAGTGCGGCGGACGCTTCGGGCGTCGGGTCCGGTTGGCGTGTCCAGTGGCCGTCGGTGTCCCAGCGCCAGCCGTGTTGGTGGATCAGCCAGGCAGCCGAATGCCCCTCGGCGCCGGTCTCGGCCGCGGCGACCTCGGCGGCCTTGAGCGTCGGTGTCACGATCACCAGGCGGTGCGCTTGCCGGGCGAGCACCGCGTGGGTCGACCGCAGGGCGGTGGTCTTCCCGGCTCCGGCCGCTCCTTCGACCACGACAAGCCGGCCGTCGCCGGCCAGCACCCCCACCACGGCGGCCTGCGTCGGGTCGACGCGGTCGATCCCACGCGCCCCGACGCGCGCCCGGCGGGCCGGCCGCTGCGCGCGCCGCGACATCCGGGCGATGAGATCGGCCTCGACGTCGAGCACGTACGGCGACGACAGCGAACGAACATGCTCAGGAACGTCGTCGCCGGACAGTAGTCGGCTGCAACGCTCGATGGTCCGGGCGACGATGTCCTCGGCCAGCTCGATGCGCACGGTCGAGTCGGCGACGACGCAGGTCTGCGCGAGCAGGATCTCGGCCTTGCCGCGGATGTCGGCCTCGTTCCACGCTGAAGCCTTTGCTCCGAGCATAAACACGATCAGATCGGCTGCGGCGTCCCGGTTGATCCATCCCGGCCGCGTGCCCTTGAGCTGCACAGCCGTGCCCGGGTCGCGGTAGCCGAGCTCCCCCAGTTCCTGGTTCCAGCGCTCCACGAGCTGGCGGCCGTCGAGCGGCGCGATCTTGTCGGGTCGCGCCTCGCTCCACGCCCGGCGATCCCACCCTTGTCGTCGTCCGGGTCCTGGTTCCTGGCCCGGATGCTCGCTCCGCCACCCGGCCTCGTACCGGTCGACGTTGCGCCGGATCTGTGCCGCCCTGGCGCTGAACGCTCCGACGTACGGCGCGAGCTCGGGGATCTCGCTCGTCTCCGGATCGATGTTGAACCCGTGAGCTGCCAGGACCCTTCGGAATTCGGGGTCCGTCGCGACCGCTGCGTGCCCGATGCCGTTGATGGCCTCGATCGAGTCCCGGAATCCCACCGAGTGCAGGGCCCGCCAGCCGTCGGCCGCGTAGACCCTGGCGTTGACCTGCAGATGGAGGTGACGGTGGGGATCGCCGGCCCGTGACGTGTAGTGCCGGATGACCGCCGCCTCGATCCTTTCGACCGGTACCTGCACCTGACCGCCTCGAGGACCGACCCGGGTCGTGGCGTGTTGTGCGACCCAGCCGACGATCTCGTTGGCGGCCTTGTCCTGGGCCGCATCCAGTGCGTCGGAGATCTCCGGGTGCAGCGCGGCCGCAAGCGACCAGGTCTTGGGCCCGTTCACGGTGATCTCGACGAACCGCAGTGCGTTGGCGTCGTCGCGGACCCGACCCTTCTTGCAACCGCTGTTGACGTCGATGCCGGCGACCCATCGCTCGTAGGTGTCGCCGTCCATCAGACCAGCGGCCAGGACGCCGTCGGGGGTGGCCCTCAAGCGCTGTGCGACGCCGGCGCCCTCCCCGAGGTAGTAGTCGTCAGCGCGGGATCGATCGCGCTCGACGTAGTCGCGAGCGGCTCTCGCTGCGCCGCGATAGAACTTCACCCCACCACGCATGCGAACCGCCCTCGTCGAACCTTCGTCGACTACCATCGATAACCACATATCCGCAGGTCAGCGCCGGTTTTCGGCCTCGATTCCTTCGATCCTTCGTAGCATGCGTGCCGCCTGAGAAGAAGGCGTTGGACAGCAGGAGGGGCAGGGCTTTCGAGAAGATTCTGCAAGCCGTCGATGGTCAACGAAGGCAAGTGCTCACAGGGTCGGAGAAGCCAGACGAGTGATGTGCACTCGAAGTGAGCGATTGGCGAGGCGGGCCCATTTCGCGAAGGCCGTGGCGGCGCCGCACGCGGGCTGGGGCCCGTCGGCTCAGCGTTGAACTGGAACTGTCGCTGGAGAGGGCGCGACCCCACGAGCCGCGTGGACGGTGTACGTCACGTTCCGAGCGCCGTTCGGCACGATCCCGGAGATCGGCACGTTGGTGGTCGCCTGCTCGGTCAACGCGAACGAACCCGTCCCGATCACGGTAGAGCCGGCGGTCGCCGTGACCGTACCCTTGCAGCCACCCGCGCCGACGCCGCACGCCAAGCCCACAGCGAGATGGCCGCGTGCGTCCGGTGTGGCGGTGGTGCTCGTGACGCTGAGTGCTGATGGAAAGGTCACGCCGGTGGGCGTATTCGAGCTGGTCGGGTCCAGGCAGGCGTCGAACTCGTAGGCCGGGTTGTTGACGGTGTGACCGGCCGCATCGGTGATCGTCTGGTATCCGACGAGGCTCGAAGGCGCACCGACGGTGTAACAGCCGTTGCTGTGCACGTTCAGCTCGAGCTTGCCGTAGCCCGCCGGCGGCATCGGCACGTTCGGATCGGTCCAGCTCGTCAGACAGTTCCAGCTGGTGCCGGGACCACTCTGGGTGAGGCCCGGGCCCTTGTCGCACATCGCCTTGGCGTGCAGCGAGGCAGGGGTGACCCCGCGATGCCCCAAGAGGTGCGCTTGCTGGGCGTAGACGTTGCTGAAGGCGGTGGTCACCGAGCGCTCGAGGCGTGCACGCGTGATCGCACTGCCCCCACTGCTTGCGATGACGACGGCGCCGCATCCCACAGCGACGAGGAGGGCGACGGTCAAGGTGATGATGGTGCGGCGCATGGTCAGCCTCCGGTGATGTCGCGACGGCGAAGCATGGTCCAGGACAACCCGAGGGTCAGGAGGGTCCAGACGACGCTTGCGACGAGTCCGATCAAGAACGGGCCCGCGAAGGCCGGGGCGGCGAGGAAGCCGTGCCAGTCCTCGAAGGCCGTCGTGAGCAGGTACGGGCGGAGGGCTTCGGCGCCGCCCATCGCGCCAACGAGCTGCATCACGAAGCCGATCGCTACCGGCGCTGCGATGCCGACAGCCGCGTTGCGCGACCACACCGACAGCAGGATCGCCAGGCCGGCGAAGGCCAGGACGGGCGGGACGGTGCTCAGCCAGCTGGCCGAGACGAGCAGCAAGGCGCGATGCGCCCCGATCAGCTGACCGGTCAAGCCCAGCACGTCGCCATGCCCGGCGACGAGGAGGCTGGACCCGATTGTCGAGGCGCCCAGGACGACTACGACGAGGACGGCGAAGCCCAACGCAGCGATCACCTTGGCGCCGAAGACCTTCGACCGGCCCACGGACCGGGTCAGGACCGTTTTCCAGGTGCCGTGGTGGTCCTCGCTGGCGAAGATGTCGCCAGCGACGATCGCGGTGAGCAAGGGAAGCACCCACTGGCTCGCGTATCCGAGCACCAGGAGCGCGAGCGCGAAGCCGTTCGTGGTGGCGTAGCGACCGAAGAGCGTGTCCTTCGGTGCGTTGCCCTGCGCATGGATGGCGAGGGCGATGGCAACGGGCGCCAGGAGAGCGCCGAGAAGCACGGCCCGCGCCCGCCATTGGGCACGCAGCTTGGCTAGTTCGAATCCCAGCACTTCGGCGACGCCGGGATGGCGTTCGCGGGAATGCGACAGCGGGGTCGAGGGGGCGGTCAGGGTGGTCATCGCAGGGCCTCTTCTCGCTGGTCAGGGTGGACCCCGGTGTCGGTGAGCATGAAGAAGAGCGCCTCCAGCGGCGTCTGGGTCGGCGTGAACTGCCGTAGCGCGATGCCGGATCCGACGACGTCGGCAACGTAGGACGCGACGACGTCGGTGGGCCCTGAGACGATCAGCGCCCCTCCGTCGTCCTCGGAATCGGGGTCATCGGTGACGGTGAGCTGGTAGCGCGAGGCCAACGACATGGCGTGGACGTTGTCGGTGGTGTCGAGGAGGTGCCCGGGGTCCGGTGCCATCGCACGGAGTTCCGCGATGCTTCCGTGGAAGGCGACCGTGCCGTCTTTCATGATTGTCACGTTGTCGCAGATCTCCTCCACCTCCTCCATGTTGTGGGAGGAGAGCAGGACGGTCAGGCCACTGTCCGCGAGCCGCTTGACCAAGGACCGCATGTCGCGAATTCCGGCCGGGTCGAGCCCGTTCGCGGGCTCGTCGAGCACGAGCAGGACCGGCTCCCGCAGCAGACTGGCCGCGACTCCGAGTCGCTGACGCATGCCGTAGGAGTAGCCGCTGACCTTGCGATCGGCACGATCACCGAGGTCGACCGTCTCGAGGACTTCGTCGATGAGTCCCCGGCGTACGCCGCCATCGAGACGAGCGAGTCCTTCGAGGTTTTGCCGACCGGTCAGGTACGGATAGAAGCGTGGCGCCTCGATGAATCCGGCGACGCCGTGCAGCACGCTTGAGCCGTCACGCTGCCAGCTGCGACCGTTGACCTCGATCGTGCCGGCGTCCGGACGGATCAAGCCGAACAACATGCGCAGGAACGTCGTCTTGCCGGCGCCGTTGGGCCCGAGGACGCCGTACACCTCTCCGGGTGCCACCTGGATGGAGACGCCGTCGACGGCGCGTACGGCCCCGAACGACTTCACGACGTTCGAGGCGTCGACTGCGAGCGGTCTTGTCATGCGCGGACCGTACGAGGCGTTGGATGACGGCCGGATGAAGGTGGTGTGGCGAACCCCGGCGGCCGACTCGCCGGTCAGGTTCCGCTCACGTGACCAGGCGACACTCGAGACCATGGACGGCTTGTTGAACATCAATCCGGTGTGGCTGATCGTGGTGTGCACGCTGCTGGTGTTCGCCGAGGACGCGATCTTCGTAGGGTTCGTGATCCCTGGAGAGACGGCTGCCGTCCTGGCCGGTGTCGCGACGATCATTCACGGTGTGCCGTTGTGGGTGCCGATCGTCACAGTGGTGATCGCGGCGATCCTCGGCGACACGGTCGGGTATGAACTCGGCAAGCACTACTTGATCCGTGTCCTCGAGACGAAGTCTCTGCAACGGCACCGCGCAGCGGTGGACAAGGCGAGCGACTTCCTGCGGCGCCGAGGCGGAGTCGCGGTGTTTCTCGGCCGATTCACCGCATTCTTCCGGGCGATGATGCCGGCGCTCGCCGGTTCAGCTCGGATGCCCTACGCACGGTTCCTGCGATGGAATGCCGTGGGAGGCGTCATCTGGGGCACGACTTTCGTGGTCGTGGGGCATGTCGCGGGTCGCAGTTACCACACACTTGAGCACAAGATCGGCCTCGGCGGCGCCATCGCGGTCGCTGCTGTCGTGGTGGTCCTGCTCGCGGCGTGGCGGGTACGAAGCAGCATCGTGGAGCGTCGCGAGGAGCGACGTTTCGCCTCCTCACACGACTCGACCGGGACATAGAGGTAGGTCTGGGCTCTGGTCCTCGTTGTGGGCACCGATGCGCGCACTGGCCCCTCACAGGGAATGAGAGTCACTTCTTCTTGCTGTCATATGACGACCGGCTGACTCCCTTGTTCTTCTTGCGTTGCTGGAGGAGAAGGACCGGGCAGGACGCGCAGCGAGGGCGGGACTGGCAGCAACGCATCTTCTTCTTGTGTGCCATCAGCGGGTGGACCCGACGGTGGCCCGGGTCCACACCGAGCGGCGCAGCAGCCGCAGGCCGTTGAGCCCGACGATGACGGTGGAGCCTTCGTGCCCGGCGACACCGAGAGGCAGCGGAAGGGTGCCGAGGATGTCCCAGAGGACGAGTGCGGTGATGACGAGCGAGGCGATGACCAGGTTGGCCTTGACGACCCGGTGAGCGCGGCGTGAGAGCGCGATGATCTTGGGCAGCGCGGACAGGTCGTCGCGGACCAGGATCGCGTCGGCGGTCTCCATGGCCAGGTCCGAGCCGCTGCGCCCCATGCCGACGCCGACATCGGCGGTCGCCATCGCTGGCGCGTCGTTGACGCCGTCGCCGATGAGCAGCACCCGGTGGCCGGCGTCCTTGAGCGCCTGCACTCGCGTCGCCTTGTCCTCGGGAAGCAGAGCGCCATGGACCTCGCCGATCCCGACCTCGGCCGCTAGCCGGTCGGCGGCGCGCTGGTTGTCTCCCGTGAGCAGGACCGGCCGGGCGCCGGTGGCCGTCCTCAGATCGGCCACGGCCGCGGCGGCCTCGTCCCGGAGACGGTCGGCCAGCGCGAGGACACCGATGACGGAGCCGTCGAGGAGCACCAACACCGCGGTGCGGCCGGCGGCCTCGAGTCGGTCCAGAGCCTCAGATGCCTCGCCACATGCGCGGGCGTCGTCCGCGAGCAGTGCCGGAGAGCCGACCTCGACCTTCCGGCCCGCCACCGTGGCGGACACGCCGCGACCGGGCGTGGAGGAGAAGTCGTCGCAGTGCTCGACCGTCACACCGTGATCGCGCGCCGCGGTGACGATGGCGCGCGCCACGGGGTGCTCGCTGGGGTGCTCAGCGGCAGCGGCCAGGGCAAGTACACCGTTCTCGTCTAGCGTGGCGAGCGCCACGACCTCGGAGACCCGCGGTGTCCCGGCGGTCAGCGTGCCGGTCTTGTCGAAGGCGACCACGTCGACCTTGCCCAGCTCCTCCAGCGCGACTGCCGACTTCACCAGGAGCCCGTGGCGGCCGGCGTTGGCGATCACCGCGAGCAGCGGCGGCATGGTCGCCAGCACAACCGCACACGGGGAGGCCACGATCATGAACGTCATCGCTCGCAGCAGGGTGGGTTGGAATGCGGCGCCGAAGGCGAGCGGTACGGCGAACAGCGCGAGCGTGGCGACCACGACGGCTACTGAGTAGCGCTGCTCGACCTTGTCGATGAACAGCTGCGTCTTCGCCTTGGTCTCCGACGCCTGCTCGACCAGGGCCACGATCCGAGCCACCACGGACTCGTGCGCGCGTCGGTTGACCCGCACCCGCAGTGCGCCGGTGCCGTTGAACGTGCCGGCGAACACCTCATCGCCCGGCTCCTTCAGCACCGGCAGCGGCTCGCCCGTGATCGAGGCCTGATCCACCTCGGACCGACCGTCGACCACTTCGCCGTCGGCGCCGACACGCTCACCAGGACGAACCAGCAGCACATCGCCGACAACGAGCGCCTCGGTGTCGATGACCTCCTCGGTGCCGCCGGGGTTCAGCCGGGTGGCCTGCTCGGGAGCGAGCGACAACAGGGCGGAGACGCTGTCCTCGGTGCGTCGCGTAACGAAGGCTTCGAGCGCGCCCGAGGTGGCGAAGATGACGACCAGCAGCGCGCCGTCGAAGACCTGCCCGATCGCCGCGGCGACGATCGCGGCGACGATCATCAAGATGTCGACGTCCAGAGTCTCCTCGCGCAGCGCCTGGAGGCCGGACAGCGCGGGCTCCCAGCCGCCCGCGGCATACGCCGCCAGGTAGAGCGCCCACCACAGCGGCGCCGGTGCGCCACCGAGCTGGCACACTCCGCCGACGGCAAAGAGCGCCGTGGCCAGCGCAGCCCACCGCACCTCAGCCAGCGTCAGGGCGCTGCGCCACGCCGGCGTCGGCCTCGCGGGAGAGGCCGACCGGCCGACCTGGTTGCCCCTCGTCTGTCGATCCTCCGTCTGCTGCAGCGTCACCGCCCAAGTGTAGACAGATGAAGAACTGTTCATCCAATCCGAGGTATGGTGGCGTCATGGGACATAAGGTGGACGTTCGGGCCACTCGGGCGCGGCTGGACGCTGCGACGGCGAAGTCGGTCGCGACCACCTTGCAGGCGCTGTCCACGCCGAGCAGGTTGTTGATCTTGGCCACGCTCCAAGACGGTCCCGTCACCGTGGGCAAGCTGTCCGAGGCGGTCGGCATGGAGCAGTCTTCGGTTTCTCACCAACTGCGCCTGCTGCGCAACCTCGGACTCGTCGACGGCCAGCGCCAAGGCCGAAACATCGTCTACTCCCTCTACGACGACCACGTCTCCGAGCTCATCGACCAAGCCGTCCACCACAGCGAGCACTTGCGACTCGGCGCCGTGGATCAGCGTGCCGACCGCGCTAGTGGGCCGTAGCGTCTTCCCGCCGCCGGCCGCTCGCGCGCCGGCTTCACGTCGGGGCTACGAGTGGTGAGTGCTTACAACGGAACATACCCCCGGGGGGTACAATCACGTTAACTGCGGGCGCCGCCCGACCCGTCGAGGCGAAGGAGCACCATGGCCGAGAGCGCACACGACCACCATCACACCGGGCATGACGCCATGGGGAGCGTCAACTCGATGGCCGTCTCGGCCACGCTGCATTGCCTGACCGGCTGCGCGATCGGTGAGATCGTTGGCCTCATCATCGGAACCGCCGCGGGTCTCGGCAACGCATGGACCATCGTCATCTCTATTGCCCTGGCGTTCGTCTTCGGCTTCACGCTCTCGTCCATGCCGCTACTGAGGGCCGGTCTCGCCCTGGGAGCAGCGCTGAGCGTCGTCGTCGCGGCCGACACGCTGTCGATCGTCACCATGGAGATCGTCGACAACGTCGTCATGGCTCTCATTCCGGGGGCCATGAACGCTGGGCTCGTCAACGTGCTGTTCTGGGTCGGCATGATGATTTCGCTGAGCGTGGCGTTCATCGCGGCCGTCCCCGTCAACCGCTATCTGCTGCAACGCGGGAAGGGCCATGCGCTGACCCACGATTACCACGGCGCCGAACCCCGGACAGACGGAATCCGGCGGCTGATCCCGGCCATCCCCACCTCCACGCTGGTCGCCGTCCTCAGTGCGTTCATGCTCGGAGGCCTGATCGTCTCCATCGCCGATGACGTCGGTGGTGCAGCCAGTGCCGGCACGGAAAGTGGCGGGCACGCCAGCCCGATGACCCTGCAGTCCATGGCCGCCGCGTAGGAGCGGCCGACAGGTCTCGGGCAACACTGGGGCAACACGAGGACCAGAAACAGCCCAACATGGCCAACGGCGTCCAATCGCCGAATTTGCCTCTGACCTGCGGTTTCATCGATTTCCGTCGTCGTCCGGTGACCCTCTGAGCCAACTCTCAAGGCGGTAGCGCCGGTTCGAATCCGGTCGGGGGTACCACCCGGGTGCCGCGCCCCCTCGTGGGCCGACGACCCGGCTCGGCGGTCTCTGCCACACTTCGGACCCGTGACGGCGCGCGATCCCGACCCGCGGTTCTCCCTCGCGAACGAGCGGACCTTCCTGGCCTGGATCCGTACGGCGCTCGGCCTGCTCGCCGCAGCAGCGGGGCTGGTGGCGGTCGACGTTCCCTGGCCGCAGGGCGTCGTACGGGCGCTGGCCGCGGTGCTCGCCGTGGCCGGCGGAGGTGCTGCGGTCCTCGCCTCGCTGCGCTGGCGCCGGGTGGAGGCCGCGATCCAGGCAGGGCGGCCCGCTCCGCGGCCGCGTGCCCACGAGCTGCTCACGGTGGCGGTCGCTGCGGTGGCGGTGGCCGTCGTGGTGCTGATCGCATCGAGGTGAGGTGTGGCAGCGGTGTCCGAAACCCGCTGGAATCCGGCCGCCGGTGTGCCGCAGACTCTCGGACGTGGAGCTCGACGACGACGCGTGCTACCGGGCGGTGCAGGGCCGTGACCGGCGCTTCGACGGCGTCTTCTGGACGGCGGTCCGCACCACCGGGATCTACTGCCGGCCGAGCTGTCCGGCGCTGACGCCGCGTCGCGGGAACGTCACCTTCCACCGGTCGGCCGCCGCCGCCCAGCAGGCCGGCTACCGCGCCTGCAAGCGCTGCCTGCCCGACGCCGTGCCGGGCTCGCCCGCGTGGGGCGTCGCCGGCGACGTCGCGGGCCGGGCGATGCGGCTCATCGGTGATGGGCTCGTCGACCGCGAGGGCGTCGACGGCCTGGCCACGGCCCTGGGCTACTCGACGCGCCAGCTCAACCGGATCGTCACCACCGCCTACGGTGCCGGGCCGCTCGCGCTGGCCCGGTCGCGGCGGGCCCAGGCGGCGCGCACCCTCGTCGAGGGCAGCGCGCTGAGCTTCGCCGACGTCGCCTTCGCCGCCGGCTTCCGCAGCGTGCGCCAGTTCAACGACACCGTCCGCGAGGTGTACGCCGCCTCGCCGACCGAGCTCCGCGGCCGCCGCGGCGGTACGACGGCCACCGGTCTGGTGTCGACGCGCATCGGCGTGCGGGAGCCGTTCGACGGCGCCTCGTTGCTGGCGTTCCTGCGCCTGCGCGCCGTGCCCGGCGTGGAGTGGGCCGACGCCACCGCCTACGAGCGCAGCCTGCTCCTGCCGCACGGCCCTGGTGTGGTGCGCCTGAGGCTGGTCGACCGCCCGGCAGGACTGGTGCCGTGCCGGTTCGCGCTGGCCGACGCCCGCGACCTGGCGCCCGCCCTCGAGCGCACCCGACGACTCCTCGATGCCGATGCGGACCCCGTCGTGGTCGATGCCCACCTGGCCGCCGATCCGGGTCTCGCGCCCCTGGTGGACCAGCGACCCGGGCTCCGGGTGCCCGGACACGTCGACGGGCTCGAGCTCGCTGTGCGGGCGGTGCTCGGTCAGCAGGTCAGCGTCGCCGGAGCGCGCACCACCGCCGCCCGGCTCGTCGCCGAGCACGGCGCCCCGCTCGGCATCGAGGGGGAGCACCGGGTCGACCGGCTGTTCCCCACCGCCGAGGTGCTCGCGGAGGTCGACCCCGAGACGCTGCCCGTGCCGCGGAGCCGTGGCCGGGCACTGACCACGCTGTCGGCCGCCGTCGCCGAGGGCGTCGTACGGCTGGACCGCGGAGCGGATCGCGCCGAGGTGCGCGCGGCGCTGCTCGCGCTGCCGGGCATCGGGCCGTGGACGGCCGACTACATCGCGATGCGGGCGCTCGGCGACCCCGACGTGCTGCTCGGCACCGACCTCGGGCTGCGCCGCTCGGCCGCGGCCCGCGGCATCGACCTGACCGCCACCGACCGGTGGCGGCCGTGGCGCTCCAACGCCCTGATGCATTTGTGGTCGGCCGAGGCTGGATCCGCGGCCGACGGAGAGGACAATGCATGACGACCACCACCACGGAGGCTGCGATGTGGACGACCCTCGACTCACCGGTCGGTGAGCTGCGGCTGATCGCCCGCGACGGCGCCCTCCTCGCGATCGAGTTCAGCCCCTTCCGCGGTCTCGTCAACGGCCGTCCGATCGGGGAGCGCACCGACACCGACCCGCTGCTGCGCAGCGCCGTCGAGCAGCTGCGCGCCTACTTCGCGCGCGAGCTCAAGGAGTTCGACCTCCCGCTGGCCCCGACCGGATCCGCCTTCCAGCAGGCGGTGTGGGAGCAGCTGCGCGGCATCGGCTACGGCGAGACCGCGTCGTACGGCGAGATCGCCCGCCGCCTGGGCCGCACCAACGCCGCCTCCCGCGCCGTCGGGCTGGCGAACGGCAGCAACCCGATCCCGATCGTCGTCCCCTGCCACCGGGTCATCGGCGCCAACGGCACCCTCACCGGCTACGCCGGCGGCATCCACCGCAAGCAGCTCCTCTTGGAGCTGGAGCAGGACGCCCTGTTCTGAACCCGGGCCTACTCCGCCGCGGCGCGGCGCAGCGACTCCGAGAGTCGCTCGGCGGCGGCGAGGACGGCGGGGGCGTGCATGCGGCCGGGCTGGCGGGTGAGGCGCTCGAGGGGGCCGGAGACCGAGACCGCGGCGATCACCTTGCCGCTGGGGGAGCGGACCGGCGCGGAGACCGACGCCACCCCCTGCTCGCGCTCGCCGATCGACTGCGCCCACCCGCGGCGGCGGATGCCGGAGAGCGCGGTGGCGGAGAAGGCGGCGTTCTGCAGCCCCTTGTGCATCCGCTCCGGGTCCTCCCAGGAGAGCAGCACCTGGGCGGCCGAGCCCGCGCGCATGGTCAGCTGGGAGCCGACGGGGATCGTGTCGCGCAGGCCGGAGGGACGCTCGGCGGCGGCGACGCAGACGCGGAAGTCGCCCTGGCGGCGCCACAGCTGCGCGGACTCGCCGGTGATGTCGCGCAGCCGCGCGAGCACCGGGCCGGCGGCCGCGAGCAGGCGGTCCTCGCCGGCGGCGGCGGAGAGCTCCGCGAGGCGCGGGCCGAGCACGAAGCGGCCCTGCATGTCGCGGGCGACGAGGCGGTGGTGCTCCAGCGCGACCGCGAGACGATGGGCCGTGGGCCGGGCCAGGCCGGTGCCGGCGACGAGACCGGCCAGGGTGGCGGGGCCGGACTCGAGCGCGGCCAGCACGAGGGCCGCCTTGTCGAGGACGCCCACTCCGCTCGAGTTGTCCATATGCCAATATTGCCGTCTCGAAAGATGGGATGCAAGCGTTAGGGTGGCGGACGCGCATCCAGGGCGCACGAAAGCGAGAGGGAAAGCCGATGGGCAAGACGCTGTCCGAGAAGGTGTGGGACGAGCACGTCGTCCGCAGCGCTGCAGGCGAGCCGGACCTGCTCTACATCGACCTCCACCTGCTCCACGAGGTCACCTCGCCCCAGGCCTTCGACGGGCTCCGGCTCGCGGGGCGCCGGGTCCGCCGCCCCGACCTGACGCTCGCCACCGAGGACCACAACGTCCCGACCGTCGACTGGGACAAGCCGATCGCCGACCCCGTGAGCCGCACCCAGGTCGAGACGCTGCGCAAGAACGCCGCCGAGTTCGGCGTCCGGCTGCACCCGCTCGGTGACGTCGAGCAGGGCATCGTCCACGTCGTCGGTCCGCAGCTGGGACTCACCCAGCCCGGCATGACGATCGTGTGCGGCGACAGCCACACCAGCACCCACGGCGCGTTCGGCGCGATCGCGTTCGGCATCGGCACCTCGGAGGTCGAGCACGTGCTCGCCACCCAGACGCTGCCGCAGGCCAAGCCCAGGACCATGGCGGTGACGGTCAACGGCTCGCTGCCCGAGGGCGTCACCGCGAAGGACCTGGTGCTGACGCTGATCGCCCACACCGGCACCGGCGGTGGCCAGGGCCACATCGTGGAGTATCGCGGTCAGGCCATCGAGGAGCTCTCGATGGAGGCGCGGATGACGATCTGCAACATGAGCATCGAGTGGGGCGCCAAGGCCGGCATGATCGCGCCCGACCAGGTGACCTTCGACTACATCGAGGGCCGGCCGGAGGCGCCGAAGGGCGCCGACTGGGACGCCGCCGTCGCGCACTGGCGCACCCTGCGCACCGACGACGACGCGGTCTTCGACAAGGAGATCGTGCTCGACGCCGCCGAGATGACGCCGTTCGTCACGTGGGGGACCAACCCCGGTCAGGGCGTCCCCCTCGGCGCGGCCGTCCCGTTCCCGGCCTCCTTCGACGACGAGCAGGACCGGGTCGCGGCCGAGAAGGCGTGCGAGTACATGGGCCTGGAGCCCGGTACGCCGATGCGCGAGGTGCACGTCGACACGGTGTTCGTCGGCTCGTGCACCAACGGCCGCATCGAGGACCTGCGCGCCGCGGCAGCGGTGATCGAGGGCCGCCAGGTGGCCGAGGGCACCCGGCTGCTCGTCGTACCGGGCTCGGTGCGGGTGCGCCTGCAGGCCGAGGACGAGGGACTCGACGTGGTCTTCAAGGAGGCGGGCGCGGAGTGGCGCGGCGCCGGCTGCACGATTTGCCAGGGCATGAACCCCCACCACCTCGCGCCGCCGGAGCGCAGCGCGTCGACGTCGAACCGCAACTTCGAGGGCCGGCAGGGCAAGGGTGGCCGCACCCACCTGGTCTCGCCGCTGGTGGCTGCCGCGACCGCCGTGCGCGGCACGCTGTCGTCCCCCGCCGACCTGGACTGACCGGACGAGGAGAGCGCAGAGATGGACACCTTCCGCACCCACACCGGCGTCGCGATGCCGCTGCGCCGCAGCAACGTCGACACCGACCAGATCATCCCGGCCGTCTACCTCAAGCGGGTCACCCGCACCGGCTTCGAGGACGGGCTCTTCGCCGCGTGGCGCAACGACCCGTCGTTCGTGCTCAACCGGCCCGAGTACGCCGAGGCCTCCGTGCTGGTGGCCGGCCCCGACTTCGGCACCGGCTCCTCGCGCGAGCACGCGGTCTGGGCGCTGCAGAACTACGGCTTCCGCGTCGTGATCTCCAGCCGGTTCGGGGACATCTTCCGCGGCAACTCCGGCAAGGCCGGGCTGCTCGCCGCGCAGGTCGACGAGAAGGTCGTCCAGAGGCTCTGGGACCACCTCGACGAGCACCCGGGCGCCACCGTCGCCGTCGACCTGGAGCACCGCACCGTCCGGGCCGGCGACGGACCGGAGGCGATCCGGGAGTCCTTCGACATCGACGACTACACCCGGTGGCGGCTGCTCGAGGGCCTGGACGACATCAGCATCACGCTCGGGCACGACGCCGACATCGCCTCCTACGAGGAGCAGCGGCCGAGCTTCAAGCCGGTCACCGCCTGAGGTCCGCTCCCGCGGCGCCGGGAGGCGGGTGCGGTGCCGACCAGGCTGCGCGGCACCGAGTTTCGCCTTGTGTGCAAGGGAATTCGGCACCGGGGCGTGAAAATGCGAGCGGTCAGTGCCTCCGAACGAGCACTGAGTCGGTGTAAATCGACCGTCGCGACACGCGCGCGGAGCGTTGTGGCCGCGCTTACTTTCGCCATAGCGTGCAAGGGAAAAGTCGGGCACGGAGCTCGATTGTTGATGTTCACGAAAGGGAAGCTTGTGAACAAGAGTCAGTTGATCGACGCTCTGGCCAACCGTTTCGAGGGAAACCGCAAGGCCGCGTCGCACGCTCTCGAGTCCGTCCTGGACACCATCACCCGCGAGGTCGCCAAGGGCGAGAAGGTCGCGATCACCGGGTTCGGCTCCTTCGAGCGCCAGGTGAAGGCGGCCGGCTGGGCCCGCAACCCTGCGACCGGCGAGCGGGTCCGGACCAAGAAGCGCGCGGTGCCGAAGTTCAAGCCCGGAGCCGACCTCAAGAACGTGGTCTCGGGGGCGAAGAAGCTGCCGAAGCTCACCCTCGAGAAGGCCAAGGCACAGCCCGCCGCCGCCAAGAAGACCGCCGCGGCCGCCACCAAGACCGCTGCCGCGGCGACCAAGAGCGCGGCTGCGGCGACGCGGTCGGCCGCCACCAAGGCGACGGCGAAGAAGGCCCCCGCCCAGAAGGCGCCGGCGAAGAAGGCGCCGGCCACCAAGGCCACCGCGAAGAAGACGAGCACCACGAAGTCGGCGGCCACCACGAAGTCGAGTGCGAGCGCGAAGAAGGCCAGCACGTCGAAGTCGACGGCGAAGACCGCGACGGCCAAGAAGACGACGCCCGCGAAGAAGAGCACCACCAGCACAACCGCGAAGACCGCGGCGAAGAAGGCGCCGGCCAAGAAGGCCTCGACCGCCAAGAAGACGACGGCCACGAAGACGACGGCGAAGAAGACCACCACGAAGAAGGCGGCCAAGAAGGCCTGAGGCCGCTTCGTCGTCCACTGCTGCGGCGGGGGCCCCCGGGCCCGGGGCCCCCCCCCGCCCGGGGGGAGCGCGGGGGGGGTGGGCCCCCCCCCGCCCCCCCGGCGGGCCCCCCGGCCG
>JBQCHZ010000018.1:0-9152 GCA_051954195.1 Marmoricola sp.
TCGCCGGCGTCGAGTTGGCTCTTGGGTCAGAATTGTCGCGCCCCCTGGTTTCGTCTACCCTGCCGCTGTGTTTGGGCGGTGTTCCGGGCCCCGGGCGGGGCGGGCGGGGGGGGTGCGCCCGCCGTCACGGTGGTCCGGTGGTCCTTCCTGGTCGCTTCCCTCGATGCCTCCCCCGGCGGTGCGTGGCGTCGCGCTCAGAGCGCCGCGCGGTCACGCTCCCCGGTGCGCACCCGCACCATCGACTCCACCGGCAGCACCCAGACCTTGCCGTCCCCGATCCGGCCGGTGGCCGCGGCGCGGACCACCACGTCGACGACGTCGTCCGCGTCGTCGTCCTCGACGACGATCTCCACGCGGATCTTCGGCACCAGCGCGATGTCGTACTCCGCGCCGCGGTAGACCTCGGTGTGGCCCTTCTGCCGGCCGTAGCCGCTGACCTCGCTGACCGTCATGCCGGTGACGCCGAACGCCTCGAGCGCGGCGCGGACGTCCTCCCAGCGGTGCGGCTTGATGACGGCGGTGACGAGCCTCATGCCAGCGCTCCCTCGGTGGTACGACGGGCTGCGGACGGCTGGGGCGTGGTGACGCCGCCCCCGCGCAGCCCCGAGGGCCGCCCGTCCAGGTCGTAGGCCGATTCCCCGTGCTCGACCAGGTCGATGCCCTCGACCTCCTCCTCGGCCGAGATCCGCCAGCCGATGGTGTGCTTGACGGCCAGGCCGATGAGGGTGGTCAGCACGCCGGTCCACACGATCGTGAACGCCGCCGCGCCGACCTGGTCGCCCAGCGAGCCCCAGCCCCCGCCGTGGAAGAGCCCGTCGACGCCGCCCGGCGCCGAGGCGGTGGAGAAGAACCCGATCAGCACGGTGCCGACGACGCCACCGACCAGGTGCACGCCCACGACGTCGAGGGAGTCGTCGAGGTCGAAGCGGAACTTCAACCCGACGGCCCCGGCACAGGCGGCGCCGGCGATCGCTCCGATCGCGATCGCGCCGAGGGTGTCGACCGCGCCGCACGCCGGCGTGATCGCGACCAGGCCGGCGACGATGCCGGAGGCCGCGCCGAGCGACGTGGCGCTGCCGTGCAGCAGGCGCTCGACCAGCAGCCAGGCCAGCATCGCCGCCATCGTGGCGACGGTGGTGTTGAGGAACGTCACGCCGGTCTCGGTCATGAACTGCCCGACCCCCCCGTCCTTCGCCGAGGTGTCCAGCACGATCGACCCCACGTTGAAGCCGTACCAGCCGAACCAGAGGAGCCCGGCTCCGAGCATCGTCAGGGTCAGGTTGTGCGGCTTCATCGGCTCGCTGCGGAAGCCGACCCGCCGGCCGATGATCAGCGCGAGCACACCGCCCGCGACGCCGGCGTTGATGTGCACCACCGTGCCGCCGGCGTAGTCCTGGGCCGCGAGGTGCTCGGAGAGGAAGCCGCCGCCCCAGACCATGTGCGCCAGCGGGAAGTAGCACAGCGTGACCCACACCGGCAGGAACACCACCCACGACGAGAGCTTCACCCGATCGGCGATCGCCCCGGAGATGAGCGCCGCGGTGATCACCGCGAAGGTCAGCTGGAAGCAGACCGCGATGTAGGAGCCCCAGCCGACGCCCTCGAGCCCGAAGAGCTCGAAGGGGTCGGAGAGGAGCCCGCCGAGGAGCTGCCGGCTCCCGAAGGACTCCGACCACCCCCACAGCACGTAGACGATGCCCACGACCGCCATCGCGACGTACGACATCATCATCATGTTCAGCACCGACTTGGCGCGCGTCATGCCTCCGTAGAAGAGCGCGAGAGCCGGGGTCGTCATCATCAGCACGAGGGCGGTGGCGACGATCATCCACGCGTAGTAGCCGTCCATGGGCCACACCGTGCCGAGAGCGGGTTACAGGGCGCGGCGCGTGAGGTTACGCGAGGGTGACGTTCACCGCACCCGTGTTACGTCTGCGTGTCGCAGGACCGGGCGCGGCCGCCCGCGACGCGCCGACGGGGCCCGCGATTCGCCCGATCTGCGACGACGGCGGTGGGGCGGCTCTATCCTTTGGCCGTGGACCAGTCCGTCATCGCACCCTCGGCCGAGCCGGCCGAGCAGGTCGTCGTGCCGCCGGTCGTCCGCCGCCGCGGGCGGCCGCGTGACCCGCAGGCCGACGTACGCATCCTCGAAGCGGCGGCCGAGCTGATCCTCGCGCGCGGCTTCGACTCGATGACGGTCGACGAGGTGGCCGCCAAGGCGCGCGTGGGCAAGGCGACGGTCTACCGCCGGTGGGCGCGCAAGGAGGACCTCGCCGTCGCGGCGATGGAGAGGCTCTACGTCTCGGAGATGCCGCTGCCGGACACGGGCACGATCGAGGGCGACCTCACCGTCACCTACTCCAACGTGCTGGCGTTCGCGAACTCCGAGGCCGGCGGGGCCTACCTGCGGACCACGATCGTGGAGTCGGTGCGCGACGACCGCATCGCAGCGCTCTACCGCTCCGCCAGCGAGCGCGCCGAGGCGCAGGCCGAGGTGATGTTCGAGCGCGCCATCGAGCGCGGCGAGCTCCGACCCGAGATCGACCTGCGGTGGGCGGTGCAGTGGCTGACCGGCCTGCTCGCGGTGTGCGTGATCACCGGCCGGGCGATGCCGGCCGCCGCCGAGGCGTCCGCCCTGGTGCGGATGACCCTGGACGGCCTGCGCGCCTGATCGCTCCCGGTGGGCGTGGGCGCCCGCCCGAGTGCCGGCCGGTCGGCTCAGTCGCCGAGGATCGCGTCGACGAACAGCTCCGGGTCGAACGGAGCCAGGTCGTCGGGTCCCTCGCCGAGGCCGACGAGCTTGACGGGCACGCCGAGCTCGCGCTGGACCGCGACGACGATGCCGCCCTTGGCGGAGCCGTCCAGCTTGGTCAGCACGATCCCGGTGACGTCGACGACGTCGCGGAAGACGCGTGCCTGGACCAGGCCGTTCTGGCCGGTGGTGGCGTCGAGGACGAGCAACACCTCGGTGACCCGGGCCTGCTTCTCGACGACCCGCTTCACCTTGCCCAGCTCGTCCATCAGGCCCTGCTTGTTCTGCAGCCGGCCGGCGGTGTCGACGACGACGACGTCGCTGCCGCGCTGGATGCCCTCGTGGACGGAGTCGAAGGCCACGCTCGCAGGGTCGCTGCCCTCGGGGCCCGTGACGACCTCCACGCCCACCCGGGTCCCCCAGGTGGCGAGCTGCTCGGTCGCGGCGGCGCGGAAGGTGTCGGCCGCTCCGAGCACCACCGAGCGCTCGTCGGCGACCAGCACGCGCGCGAGCTTGCCGACGGAGGTGGTCTTGCCGGCGCCGTTGACGCCGACGACGAGCACCACGGCGGGCTTGCCGTCCTCCCCCTCGATGTTCAGGGTGCGGTCCAGCTCCGGTCCCACGAGCTGGAGGAGCTCCTCCCGCAGGACCTCGCGGACCGGCGCCTCGCCGCCCTCGACGCGCAGCCGGGTGCGGAGCCGCTCGACGAGCTCCTGGGTCGGCGCGACCCCGAGGTCGGCCGTGATCAGGGTGTCCTCCAGGTCCTCCCAGGTCTCCTCGTCCAGACGGTCGCGTGAGAGCAGCGCGAGCAGACCACGGCCGAGGAGGTTCTGCGAGCCCGCGAGCCGCTGCCGCAGCCGGACCAGCCGGCTGGCACGGGACTCGGGCAGCTCGACCCCGGGCGGGGGGACCAGGATCGTGTCGGCGGAGTCGGCGGGCAGACCGTCCGGGATCTCCAGCGGCTCGGTGCGGACGACGTCGCGCTCGGCGATGACCTGGCCGCGGCTGCGATCGACGACCACGCGGTCGCCGGCACGCCGGCGCGTGCGCGCGACGAGCCCGATCGAGCCGGCCACGACGATCACGAACGCGACGGCCAGGATGACGATGAGGACGAGCAAGGTCATGCGGGGGTCCCTACGGAGTTGTTCGGCGGACGAGGGGTGCGGAGGAGCAGGAGGCGACGAGCGCGCGATCCGCTCGTGCGCTCATCCAACCAGGGTGCACGGCGGCGCTCCCGGGCCCCGGTCCTGGTGCTGGTGCTCGTCGTGCGGGCTCGACGTCACGCCTCACCGTTGCGCAGGCACGCGGTCCCGCAGCGACCGCGCGGTGCTGCGTGCGCTGCTGAGCGCCGTCGCCCGGGCCGTCTGCAGCGCCGGGACCGCACGGCGCTGGATCTCCAGCCGCTGCCGGGGGTGGTTGTCGAGGGTGGGCAGCGCCGCGACGCCGCGCCGCATCGCGTCCCCGAGCCAGGGGGCGTGCGGCACCTCCTCACCGCGATGCACGTACGCGGCGTAGACCGCCACGGCACCCGCGACGACGAGGCACAGAACCAGCAGCAGGAGCACCGAGACCATGGGGCCGACCGTACACAGGCTGCGAAGGGCCACGCGCCGCCTGACGCGGGCGCCGAGAGCAGCGCCACAGCCGGCGGCCGGCCCCCGCGGGCTCACCCGCGGACGAGGGGCTCCAGCACGGCTCTGATGGCGTCCGGGACCGGGGTCGAGGGCCGTGCCGGGTCGGTGTTGTCGACGTACACGTGCACGAAACGGCCCTCGGCGGCCGCCTCGTCGCCCTCGCCCTGGAAGAGTCCCACCCGGTAGACGACCGAGGACCGGCCCAGCCGCTCGACGGCCAGGCCCAGGTCGACCGGGCGGGGGTAGCCGATCTCGCGGAAGTAGCGGCAGGAGACCTCCGCGACCACACCGACCGCTCGCAGCGCGCGGATGTCGGTGCCGGTGGCCTCGGCGAGGTGGGCGTTGACGGCGGTGTCGATCAGCTCGAAGTACGTCGCATTGTTCATGTGCCCGTAGACGTCGTCGTCGGCCCACCGGGTGGTCGCCTGGCGCCACACGGCGTACGACGACCGCGCCGGCCGGGAGCGGTCGGGCTCGCTCACGCGGTCTCCCGCTCGCTGCACTCGATCGCGGGCTCGCAGTTCGACCGCACCGTCACCGCGCTGCCTCCAGCTCTGACCGCTGCGGTCTCTCGCTTCGCTCGCGCAGCCGCTGGCTGATCACGGCCGAGACACCGTCGCCGCGCATGGTCACGCCGTAGAGGGCGTCCCCCACCTCCATCGTCCGCTTCTGGTGGGTGATGACCAGCAGCTGGGAGTTCTCACGCAGCTCCTCGTAGATCTCCAGCAGCCGGCCCAGGTTGGTGTCGTCGAGGGCCGCCTCGACCTCGTCGAGGATGTAGAAGGGCGAGGGCCGGGCCTTGAACAGCGCGACCAGGAACGCCACCGCGACCAGGGAGCGCTCGCCGCCGGAGAGGAGCGAGAGCCGCTTGACCTTCTTGCCGGGCGGCCGGGCCTCGACCTCGATGCCGGTCGCCAGCATGTTGTCGGGGTCGGTGAGCACCAGGCGCCCCTCGCCGCCCGGGAAGAGCCGGGCGAAGACATGGTCGAACGCCCGCGCGACGTCGCTCCAGGCCTCGGTGAGGACCTGCTCGACGCGCTCGTCGACCTCCCGGACGATGTCGAGCAGGTCCTTGCGGGTGCGGCGCAGGTCCTCGAGCTGCTCGGTGAGGAAGCGGTGCCGCTCCTCCATCGCGGTGAACTCCTCCAGCGCGAGCGGGTTGATCCGGCCCAGCTGGGCCAGTGCCCGCTCGGCCGCGCGGAGCCGCTTGGTCTGCTCCTCCCGGTCGTAGGGGGCCGGCTCGGGGACGTCCTCGCCCTCCTCCGTCTGCGCGGCGGGCACGAGCTGGTCGGGGCCGTACTCCCCCACCAGGCTGTCCCCGTCGAGCCCGAGCTCCTCCAGAGCCCGCTCCTCCAGCTGCTCGATGCGCATCCGCTGCTGCGTGCGGGCCATCTCGTCGCGGTGGCCGGCGTTGACGAGCTCGTCGAGGCTGCGGCCCTGCTGGCGCAGCTGCTCACGGACCGCCCGCAGCTGCTCCTCCCGACCCACCCGGCCCTGCTCGACCTCGGTGCGCACGACGGAGGCCTGCTGCACCGACACCTCGAGACGGGCCAGCACCGCGCGAGCGCCGTGCGCCACCGCGCGGGCGACCTCGCCCTGCCGCAGCACCTCCCGCCGCCGGGCGATCGCCTGGGCCCGGGACTGGCGCTCGGCGCGAGCGGAGGCGAGCAGGGCGTCGGCGCGCCCGTGCAGCGCGCGGCCCCGCTCCTCGGCCGTGCGCAACGCGAGGCGGGCCTCCATCTCCGCCGCGCGGGCCTGGCGGGCGCGGTCGGCGAGCAGCTCCCGCTCGGTCGTGTCAGGCTCCTCGTCGGGTGCGTCCTCCGCGGCGACGAGCCGGGCCTCGAGCTCGGCGAGGCCGGCGCTGTCACGGTCGCGGGCCTCCTCGGCGGTGGCGATCGCCTGCGCGAGCCGCTCAGCCTCCGCCGTGGCGGACCGCGCCTGGGACCCGAACTGACCCAGCTCCTCGGCCACCGCCGCCAGGGTCGCGTCCGACTCGTGCAGCTTGGCCAGCGCGACGTCGACGCGCCGCTGGGCCTCGGCGCGCTCGCGCTCGAGGGTCGCCCGGGTGAACCCGAGCCGCTCCAGCTCGTGGGTCGCCCGGTCGAGCTGCTCGGTCGCCTCGTCGACGGCGGCCTGGACCTCGAGCAGGGTCGGCGCCGCGCCGGAGCCACCGGCCGCGAAGTGGGCGCCGAGCAGGTCCCCGTCCCGGGTGACGGCGACCACGTCGGGCGCCTCACGGACCAGCTCGCGCGCCGACGCGAGGTCGTCGACGACCGCGATCTTGAACAGCAGCCGGGCCAGCGCCGGGCGCAGCTCGTCGGGGCAGTCCACGACATCGAGCGCGTACGTCGCGCCGGCGGGCAGTCCCGGCCAGGCGCTGTCGTCGGCGGGAGCCGGCGTCCCGGAGGCGAGCAGCATGCCGGCACGGCCCAGGTCCTCCTCGCGGAGGTGGGCGATCGCACCGACCGCCGCGTCGGCGTCGCGCACCGCGACGGCGTCGGCGGCACGACCGAGAGCCACCGCCACCGCCGCCTCGAACCCCGGGCGCACGCTGAGCAGCGCCGCGACGGTGCCGAGCAGGCCGTTGACCTGCTCGGAGGCGGCCAGGAGAGCGCCCTCGCCGTCCTTGCGGCGCAGGCCGAGCTCGAGGGCCTCCTTGCGGGCGGTCAGCCCCGAGCGCTCCCGCTCGGCCGCCTGCACCTCGGCCAACGTCTTCTCCAGCCGGTCCTCGAGGTCGGCCAGAGCTCCGGCCGCCGCCTCGTGCTCGGCGTCGAGGCCCTCCTCCCCAGCATCGAGCCCGGCGACCCGGGTCTCCAGTGCGGTGAAGCCGGCGCGGGCGCGCTCGGCGCGGGCGAGCGCCTCGGCGCGGGCCTCGCCGAGCCGGCCCACCTCCTCCGCCGCCGCGGCGGCACGGCTGCGGAGACCGTTGACCTGGCCGTGCAGCCGGGCGACGCCCTCGCGGCGGTCGGCCGCCGCACGCAGCATGCCCGCGACCCGGCGTTCCTCCTCGCCGAAGGCGTTCTCGGCCTCCTGGCGGGCGGCGAGCGCCTCCTGGAGCCCCGCACGGTGACGCTCCACCTCGGCGGTGATCTCCTGCTCCTGCGCGCGGGCCTCGGCCGCCTGCTCCTCGAGCTCCTCGGGGTCGCGGCCGGCGGGCACCGGCTCGGCAGCCACCGAGGCGGCGTTGCGGACGCGCTCCTCGGCCAGCCCGATCGTGCCGCGCAGCCGCTCGCGCAGCCCGGAGAGGCCGAACCAGGTGTCCTGGGCGCGCGAGAGCGCCGGCAGGTCCTCCCGCAATGCCGCCTCGAGCCCCGACTCCTGCTCGCGCAGCGCGGCCAGCGCCTGCTCGACCTCGGCCCGGCGCTCGACGAGCACCGACTCGTCCGCGAGCTCCTGCGCGAGCGTCGTGCGCGCTCCGAAGAGGTCGTCGGCGAGCAGGCGCGCCCGGGCGTCGCGGGCGTCGGCCTGCACGACAGCGGCCCGGCGGGCGACCTCGGCCTGCCGGCCCAGGGGCTTGAGCTGGCGGCGGATCTCGCTGAGGAGGTCGTTGAGGCGGGTGAGGTTGCCCTCGGTGGAGTCGAGCTTGCGGAGCGCCTTCTCCTTGCGCTTGCGGTGCTTGAGGACGCCCGCGGCCTCCTCGATGAAGCCGCGGCGGTCCTCGGGCGTGGCGTGCAGGATCGTGTCGAGCTGGCCCTGACCGACGATCACGTGCATCTCGCGGCCGATGCCGGAGTCGCTGAGCAGCTCCTGGACGTCGAGCAGCCGGCAGGTCTGGCCGTTGATGGCGTACTCCGAGCCGCCGTTGCGGAACATCGTCCGGCTGATCGTCACCTCGGAGTACTCGATCGGCAGCGCGCCGTCGGTGTTGTCGATGGTCAGTGTCACCTCGGCCCGCCCGAGCGGGGCCCGCCCAGCGGTGCCGGCGAAGATGACGTCCTCCATCTTCCCGCCGCGCAGCGACTTGGCGCCCTGCTCCCCCATGACCCAGGCGAGCGCGTCGACGACGTTGCTCTTGCCCGAGCCGTTGGGTCCGACGATGCAGGTGATGCCGGGCTCGAGACGCATCTGGGTCGCCGAGGCGAAGGACTTGAAGCCCTTCAGGGTGAGGCTCTTGACGTACACGACCCGATTAGTCCTTGTCCCGGCCTGCCAGCGATCCGGGCCAGCGTACTAGCCGGGCGGCCCGGGGTCGTGGATGCGAGCCGGCCCGCCTGCCGGGGCGGACGGCATACCGTGGGCGGGTGGACGTCGACCCCAAGGCACAGCCGCTCGCAGCCGGCGAGCACCTCGTCACCTCGCTCGAGCGGCTGCTCGAGGTCTACCCCGCCGCCCCGGCGCCCAACTCGCTCGCGAAGGAGTCGTCGACGATCACGCCGGGGCAGGCCCGGATCATCGCCGCGGCGCCGTTCGTCGTCGTCGCCACCGTCGGCGACGGTGGCCTCGACCAGTCGCCACGCGGGGACACTCCCGGCTTCGTCGTGGTCCGCGACGAGCGCACGCTCGTCATCCCCGACCGACGCGGCAACAACCGCCTGGACACGCTGCGCAACGTGGTGGCCGACCCCCGGGTAGGCCTGCTCTTCCTCGTGCCGGGGCTCGGCGAGGAGCTGCGGGTGCGCGGCACGGCGATCGTGTCGACCGACCCCGCGGAGCTGGCCCGGCACGCCGTGCGGGGCGTGCTGCCGGCGTCGGTGCTCGTCGTCACGGTCGAGCGCGTCTTCTTCCAGTGCGCCCGGGCCCTCCGGCGCAGCCGGCTGTGGGAC
>JBQCHZ010000019.1:0-12932 GCA_051954195.1 Marmoricola sp.
CGCCGCCGACGCCGCCTCCCCCGCCGCCCGCTCCGGGGACGGGCTGCACCCCGCCGCTTCCCCCTCCCGCCTCCACTCCCCCCGCCCCGCCCCCGCCGCCGGCCGGGGCCACGGCACCGTCCGGGCGCGGCCGGCGCTCCCCGCTCACCTCCGCGCGCAGGCGCGCGGAGCCGCCGAAGCAGGGCGGATCGCGCAAGCCGCCCGAGGTGACCAGGCCGCCCAAGGCGCCGAAGGTGCCCAAGCCGCCCCGGGCTGCGCGCGAGCCGCGGGCGCCGTTCCGAGCGCGCTCCCGCGCCTTCGTACGGCGCCAACGTGGCGCCGACGCCCAGTGGCGGCTGTTGCTGCGGGCCGCGCACCCCCGCCAGGCCCTCCTGCTCGCGGTCGCGATCGTCGTGCTGGCCGCCTACAGCGACCGCGGCATCGGCCCGTCGCTGGTCGCCGGCGCCGCCGTGCTGCTCGTCCAGCTCACCGCCGGGCTGCTCAACGACGTGTTCGACGCGCCCCTGGACCGACGGGCCGGGCGTGCGCGCAAGCCCGTCGCCACCGGGGAGCTGCCCGCCGGCAACGCCTCGTTCCTGGCGGTCGTCCTGGGGCTGCTCGCCCTACCGGTGTCCCTGCAGAACGGGACGCTGGCCGGGATCGCGCTGCTCCTCACGCTGCCGGTGGCGTTCGTGCACGACCGGATCCTGCGCCGGACGCCCGCGTCGTTCCTGGGCTGGATGGCCACCTTCGCGCTGCTCCCCGTCTTCCTCGCGTACGGCGGGTGGGGCGGCGGCCGCCACGGCGCGGACCCGACCTGGCAGTTCGTCCTGGTGAGCGCCTTCGTCGGGCTCTGCGTCCACCTGGGCACCGCGCTGCCCGACCTGGTCGCCGACAACGCGGCCGGCGTCCGGAGCCTCCCGCTGGTGATCGCCCTGCGCATCGGTGCGCCCCGGCTGCTGGTCGTCACCGTGGTCCTCTCGGCCGTGGTGCTCGCCGCCTTCGTCGCCATCGGGATCGACCCCGGACTCCGGGTGCCCTTCTGAGCGGCGGCGGAGGGGGCACTAGTCTGTGAGGCGCTCGCAGACCGGAGAGGACCCTTCCACGTGATGACCCCCAGGACGCGCCGCGCGGACGTTCGCCGCCTCGGCGCCGCCGCGGCTCTGCTGCTCACCGCGCCGCTGCTGGCGGCCTGCGGCTTCAGCGCCCAGACCGAGCAGGTCTACCAGCCCGCGACCGGCACCAATGCGCGCTCGGTCGACAGCGTCGACATCCTCAACGCCCTGATCGTCAGTGCGCAGGACGGGCAGGGCACCTTCGGGGGAACCCTCTCGCTGCCCGACCGGATCAAGGACCCGGTGCAGCTGGTCTCGATCACCGACGGCACGCTGACCCGGCCGGTGACCGTCAAGCCCGGAGAGGCGGTCAACCTGGCCGAGTCGGGCCGGGTCCGCCTGCAGGGCAGCGACATCGTGGCGGGACGCTTCCTGCCCATCACGTTCTCCTTCTCCGACGGCAAGACGGTCAAGATGCTCGTCCCCGTCGTCGACACCTCGGGCCCGTACTCCTCGGTCCCGGTGGGCTCGCCCACGCCGACCCAGAAGCCGTCCTCGACCGCCTCGCCGTCGAGCTCGCCCTCGGACTCCGCGTCCCCCTCTGCATCCGACTCGGCATCCGGCTCGGCGTCACCCTCGGCCTCGCCGAGCGCCGGCTGATGTCGACGCTGGTCCTGCTCCGCCACGGCGAGAGCGAGTGGAACGCCAAGAACCTCTTCACCGGGTGGGTCGACGTCCACCTCACCGACAAGGGACGCGAGGAGGCCGTCGCCGGCGGGCGCCAGCTCGTCGAGGCGGGACTGCTCCCGCAGGTCGTGCACACCTCGCTGCTGCGGCGTGCGATCACGACCGCCCACGTCGCCCTGGACACCGCGGACCGGCACTGGATCCCGGTCCGGCGGTCCTGGCGGCTCAACGAGCGGCACTACGGCGCGCTCCAGGGCAAGGACAAGGCACAGGTCCGCGCGGAGTACGGCGAGGAGCAGTTCATGCTCTGGCGCCGGTCCTTCGACGTCCCGCCGCCGCCCATCTCCGACGACGACGAGTGGTCGCAGGCCGGTGACGTTCGGTACGCCGACCTCGGCCCGGAGCTGCCGCGCACCGAGTGCCTCGCCGACGTGATCGCCCGGCTGCTGCCGTACTGGGAGTCCGCGATCGTCCCCGACCTGGCCGCCTTCGGCACGGTGCTGGTCGCCGCCCACGGCAACTCCCTGCGCGCGATCGTCAAGCACCTGGACCAGATCTCCGACGCCGACATCGCCGGCCTCAACATCCCCACCGGCCAGCCGCTGGTCTACGACCTCGACGACTCCGGCCGCCCGACCGCGGCGGGCCGCTACCTCGACCCCGAGGCCGCCGCCGCAGCAGCGGCCGCCGTCGCCAACCAGGGCCGCTGAGCCTGCCCGCTGCCCACGAGGGCAGCACGAGCCGTCAGCCCGGCTCGACGCTCCGCCCTGCGCTGACCCACGCGCACCGCCGCGCGCGCTGAGACGGTCCTCGACGCGGAGGGCTGGCGCTGCTCCGCAGTCAGGTGCATACTTGGTATGCATACCCGGTAAGGAGACGCCATGTCCGTGAAGCACGCCCTGCTGGCCCTGCTCGAGCAGGGGCCCATGTACGGCTATCAGCTGCGCAGCGAGTTCGAGAGCCGCACCGGCGCGACCTGGCCGCTCAACGTCGGGCAGGTCTACACGACGCTGTCCCGCCTGGAGCGTGACGGGCTCGTCGCCGCCGAGGGCGATGACGGCGAGGGCCACGTCGTCTACCGGATCACCGAGACCGGCCGGGTCGCGGTCGGCGCGTGGTTCGAGGAGCCGGTCGGGCGCGCCCAGCCGCCCCGCGACGAGCTCGCGATCAAGCTCGCCATCGCCGTCACGCTGCCCGGCGTCGACGTCGCCGGGATCATCCAGCGCCAGCGCAGCGCCACCATGTCGGCCCTGCAGGACTACATGCGCCTCAAGCGCGAGTCCGGACCAGACGACCTCGCCTGGAGCCTGGTGCTGGACTCGCTCGTGTTCGCCGCCGAGGCGGAGGTCCGGTGGCTGGACCACTGCGAGGCACGGGTACGCCGGCAGAGCCGGCGCACCGCCCCCGGAGCGGCCGGGCCGGGTGCTTCCCTGGCGGCCGGTCGCGCCGCGGCGACCGGGCGCGACCCGGAGAGCGTGCGATGAGCGCCCCGGCCCTGCAGCTGCGGGCCGTCAGCCGGGTGCACGGCTCCGGGCCGACCGCCGTGCACGCGTTGCGCGGGGTCTCGCTCAGCGTCCGGCCCGGTGAGCTGGTGGCGGTGATGGGGCCCTCCGGGTCGGGCAAGTCCACGCTGCTGACCCTCGCCGGCGGTCTCGACCGGCCCTCCGACGGCTCGGTCCTCGTCGCGGGCACCGCGCTCGAGCAGCTCGGCGAGGACGCCCGCGCCCGTCTGCGCCGTACCGCCGTGGGCTACGTCTTCCAGGACTACAACCTGATCCCGGCCCTCACCGCCGCCGAGAACGTCGCGCTCCCCCGCGAGCTCGACGGCACCCGGGCGCGAGCGGCGCGACACGACGCCCTGGCCGCGCTGGCGGACCTCGGCATCGACGACCTCGCCGACCGCTACCCCGACGACATGTCCGGCGGCCAGCAGCAGCGGGTGGCGATCGCACGCGCGATCGTGGGCGAGCGACGGCTGCTGCTCGCCGACGAGCCCACCGGGGCCCTCGACACCGAGACCGGCGAGGACGTGCTGCGCCTGGTCCGCGAGCGCTGCGACGCCGGGGTGGCCGGCGTGCTGGTCACCCACGAGGCCCGCCACGCCGCGTGGGCCGACCGCGTCGTCTTCCTGCGCGACGGCGTCGTGGTGGACGAGATCGGCCAGGACCGGCCCGACACCCTCCTCGAGGCACACCGGTGACGCGCGGAGGCGCAGCGGGCTGGCTCGGCGGCTGGCGGGTCGGCCTGCGGCTGGCCGCACGCGAGGCGCGGCGCGCCCGAGGACGCAGCGTGCTGGTGCTGGTGATGATCGCGCTGCCGGTGCTCGGCGTGACCTGCGCCGACGTGCTGCTGCGCACCGCCCAGGTCGGCGGCACCGAGGCGCTGGGCCGGCGGGTCGGGACCGCCGACGCGCTCGTGTCGTTCCAGCCGGGCATCACCCGAGCGGCCCAAGCGCCGGACCCGCAGGACGTGTCGTCCGGCAGCGGCACGGGCGCAGGCGACCCGGACACCTCGCTGGCCGCCGTTCGGAGGGCGCTCGGACGTCCGGTGCAGGGGATCGAGCGGCGCGTGGGGACCGCTCGAGTCACCACCGCGGCGGGCGCGGCCGACGTCACCGTCACCGAGCTCGACCTGCGTGACCGGCTCGCGACGGGACTGTTCGCGCTCACCGCCGGGCGCCTGCCGCGGTCGGGCCAGGAGGTCGTCGTCAACGCGGCCCTCGCCGACCGCGGGCCTGGCCTCGGCGACACGCTGCACCTCGCGGGCGGTCCCGACCGCCGGGTCGTCGGCATCGTGCGCAGCACCACGCACAAGGATCCGGCCCAGGCGGTGGGGCTGCGCGGCGCGTTCGGGAAGCTGACCTTCGACGACACCAGCTGGCTGGTCGACGCCGACGGTCCGGTGACCTGGAGGGACGTCCGCCACCTCAATCGCATCGGCGCCCTCGTGGTCAGCCCGTGGGTGCTGCGGCACCCGCCGTCGCCCGCCCACGTGCCGCCGCAGGTCCGCGCCTTCTCCGGCGGACCCGACAACGCGCTGATCACCGTGATCGTGCTGGTCACGGTGATGGCCCTGATCGAGGTGGTGCTGCTCGCCGGTCCCTCCTTCGCGGTCGGCGCGCGCCGGCTGCAGCGCAGCCTGGCGCTGGTCGCGGCCAGCGGCGGGACCCGCCGGCAACGGCGCCGGATCGTGCTCGCCTCCGCCGTCGTGCTGGGCGGCGTCGCAGCCGTGGGCGGCGTGGCACTGGGCATCGGCTCGGCCGTGCTGCTGCTCCCCGGCGTGCAGCACTTCTCCAGCGCGTACTTCGGCCCGTTCGACGTCCGGCCGCTCGAGCTGCTCGGCGTGGCGGTGTTCGGCTTCGTCAGCGCCGTCCTCGCCGCGCTGGTCCCGGCGCACCTCGCCTCGCGCCACGACGTGGTCGCGGTGCTGGCGCGCCGTCGCGGCGAGCGCGGGCCCCGCGCCCGCTCACCGCTGGCCGGTGTCGTCCTGGTGGCCGCCGGCGTCATGGCGGCCGTCGCGGGCGCCCGACGCGCGTCCGGCGGGGAGAACGCGATCGCGGTCGGGGCGATCCTCGTCGTGCTCGGCATGGTGCTGCTGATCCCGCTCGTGCTGGCCCTGCTCGGCCGGCTCGCGCGCCGTCTCCCCCTGACCCTGCGGTATGCCGTGCGCGACGCCGCCCGGCACCGGACGCGCACCGCACCTGCGGTGGCCGCGGTCGCTGCAACCGTGGCCGGCGTGGTCGCCCTCGGCATCGGGGCCGCCAGCAACGGCGCCAAGAGCCGGGAGACCTACGTCCCCACCATCGACGCGGGGTCGGCCGTCGTCACCGGAGGCCGCACCACGACGCAGTGGGACGAGCTCGCCCGCACCGTGCGGCACAGCACGGGCACCTCGCCCGTCCCGGTCCGCGGGATCCGGCAGCCGCAGGACGGGACGGGACGCTCGTACCGCAGCGTGACGATCGACGCGCCCCATCACGCGCCCCTGTCGGTCAGCTACAGCTCGCCGTACGGCGCGGAGGTGGTGGTCGGCGACCGGCTGCCGGCGTTCGATCTCGGCATCGCCGCCGCCGACCGGGCCGCGGCGGACCAGGTGCTGGCGCGCGGTGGCGCCGTGGTCCTCACCGACGCGACCACACCGGCCGGGCACAGTGGAGCGGAGCGCCTCCCGGTGCGCCTCC
This sequence comes from Marmoricola sp., assembly GCA_051954195.1. Lineage (GTDB taxonomy): Bacteria > Actinomycetota > Actinomycetes > Propionibacteriales > Nocardioidaceae > Marmoricola. The sequence goes on from JBQCHZ010000019.1 coordinate 5,902, forward strand.
GCACCGAGGTCGACGACCCCTCCGGGCACGTCACCGGGCGTGCCCGGGTCACCGTGCCTGCGCTGGCGGTGCGCTCCACCCTGCCGACGGCACGCGCCCAGGCCGTCCTGGCGCCGGCCGCCGCGCACCGCCTGGGCGTGCCGGTGGGCATCGTCGGACTGTGGGTCCCGGGACCGCTCGACGCGGCCGGCGGCCAGGACCTGACCGAGGCCGCCGGCGCGGCGAGCGCCGGGGCCACGACGTACGTCGAGCGGGGCTTCCGGGAGCGCAACGCCACGCGGATCGCGCAGCTGGTGCTCGGTGCCCTGGGTGCGCTCCTGATGATCGGCGGCACCCTCACCGCCACCTTCCTCGCGCTCTCCGACGCGCGCGGCGACCTCGCCACCCTCGCTGCGATCGGCGCCTCACCGCGGGTCCGGCGACGGGTGGCGGCGGCCTACGCCGCCGTGACCGGGCTGACCGGCGCGGTGCTCGGCGTCCTCGTCGGGCTGGTGCCCGGGATCGCGGTCAGCTTCCAGCTCACCTCCACGCGCTCGGTGTCCGAGGCGGCAGGGCTGCCCAGCCACTACCTGGCGATCCCATGGCCCCTGCTCGCGGCGGTCGTGCTCGGCGTGCCCGCCCTCACCGCGGCCGTCGTCGGCCTGGCCACCCGCTCGCGCCTCCCCCTGGTCGCCCGCGTGGACTGAGGGGACCGCTCAGGTCCGGTCCTGCAGGTCGAGCCCGCCCTCGTCCTCGGCGTCGGGGTCGAGCGGCTGGGCCAGCGGGTTGTCCTCCGCGGGCCGCAGGTCCTCGGGGAGGTCCTCGTCGGCGACGTCGCGGGCCCCTGTCACCGGGCTGGGTCCCGCGTCCTCGATGTGGTCGTGTCCCTCGGTGGTCATGCGACCCGGGTACCCAGCCCGAGGGCCGGGACGCGCCGCCGCCGGCGGGGAGGCCGGGGCGTCAGGACTCGCGGGGGCGCAGCGCCTCGAAGGCCTCGAGGTTGCGGGTCGACTCGCCCCGCGAGAGCCGCCACTCCCACTCCTTGCGGATGGAGGAGGCGAAGCCGAGCTCGAGGATCGGGTTGAACGACTCGTCCGCGTAGGTGAGCACGGCCCCGAGCAGCCGGTCGATCTCGGCAGGGGTGACCACCGCCAGCGGCAGCCGCGCGTCGAGGTAGATGTCGCCGACCGCGTCGAGGGCGAAGGCGACGCCGAAGAGCTTCATGTTGCGCTCGAGCAGCCACCGGTGGACGCCCTCGAAGTTCTCGTCCGGGCGCCGGCACACGAAGGCGTGCACCGAGAGCGCGTGCGGACCGACCTCCAGGCGCACGGGGGTCTGCAGCTTGCGCTCACCCGGCAGAACGACGTCGAAAACGCCCCCCGAGGAGCCAGCGGCGTCGCGCTCGGTGAACTCGATGTCGCCCTCGGTCAGCGTCGTCCGGACCACGCAGATCAGGTCCTCACGGTCGGTCACCGGCACATCATCTCCCCCGCGCGCTCGTAGACGGCCAGGGTGGCCTCGGCCGTACGCGCCCAGCTGAAGCCGGCCGCCTGGGCGAGCGCCGCACGGCGCATGTCGTCGCGCCGCGGGTGGTCGAGGGCCGCGGCGACGGCGGTGGCCCACCGCGCCGCGTCGTGACCCTCCACGAGCAGCCCCGACCGGCCGTGGTCGACCGCGGTCGGGAGGCCACCGACCGCAGCGGCCACCACCGGCGTGCCGACCGCCTGGGCCTCCACGGCGACCAGCCCGAAGGACTCGTTGTAGGAGGGGACGCACACCACCGACGCGGCGGCGTACCAGTCGACGAGCGTGTCGCGCCCCACCGGCGGCACGAAGCGCACCACGTCGGCGATGCCGAGCGAGCGGGCCAGCTCCGAGAGCGCCTCGGGGTGCTCGAGCCCGGTGCCGGAGGGACCGCCGACGACCGCCACCAGCAGCCGGGCGCGCCGTTCCGGCTCGCGGCGCAGCAGCTCGGCCGCGGCACGCAGCAGCACGTCGGGGGCCTTCAGCGGCTGGATGCGGCCCACGAACAGCAGCACGTCGGCGTCCGCAGGCAGTCCGAGCCGCTCGCGGGCCGCGCCGGCGGGCACCGGCCGGAACTGGGCCAGGTCGACGCCGGGGTGCACCACCTCGACCCGTCCGGGATCGGCGTCGTAGCAGTTGATCAGGTCCTTGGCCTCGTCGACGGTGTTCGCGATCAGCATGTCGGCGGCCGCGACGACCTGCTCCTCGCCGATGATCCGCGCGCCCGGCTCGGGGGTGTCTCCGGTGGCGAGCAGGGCGTTCTTGACCTTCGCCATGGTGTGCATCGAGTGCACCAGCGGCACGCCCCAACGGTCGCGGGCCAGCGCGCCCACCTGGCCGGAGAGCCAGTAGTGGGAGTGCACGACGTCGTAGTGCCCGGGGTCGAAGGCCGCCTCGGTGCGCAGCACCTCCCGGGCGAAGACGCAGAGCTGGCCGGGGAGCTCGGTCTTGGTGAGCCCCTCGAACGGGCCGGCGACGATGTGCCGCACGGTCACGCCCGGGTGCATCGGCACCACCGGCGGCATCTGCGAGGAGGTCGCGCGGGTGAAGATGTCGACCTCGATGCCGCGCTCGGCGAGCTCACGGGAGAGCTCGGTGACGTAGACGTTCATCCCGCCGGCGTCGCCGGTCCCCGGCTGGTCGAGCGGGGAGGTGTGGAGGCTGACCATCGCGACCCTGCGGACGGACACGTGCACCTCACTTCGTCGGCGCGGGCACCCCTGGCCAGGGACCCGGTCAGTGACGACAACCGCCGGCCCGTGTTCCCCATTCCCGCCCCACTAGTCTCCGTGGGCATGACCAGTGCCGATCGCCCCGTCCCCGTTCGCCGTGCCGTCGTCACCGGCGCCAGCAGCGGCATCGGTGCCGCCACGGCCCGCGCCCTGGCGGCCGACGGCTTCCACGTGATCGCCGCTGCCCGCCGTACCGACCGGATCGAGGACCTCGCCGAGGAGATCGGCGGGACGGCGGTGGCCTGCGACGTCACCGCGCCCGCCTCCGTGGCGGCACTGGTCGAGGCGGTGGGGGACCGGCTCGACGTGCTCGTGAACAACGCCGGCGGTGCCTTCGGCTCGGCCCCGGTCGAGCAGGCCGACCTCGAGGACTGGCAGCGGATGTACGACGTGAACGTGCTCGGACTCGTCCGGGTGACCGCCGCGCTGCTCCCCGCCCTGCGCGCCAGCGGGCAGGGCCTGGTCGTCAACGTCGGGTCGACCGCGGGCCGGACCGCCTACGAGGGCGGCGGCGGCTACACGGCCGCCAAGCACGCGACCAGGGTCGTCACCGAGACCCTGCGCCTCGAGCTCAACGGCGAGCCGCTCCGCGTCACCGAGATCGCGCCGGGGATGGTGCAGACCCCGGAGTTCTCCCTGGTGCGCTTCGGCGGCGACCAGGCCCGGGCCGATGCGGTCTACGCCGACGTCGACCGGCCGCTCAGCGCCGGCGACGTCGCGGAGTCGATCCGCTGGGTCGCCTCGCTGCCGGCGCACGTCAACATCGACCAGCTGGTGGTGCGCCCCGTCGCCCAGGCGGCGCAGCACAAGCTGCACCGCGGCCCGATCTTCGACTGACTCCTCAGCGGTCCAGGAAGCCGCGGACGCCGGCCACCACCGCCGCCGCATAGGTACGGCGGCCCGCGGCGGTGCTCATCCGGCGCGCGTCGCCCCGGTGGTGGCTGTTGCCGAGCTCGATCATCACCACCGGGACGCTGGAGAGGTTCAGCGTCCCGAGGTCGTTGCGCGGGCTCAGCGCCGTCCCCGCCCCGACGTAGGTCGAGCGCGGGATGCCGTGCGCGTCGAACCCGCCGCGCACGGCGAGTGCGAGGCGGCGCGAGGGCCGGCGGACCGCCGGGTGCAGCAGGTGTCCCGAGCTCGGCTCGATGACGTGGAACCCGTGCGCGCGGGTGTCGAGCGAGCCGTCGACGTGCACGCTGACCATCAGCCGGGCGCCGACCCGGCCGCCGAAGCGACCGCGGGTGCTCACGCACGGTCCCCAGCGCTCGGCGCTGTTGGTGGCGCGGGTCAGCCGGACGACGGCACCGAGCGCCTCCAGCTGGACGCGCGCCGCCTGCACCACCCGCCAGGCGACGGTGGCCTCGGGAAGCCCGCCGGGGATCGCCGTGCCGGTGGTGTTGCAGGGCTTGCGCAGCCCGCGGCCCGCCGCGACGATCCGGCCGGTCTGGCGGGGGAAGCGGCCGTTGCCGAGCTGGTGGCCCGGATCGAGGGCGACGACGACGCCGGCGAGCGGCTGCGGCCGGTCCGGGGACGTCGCCGGAGCGGTCGGGGGCGACGTCGCCGGAGCGGTTGCCGGGGCGGTCGCTGTGGCCGCCGCTGGGGCCGTCGGCGCCGACGTGCCTGTGGTGCTCCCCGGCCAGGGCTCGTGCTGGCGAGGAGGGGTGAGCACCGAGGGCGCCTGCGTCGCCAGGACGGCGGCGAGCAGCACGCCCAGGGCCTTCCCCGCGAGCGCGATCACGGGTGCAGGCTCTTCGCGATCCGCTCGACGGCCTCGGCCATCAGCCGAGCGGCCAGGGCGTGCGCCGCAGCGGGGCGGCGGTAGGGGTCGGGGATGTCGGGGTCCTGCAGCCGCGCCCGCGACCGGGCGGCCGCCGCCCGGGCGACCAGCGCCCGCAGCTCCTCGGGGCCGCGGCCGGCCGCCGGGTCGACCTCGTCGAGGAGGGCCGCGAACTCCCGGACCGTGAACGCCCGCCGCAGCGCCGAGGGGTTGTCGGCGAGCACCCGCGAGCGGATCTCGCTGGTGGCGGCGAGGATCAGGTCGGCGGCGCCGACCATCTGCTCGGTGAGTCGGCGCGCGACGAAGTCCTCGGCGCTGCCGCCCAGCGCGACCAGCTCGGCCGCGGCCTCGGGCGACATCGCGGACCCGGCGAGGCCGTTGACGCCTGCGCTCTCGACGACGAAGCCCTCCGCGGGGAGCTGCCGGCGCAGCAGCCGCTCACCCAGCGGGGAGCGGCAGATGTTGCCGATGCAGACGAACAGCACCCGGAAGGTAGAATCGCCCTGCGTCGTCTGTGACGCCATCTCGCTCTTCCCCACCCCTCGTCGTCTGCCGAAAGTTTCTCATGCCCTCCCAGTCCCGCTCCGACCTGCGCAACGTGGCCATCGTGGCCCACGTCGACCACGGGAAGACCACGCTCGTCGACGCGATGCTGCGTCAGGCCGGCGCCTTCACCGAGCACCAGGCCGAGAGCGTCGCCGAGCGCGCCATGGACACCGGCGAGCTCGAGCGCGAGAAGGGCATCACGATCCTCGCCAAGAACACCGCGGTGCACTACGCGGGGCCGGCGGCCGAGGGCAAGCCGATGACCATCAACATCATCGACACCCCGGGCCACGCGGACTTCGGCGGTGAGGTCGAGCGCGGACTCTCGATGGTCGACGGCATCGTCCTGCTGGTCGACGCCTCCGAGGGCCCGCTCCCCCAGACCCGGTTCGTGCTGCGCAAGGCGCTCAACGCCGACATGCCGGTGATCCTGGTCGTCAACAAGACCGACCGCGGCGACGCGCGCATCGCCGAGGTCGTCGACGAGACCTATGAGCTCTTCCTCGACCTGCTCGACGAGTCGCACAGCCAGGACGCCCTCGACTTCCCGGTCGTCTACGCCTCGGGCCGGGCCGGCATCGCCTCGTTGGAGCAGCCCGAGAACGCGACGATGCCCGAGGGCGACAGCCTCGAGCCGCTGTTCCGGACCATCCTGGAGACGATCCCAGCTCCCACCTACACCGAGGGCGCGCCGCTGCAGGCGCACGTCACCAACCTCGACGCCAGCCCGTTCCTCGGCCGCCTCGCCCTGCTCCGGATCCACGAAGGCACGTTGCGGAAGGGCCAGAACGTCGCCTGGATGCGCCGCGACGGCAGCGTCAAGAACGTCAAGATCACCGAGCTGCTGGTCACCGAGGGGCTCGAGCGCAAGCCGGGCGAGGAGGCCGGGCCGGGCGACATCGTCGCCGTCGCCGGCATCCCGGAGATCACCATCGGTGAGACCCTGGCCGACTCCGAGAACCCGGTCGCGCTGCCGCTGATCCACGTCGACGAGCCGGCGATCTCGATGACGATCGGCACCAACACCTCGCCGCTGGCCGGTCGCGGCCCGACCAAGAACACCAAGGTCACCGCCCGCCTGGTCAAGGACCGGCTCGACAGCGAGCTGGTCGGCAACGTGTCGCTGCGCGTCCTGCCGACCGAGCGCCCCGACGCCTGGGAGGTCCAGGGCCGTGGTGAGCTCGCCCTGGCGATCCTGGTCGAGCAGATGCGTCGCGAGGGCTACGAGCTGACCGTCGGCAAGCCGCAGGTGGTCACCAAGGAGGTCGACGGCAAGGTCCACGAGCCGATCGAGCGCCTGACCATCGACGCCCCCGAGGAGCACCTCGGCGCCATCACCCAGTTGCTCGCGGTCCGCAAGGGCCGGATGGAGCAGATGACCAACCACGGCACCGGTTGGGTGCGGATGGAGTTCCTGGTGCCCTCGCGAGGCCTGATCGGCTTCCGCACCGAGTTCCTCACCACGACCCGCGGCACCGGCATCGCCCACCACATCTCCGAGGGCTACGAGCCCTGGGCGGGCCAGATCCAGTCCCGCTCCCAGGGCTCGCTGGTGGCCGACCGGGCCGGCGCGGCCACGGCGTACGCCATGACGAACCTGCAGGAGCGCGGCGTGCTCTTCGTCGAGCCGACCACCGAGGTCTACGAGGGCATGATCGTCGGCGAGAACTCCCGCGCCGACGACATGGACGTCAACATCACCAAGGAGAAGCAGCAGACCAACATCCGGTCCTCGACGTCCGACAACTTCGAGAAGCTGGTGCCGCCGAGGCGGCTGTCGTTGGAGCAGTGCCTGGAGTTCTGCCGCGAGGACGAGTGCGTCGAGGTCACGCCGCACACCGTGCGGATCCGCAAGGTCGTGCTCGACCAGAACGAGCGCGCCAAGATGGCCGCCCGGGCCCGGAAGGGCACCCGCTGAGGCCCACCCCCTGGCCCGGAAAGACCCCTTCTGGAGACGTTCGGTCAGCGACGCG
>JBQCHZ010000020.1:0-37989 GCA_051954195.1 Marmoricola sp.
GCACGAAGAAGCCGCGCACGCTCCCGTCGAGCATGCTCAGCACGGTCGGGTAGGTCGAGTGGTCGCCCGTGATCCGGGGCAGCAGGTCGAACCCGAACTCGTTCTCGGCCGTGGCCGCGTCGCCGAACCAGGCCTTGAGCAGGTTGATCGCGTAGGCGTCCGCCTTGGACCAGAAGCCCTTCGCGCCCGGGTGGCGGACCGAGTCGATCCACTTCTCCAGGGTCGGGTGCTGGTCGGGCATCGGCATCGGCAGGTAACCGGGCAGGATGTTGAACAGCGTCGGGATGTCGGTCGAGCCCTGGATGCTGGCGTGGCCGCGCAGCGCCATGATGCCGCCACCGGGCCGCCCCATGTTGCCGAGCAGGGCCTGCAGGATCGCCCCGGTGCGGATGTACTGCACGCCGACGCTGTGCTGGGTCCAGCCGACGCTGTAGACCAGCGCCGAGGTGCGGTCGCGTCCCGAGTTCGCCGCCAGCGCCTGGGCGACCTGGAGGAACTCCTCCTCGGTCACGCCACAGGTGCGGGCCACCATCTCGGGGGTGTAGCGCGCGAAGTGCCGCTTGAGGATCTGGTAGACGCACCGCGGGTGCTGCAGCGTCTCGTCGCGGGGCGGGTGGCCGCCCACGGAGACGCCGTGGGTCTCGTGCTGGAGCGCACTGGCGGTCTCACGCTGCCGGTGCTCGTCCTGGCGCTCGGCCTGCTCCTCGTGGCCGTGCCACTGCCAGCTGGCGGAGTCGTAGACCCGGTTGTCCTCCTGGAAGCCCGAGAACAGGCCGTCGAGGTCGTCGGTGTCGCGGAAGTCCTCACTGACGATGTTCGCGGCGTTGGTGTAGTGCACGACGTACTCGCGGAAGTCGAGCTCGTTGCTCAGCACGTAGTTGATGACGCCGCCGAGGAAGGCGATGTCGGTGCCCACCCGCAGCGCGACGTGCTGATCGGCCAGCGCGCTGGTGCGGGTGAAGCGTGGATCGACGTGGATGATCCTCGCGCCCCGCGCCTTGGCCTCCATCACCCACTGGAAGCCGACCGGGTGCGCCTCGGCCATGTTCGAGCCCTGGATGACGATGCAGTCGCTGTTCTGCAGGTCCTGCAGGAAGGTCGTGGCGCCGCCGCGACCGAAGCTGGTCCCCAGACCGGGGACCGTGGAGCTGTGTCAAATACGCGCCTGGTTCTCGATCTGTATCGCGCCCATCGCGGTGAACAGCTTCTTGATGAGGTAGTTCTCCTCGTTGTCCAGCGTCGCGCCGCCGAGGCTGGCGATGCCGAGCGTGCGCTTGACGTGCTGGCCCTTCTCGTCGTGCTCCTGCCAGGTCTCCGCACGCGCCTTGAGGACCCGCTCGGCGACCATCTCCATGGCCTGGTCGAGCGGGATCTCCTCCCAGTCCGTGGCGAAAGGCCGGCGGTACTTCACCTTCGTCTGCCGCAGCGAGCTCGTCACGAGGTTCTTGCTCGCCGCGCCCTTGGGGCACAGCCGCCCGCGCGAGATCGGGCTGTCGGGGTCGCCCTCGATCTGGATGACCTTGTCGTCCTTGACGTAGATCTTCTGGCCGCAGCCGACCGCGCAGTAGGGGCACACGCTGCGGGCCACCTTGTCGGCGGTCTCCGTGCGGGCCTCGAGGTGGTCGGTGTGCGCCGAGCGCACGGCGGTCCCGCGCCCCAGGGCGTCGCCGCCGGTCAGCTGTCGGAGGACCGGCCAATCGAGAAAGGTGGGCACGGGTTCGACGTTACCCACGGTTCGCCGGCTCAACCAGCAGCGACGCGAGAAGTTTGCGCAACGGCAACCATCATCGGGCAGGCATCACCGCACGAGAACGGCTCGCTCCCCTGCCGCCACGATCTCCCCGACCACCGGCCAGCCGGGCAGCTCGCCGACGACGAGGAGCCCGCCGGAGGTCTGGGCGTCGGCCAGCAGGAGCAGCTCGTCGGCGTCGACGGTGGCGTCCAGGTGCGGGGTCACCCACTCCAGGTTGCGCCGGCTGCCGCCCGGCACGTAGCCGGCGGCCAGCGCCTCGCGGGCGCCGTCGACGTACGGGACCGCGGCTGCGTCGACCACCGCGGTCACGCCACTGGCCCGCGCCATCTTGAACAGGTGCCCGAGCAGGCCGAAGCCGGTGACGTCGGTCGCCGCCCTCGCGCCGGCCGCCAGGGCGGCATGGGCGGCCTCGGCGTTGAGGGTGGTCATCACCTCGACCGCCTCCTCGTTGGGCTCGCCGGTGGCCTTGTGCCGGTTGTTGAGCACGCCCAGCCCGAGCGGCTTGGTGAGGGTCAGCGGGAGGCCGGGGGCGGCGGCGTCGTTGCGCAGCAGGTGCTCGGCGTCGGCGATGCCGGTCACGGCCAAGCCGTACTTCGGCTCGCGGTCGTCGATGCTGTGGCCACCGGCCAGGTGGGCCCCGGCCTCGGCGCACACCTCGGCGCCGCCGCGGAGCACCTCTCGGGCGAGGTCGAAGGGAAGCAGGTCGCGGGGCCACGCCAGCAGGTTCACCGCCACCAGCGGCTCACCGCCCATGGCGTAGACGTCGGAGAGCGCGTTGGCGGCCGCGATCCGGCCCCAGTCGAACGGATCGTCGACGACCGGGGTGAAGAAGTCGGCGGTCGCGACGACCGCGCGGCCACCCTCGATGCGCACCGCCGCCGCGTCGTCGCCGTGCTCGAGCCCGACCAGCAGGTCGCCGGTGCCGCCTCGGCCGCCCGGCAGGCCGGAGAGCACCCGCTCCAGCTCCCCGGGTGGCACCTTGCACGCGCAGCCGCCGCCGGCGGCGTATTGGGTCAGGCGGACGGGAGTCACGGGCTGCACGGCGGTCACGGTGCCAACGTAGCCACCACTACAGTGGGTCCCGGAGGCGTACCTCGTCTGGTGACGGGCGCGGTCCTCAAAACCGTTGTGGCCGAGCACCTCGGTCAGGCGGGTTCGATTCCCGTCCGCCTCCGCCAACTTCTCCCGGCTCCCCTGCGAGGAGGGTGTCCGATGCCCGACCCGCGTCGCGCCACGCCGGGGACCGACACGGTCCTCGCCGACGACCGGCTCGCGACGGCGCGCACGAGGCTCGGCGATCGCCTCGTGACCGCCTCGGTCCGCTCGGTGCTCGCCCGGTGCCGGGCCGGCGAGCTGGCCGCCGAGGACGTCGTACCCGCCGTGCTGGCCGAGCTGCCGGCCGCGGCGACGACGCTGCGGCGGGTCCTCAACGCGACCGGCGTCGTGGTGCACACCAACCTGGGCCGGGCGCCGCTCTCGGGCGCCGCGGTCGAGGCGCTCGCGATCGCGGCCGGCGCGACCGACGTCGAGCTCGACCTCGTCACCGGCCGGCGCGGGCGGCGCGGGCGAGGAGCCCTCGCCGGGCTCGCGGCCGCGGTGCCCGGCGCCGGCGGCGTGCACGTGGTCAACAACGGCGCGGCTGCCCTGGCCCTGGTCGTGCGCGCACTGTGCACACCCATGCGGCCGCACGTCGTGGTGGCGCGGGGCGAGCTCGTCGAGATCGGCGACGGCTTCCGGATCCCCGAGCTGCTCGAGTCCGTCGGTGCGGTGCTGCGCGAGGTCGGGACGACCAACCGCGTCCGCCGGGCCGACTACGAGGCGGCCGTCGACGAGTCGGTCGCGTTCGTGCTCAAGGTGCACCCCTCGAACTTCGTGGTCACCGGCTTCACCTCCTCCGTCGGCGTGGGCGAGCTGACGGAGCTGGGTGCTCCGGTCGTCGCCGACATCGGCTCCGGCCTGCTGCACCCCCACCGCCGGCTCCCGGACGAGCCGAGCGCCGCCCGGGCGCTGGCCGAGGGCGCCGACCTGGTCACGGCCTCCGGCGACAAGCTGCTCGGTGGTCCCCAGTGTGGGCTGCTGCTGGGTCGCGCCGACCTGGTCGAGCAGCTGCGCCGGCACCCGTTCGCCCGCGCGCTGAGGGTCGACAAGCTCACCCTGGCGGCTCTGGAGGCGACGCTGGCCGGCCCGCCGCCGCCCGTGCCAGTCGCTCTTGGCCGTGACGTCGGCGCCCTGCGCCGGCGGGCGCGGCGCCTGGCCGAGGACCTCGCCGGCACGGTGTCCGCGGAGGTGGTCGACTCCACCGGGGCGGTCGGCGGTGGCGGCGCCCCCGGAGTCGGTCTCCCCAGCGTCGCGCTCGCGCTCGACCCCGCCCTCGCCGCGCCGCTGCGCCGCGACGACGCCCTGCCGGTCGTGGGTCACGTGGAGCGTGGCCGGTTGCTGCTCGACCTGCTCGCGGTCGACCCCGCCGACGACGCGGCACTGCTCGATGCCGTACGACGGGCCGCGAAGAAGGACCGCTGATGCACGTCGTCGCGACGGCCGGCCACGTCGATCACGGCAAGTCGACGCTGGTGCGCGCCCTCACCGGGATGGAGCCGGACCGGCTCGAGGAGGAGCACCAGCGGGGTCTCTCGATCGAGCTCGGCTACGTCTGGACGACGATCGAGGGTCTCGGCGACGTCGCGTTCGTCGACGTGCCCGGTCACGAGCGCTTCCTGACCACGATGCTCGCCGGCGTCGGGCCGGTGCCGGCGGCCCTGCTCGTCGTCGCCGCCGACGACCCCTGGATGCCCCAGGCCGCAGAGCACCTCGCGGCGTTGGACGCCCTCGGCGTGCAGCACGGCGTGGTGGCGGTGACCCGCTCGGACCTCGCCGACCCCGGTCCCGCGATCGACCGGGCGCGGGCCGAGCTGGCCGGCACCACGCTCGCCGGGGCGCGGGTGGTCCCGGTCAGCGGTCGCACCGGCGAGGGGCTGGCGGTGCTGCGCAAGGAGCTCGCCGCTGCGCTCGCCACGCTGCCGTCGCCCGACCCGCAGGCCGACGTACGGCTGTGGGTGGATCGGCGGTTCACGGTGCGCGGCGCCGGCACGGTCGTCACCGGCACCCTGCCCGCCGGCACCGTCCGGCCCGGCGACGTGCTCGCGACCCCGGGCGGTGCCGAGGTGCGGGTCCGCGGCGTGCAGTCGTTGGGACGGACGGTCGAGCACGCCACGGGCGTCGCCAGGGTGGCGCTCAACGTGGTCGGCGACGGCGCGGCCGCGCTCGAGCGGGGAACGCCGCTGCTCACCCCCGCCGCCTGGCCGCTCACCTCGACGGTCGATGTGGCCGTGCGCGGTGCGACCCGTCTGCCGGCCTCGCCGCGCCTGCACGTGGGCGCCGCCGCGGTCGGGGTCCACGTGCGTCCGCTCGACGCGGCCGGCGCGCTGGCGCGGCTGACGCTCGACCGGCCGCTGCCGCTGCGGATCGGCGACCGGGCGCTGGTGCGCGATCCGGGCAGCCGGGCGGTGTGGAGCGTGCGCGTCCTCGACCCGGTCCCCCCGGCCCTGCGGCGTCGGGGTGCCGCCCGTGACCGTGCGGCGCTGCTCGCCGACCAGCCCGACCCCACCTCGACCGGCTACGAGGTGCGCCGGCGGGGGCTGGTCTCGCGCCGGGTGCTGCGACGGCTGGGCGCGCCTGTGGACGGCCCGCTCGAGGGCGCCCTCGCCGTCGGCGACGTCCTGGTGGCGCCGGAGCTGGCGTCCCGCAGCACCGCCCGCATCGCCGACCTGGTCGCCGAGCGCGCCGCCGCCCGGCCCCTGGACCCCGCCGTCCCGCTGGCGGTCCTCGCCGCACGCCTCCGCATGCCCGAGGAAGTGGTCACCGCGCTGGTGCCCGCCACGCTGCGGATCGTCGGCGGGGCCGTGACGGCGCAACCGGCCGACCCCGCCCTGCCTCCCGCGATCGCCCGCGCCGTCGCCGCTGTCACCGAGGAACTCGCCGGCGCCCCGTTCGCGGCACCGACCGCCGACCGGTTGACCGCCCTGGGCCTCGACGCCCGGGCGGTGGCCGTCGCCGACCGCGCGGGTGCGCTGCTGCGGGTGGGACCCGGCATCGTGCTCCTCCCCGGTGCCGACGCGGAGGCCGCCCGGCGGCTGGCCGAGCTGCCGCAGCCGTTCACCACCAGCGAGGCCCGGCAGGCGCTCGGGACCACGCGGCGGGTCGTGCTGCCGCTCCTGGACCACCTCGACCGCACGGGCCGCACCCTGCGCCTCCCCGACGACCGCCGCCGCCTCCGCTGAGCGGGCGGAAACGGCGCGCTGCAAACCGCTGAGCGGGCGGAAACGGCGCGCTGCAGACCGCCGAGCGGGCGGAATCGGCGCGCTGCAGTCCGCCGAGCGGGCGGAAACGGCGCGCTGCGTCGCCAGCACGGGCGTCCGGTCGTACGACCGGCTTGCCGGTTGCGTCACGGCGGCTTCGCCGCCGGCGGGCGGCACAAGGCGGCTTCCGGTTGCCGTTGTCGGCGAGGGACTCTGTGGCCCGGTCGCGGCGGCACCAACGGCTAGACAGAGAAACTGGGCGACCGCTCGGGCAGATACCCCCGGCGTGATGTCTCACTCGATGATCGACCGGGCGGCGCCGCTCCGTGTCGCACGTTTGCGCCCTTCTGGTCGACCAGGAGGGCGAAAATGTGCGATTCAAGGGCCTGGAAGTGCCGGCTCTGCACCAGGCAGTGGCAGCCGACGCTCGCCTTCCTCCTCACCGATGCCGACGTCACCGACGGCGAGTGGATTCCGGCGCTTCGCTTTCCACAGGCACAGCTTCCGCTCTGGCGTTCGGGGCCGGTTCGGGGGCACGATGACGTCCTCTCGGGTCGGAGGTCGAACGTGGTGCGGACGTTCTCGGTCGTCGTGGCGCTGATCGCCGCCTGCACGCTCGCCGGCTGCGGTGGTACGACGGACGCCGGGCCGCCACCGTCGCCCTCGGCTTCACCGATCGCGTCCTCCCCCAGCCCCACCGCCCCGGCCCTGCCGGACGCGGCGAGGGCGAACACGAAGGCTGGTGCGGTCGCCTTCGTTAGGCACTACGTCGACTTGATCAATCACGCCCAAGCCACCGGCGACGTCGGGGCGCTGGCTGCGGTGGAGGACAACCGCTGCAGCTCCTGTCGGTCTGTACGCAGGAATCTGAAAGCGCTATACGAATCGGGCGGCTCGATCGATGCGGGCGAATGGCGGGTCGCCGGGGAGCCACATATCGTGCCAGATCCCGACATCAAGGGTTTCACTGTCGAGGTCGCCATTCGAACGACGGACCAGACGGTGCATGACGGACGCGGCCACATCAAGCATGTCGACGGCGGCACGAACGTCCTGACGTTCCTGATGAGCCACAGGCAAGCGACGTGGAAGGTTGCACAGTGGTCGCGCGCTCTCTGATAGCAGTCGCGGGGCTCACGCTTTCCACGTTCGGCCCGATGATCTTCTGCGCACAGCCAGCCGCTGCCGCGGGGTGCTCTACGTCCGCCAATGCCGCTGGGGGTCAACTTCTCGCTTGGGCCTCGTGTCACAACCCGGATTCCGCCACACCGCCTACGCCGAACACTCCAGCCTCGAACGCTCCACCCGCCGAAATCTTCGTGTGGCAGCCGATCTGCAACGCCCACGCGCCGTACACCAACGGCGGCCAAGGGCTGTGCACCAACACCATGGACTGTCCCACGGGCACGGAACTGATGCGGCACTACCGCGTTCAACCGCTTCCGCACATCGAGACCGACATCACCTGCATGCCCACGGCCGTAGCGAACAAGCCGGAGATCACCCCCGGCATGGTGCTGACCGCCTTCCGCCGCATCCCCCTGCCGGCGCCGGCCACCTTCGTGCAACCGGCGGGGACCACCCTGGTCAACCTCGACACGATCTTCCACACCGACGCAGCGGGGCTCGAGCGCACCGTCACGCTGCTCGGCCAGAGCGTGCACCTCATCATCCGGCCCAGTGCTTTCCACTGGACCTTCGGCGACGGGACCGACACGACCACCACCACGCCGGGCGCGGCCTATCCGAGCAAGGACATCACCCACAGGTACCTCGACGCCCACACCACGGTGCACACCCACGTCACCATCACCTGGAGCGCCGACTACACCGTCGACGGCGGTCCCAGCCGACCCGTTCCCGGCACCGCCCAGACGACAGGGACCGACACCGCCCTCCGCATCGCCGAGGCCGTCCCCGCCCTTTCCGGCGCCGGCCACTGACCCAGGCCACCGGCGCAGGTCGCTGCCGCAGCGACACGACCGACCCCTAGGCTGCTCGCCCGTGAGCAAGCCAGAGCTGCAGGTCCGTCGTACCCCCGGCGTCGTCGAGGTGGTCTTCGACCGTCCTGAGCGCCGCAACGCCTTCACCGCCGCGATGTACGACGGGATGCGCACGCTGGTCGCCGAGCTGCGTGAGGACACCGCCACGCGGGTGCTCGTGCTGCGCGGTGCGGGCGGCAAGGCGTTCGCCGCGGGCAACGAGATCAGCGACTTCCTCGAGCGGGACGCGGTCGCCTACGAGGAGTGGATCCGCGAGCTGCTGGTCGGACTCTTCGAGCTGCCGCAGGTGACCATCGCCGCCGTCGACGGTGCGTGCGTCGGCGGTGGGCTCGCCGTGGCCACGCACTGCGATCTGCGGATCGCGACGCCGCACTCGCGGTTCGGCTACCCGATCGCGCGCACGCTCGGCAACGCCCTCTCCGCCTCGATCGTCTACCGCTGCGCGGCAGTGTTCGGCGAGTCGCTCACCCGCGAGATGCTGCTGACCTCCCGGCTCACCACGGCCGAGCGCGCTTGGACGGTCGGTGCGCTGACCGCGGTCACCGACGACCTCGACGCCGAGCTGGCCACTCTCGTCGAGGGCCTCCTGGCCGCGTCCGCCGTCACCCTGCGGGCGACGAAGGAGCAGCTCGCCGAGCGGGCCCGACTGCTGGAGGCCGAGCCCGCATCGGACCTCGCGCGGCTCACCGCGGTCTACCGGGGCACCGACTTCGCCGAGGGTGTGCGAGCCTTCCTCGCCAAGGAGCGGCCGGCCTTCGGCTGACGGCCGACGCACCCGAGCAAGGGCAGGCGCTGACGTCGCGGGGAACCGCAGCCGCCCACTGAAGGCACCACAACCGGCAACTCGAGGGGCCAGGAGCGCCCACTGAAGGCACCACAAGCGGCAAGTCGACCGGGTCAGGCGCGGTGGGTGCCGCCCTGCTCGCCGATGGTGTCCTGGTCCAGCGGGCCCTGGCGGGGGGCGTCGCCGTCGGAGTAGTCGACGTCGGGGTCGACGCGGTCGGCCTCCTGCAGCTGCTGCTGGTGCTCGGCGAGGCGGTCGTCGGCCACGCCGCGCCGCTCGCGGGCGTCCTCGGTGAGCCGGGCCGCCTCTGCCTGCTTCTGCTCGGCCTCAGCCTGCGCACGGCGGGCGCGGGCCTCGACCTCGTCCGCGGTGGCCTGGTGGCGGCGGACCTCGCCTTCCTTCTCGAGCGCCGTGGCGCGCAGCTCGTCGGCCTTGCCGCGAGCGCGGTTGTCGCGCACGGTGCGGGCCTTGCGCCCGAGGAAGAAGATCGCGCCGATCACGATGACCAGCACGATCACCGCGATGACGATCCAGCTGACGGTGTTCATGAGCGTCCCTCCCAGAAGACGTCGGTGAGCGCCTGTACCCCGCCAGATGCGGCTGAACCCACAGGCCGGACCCACCGGCCGAGACACGGGCAGCGACACGGGCAGAGACGCCCGACGCCCCCGCCGGTGCGGCAGGGGCGTCGGGCGTCGTGCCGATGCGTCAGGAGGTGGTGCCGGCGCCCTGCTGGGCGTCGCCGGGGTGCACCTCGCCACGCCATCCGCCGCTCTCCGAGCCCTGGGACTCGATCAGGCTCTTGAACCGCTCCAGGTCGCTCTCGGCGCGCTTGTCGACGATGTTCAGCGCGTCGCCGATCTTCTCCGCCACGCCGTCGGGCTCCCACTCCAGGGCCAGCGTCACGATCGTGGCGGCGTCGGCGCCGGCGTGATGGTCCTTGGGGTGGAACGAGACCGTGCCCATGTTGGTCTTGCCCTCGGTCGCGCGCCAGCTCACCCGCTCGTCGGGGACCTGCTGCACGATCTCGGCGTTCCACTCGCGGCTGACGCCGCCGATGCTCGCCTTCCAGTGCAGGTGGGTGTCGTCGATCTGCTCGACCGCCTCGACCCCCTCCATGAACTGCGGGAACGACTCGAACTGCGTCCACTGGTTGTAGGCCGTGTGCACCGGCACCTCGACCTCGATCGTCTTCTCGATCATCGTCGTCATGCGTGCTCCTTCCGTCGTCGTGGGCAGAGGGTGGCAATACCCGACGGCTCCGAGCAGCAAACGAGAAGGCGGCGGCAGTGGCCGGCGCGGGCCCCGTCAGGCCGAGGGGCCCTGCCGCTGCTCGAGCGCGTGCTGGAGCAGCGCGGCGAGCGCCTGCACCTGCACCCCGGCGGAGTCGACGTCGACGTCCTCGCCGTCGAGAGCACGCGAGGCCAGCCCGGCCTTGCTGTCGATGAGCTCGGCGATGCGCTGGTCCATCGTCTGGGCCGCGATGATCCGCCAGGCGGTCACCGGCTCGGCCTGACCGATGCGGTGCACGCGGTCGATGGCCTGGGTCTGCTCCGCGTCGGTCCACGACAGCTCGGCGAGCACCACGTTGGAGGCGACCTGCAGGTTGATGCCCACACCGGCAGCGGTCAGCGAGCAGACCGCGAGCGCGACGTCGGGGTCGTTGACGAACGCGTCGATGTTGCGCTGGCGCACCGCCGGGGTCTGGTCCCCGCGGATCGAGGAGTACTTCAGGCCGCGGGCGGCGAAGCTCTCCTCGGCGGCGTCCATCACGTCGACGTGCTTGGCGAAGAAGACCACCTTGCCCGCGCTGCGAGCCAGCTGCGCGGCGTAGTCGGCGGCCAGCGGAGCCTTCGCCTGACCGATCCGGCGCACCATCGCGAAGACGTTCTCACCGCTCGTGGTCTGCTCGCCGTCGGTGAGCTCCCAGTGCGCCACCCGCCGGACGAGGTCGGCGTCGATGCCCTCGATCGGCTCCTCCGAGCGCCGGGTGCGGATCGCCGCGTCGTACCGCTCCACCAGCCGGCGGGCGAGCTCACGCTCGGCCTCGCGGATCGAGCGGCCCACGGCCTCGTCGAGCTCGACGGGGATGTCGGCGATGCGGCGGGCGGGGATGTCGGCGGCCACGTCGACCTTGCGGCGCCGCACGATCCCCATGTCGACCACGCACTGCCGGGCAGCGGGATAGAAGGGGTGGTCCATCGGCGTGAACCCGGTCTCCTCCAGGCACGCCATGAGCTCCGGGCGCGGCTTCTTCTCGTCGATCCAGCCCAGGAACTCCCAGATGGCGCGGAAGTCCTCGATGTCGTTGATCAGCGGCGTGCCGGTCAGCGCCATCATCAGCGGCCGCGCGGTGCGCTGCCGGATCCGGTCGGCGATCTCCAGCACGTGCTGGGAGCGCTGGGAGGTCTTGTTCTTGATGAAGTGCGCCTCGTCGACGACCATCCCGCGGAAGCCGTGCTCGCCGATCCAGCCGACGTGCCGGTCGAGGATCTCGTAGTTGAGCACCACGATGTCGGCGAACCCGTCCATGTCCTCGCCGTCGCCGTGGACCACGGTGACGGTACGACGCGGCGTCCAGCGCGCCACCTCGCGGGCCCAGTTGGCCTTGACGACGCTGGGGACCACGCACAGCAGCGGGTAGGCGTCGGCGGCCTGGGCCGAGAGCAGCGCCTGCGCCGTCTTGCCCAGCCCCGGCTCGTCGGCCAGGAGGTAGGTGCGGTGGCCGGCGGCCGTCGCCGCGACCACGCGCGCCTGGTGGGCCATCAGCTCCAGGCTCAGCGGCCGCGTCACGGCGTGCGGCTCGGGCAGCGCCATGCAGGCCGGTGCGCCGGGCGCGGCCTGCTCGAAGGAGTTCAGCAGCGGCCCGATCAGCTCCCAGCCAGTGAGCCGGTGGGTCAGCGGCCGCGCGGGGGCGGCCGAGAAGTCGGGGACCTGGAAGGGGTTCGCCAGCTGGCGGGCCACCACGCTGCGGGGCCGGACGTGGCGCTCCGGGCGCAGGCCCGAGGCGGGAGCGGCGTCGGGCTCGGGCTCCGGCTCCAGGCCCCCGGCCTCCTGCATCTCGCGCTTGACCGCCCGGACACCGGAGCTGACCTCGGCGTCCTCCTGCAGCAGCTCGAAGAACGACGGGTGCGCGGCCGCGATCTGCGCGAGGATCATCGCGATGCCGTCGAGGCGCTTGAGCTCGCCGTCGCGGCGCGCCTCGCCCAGGGTGCTGTCGCCCTTGATCCGGGCGCGCTCCTCGCGGGCGAGCAGGGCGATCGCCTGGAAGCGGGCCCGGTCCAGCGAGCTGACCTGGCTGCGCTTGACCGCCGCCTCGACCTCGCGCACGGTCTTGGCGAGGACGGGCAGGATGCCCTCCTCGTCGCGGTGGCGCTTGGCCTGACCGTTGCGCTGGCCGTTGCGCTGCCCGTTCTTCTGCCCGTTCCTCTGGGCGCTCCTCTGACCGTTGCGGTTGCCCGAACGGCTCTGCGTCCCTGCTGCCAAGCGCATCTCCCGGATCGGCTCGGTGGATCCCTGCGGGATCGTCCCGGCTGACGAACTCCTCGACGTACTGCTCACGCCGAGTCGACGCGACGCCACGCTGGTCCCCTCACACCGGGACCGTCACGGCCAGCCGCCGCGGGAGAGCTCCACGCGTACGTCGGGCCGGGGTCGCGCTGCCACCTTACCGCGCCCACAGCCGTGCCGCTGCCAACCGGGCCGAGGAGCCCACGACCGGTGTCCCGCCCCCGTCCCCGCTCAGACGCCGGGCAGCGTGACCGCGAAGACCGACCCGCTGGGCTCCCGGTCGCGGTGGGTGACGTCGCCACCGTTGGCCCGGGCCAGCTCGCGGGTGATGAACAGGCCCAGACCCGTTCCCTCGATCCGGCTCGCGCTCGCGTCGTCGCGGCTGAACCGGTCGAAGAGCCGCGTCCGGAAGCGGTCGGGGACACCCGGCCCGGCATCCTCGACGCTGATCTGGACGCGGCCGTCCTCGAGCGGGACGGCCTCGAGGAAGGTGGCCCCGCCGGCGTACTTGGCGGCGTTGCCGAGGAGGTTGGCCAGGACCTGGTCGAGGTGGCCGGGCTGGACCCGGGCGCTGAGTCCCTCGGCGCACCGCACCGAGGGCACCTGGCCCCCCGGGAGCGCGGTGACCGCCGCCTGCAGGCGGGGGGCCAGCGGACAGGGCTCGGGCGTGGCGACCAGGACCGCGCCCTCGGCACTGACCATGGCGAGGATGTCGTGGACCACGTCGCGCACCTGCCCGCCGCTGCGCTCGATGACGCCGAGGGCGTGTCGCGCGGTCGGGAGGTCGCCCAGGGCCAGTGCCTCCGCGCCGAGCTCGGCGAAGCCCTGCACCGAGGTCAGCGGGTTGCCGATCTCGTGCCCGAGCATGCCGAGCAGGTCCACCTTGAACTGGTGGGCGCGCTCGAGGTCGGCGTTGCGTGCGGCCAGCTCGGCAGCCAGGTCGGCCTGCTCGCGCAGCGGCTCGTGCAGCGCCGCGCGCTGGGCCAGCGCGTAGATCGGCACGAACAGCAGGGTGAACCAGGCGCCTCCCGTCCACACCGCGGCCAGCAGGGCGCCCATGAGCAGCACCGCCAGCTCGGTCCGGTAGTAGCTGGCGCTGGCGAGGGTGCGCCGCAGCCACACCTCGTCGTCGCGGTCGTTGAGCCACGCGATCCCGGCGAACAGCGCTGTCTCGACCAGGAGGAACACGACGCAGGAGACCACGACGGTGACCAGTCCCCGGCCGCCGTTGCCGATCATCCAGTCGCTCTGCGACCCCGAGAGCAGGTGCCGGACCGCGGCGGCGGCCACGCCGGCGACCACCAGGAAGGCCGCGGACCCGACCCACTTCCACAGCACCACGCGGATGCCGCGCCAGCGGGCGTGGACGTAGGTGACCGGGACGATGACCAGCAGCCACTCCGGGGGCAGCATCAGGGCGCAGGCGACCGCCCACGACGACAGCGCCTTGTGCGGCTGCTGGCTGCGGGCGAGGCCTCCGGAGAGCACCCGTGCGAGCTCGACGTTGATCACCGAGGCGGCGACGAGCATCAGTGCGGTGAGGCCCTGGGGCAGCGGCGAGCGCAGTGGCGCGCCGACGACCAGAGGCAGCACCAGCGCTGCCACCCCGACCAGCACCAGGTAGACCCGCACCCGGACCGGCGTACGCCAGAAGGCGGCCCCGGCCCCCCTCAGGGAGGCGAGGCCGCGGGTCCCCCACCCGGGCTGCTGGCGCACGCCACGAGTGTGCCGGAGCCCACCGACGTCCGCGGCCCGATCGGCCAAGTCCGGACACGGCTCAGCGGCGGAGCCGGGCGCACGCGACGCACTGGGTGGCGCCCGGTCGCACCTCCAGGCGGGCCGGGTCGATGGGCCGGCCGCACGTCCGGCAGGTGCCGTAGTCGCCGGTGTCGTCGTCGAGAGCGCGGTCGAGCTCGGCGAGCCGTCGCCGCGCCTGGTCGATGAGGGCCTGCACCTGGGAGCGCTCGAACGCGATCGTGGCGCCCTCGGGGTCGTGCTCGTCGTCGGCGTTCGAGCCCTGCGAGGCCGAGACGATCTGTGCGAAGTCGCGCTGGAGCGCGGCCAACCGCTCGAGCGTCCGCGACCGCTCGGCGTCCAGCCGCGCCGACAGCTCCTCCCGCATGGGACCAGGGTGCCCGGCCGCGCCCGGCTCACCCGGCGGGCGGGCGCCGTGCGGGGTGGCGCCGGGGTCGGGCGCCTACTGCTCGAGGAGGGCGCGCACGTCCTCGGGGGCCAGGCCGGGCTCTGCGCCGGCGCCGCCGTCCATCACCTGGGCGAACAGCGCGGCCTTGCGCTCCTTGAGCGCCACCACCTTCTCCTCGATGGTGTCGGCCGCGACGAGGCGGTAGACCACGACCGGCCGCTCCTGCCCGATCCGGTGGGCGCGGTCGACGGCCTGGGCCTCCACCGCGGGGTTCCACCAGGGGTCCAGCACGAAGACGTAGTCGGCCTCGGTCAGCGTGAGGCCGACGCCGCCGGCCTTGAGGCTGATCAGGAAGACCGGCGCGTTCCCGGCACGGAACTCCTCCACCACCCCGGCGCGGTCACGGGTGCGGCCGTCGAGGTAGCAGGTCTGCAGGCCCTCGTCCTCGAGCCGGGCGCGCACCCGCTGCAGGAACGAGGTGAACTGGCTGAACACCAGCGCCCGGTGGCCCTCCGCGGCGAGCTCGCGCACGTGGTTGACGAGCAGGTCGATCTTGGCGGAGCCGACCGCGTCGTACGCCGGGTCGACGAGCCCGGCGTCCAGGCTCAGCATCCGCAGCCGGGTGAGCGAGCGGAAGATCGCGATCCGGTGCTTCTCGAAGTCCTCCTCGAGCAGACCGAGCACGGCCTGGCGCTCGCGCTGCAGGTGGGTGTCGTAGACGCGTCGATGCTTGGGCGTCAGCGTCACCGCCAGGAGCTGCTCCTGCTTCGCCGGCAGCTCCGGCGCGACGAGCTCCTTGGTGCGCCGCAGCAGGAAGGGACGGATCCGTCGTTGCAGCCGGCCCAGCGCGGCGGCGTCGCCCGACTCGACCGGGCGGACCACGCTCTCGCGGAACCGCTGCGGGGAGGGGTAGAGCCCCGGCGCCGCCACCGACAGCAGCGACCACAGCTCCATCAGCCGGTTCTCGAAGGGCGTACCGGTCAGCGCGAGCCGGAACGGCGCGTCGATCTCCCGCACGGCGCGGTAGGCCTTGGCCTGGTGGTTCTTCACCTGCTGCGCCTCGTCGAGGACCAGGCCGCCCCAGCGGCACGCGGCGTAGTCGGCGGCCTCGAGCCGCAGCAGGGCGTAGGAGGTGACCACGACGTCGGCCCCGCGGACCAGCTCGGCCAGCGGCACGCCGCGCTTGCGGAGCGTCGCGGTGATGGTGCGCACCACCAGCCCCGGTGCGTGCCGGGCCGCCTCCCCCGCCCAGGCGCTCACCACGCTGGTCGGGGCGACCACCAGGAACGGCTCGGCGCCACCGGCGCGTGCGTGGCTGATCAGCGCCAGCGCCTGGAGGGTCTTGCCCAGGCCCATGTCGTCGGCCAGCACCCCGCCCAGGCCGGCCTGCCACAGGAACGCCAGCCAGCGGAACCCGTCGCGCTGGTAGGCCCGCAGGGTCGAGGCGAGCTGCGGCTCGGGGACCTCGGGCAGCCGCTCCACCGACAGCAGCGCGCGGGCCTGGGCGACCCATGCGGCCGCCTGCGCGTCGACCACCCCCAGCTCGTCGAGAGCAGCCCACGCGCCGAGGTCGCGCCGCCCCACGCGCAGCCGGTCGTCGGGCTGGTCGAGCAGCTCACGGGCCGCGGTGACCAGCTCGGCGAGCTGCTCGAACGCCGGGTGGTCGGCGCGCACGTGCAGGCCCGAGGGCAGGAACACGATGGGCGTGCCGCGGGTGAGCGCGGTGAGCACCATCCCGAGGGGCACCGGCTCCCCGTCGACGCGGATCAGGACCTCCAGGTCGAGCCAGTCGGTGCGGCGCCCGGTCTCCTCCGAGGTCTCGTCCGCGGGCACGAAGCTGATCACGGGATCGCCGGCGGCGGGCCGGTAGTCGGGCTGCTCGCCCGACTCCTCCAGCCGGACGGCCTCGTGGTCGCGCAGCGTGGGAAGCACCGCCTCGACGAAGCGGAGGAGGTCGGGCCCCTCCCACAGCTGCTGCTCGCGCAGCCGTCCGGCGGCGTCGCACAGCAGTGCGGTGGCGTGCTCGTCGAGTCCGAGTCCGGCCAGGTGCTCCCGCTCGTGCTCGGGACGTCGTAGGTCGGCGAGGCCGGCGGCGCTGGCGATCCCGAACCGGCGCTGGCCCGGTCCGTCGCCGTAGTCCCAGGCGAAGCTGCCGGCCGCACGCCCGGGGGCCAGCCACTCGAGCTCGAGGACCAGCTCGGGAGCGGGCTCGTCGGGCAGCCGCACCGACCCGTCGCTGGACAGTGCGCCGAGCCGGCGGCGCAGTCGCGGCAGGTAGGACTCCTCGAACGCGGCCCGCTCGGCGGCGGGCACCCGCACCGGCTCGGCGCGGCGCAGCAGTCGCTCGACGGGCTCGGGCAGGACGCGCGCCAGGGGCGCCAGGGTCAGTGCGGCGTGCGGGGACCGGCGCCGGGCCGGGGCGGGGGCCGGCGTGAGCAGCGCAAGCCCGTGGACGGGCCGTCCGAGCGGCTCGACGGCGTCGGCGGCCCACGCCCGCCCGGTGCCGTCCCGCACGACGAGCTCGAGGACGAGGCCGTCGTCCTCGGCGGTGAGGTCGGTGGCGATCTCGACCGGCTCGGTGAGCACCTCCACCTCGGTGACGCCGTGCCCGGCGACGAGCGGCACGCCGGCCTCGGTCACCCTGCGCAGCAGCGACCACAGCGTGACGCCGGTGGCCGACAGCGCGGGTTGGCCGCCGTACGTCGTGCCGAGGGCGGTGCCGAGCGCGGTGAGGGCCTCGACCTGGACGGGGTCGTGCTCGCCGGCGTAGCGCAGGCTCGGGAGCTCGCGCCAGTCGGCACCGGTCTTGATCCAGCCGCCAAGCTTGCCGCGCTGCAGCGGCCGCAGGCTGAGCGTGCGGGGCGCCCGGGACTGCCAGCGCGGCGTGCCGGTGCGGACCTCGACCCGGAGGGCCAGCGGCACCGGGCCGCCGGCGCCGGGGACGTCGGTGATCTCGAGCGCGCCGAGCATCTCGTCGAGGTCGCGGGCCCAGCGCGACGGGCTGTCGCTGCCCCGCTGCGCGAGGAGCAGCACGGCCGCGGAGTGCTTGCATCCGAGCGCGACCGGGCAGGTGCAGACCGACCAGACCTCCACGCCGCGGCGCATCGAGGCGACGCGGACCGACACCTGGTAGGGCGCGGAGCCGGAGCCCTGGACCGCGCCGGTCACCAGGACGCCGTCGTGGCCGGACGCCACCTGGTGGCTCAGCACCCGACCGGCGTCGACGTAGGCGCGCCCACGGCGCACCGTCTCGCTCCCGAACTCCCGGTCCAGCACGGCGGCCGGGACGTCGAGCACGATCTCCTCCCTCCGTTGCGGTACGACGGCGGCGAGCCTAACCGCCGGCACCGACGCTCAGGAGCGCCCGAGCCCCGCCTCGTGCGCCCGGGCGATCGCCTCGGCCCGTCCGCTGGCGTGCAGCTTGGCGTAGATCGAGGAGACGGTGTTGCGCACCGTCTTGCCGGACACGAACAGCTCCGCCGCGATGGCGTCGTTGGTCCGTCCCTCGGCGAGCAGCCGGAGCACGGCGCGCTCGCGGTCGCTGAGCTCGGGGAACGGCTGGTCGACCGGGGCCGGGGCCGCCTCGACGCGGCCGAAGAACCCGGCGACCCGTGCCGCGAGCGCGGCGCCGAACACCATGCCCCCGGCGGCGGCCGACCGGATGGCCCGCTCGACCTCCTCGGCCCCCGAGCCCTTGAGCAGGTAGCCGCTCGCCCCGGCGCGCATCGCTGAGAGGACGGTGTCGTCGTCCTCGTTCATCGTCAGCATCACCACGCGCACGTCGGGGTGGCGGCCGGTGACGAACCGGGTCGCCTCGATGCCGTCGAGCGCCGGCATCTGGATGTCCATCACGACCACGTCGGGGCGGCACTCCTCGACCAGGTGGATCGCCTCCCTGCCGTCGGCGGCCGTGCCGACCACCTCGATGCCCTCGAGCGCGCCGAGCAGCGCCACCAGGCCGTCGCGCACGATCTGGTGGTCGTCGACCACGGCGACGCGGACGGGTGCGGTCATCGGGATCCCTTCTCGGGCTGGAGCAGGGGCAGTACGGCGTGCACCAGCGTTCCGCCACCGTCCGGGCAGCTCACGGCGACGCTGCCGCCGAGCTCCGCGGCGCGCTCGCGCAGCGACACCATCCCGACGCCGGCCTCGGCGTCGTCGGGCATGCCGCGACCGTCGTCGTGGACCGTCACCACCAGCGCCTGGCCCTGCACCGCGAGTCCCACCCGGCAGGAGGATGCGTCGGCGTGGCGGACCACGTTGGTGAGCGCCTCGCCGACGATCCGGTAGGCCGCGACCTCGACCGCGGCGGGCAGGGTGCCGAGGTCGTCGGCCGCCACGGTCGTCGCCGGGCCGGTGCTGCTGATCCGCTCCGCCTGCTGCGCGAGTGCGCCGACCAGTCCGCGGTCGTCGAGGGCGGGCGGGCGCAGCTCGTGCACGAGCCGCCGTACGTCGCCGACCACCTCCTGGAGCGCGTCGCGCGCGGTGGAGATCTGGTCGCGCGCTCGGTCGGCGTCGCGGTCGACGAGCAGGCGTGCCGACTCGAGCTGGAAGACCACGCCGCCCAGCGCCGGGCCGAGCCCGTCGTGGAGGTCGCGCCGGATGCGTCGGCGCTCCTCCTCCCGGGCGAGCACCAGCCGGCCGCGGCTGGCCTGGAGCTCCTCGGCCAGCTGGCTGGTCCGCGCCGCCGTGGCCGCCTGACGGACCAGGTCGCCGAGCAGCCTCTCGTCGTCGAGGGACAACCGACTGCGCAGCCCGCGTGCCGGCAGCACCAGCCGGCCCACGGGCGCACCGCGGTAGGTGATCGGCAGGGTGCGGGTCTCGGCCGGCTGCACGCCGTAGAGGGCGAGCAGTCGCTCGCCGCCGGTGCGCTCGACCTCCACGCCGACGAAGCGGACCCCGAAGGCCTCCGCCACCGCACGCGCGACCGCTGCCAGCTGCGAGGTGCCGTCGTCGGTGGTCTCGAGCACCGACGCCAGGCCGGCGACGGCGTCGTAGCGGTTGGCGCGGCCCCCGAGGACGAGCCGCTGCACCCGGTGTGCCAGGCGCAACCGCAGCGGTCCGTAGACCAGCGCGGAGAGCAGCAGCACGCTGAGGACCACCTGCCGCTCGTCGAGCCGGTCGTCGAGCACCGACGCGACCAGGGCGAGACCGGCGAGGTCGACCCCGACGACGACCAGCGACAGCGCGCCGTAGGTCACCGTGCGCACCAGCAGGTCGTCGATCGAGACCAGGCCCGGGTCGACGATCGCGATCGTCATCGCGACGGCGGGCAGCGCCATGATCAGGAAGACGGAGAGGTCCTGCACCGCCCGCAGGTCCGCCGCGAACGAGACGCCCACCAGCGCGGCCATGGCGAGCACCGACCACAGCAGCCAGCGCATCCGTTCGCGCTCCTGGCCCCATGACGCGCGGTGACGGACCACCACGGTGACCATCGCGAGCAGCAGCCCGGCGACCGTGGTGGCGACGGTGGCCGGGACCGCGGCCGACGCCAGCGCATCGGGCAGCGGGAGCGCGCCGGTGTCGAGGTCCACGCCGGCAGGCAGGTCCACGGCGGGCAGGTTGCGGCTGGGCGCGACGACCACGAGCAGCGCCCCCAGCGTCATCGCCGCGGTGGCGGCCCGGGAGGCGGTGCGCCAGCGGCCCGGGAGGAACCGGCCCGTGGGGAAGAGCAGCAGGAGCAGCGCGACGGTGAGCGGCAGGAAGGCACCCAGGCGGTTGAGGATCCACAGCGCGGGGTTGGCGCCGGCCAGCGCGCCGTCGGCCCGCACGGCGTAGCGCACCCAGGACTGCGCGAGGCCGTCCACGGACCAGAAGACGCCCAGCCAGGCGAGCGCCCAGCCGAAGCCCTGTCGGGGATCGCGGGTCAGGATCACCGTGGCGAGGGTGGCGAGCAGTGGGCCGAGCAGCGCGTAGCTCCAGCCCCAGCCGGGCGCCAGCCGGGCGCCGGCGCCGGCCGGATCGGTGGCCACGTCGAGGACCACGGTGAGCGCGAAGAGGCCGCCGGTGACCAGCACGAAGCCCGCACCCGCCCACCGGACCGGGGTCCGGGTGAGGGGAAGGAGCGTGGCGTTCGCGTGCATCGGCACATTGTGGTGCCGGTCCGGCCCCTGCGGGGCCGGACCGGCGAAGTGGTGCTGCACGGGGTCGGTCGTCTCTCAGGCGGCGCGGAAGGCCTTGTCGCCGCAGGCGAAGCCGACGGCGGTGACGACCAGCCACAGGGCGCCGGTGACGCCGGCCATGTACTCCAGGGGCGAGATGCCGAGCAGCAGCGTGAGGCCGCCCAGCACCAGGCCGACCCGGCCGATCCACCGCGGGACGGCCAGCTGGCGCGCCGCCAGGTGCAGGGCGATCCCGGCCAGGCCGGCGAGCACCCACACCCACGGGATCGTGCCGATCCAGTGGTTGTACATGGCCGCGTTGGCGGGGTCGACCACGCCGTCCCCGCCAGCGAACGACATCATGAACTCGGTGTCGAGCCCTGAGCCGAGCACCGACACCACGGCGGTGCCGAGCAGGCCGGCGAACGCCACGAGCGGAAGCGTGCTGGTGGCGGGGAGCGCGGAGCGCAGCCGGCGGTACAGCCCCGCCCCGAACACGACCGTCAGCAGTGCGCCGACGACCGCGATCGAGTGGAAGGCGAACATCCAGCCGGCCTGGTCCTCGAGCGCGGCGGCGATCGCGGCAGGCCGGCCGACGAGGTCCTTGTCGTACACCGCGCCGACCGCGCTGGTGGTGACGATCGTGCCGATGCCGGCGACTCCGGCGCCGATGCCGGCGAGCGACCAGCCGCGGCCCGTCGTACGGCCGGCGGGGAGGTCCTCGGCGACGACGATGTCGGAGCGGACCGGGTTGTGGGTGGTGATGGTGGTCATCGTGGTTCCTTGTCGTGAGGAGGTGATGACCCCGGACTGTGCTGGGCCGGTTGTCCCGGCGACAGGGACAACCGGGCAAGGAATGTCCCGCATCCCGTTCGTCGCACCCGTGAGGGGGATGCGGGCCGGCGGGTCCCTACGACGCCAGTGCGGCAGGTGTCTCCGACACCGCCGGTGCCTGCGGTGCCTGCGGTGCGTTCGGTGCTTTCGGTGCTTCGAGCGCGTCGGCCCCGCGCTGCACGGGCGGGTGGTCGGCGTCGGCGACGCGCACGCAGATCCAGACGCCGCCGCCGATGACGAGGATGGTCGCCGCGATCGCGGCGGCGAGCATGAGGAAGGCGGTGAGCGGGTCGGTCATGGTCTCTCTTCTCTCTGACGGTTGCCCAGGTGGGCAAGACACAGGTCGGGCTCGGCGAAGGGCTCGAGCGCGTCGACGGTCACGGCGCTCCCGAAGGACTCCATCGCTCCCTGCATGAGGCCCAGATGCACCGGGCAGACGACGTCGGTGCGCGGGCCGGCGAGCTCGAGGAACGGGCAGTGCCGCAGGCCCACCTGCTGCTCGCCGTGCGCCGTACGGCGCTCGGGGGCGAAGCCCAGGTCCTCGAGCAGGGCGACGAGCCGGTCCGCGGGCTCGGGGGGAACGTCACGGAGGTCGGGCCCGTCCTGCTCGTCGAGCTCAGCGGCGAGTCGGCGCCCCCAGGCCCGGCCGGAGTCCGCGGCCCGTTGAGCCGCTGCCGGGTCCTCGGCGACGGCACCGAGCAGGACGGCGGCGAGCAGCTCGTAGTTGCGCAGTCCGGCCGGGTCCATGCCGCGGCGGGCCTGGAACAGCAGCGGCGGGCGCCCCGGGCCCGCCTGTGCGGGCGTGACCCGCTCCACCCGACCCGCGCCCTGCAGCGCCTCGAGATGGAACCGGGCGGTGTTGGGGTGCACGCCGAGCTCGTCGGCCACCTCGACGATGCTGCGCGGACGCCCGGCTGCGCGCAGCAGCCCCAGGACCTGCTCGCGTCGACCGGGGGACCTCACGCGCTCTAGTTTACACAAGACCCAGTTGTATTAATGGATCGACCGGCAGACTCAGTCCATGCCTCCCGCCCTGGTCGTCGGTGCCGTGGTCGTCGACGCCCTCAACCGGCCCGAGCGGGTGCTCGCGGCACGCCGGAGCCGGCCCGAGGACCTGCGCGGGCAGTGGGAGTTCCCCGGCGGCAAGGTCGAGCCGGGCGAGACACCCCAGGCGGCCCTCGTCCGCGAGCTGCAGGAGGAGCTCGGCGTCACCGTCCGGGTCGGCGCCGAGATCGAGCATCCCGACGGCGCCTGGCCGATCTCCGTGCGCTACGAGCTGCGGTTGTTCCTGGCGCAGGTGGAGGAGGGCACAGCCTCCCCCGGCGCCGACCACGACGCGCTGCGCTGGCTGGCTGCGGCGGCGCTGGACACCCTCGACTGGCTCCCCGCGGACGCCGCAGCGCTGCCGGCCGTCCGGGCCTCGCTCGCCTGAGATGGGCGAGCATTGGAGCTGTGCCGAGCGACCCGACCGCTGAGCTCCCCTGGCCGCTGCCCGGCCGACGGGCGCTCCGCGACCGGCTCGTCGAGGCGTACGGCGTCGGACGCGGCTACCACGACCTGCTGCACCTGAGCGAGGTGCTCGCCCGGATCGCGGAGCTGGGCGGCGCCACCGACGACGCGCTGCTGCTGGCGGCGTGGTTCCACGACGCCGTGTACGCCGGGCGGCCGGACGACGAGGAGCGGTCGGCGCAGCTGGCCGAGGCGGAGCTGGCCGGATGGCCCGACGCCGTCGAGGTGGCGCGCCTGGTGCGGCTCACGGCGACGCACGACCCGGAGCCGGAGGACCACCGGGGAGCGGTGCTCTGCGATGCCGACCTCGCCATCCTCGCCGCCTCTCCCGCCCGCTACGCCGCCTACGTCGCCGGTGTCCGCCAGGACTTCGCCGCGGTCACCGATGAGGCCTTCCGGGCCGGCCGGCTGCTGGTGCTGGAGGAGCTCGCCGGCCGGCGGGAGCTGTTCCGCACCCACCACGCGCGCACGCACTGGGACGCCGCCGCCCGCCGCAACCTCGAGGCCGAGATCCGCTCGCTGCGGGGATGAGTCAGCGAGGCGCCTTGCGTCGTCTCAGGCCGGCCTCGGTCAACCGGCGCACCAGCTCCCGGCTGCGCACCGGCACGGCACCCGCGGCGACGGCCGCGTCGTAATGCTCGGCCGGCACGTCGTAGTGGTCGCGGTCGAAGCCGCGCGCCGGGACGCCCAAGGCGTCGGCGAAGGCGTGCAGCTCCTCGTAGGAGCGGTCGGAGGCCAGGTGCGACCACAGGCGCCCACGCCACGGCACCGAAGGTGGGTCGATGAGCACGGCCATGTCGGCCATCCTTCCACCGGCGCCTCGCGCGACCACCGGTCTAACCCGGGACGGTCCCGAACCGGACGGCCTCTGGTCGGCGGCACGTCGGGGTCCTACGGTCGAGGTGATCGACGCCTTTCGTCGACACGTCGGGGCAGTCACTCCCTCGCCCCCGGGGGGTGCCACGACGGGCCGGCGACCCGGACCGTAGGCGACCCGGGCCGCCGGCGCCCCCGGGGCCCGACCCGTCAGGCCGACGCCGCGACCTGCACGTCCTCGGGCCGGACTCCGCTCTCGGCGCCCGGGCCGGATCCGGCCGGCTCCAGCTGCGTGAGCAGCCGATGCAGTCGGGAGATCGACCGGGCATGGAGCGGTGCCGGGCCCTCGAGCGCGGTCGCGGCCGGCTCCTCGACGGGGCGGAGCGTCAGTCCGGGCGGGTGCTCGGCGAGGCTGCGGAGCCGGAACGCGAGCCCCTCGAGCGCGGGTTCGCTCAGCGGCGAGGTCCCGGTCCGTGACTGGGCGACCAGGGCACGGACGGTCTGCACGATCCGGGCGTGCAGCACCAACCGGTGGCGTACGACGGCGGGGTCGTTGGCCAGCAGCAGCGGCCGGGTGAGCGGAGCAGCCACCAGCCCGAGCTGGCGCAGCTGGTTCTCGCACTCGCGCAGCAGCGCCTCGGGGTCGGTCACCGCGTCCTCGTCCTCGCCGGGGCGGCCGGCCAGCGTCTCGAGCAGCGCCGCGACCGACCCGAGCAGGCCGCGTTGCGCCTGGGCGACGGTGTCGCGGGTGCTGACCGGCGTGACGAGCAGGCCGACGGCGATGCCGGCGACCGCACCGAGCACGGTCTCCTCGAGCCTCAGCACGAGCAGCCGGTCGGAGAACTGGTGCAGCACGGTGTAGAGCTGCGCGACCATGATCGTGACGAAGAAGATCATGTACGCGTAGTTGATCCGCACCAGGTAGAAGCCGCAGAACATGCTGAGCACGATCGTGACCAGGATCCAGGTCGAGTGCCCGTCGGTGGCGTGGGCCAGCTCGATGCCGGCCACCAGTCCCACCAGCGTGCCGAGCACACGGTTGCTGGCCTTGAGGAAGGTCTCCGCCCGCGACCCCGTGCCGGTGAAGGCGATGAACGCCGCGATCACCGCCCAGTAGTAGCGCGTCTCGTCGAGCCACTTGCCGAGCAGGATCGCCAGCGCCCCGGCCACGGCGACCTGCACCGCCTGGCGGGTGGTGAAGTCGAGCCGCCGCAGGGGATTCCAGCTGCCGCCGCGAGCCTCGACCTCGCGGGCCACCACGACGGAGCCGGGCAGGTTGCCCATCATCAAGGAGACGGAGGGGTCGAAGTCGTCGACCGCCACTGTGGGCGGGGTCGCGACGCCCTTGACGATCGCCACCCAGTCGCGGGCGGACTCGGCGAGGACCGCCGCCCCCTCGCGGGCCGGCGCGTCCAGGCCGTCGGCGGCAGCCGCCCGGCGGTCGAGCTCGTCGGCCAGGCCACCGACCAGGTCGTGGTGCTGCAGCGAGAGGGCGCGGGTCAGGGTGGCCGCGTGCCGGCGTACCTCGGAGGGGGCGGTGACGAGCGCCTCCCCGCCCCAGGCGATCCCGTCGAGCGCGAGCTGGGCGTCCAGGACGCGGCGGCGCAGCGCCTGCGGCGACCACTGCTCGGGCAGCGCGCCGTCCTCGGCGGACCAGGCCTCGATGATCAGGGCCGCCTCGGCGAGCTGGGCCTGCAGGCTGTGCAGCCGGCGGCGCCGACGGGTCTGGCTGCGCTCGTCGGCGTCGGTGTCGAGCAGCGCGGTGAGCACCGACGCGAGGCGCCGCGCTCGGGCTCCGAAGCTGCGCCGCACCCGCCACAGGGTGCGGCCCGGGTGGGTGCGGGCGATCGTGGTGGCGAGCAGGACGACCCAGGCGGCAGCGACGACCGTGTCGACGAGCAACCAGGGCAGCATGGCCCAGGTGGCGTGGAGGAACGAGGCGAAGAAGTAGCCCATCCAGAGCATGAAGCCGTAGAAGAAGAACGGCAGCCCGAAGCGACGGACGAAGACGGCCGCGAACATGACCGCGACGAAGCCGACCAGCATCACGCGGGCGTGCGGCGAGGCGGCGATGCCGGCGACCATGCCGAGCCCGATCGCGACGGGGAAGCCCGCGCCGGTGCGGACCTTGGGCCAGACACCGGTGCCGGTGAGCGCCATCGAGCCCATCATCGCCACCACGGCGCCCAGCAGCATCGCGACGAGCGTGCCCTGCGGGTCGGCGCCGCGCAGCCGCGAGAGGCCGAGCTCAACACCGAGCGCGGTCGCCATCGCGAACGCCGCCGACGCGGCGGTGCGGAGCCGGGTCAGTCCAGGGTCGGATCCCACGAGGACGTCCCACAACCGGCGAGCACGTGAGGAGAGCTCACCAGATATCTGCATGATACCGATATTATCACCGGGTGGAAGAGAGCCGGAGCGACGACGGAGGGCGCGACCTGGGGCGCGATGCGGGGCGCGACGTCGGGCGCGATGTCTGGGCCGACATCGAGGTGCAGGCGGCGGTGCTGACGCGCAACTTCGAGCTGCTGCGCCGGCGCCGGTCCCAACAGCTCGAGGTCGACCGGGCGGAGTACCTGCTGCTGCGGACCCTGGCCCGTCTCGGCGCCAAATCGATCGGCGACCTCGCCGACGCGTTGGGCCTCGACGCCTCGACGCTCGGGCGTCAGGTCGGAGCCCTGGAGGGCGCCGGATGGGCCGAGCGGGTCGCCGACCCCGCCGACGGCCGGCGGGCCATCGTGGAGATGACGGCGTCGGGCCGCGCCGCCATGCGTCGTACGTCGAAGGAGCGCCGGCGTCGTACCCAGGCGCTGCTCGCAGACTGGGACGAGGACGACCTGCGGATGCTGGCGACGATGTTCCGCCGCTACAACGCCGAGGTCACGCGCCACTACCTGGGTCGCGAGGGCGACGACTCCTAGAGCCGCCGCATCGCGGTGGTGACCAGCACCAGCTCGCCGAGCTCGTCGGAGGCGGCGGTGTCCACCTCGGCCTCGATCACCCAGTCGTGGTGACCGGCGGGGTCGGCGATCGTCTGGCGCACCGGCCAGCGAGCGCCGGTGCGCTCGAGCGCGAACAGGTCCGGGCCGCGGGCGTCGGCGTCCGTGCCGATGGCGTCGTGCTCGGCGTAGTACTCCTCCAGCGCGGCGTCCCAGGACTGCCGGTCCATCGGCTCGGGCCGCTCCCCCGGGTCCGCAGGCGCCTCGAGATCCTCGAGCCGGTCCCGGGAGTCCAGTGCGGCGAGCCGGTCGACGTCGTCGCGGGCGGCGAGCTCGACGCGCCGCCACATCGCGTTGCGGATCATCACCGTGAAGGCACGCTCCTGCTGCGAGAGCAGCCGCGGAGGCGGAGGCGCCGCGTCGCCCGTCGTCCGGGGCCGGTGGTCGGGGTCCGACAGCGCCGCCCACTCGTCGAGCAGCGAGGAGTCGGTCTGGCGCACGGTCTCCCCCAGCCACTCGATGAGGTCCTCGAGCTCCTGAGGGCGGTGCGCCTCGGGCACGGTCTGGCGCAGCGTGCGGTAGGCGTCGCTGAGGTAGCGCAGCAACAGGCCCTCGGAGCGGCCGATCTGATAGCGCGTGACGAAGTCGGTGAACCCCATGCCCTGCTCGTACATCTCGCGCACGATCGACTTCGGGTCGAGGGCGTCGAGAGGCAGCCACGGGTGGGTCTCGCGGTAGACCTCGAACATCGGCACCAGCAGGTCGGCCAGCGGTCGCGGCCAGGTCACCTCCTCCAGCAGCGCCATCCGCTCGTCGTACTCGAGCCCGTCGGCCTTCATCTCCGCGATCGCCTCGCCGCGGGCTGCGTGCTGCTGGGCGAAGAGGATCTGACGCGGCGGGTCCAGCACGGCCTCCATCACCGAGACGAGGTCGAGGAGATAGGTGGGCGAGTGGGGATCGAGCAGGTCCAGGGCCGAGATCGCGAAGAGCGCGAGCGGCTGATTGAGGGCGAAGTCCTCGGGCAGCTCGACGGTCAGGACGTAGCGCCGGCCCAGCTCGTCGGGCTCGTCGAGCCGGGTCAGCACGCCGTTGTGCAGCAGGCTGCGGGCCAGGCGCAGCGCGCGCCGGCTCAACGACAGCTGCGTACGCCGCTCCTCGTGGTTGTCGGTGAGCAACCGCCGCATCACGGGGAAGGCGTCCTCCTCGCGGGCGACGACGTTGACCAGCATCGCGTTGTCGACCTTCATGCGGCTGCGCAGCGGCTCCGGCTCACCGGCCACGAGCTTGTCGTAGGTCTGCTCGGTCCACACCACCGTGCCAGGGGGCGGCTTCTTCAGCTGCGCCTTCGACTTGCGCTTGGCGAGCTTCGCCTCGCTCATCGCGGCGTTCTTGGCCTCCGCCTTCGCCTTGGCCTTCTCGTTGTCGATGACGTGCTCGGGTGCCTGGACCACGACGTAGCCGGTGGTGTCGAAGCCGGCGCGCCCGGCACGGCCGGCGATCTGGTGGAACTCACGCGTCTTGAGCACGCGCTGCTTGGTCCCGTCGAACTTGGCGAGCCCGGTGAACAGCACGGTGCGGATCGGCACGTTGATGCCCACCCCGAGGGTGTCGGTCCCGCAGATGACGGTGAGCAGGCCCTCCTGCGCGAGCTGCTCGACCAGGCGCCGGTAGCGGGGCAGCATCCCGGCGTGGTGGACGCCGATGCCCTTGCGCAGCAGCTTGGACAGGGTCTTGCCGAAGCCGGCCCCGAAGCGGACCTCGGCGAGCCGCTCCTTGAGCGCGTCGGCGTGCGGCGCCCGCTTGGCGACGTCGCCCTTGAGCAGGCTCGTCGCGTGCTCGACCGCCGCGGCCTGGGTGAAGTGCACGACGTAGACGGGTTGACCGGTGTCGACGAGCTCCTGCAGCGCGTCGTCGAGCGGGTCGAGCGACCAGGAGAACGTCAACGGCACCGGGCGCTCGGCCTTGTCGACGATCGCCGTCTCACGACCGTTGCGCCGGCTCAGGTCGGCGCCGATCGTGCTCATGTCGCCCAGCGTCGCGCTCATCAGCAGGAACTGCGCCTCGGGCAGCTCGAGCAGCGGCACCTGCCAGGCCCAGCCGCGCTGGGGATCGGAGTAGTAGTGGAACTCGTCCATGACCACCACGCCGACATCGGCCGTCGCGCCCTCCCGCAGCGCGATGTTGGCGAGCACCTCGGCGGTGCAGCAGATGATCGGCGCGTCGGGGTTGACCGACGCGTCGCCGGTGAGCAGGCCGACGTCCTCGGCGCCGAAGACCTCACACAGCGCGAAGAACTTCTCGCTGACCAGCGCCTTGATCGGCGCGGTGTAGAAGGACACCTTGTCCTCGGCGAGCGCCGCCATGTGCGCCGCGGTGGCGACCAGCGACTTGCCGGAGCCCGTGGGCGTGGCGAGCACGACGTTGTTCCCCGCCAGCAGCTCGAGGACCGCCTCCTCCTGGTGGGGGTAGAGCTCGAGTCCCCGCTTCTCGGCGAAGGTGAGGATCCGCTCGTACGCCGCATCGCTCACCGAGGTCGCCACCGGGTCAGTGTGCCGTGCTCGCGCGCGAGCCGCCGCAGGGCATAACCGAGGAGGACATGTGGTTGAAGCGGCAACCAGTCTTTTCCCAGGAGGATCCATGTCTCATCTCGTCATCTTCGGCGGCACCGGCTACGCCGGCTCCCACATCGCTCGCGAGGCGGTCGGCCGCGGTCACGCGGTGACGTCGTACTCACGCAGCGAGCCGGCGCAGCGCTACGACGGCGTCGAGTACCGGACCGGATCCGTCGCCGATGCCGACGTCGTCGGTGCGGCGGCGCAGCAGGCGGACGAGCTCGTGGTGGCGGTGCACGGAGCAGATGTCGGCGGACAACCGCTCGTCGCCGTGCTGCCCTCGCTCATCGAGGCTGCGCAGGCAGGTGGGGCCCGTCTCTCCTTCGTGGGCGGCGCCGGCAGCTCGCAGGTCGCCGAGGGCGGTCCGCTGCTCTTCGACACCCCGGAGTTCAACGAGGAGTGGCAGCCCGAGGCACGCGCCCACGCGGCGGTGCTCGACGCGTTGCGCGCCGCTCCCGAGGAGCTCGACTGGTTCTACGTCAGCCCCGCGGCACTGTTCGGGAGCTGGGCGCCCGGGGAGGACATCGGGAGCTACCGGACCGGCGGGGATGTCCTGGTGACCAAGGACGACGGATCGTCGGAGATCTCCGGCACCGACTTCGCCCGCGCCTACCTCGACGAGATCGAGCAGCGCGCGCACGTGCGGCGTCGCTTCACCGTCGGGCACTGACGCCGACCGAGCGGGCCCGGCGTTGTCCACGGGCCCGTCTGGGTAACGCACCCCATGCCCTCCCTGACGATCGACGTGCTGCCCGAGGACTCCCTGCGCCAGGCGGTGGACCTGCTGGTGCGCCTGGTCGAGGCCGCCGGCGCCGTGGTGATCTTCATCGGCGCGGTGCTCGCGGCGTACAAGTTCCTGCGGGCCCTGCCGTCGCGGAGCCCCGAGCGGTCCACCGAGGTCCGGCTCACGCTGGGGCGGTTCCTGGCCCTGGGCCTGGAGTTCCAGCTGGCCTCCGACGTCCTGCGCACCGCGATCGCGCCGAGCTTCGAGGAGCTCGGCAAGCTCGCGGCGGTGGCCGCGATCCGGACCGCGCTGAACTTCTTCCTCGCCCGCGAGATCAAGGAGGAGACCGAGCAGGTCGACGCCCACCAGTCCGCGACGCTGGCCGGCCAGGACGCGGACCGGCGATGACCGCCTGGAACGTGGGCGCGCTGGCGGCGACGGTGGCCGATGTCATCACCGCGGTCGCCGTGGTCGTCGCCGTCCTGCTGTGGTTGCGGTTCCGCTCCTGGAGCCCCACGATCCCGGTCTTCCTCGAGCTGCTCCTCGCCGCCGGCCTGCTGCGCCTGGGGGCCGCGGACACCTGGCGCGCCATCGCGGGAGCGGCGGCGATCGTGGCGATCAGGACGCTGGTGAAGACGGCCGGGTCCGCGACCGCGGGCCGGGTCGGCCCGACGCTCCCCGGCGCGGCACGACGGCGACGCGGCTAGTCGGCCGCTTCGGCCCCGGGCGTCCCGCCGGCCGCACCGGCCGCGCCGAGGAAGTGCGCGAGATTGTCCAACGACGCGTTCATCCCGACGGCGTGGTCCTCGGCGCTGATGCCGGGCGGCACGTCGTGCGCGGTGATCTCGACCTGCGTCGCGTCCCCGCCCCGGTGCAGCTGCCAGGTCACCGTCATCGTGCCGGAGAAGGCCGGGTCGTCGGTGTCGAAGTCCACCGCCTGCACGAGGCGCCGACCGGGCACCAGCTCGACGAACCGGACGGCGACGACATCGGCATCGGCCGTCGACTTCCCGGCGGTCGCCGAGGCGGCGTCGTGGGTCAGCACCAGTCCGTAGCCGCCACCGGGGCGGGCATCGAACCACTCGAACCGTCCGCTCATCCCGGTCGGCGGCAGCCACTGCGCCATCGCCTCCGCGCTCGTCATCGCCGCGAAGACCCGCTCCGGCGAGGCTGCGATCGACCGGGTGGCGCGATGCGTCCTGGTCACGGGCCCCTACGCCCGCAGGCCGTAGGTCACCACGACGTTGCCGACCGACGTGACGGTGCTGTCGAGCAGCTCCAGCCGCGTCACCGGCACGGTGTCGTCGAAGAGTCGCCGGCCCTCGTTGGTGACCACGGGGTGCATGGTCAGGGTGAGCGCGTCCACCAGTCCGGCCGTGAACAGCGAGCGCACGGTGTCGATGCCGCCCACCACGCTGATCGCGCCCCCGTCGCCCTGCTTGAGCTGCTCGACGTAGGCGACCGGGTCGCCCTCGACCAGCGTGCTGTTCCACCCGAGCTCACCACTCAGCGAGCTCGACACGACGTGCTTGCGCACGGGATTGATGAACGATCCGAACGGGTCGTCGTTACCCGGCCAGTACTGCGACCACTCCTGCCAGAGCCCACGACCGATCACGACGTCGGTGACGTCGCCGATGGCGCGGCCCATCAGCTCACCCTCCTGAGGGCCGAAGCGGTCGAACTGCCACAGGTGGGGCGACTCGACGACGCCGTTGACGGTGGAGAACAGATGCGCCTTGACGGTGCGTGCCATGGTGGCTCCCTCGACTCGGGTTGCTGCCTTCGGTGGGGACGTACGCAGGCATCGTGCCCGACGGCGGCGACGCGTGCGACCGGACTGCGCCGGTTCCGCACGGGCGCCTCATCCCTGCTCGCGCAGCCAGGCACGCAGCGCCGAGGTGGCACGCACGTCATCCTCGTTGTAGTCGAGCAGCCGTTGCCGAGCTGCCTCGGCCACCGCTGGGTCGCTCGCGTGCCTGGCCTCCTCCAGCCACAGCTGCGACTGGACGCCGCTCGGCGTCTCGTCGCGCCAGGCGAAGCCGAAGGCTGGGGCGACCTTCTTGATCCCGAGCCCGTTCACCCCGAAGAAGTTGCCGGCGACGACGCGGTGCAGGTCGACGAAGAGCGTCAGCAGGTCGTCGATGTCGGCACCCATCACCCGCCGCAGCTGGGTCACCTCGGCGGGCGAGTAGTGGTGCACCCGCACCTGGCCGGTCACGGAGGCGACGAGCTCGCGCAGCCATGCCACGAACTCCTCGGCCAGAGCCCGCTCCGAGGCGGCGTCGAGCACCTGCCAGGAGAGGAACGACCGGTACACCGGCTCCGCGCCCGGACGTCGCAGCAGCGCACCCCAGAGGTAGACGTGAACGTCGGCGTCCCACTCGACGTCGAGGTCCACCTCGACCTCAGCAGTGGGGAGGTCGATCGGTCCGGACGTGGTGCGCTCGAGCACCACCCCGTCACGCACCATCCGCGCCCGGTGCACCACGTCGGCCAGCCGCACCAGCGCGTTGGGCAGGTGGGTGACCTCGGGCAGGTACGTCGCCTGGAACGACGTGTCGCTCACGTCGAGATCGGCGAGCGTCTCGAGCGAGGCACAGCCGGCCTTCTCGAGGGCGAGCCACTCGCGGCGGGAGAACGCCGTGGTGATCACCTGGGCGCTCACGGCATCGCCTGCGACGTCGAGGCAGTGCTCGAACCACGGACAGCTCGTGCACTCCTCGATGAAGATCGGCTGCACCAGGGCCGTCCCGCTCGCCGCCTCCGCGACGCGGTGGCGAAACGCGAACTCGTGGTCGTAGCGCTCCAGCGCGCTGCGCTTGGCCTTGCCCGCCGTCCGGGAGTAGGTCAGGAAGAGCGGCTCGTCGAGGTCGAGCCAGACCAGCACCGTCCCGCCCAGCTCCGGCACGTCGTCGGTGCCGATCACCGCCGCTCGCGCCGCGGAGGCCGCGTGCCCGCATGCCTCGAGCATCCGGCGGTAGTGCGCCAGCTGGAGGTAGTCGTCGATCCGGTCGGTCCGACACGGCGACGACCCTGCGACCTCCTCGACGAGCGACGGGGTGCCGAGGCGCGAGCAGTCCAGGTGACCCTTCTTGGCCGCCTTGGTGATCCGGTGCCCCTTGACCTCGCCCGGGTG
Organism: Marmoricola sp.; assembly: GCA_051954195.1. Classification (GTDB taxonomy): domain Bacteria; phylum Actinomycetota; class Actinomycetes; order Propionibacteriales; family Nocardioidaceae; genus Marmoricola. Next base: position 33,166 of record JBQCHZ010000020.1, read on the forward strand.
GTAGCCCGAGCCATCCGCCGCCCGGAGCAGCAGATCCGGCCGGCCCGTGCGCCCGCCCGCCGCGTCGTCGGGCAACCAGCCACCGATCACCACGTCGGCGCCGTCGGCCATCGCGGCCAGCGTGCGGGCCACCGCCTCGGACCTGCCGAGCCCGCGCAGGTCGACGTACTGATGAGGCCTCAGGGCGTCCCGGAGCCGGTCGAGGACGTCTGCCTCGAAGTCACGGCCGGCGTCGATGCGCATCTGGATCTCCGCCGGCGGCTCCCACGCGACCTTTGGGATCGTCGGGTCCCACTCGTTGTGCACCCGCCGCGGGCACCGCTTCGCCGCGTAGGCGTCGAGAAGGACCATGACTCCTTGATATCGCGGAGCGCCGACAGCGGAAAGCGACACCGCCGGCTCGCGGAACCGTACGATGCGCCGGGGGAAACGGGGGGGCATATGCGTGCGCAGTCCTGGCGACGTCGCCGGTGGATGGAGCGTCGGCTTCGGGAGCTGGACCGTGCCGATGCTCAGTACGGCTTGGGGGTCATGCCGGGAAGACGTCCTGCGCGAGCACCGCAGGTCGTTGCGGTGGTGCCGTTCTTCGCCGCCGCGATGGGACTCGTCGGGCTCCTCCTGTTCACGCCGATCGGTCCTCCCGGGCCGCGATCGGCGTTCGGCTTCGGCCCCACTCCCCTGGGTCACCCGCCGACGGTGCTCGGTGCCGGGCCCTACCGATTCCTCGAGACCCAGCCGCACTCGACCGATCCGGTCGCGTGGGACCCGTGTCGGCCCATCCATTACCGGATCAACAGAGCGAGCGGGCCCGCACACGCCGTCGCTCTCGTTCGCGAAGCAGTGGCGCGGACCTCGGCGGCCACCGGGCTGCGCTTCGAGTACGACGGGCTCACGGACGACCGAGCGGCCTGGGACACTCCGACGACCCCGCACCTCATCGGGGGCGAGCCGCCCGTGCTCGTGTCGTGGGCCTCCGCGGACGAGGTGCACCAGCTCGCAGGCGACGTGGCCGGCATCGGCGGCGCAGTCGCCTTCCCTCAACGCAACGGTCGTCTGCGCTACGTCAACGGCGGGGTCACGCTCGATGCGGACGCCTATGCCGACCTTTCGAGGCGTCCCGAGGGCCGGCTCGAGCAGCGGGCGATCCTGCTGCACGAGCTCGGGCACCTCGTCGGGCTGGCGCACGTCCACGACGGCCGGGAGCTGATGAACGCCGACAACGTCGGGGTGTTGACCTACGCGGCCGGCGATCGGAAGGGGCTCTCCCGGCTGGGACGAGGCGCCTGCTTCTGAGCTCTGGCTCCTGCCCGCTCGTCAACGCTGCGACCCCACTCGAGGCTGTGCGCGGTGGGGAGACGCGACTGGACGGGAACAGCTGCGACCGACACCCTGAGGCCATGAGCCGTGAGCTGCCGCGCCCGGTGCGCGTCATCACCCCGTCGGACCTGACGGCCGCCGACCCGACGCCGGGCATGGACCGGGCCGTCGCCTTCGAGCTGCCCCTGCTCTGGGCCGGCCAGGTCGAGACCGGGCCCGGCGTGGTGTCGGGTTGGCACCACCACGAGCGCAACGAGACCAGCTTGTACGTCGTCAGCGGTGTGCTGCGCCTGGAGTTCGAGGGCCATGAGGGGTATCTCGACGCCGGGCCGGGCGACTTCGTCCACGTGCCTGCGTGGACCGTGCACCGGGAGTCGAACCCCACGCGCACGCCGTCGCTCGCGGTGATCGCCCGCGTCGGCGGCGGGGTCCCGACGGTCAACGTGGACGGCCCCTCGGCGCACTGACGCGGCCCGGGTTCGCACCCTCGGGTATGAAGAGGACGTGCGCATCTTCTTCACCGGCGGCAGCGGCAAGGCGGGCAAGCACGTCGCGCCCTATCTCGCCGAACAGGGTCATCACGTCACCAACGCCGACCTCGTCCCCTTGGGGCACCCGGCGGTCGCCGACCTCCGCGTGGACCTGACCGACGCCGGGGAGACGTACTCGGCGCTCGCCGGGCTGGCGACCTTCGACGAGCTGGACCTGCCGGCGAAGCCCGCCTACGACGCCGTGGTGCACTTCGCCGCGGTGCCGAGGATCCTGCTGACCTCCGACGCGGCGACGTACGCCACGAACGTGCTCAGCACCTACAACGTGCTCGAGGCGGCGACCCGCCTGGGCGTGCGCAAGATCGTGTTCGCCTCCTCGGAGACGACCTACAGCATCTGCTTCGCCCAAGGCGAGCGCCGGCCGCTCTACGTGCCGGTGGACGAGGAGCATCCGACCGTCCCCGAGGACTCCTACGCCATGTCGAAGGTGGCCAACGAGGTGACCGCGCGGTCGTTCCAGGCCCGCACCGGCGCGGACGTGTACGGGTTGCGGATCAACAACGTCATCGAGCCGCATGAGTACGCCGAGACCTTCCCGGCCTTCCTCGCCGACCCGTCGCTGCGGCGCCGCAACCTGTTCGCCTACATCGACGCGCGCGACCTGGGCCAGATGGTGCAACGCTGCCTCGAGGTCGACGGACTGGGCTATGAGGTCTTCAACGTGGCCAACGCCGACATGTCCGTCGCTGCGACCACGCAGGAGATCCGGGAGCGCTTCTACGACGGGGTGGAGGTGCGTCGGGACCTGGGCCGTGACGAGACCTTCTACGCCATCGACAAGGCGCGTGATCTGCTCGGCTTCGAGCCGCGTCACTCCTGGCGCGACGTGCTGGCCGACCCCGGGGCGGGGACCGGAGCGGGCTGACGCCCGCCCCGCCCGGGTCGGTCGGCCTCGTCAGTCGTCGAGGAACGGGTAGTCGGTGTAGCCCTCGGCGCCACCGCCGTAGAAGGTCTCCGGGTGGGGGTCGTTGAGCTCGGCGCCGGTCCGCCAGCGAGCGGGCAGGTCCGGGTTGGCCAGGAACAGCCGGCCGACGGCGACCGCGTCGGCGAGGTCCTTGTCGAGGATCTCCTGCGCCGCCTCGCGCGTGGTGATCTCGCCGAAGCCGTCGTTGGCGATGACCACGCCTCCGAAGGAGCGGCGCAGGTCCTGGATCAGGTCCTGCTTCGGGTCGGCGAGGATGCTCAGGTAGGCCAGTCTGAGCGGCGCGAGGCCCTCGACCAGGAGACTGTAGGTCGCGGCGACGTCGGCGGGGTCCTCCTCGGTGGCGCCCTGGATGTTGTGGGCGGGTGAGATGCGGATGCCGACCCGGTCGGCGCCGATCGCGTCGGCGACGGCGCGCGTGACCTCGAGTGCGAACCGGACCCGGTTCTCCGGCGACCCGCCGTACTCGTCGGTGCGGTGGTTGGAGCCGGGCGCGAGGAACTGGTGGATCAGGTAGCCGTTGGCGGCGTGCACCTCGACCCCGTCGAGGCCGGCCTCGACCGCGTTGCGGGCGGCCTGCACGTAGCCCTCCACGATCGAGGGGATCTCCTCGAGGGTGATCTCGCGCGGGATGGGGAACGGCTTCATCCCGTTGGCGGTGAACATCGTGTCCGGGGCCGCCACCGGGCTCGGCGCGATGATCTCCTGGCCGCCGGTGTTGTCGGGGTGGGAGACCCGTCCGACGTGCATCAGCTGAGCGACGATGCGGCCGCCGTGCGAGTGCACGCCCTCGGCCACCCGCCGCCACCCGGCGAGCTGCTCCTCGGAGTGGAAGCCGGGAGTGTTGAGGTAGCCCTGGCCCTCGGGAGTGGGCTGGCTGCCCTCGGTGATGATCAGGCCGGCCGAGGCGCGCTGGGAGTAGTACTCCACCGCGAGGTCGCCGGGCACGGTGCGCTCGGCACGGTTGCGGGTCAGCGGCGCCATCACGAGTCGGTTCGGCAGCGTCCACGCGCCGACGTTCAGGGTGTCGAAGAGATCAGCCATGCCTTCTACAGCGCTGCCGCCCGCTGAGTCTGTTCCTGGACGCACCGGTGAGGAGGCTCACCGTTTGGCCGGCGAGCCGGCAGGCCATTACGTGGGCGGTCGCCGTGAAGCCGCGGACGCGTACAACGCGACGGTCGGGAGCCCGTATGAACGGTCGCGTGCATTGCTGGCCGATGCGCTCGAGTGATGTGTCCCTCGGGCTGCAGCGTGCGCACTCGGACAACTTCCGACGGCTGCGCCCGGCGGACCCCGCGGATGCACGATCTGCAGCAGATTTGGGCCATTGGACGGGCACGCCGGCTCGCGGTGGAATGACGCAGGTCCGACGTCGCCGTGGTGCAAACTTCATCAGTACGGGGCAGACCCGGCCTAGGGTGCCTTCAATGAGTCAGACGATCTTCGCGGCGATGGGTGGCCGAGCAGCGTGCTTGGCGCTGGCCGAGGCCTGGCACGAGCGCGTGATGGCCGACCCGGTCGTGTCCCACGCCTTCCACGCAGGAGTGCACGAGCACCACACCGAGCGGCTCGCGGCCTATTTCGCCGAGCAACTCGGCGGCCCGGCGACCTACACCTCCAGCATTGCCGACTACTCGTCCGTCGTGCGCACGCACAGTGGCAACGGGCCGCACGAGCAGATGGACGGCCGTGCAGTCGCAGCATTCGTCCGGGCGCTCGACGACGCGAGCATCCCCGACGATCCCGACCTGCGTTGTGCGCTGATCGCGTGGTTCACCTGGGGAACCGCACTGTTGAATCACCGGTGGACGTCGCCTGAGGACGTTCCCGACGACCTCCCACTACCCCAATGGGGCTGGAACGGGACAGCCGAGGGCTACTAGGACACACCGGCACTTGCACGCGACCCGGAGCCGACGTCGCCTCAACGTCATCCCTGGACCGAAGACAGGTCAGGAGTGGCGTGGCCTATGGGGCGGTGCGACGCGGCTCAACGGCGCGAAAGACGAGGGGGCCCAGCGCCGAAGCGCTGGG
>JBQCHZ010000021.1:0-10476 GCA_051954195.1 Marmoricola sp.
CACCCTCGTCCAGCGCGGTGATCCCGGTCACCGAGAACGTCTCCGTGCCGTCCAGCCCGAGCGAGGCAGCCGTCTCCCCCTCAGGGAACTGCAGCGGCAGCACGCCCATCCCGATGAGGTTCGACCGGTGAATGCGCTCGAAGCTCTCCGCGATCACGACCCGGACGCCGAGCAGCGCCGTCCCCTTCGCCGCCCAGTCGCGACTGGACCCGGAGCCGTACTCCTTGCCGGCCAGGATCACCAGCGGCGTCCCCGCCGACGCGTAGTTGACCGACGCGTCGTAGATCGTCGTGACCTCGCCGTTGGCGGTGAAGTCACGGGTGAACCCGCCTTCGGTGCCGGGCGCCAGTTGGTTGCGCAGCCGGATGTTCGCGAACGTCCCACGGATCATCACTTCGTGGTTGCCGCGACGTGAGCCGTAGGAGTTGAAGTCCTTGCGCTCGACGCCGTGCTCGGCGAGGTACTTGCCGGCGGGGGAGTCGACCTTGATCGCTCCGGCCGGGCTGATGTGGTCGGTGGTGACCGAGTCGCCCAGCTTGGCGAGTACGCGCGCGCCGGCGATGTCGTCGACGTCCGACGGCTCGCGGTCCATGCCCTCGAAGTACGGGGGCTTGCGCACGTAGGTCGATTCCGCGTCCCACTCGAACGTGTCGCCCTCGGGGGTGGGCAGACCCTGCCACCGCTCGTCCCCGGCGAAGACGTCGGCGTAGTCGGAGGCGAACATGTCGGAGGTGATCGCCTCGTTGATCACGTCCTGCACCTCGGCGGGGCTCGGCCAGACGTCCTTGAGGAAGACGTCGTTGCCGTCGCCGTCCTGACCCAGCGGGTCGTTGAACAGGTCGACGTCCATCGACCCGGCGATCGCGTAGGCGACCACCAGCGGCGGCGAGGCCAGGTAGTTCATCTTGATGTCGGGATTGATCCGGCCCTCGAAGTTGCGGTTGCCCGACAGCACCGAGACGACCGCGAGGTCGTTGTCGTTGACCGCCTTGCTGACCTCGGGGATGAGCGGGCCGGAGTTGCCGATGCAGGTCGTGCAGCCGTAGCCGACGAGGTTGAAGCCGAGCTTGTCGAGGTACGGCGTGAGCCCGGCGCGCTCGTAGTAGTCGCTGACGACCTTGGAGCCGGGCGCGAGCGTGGTCTTGACCCAGGGCTTGCGCTGCAGACCCTTCTCGACCGCCTTCTTCGCGAGCAGGGCGGCACCGATCATCACCGACGGGTTGGAGGTGTTCGTGCACGAGGTGATCGCCGCGATCGTGACCGCGCCGTGGTCGACCTCGAAGGTGGTGCCGTCGGACAGCTCCACACGAGCCGGGTTCGACGGACGTCCCTCGGCGGACCCGGAGGCGTTCCAGTCGTGCGGCTGCCCCGCCGTGCCGTTGCCGGCCGTGGCGTAGGCCGGCGCGTCGCTGGCGGGGAAGGACTCGGCCGAGGCCTCGTCGACGGTGCTGCCGGTGACCTCCTGCGCGTTGTTGGCCGGTACGCCGGGCTTGCGGTCGGACCCGCCGGCGACGTCGGTCGTCGCGTAGTCGGCCAGCGAGGTGCGGAACGCCGTCTTGGCGTCGGTCACCTGGATGCGGTCCTGGGGACGCTTAGGGCCGGCGATCGAGGGGACGACCGTCGCCAGGTCGAGCTCGAGGCGCTCGGAGTAGCGCGGCTCGCGCGCCGGGTCGTGCCAGAGGCCCTGCTCCTTGGCGTAGGCCTCGACGAGGGCCAGCTGCTCCTCCGAGCGCCCGGTCAGGCGCAGGTAGCTCACGGTCTCGTCGTCGATGGGGAAGACGGCGATCGTCGAGCCGAACTCGGGGCTCATGTTGCCGATCGTGGCGCGGTTGGCCAGCGGCAGCGCACCGACGCCCTCGCCGTAGAACTCGACGAACTTCCCCACGACGCCGTGCTGGCGCAGCATCTCGGTGATGGTGAGCACCAGGTCGGTCGCGGTCGAGCCCTCGGGCAGCTCGCCGGTCAGCTTGAAGCCGACGACGCGCGGGATGAGCATGGAGACCGGCTGGCCGATCATCGCGGCCTCGGCCTCGATGCCGCCCACGCCCCAGCCCATGACGCCGATGCCGTTGACCATGGTGGTGTGGGAGTCGGTGCCGACGCAGGTGTCGGGAAAAGCAACCGGAACCCCGTCACTGTTCTCCCGTGCGAACACGACGCGGGCGAGGTGCTCGATGTTGACCTGGTGCACGATGCCGGTTCCCGGCGGGACGACCTTGAAGTCGTCGAAGGCGCCCTGGCCCCAGCGGAGGAACTGGTAGCGCTCGCGGTTGCGCTCGTACTCGATCTCGACGTTGCGCTCGAAGGCCTCCGGGGTGCCGAAGACGTCGGCGATGACGGAGTGGTCGATGACCATCTCGGCCGGGGCGAGCGGGTTGATCTTGGAGGCGTCGCCGCCGAGGTCGGCCATCGCCTCGCGCATCGTGGCCAGGTCGACGACGCAGGGGACGCCGGTGAAGTCCTGCATGATCACCCGGGCGGGGGTGAACTGGATCTCCTTGTCGGGCTGGGCGTCCGCGTCCCACCCGGCCAGCGCGCGGATGTCGTCGGCGGTGATGTCGGCACCGTCCTCGGTGCGCAGCAGGTTCTCCAGCAGCACCTTGAGCGAGTACGGCAGGCTCTCGACGTCCAGCCCGTCCCCCGTCACGGCGTCGAGCCGGTAGATCTCGTAGCTCTTGCCGTTGACGTCCAGGTCCCCCCGGGCGCCGAAGCTGTCGACACTCGCCATCAGCGTTCCTCTCTCACGTGCGGTCGCCATCGATCGTGCCGGACCATCTTGCCCATGCGGCCGGTGAGCCGGGAAGGCAGGCAGCCCTCACTCGATCGATTTGTCTTGATGTCAAGATACCTGACGGCGCGCCGCCACGGCAACGACACCCCGATCGGGGACGGACAGCAGCGCCGGTCTCCGGTTCGCCTGTCGGCGATCGGCGATCGGCGGCAGGCTGGCTTCGTCCTGCTCTCGGGCCCAGGATGGAAGGAGCCTGTGTCGATGTCGTCAGAGTGCCCGTGTCCGCCGTGCGCAGCGAGGAGATCCAGCGCCTGCGTACGTCGTGGCAGGACGCCCTCGACGCACCGCCCTGGGACGGCGAACCGGCGTGGTTCGGCGACGAGCGCTACGCCACGGCAGACTCCGCTCGCGGAGAACCGCCGTGGTGTGGCACTCAGCGAGCCGAAGCCGACTCAGGCGTCGAACGTCGAGCGCATCAGCTTCCCGGTGAGCTCGGCGATGGTGTCCGCCTGCTCCTCCAGTGCGAAGTGGCCGGTGTCGAGCAGCACGATCTCGGCGTCGGGCACGTCGGTCCGGTAGGCCTCGGCGCCCGCGCCGATGAAGAACGGGTCGTTCTCGCCCCAGCAGGCGAGGACCTTCGGGCGGCGCCGGCGCAGCCAGTCCTGCCATGCGGGATAGCGGGGCGGGTTGCTCTGGTAGTCCCACAGCAGAGCCTTCATGTAGTCCGCACGACCGGGGCGGTCGAGGACGAGCTGGTCGGCCAGGGCCTGCTCGGGATCGATGAGCTCGGGGTCCCGCGCACCGGCCTGCCACTGCATCTGCGTCCCGGCGAGGCTGACGAAGCCGTCGACGGCGGCCTGGCCGCCCTCGCGGTCGGCCCACCAGTCCGACAGGGCTGCGACCCCGGGGCCGAAGCCGTCGGTGTAGGCGTTGGCGTTCTGGACGACGAGTCCGCGCACGCGCTGGTCGTGCTCGAGCGCGATGCGGAAGCCGACGGGCGCGCCGAAGTCGAACATGTACATCGCGTACTCGCCGATGCCGAGCAGGTCGATGGTGCTCCCGGTGATCTCTGCCAGCCTGTCGAAGGTCGGCGACTCGGGCAGCGGGTCGGAGCTGCCGAACCCCGGATAGTCGATGGCGACGACGTGCCACTCGGGGGCGAGTCGATCCATCAGGCGGACGTAGGCGCGGGTGCTCGACGGGTAGCCCGGGAGCAGCACCAGGGTGGCGCGGCTCTCCTCGCCCGCTTCGCGGACGAACACGTCGAGCCCCTCGACGGAGACGGTGCGGTGGCGGATGGCGGCCATCTTCGGCCCTTTCTGCTCGGATGACGGGTGACGGATCTGTTCTGGTGGCGGACTGCCGGGCTCGGCCCGAGGGCGTGCCGGCCCACCGCGGGGCGGGGACCGCTTCAACGACGCCGCGGCGTCCTGACCTCCGCCCGGAGCATCCAGGCGTGCTTCTCCAGGTCGAGGGTGATCGCATGCAGGAGGTCGGTGCTCGCGGGGTCCTCGGCGTCGACGGTGTCGCGAACGCGCCGAACGGTCGCGACCGCTGCAGCGATCGATCGTGCGACGATCGTGACGACGGCCGCCGAATCGTGCTCACCGCGCATGGCCGGCGGCAGGGCGGTCGTTCGTGCGACCGTTCCCGTTCCGCCGTCGGGAACGGCCCCGAGGGCGCGCATCCTCTCGGCGACGGCGTCCGCGCCCGTGCGGGCGACGTCGACGATCTCGTCCAGCTGTAGGTGCAGGTCGCGGAAGTTCTGGCCCACGACGTTCCAGTGGTAGTGCTTGGCCTGCAGATGCAGCTCGATGAGGTCGACCAGCACCGCCTGCATGCTCGCCGACACCGCGCCGGACGCGAGGAACCCCGGCTCGTCCGTGTCGGCGTCGTGCTGAGAGTCCGTCGTAGCAGTCACAGTCATCCTCCTGAGCAGTCATCGCGGTGGGAGCGCTCGCCCCGCTCAGGTTCGTGCCGGGCCATCGCACGGACTTAGCGGTGGACCCGGGTCATCGCGGCCACGCACGTCATGTCAGCCTCGGAGGTAGGCGTCCAGCTTGGCGCGCACCTGGTCCCGCGCACGGCCCAGGTCCCGCCGTACGTCGGACTCCTCGCGCCCCGAGGCGGCGGCGATCACGTCCGAGCCGTGGCCCTGGATGTCGACGGCAGCGAGGAGATCAGCCAGGTCCTCGGGCAGTTCCTCGAGCAGACGCTCCACGACGTCGAAGAGCTCCCTGGCGCTCTCGAAGTCCTCCGGCTCCAGCACCGCGGGCGGCGCGGGCCACCTCTGCGGGCCACGCCTCCACGTACCCTCACCCAGCCCGTCGTCCTGGTAGAGGTCTGCGAGGTACAGCTCGGCACGATCGGCATCCGGATCGAGCGTCAGGTCGTAGGGGTCTTGCTGTGCGGGCCCGAGCGCGTCGGCGAGGGAGACCGTCGGCGACGTCGCGTCGTCCTCGCGGTGGCGGCGCGCGACCTCGACGAGCGTGTCGACCAGAGCGTCGTAGCACGGGATCCGCGTGCTGCTGGCGAACGAAGCAGCCCAGGTCGACTGCACGATGTCCTCGGCGTGGGGCCGATCGATCGCCCGCGCCAGATCGAGGAGGCTCAGGTTGATGTCGGCGAATCTCACCTCCTCGGCACCTTCGGGTCGCGACGCCGAGGCATCACCTGCCATGGAGCTCCCCGCGCCGCGCAGGACGTCGATGGTCCGACGCAGCTGCGCGGTGTAGATCCGGCAGTCCTCGCATCCGGCGACATGGGCCTCGAAGAGGGCCCTCGGCTCGCGCGGCAACCGCTCGTCGAGATAGTCGTGGACGTCGCCGAGCGGGTGGCGCTCGCCGGCCGGGTCGCCGGCGCGGGGAGCCCGACGGTCGTCATCGTTGCGTTCCTGGTGCCCCATCGGCGTCAGCCGGGAAGCTGCCATGAGGCCGACCCGGACAGGTCGAGCCACCAGCTGGTCGGCGCCTGCACGATCCGCGCCAGGACACCGTCGCATCCCGAGCACCGCAGGACGACTCCGGGTCCTCCGAGATAGGCGACCTGCTGGGCCACGACGTCGCGTCGGTGGCAGTGCGCGCACTGCACGACAGCCGCGGCCACGTCTGCGCCGAACACGGCAGCGAAGGCGCCGGCCGCCGCATTCCCGTCGAGTGCTGCTGGATCAGTGAAGTTCATGCTCACGCTCCTGATGCTCCGAACCTCTCGGTGCGAATGGTGGCGGCGGTGTGGCCCACGTCGACCAGCATCGCGGCGACGCTCTCGACGAACCCGGTCGGGCCGCAGACGAAGATGTCCGAGCGGTCGGCCTCCGCGATCGGAGGACCACCCAGATCCGCCATCGCCAGCCGGCCTGCGCCCCTCGGATCCCGGGGCGGCGCTGAGCGCGTGTGGATCAGGTCGATCGTGAGGTGCTCGTCCTCGGCGGCCAAGGTGTGCAGCTCGTGGGCGTAGTACACGTGGTCCGGGGTGCGGACCGAGTAGATCAGTCGGCACGGGGTCCGGTCGCCGGCGGCGCGACGCTGCCGGAGCATCGCCATGAGCGGGACCACCCCGGACCCGCCGCCGATCAACAGCAGCCGGCGCGCGCCGGGCGGCGTCCACTGGAACCATCCGCCGATGGGACCGCGCAGGTCCAGCTCGTCGCCGACCTGCATCACCTCGACCAGGTACGGCGACACCTCGCCGTCGGTGACCAGCTGCACCGTCAACTCGAGACGGCCCGGCGCCGACGACGACGCGATCGAGTAGCTGCGCTGGGCGGTGTACCCGTCGTCGGCGGTCAGGCGCAGGTCGACGTGCTGGCCGGCGGCGTGCCCCGGCCAACCGGGTACGTCGAAGACCATCGTCCGAGCGTCGCGCGTCTCCAGCCACGCATCCCTGAGTCGGCCGGTCTGCCACCGCAGGCGCTGACGGCGTGGGACGACGCTCCCGGCCGGCGCCTCAGTCACCGTCGTACCTCTGCTCGAGCCACGGGTCGCCGTAGTTGTGATAGCCCAGGCCCTCCCAGAAGCCCGGCTGGTCATCGGGAAGCAGGTCGATCTGAGTGACCCACTTGGCGGACTTCCACAGGTAGAGGTGGGGCACGAGGAGTCGCGCCGGCCCGCCGTGCTCGGCAGGGAGGTCTCCTCCGTCGGACTCGAACGCGATCCACGCCTTGCCGTCGAGAAGGTCCTCGAGGGGAAGGTTGGTCGTGTATCCGCCGTAGGAGCGGATGAGCGCGTATTCGGCCTCGGTCTCGACATCGGCGAAGAGCTCGTCGACCGAGACGCCACGCCACACCGTGTCGAGGCGGCTCCACTTGGTGACGCAGTGGATGTCGACGGTGAACTCCTGGCTGGGAAGTGCCATCAGGTCCGCCCAGGACCAGGTCCGATCCTCGCCCGAGAGGTCGGTGAGGCGCAGGCGCCAGTCGTCGAGGTCGACGGCGGGAGTCGGCCCGGCCGAGAGCACCGGAAAGTCGTCGGTCTCGTACTGCCCCGGGGGGACCCTCGGGTTGGTGGGCGTCCGCGCCCCACCGAACCCGCGACTGACGGTGGCCATCGTGCTTCCCTTCGACGTAGGACGGGGCGCCCGTTGCGGGCGTCATCGGGACTGTGTCGCCACTGCCCGGGCCTCTTAGTCGCACGGTCGGCGAAAGGCGCGCGGCCGGCTCCGGGACGACGTGCGCGTCCACCCGTCGCGCCCGCTTGCAGTGGACTGATCAGTCCATGTACGGTCCTGGCGCGGTGCATCGCCGGCGACGGCTCGACGGTCACGGCTCTCGGACGCGGGCAGGCCCGCAGCCGTGACGAACGCCGACATCAGAGTTCCAAGATCGACATCGGAGCGGCTGAGCATGGAAACGAATCGGAGTCGCCTCTCCCCGCTGGTGGAGACCGTCGAAGGCTCCAACGTGGCGGCGATGCCGTCGGCCCCCTGCCGCGGCGAAGCGCGGACCGTGACCGGGCTCGGCCCGGCTGGCCCGGCCGGCCTGGAGGACGCCGAGTCTCCGGGACGCCGGACCGACCCGCGCCAGGTCTCAGCCGAGGTGGCGGCCGAGAACGCACGCTGGCTTCGCGAGCTGCGGACCCAGGGAGCAGTCGGCGACGATGCCTGTGCCGGGCTCCACGCCATCCTGCTGCGAGCCGCGACAGGTGAGGTGTGGCGCAGACGTCGCTACCTGGGCGGGCGCGACCTCGAGGACCTGGCCTACCAGGCAGCGGCCGACAGCCTGCTGTGCATCCTCGGCCGGCTCTCCGACTTCCGGGGCGAGAGCCGGTTCACGACCTGGGCGCACCGCTTCGTGGTCTACGAGGTGAGCGCCAAGCTCCGCAAGCTCACCCGGCACGGTCCGACGGTCGGCATGGAGGCCGAGGACTGGGAGAGGATCCCCGGCCTCAGGGCGGAGGGCCCCGATGACGAGGTGCAGTGTCGCGATCTGGCCCAGGCGGTTCGCCGCATCATCGCCGACGAGCTCACCGAGCGGCAGCGGACGGTGTTCGTCGCCGTCGCGATCGAGGGTCGCAGTGTCGCGGAGGTCGCCGCGGACCTGGGATCGAACCGCAACGCGGTCCACCAGACCATGTTCCAAGCCAGGCGAAACCTCCGCACCCGTCTCAGCGCCGGCGGTTACCTGTGTGACACCACCGCCGCGAAGGACCGGTGAGCAAGGGGTAGGGCGCTGCGGCCGATCAGCTCGACGGGCCCGAGCGGCCATCCGCCCCGGCGCGTGCCTCGCACACCATCAGGGCGTGCGCCGCACGCGCCAGACCGAGGTGGCTGAAGGCCTGGGGGAAGTTCCCGAGGAGCTCACCGGTCTCCGGGTCGACCTGTTCTGCCATCAGTCCCAGATCCGTCGCGTAGGAGGCGGCTCGGTCCAGGACGGCGCGGGCGCGTGCAGGCTGGTCGGTCACGGCCAGGGCCTCGGCCAACCAGAAGGTGCACAGCAGGAACGCCCCCTCCCTCGCGTCGAACCCGTCGTCGCCGCGATACCTGAAGAGGAGTCCCCGTCCGTCGCTGAGCCCCCTCTCGACGGCGTCGATCGTGCGCAGCAGACGCTGGTCGTCGCGCGCATGGAACCCCGACGTGACGAGCAGCAGGGCCGAGGCGTCCAACGCGTCGGAGCCGAAGGCCTGCGTGTAGGCGCCGACCGATGCGCTCCAGCCCCGCGTCTCGATCGCCGTGCGGATCTCCTCGCGCACCCGCTGCCAGGTCCTGCACGTCTCGGCGGGAGCCCGGAGCACATCGCCGAGCGCAAGCGCGCGATCCAGGGCCAGCCAGCACATCAGCTTGCTGTGGAGGAAGGGGCGCGCGTCCCCTCGGATCTCCCAGATCCCCTGGTCGTCGTCCTCCCAGCTCGCACACACGGTGTCGGCGGCCGCGACGAGGAAGTCGCGGGCCTCATGATCGAGCTCCACGAGCTGATCGCGCAACAGATGGGCCGCGTCGAGCGCCGCCCCGTAGACGTCGAGCTGGCGTTGCCGCCACGCCCCGTTGCCGATCCGGACCGGCCCGCTCGCGCGCCACCCCTCGAGATGGTCCAGCTCGCGCTCACTCAGGTCGAGGTTGCCCCGGACGCCGAACATGACTTGGAGGCCGAGGCCCCGGGAGAGCCGCTCGCCGCCCACTCTCGCGAGGTAGGAGAAGAACTCGGCCGCCTCGTCGGGGCATGCCGCCACGAACAGGCCTTGGAGGGTGAGGGAGGCGTCTCGGACCCAGCTGTACCGGTAGTCCCAGGTCCGCCCGCTCCCGACGCCCTCGGGCAGGCTCGTGGTCGCCGCGGCCACGATGGCGCCGGTGCGCGCGAACGTCAGACCTCGCAGGACCACCCCGCTCTGCCACACCAGATCCCGCAGGGGCCCCTCGTAGGCCTGGTGGATCGCCGACCAGCTCAGCCATGCGCGATGGGTCTCGTCGATGCGGTCGCGGACCTGCTCCGCCGTCCACGCGGCGGGGTCCGGGATCCAGGGGTCGCTCCGAGTGACGGCGAAGGTCGCCGCGTCGCCCTCCCGCATCCGCAGCCGCGCACGCGCCGTCGAGCCTGTCTGCTCGATGTCGAGCTCGACGGCGGTGTGCAGTGCGACCGCGGAATCGCCACCGACCGCGAGCACGCCGCCCGGTCGGCGCGTGAGCCGCGGGTGGACCAAGCCGTACTCCGGGCGGGGCGCGAACTCGACCTCCATCTCCATCGCGCCGGCCAGGCAGCGGACCTCCCGCATCAGGACGCTGGGAGACGCGCGGCCCAGGTCGTGTCCGGTCTGGCCTCCCGGCAGCATGAGCGCGTCGGTGACGCGTGCCTGGCCCTCCTCCGTGCTCCACGCCGTCTCCAGGACGAGGGAGCCTCGCCGATAGGCCCGGCTCGACGATGCCGTGGTGTCGGTCGGCCGGATGCTGAAGTGGCCGGCCTCCTCTCCGACGAGGCGCCCGAAGACCGAGGGAGCGTCGAAGGAGCCCGGGGACCACCAGTCGACCGATCCGGCCCGGGTCACCAGGGCGGCGCTGGCGCAGTCGGAGAGGAACGCGTGGTCGGCGATCGGCACGTGGCTCACAGCCGCCCACCGCCCGTGCGCCGACCTGTCGTCGAGGCCCTCACATCGTCACCCTTCTTGCGCTCCGAAGCCGGCCCGGCCGCCGGCGAGGGGTGGGGGGGGGGGGGGGGGGGGGCGGGGGAGCCGCCCGACCCCCCCCCCGCGGCGCGGGGGGCGGGGGGGGGGGCGCCCGCGGGCCCCCCCCCCCCCGCCCCGCGCGCGGTGGGGAGAGGA
>JBQCHZ010000022.1:0-14650 GCA_051954195.1 Marmoricola sp.
ACCTGACCCTCGGCATCCCGGTGTTCGAGTCGCTCGCGAAGGCGACCGACCTGCCGCTCGACGCGCACCTGATGATCGAGGATCCCGACCGTTGGGCGCCGGCCTACGCCGAGGCCGGCGCCGGCTCGGTGACCTTCCACGCCGAGGCGGCCAAGGCGCCGATCCGCCTCGCCCGCGAGCTCCGCGCCAAGGGGGCGCGCGCGTCGATGGCCCTCAAGCCGGCCACCGGCATCGACGGGTACGCCGACCTGCTCGGCGAGCTCGACATGCTGCTGGTGATGACCGTCGAGCCCGGCTTCGGCGGCCAGAGGTTCCTCGACCTGTGTCTGCCCAAGATCCGGCGCATCCGTGAGCTCATCTCCGCGGCCGGCCTCGAGGTGTGGCTCCAGGTCGACGGCGGCGTCTCCCTCGACACCGTCGAGCGGTGCGCCGAGGCCGGCGCCGACGTGTTCGTGGCCGGCTCCGCGGTGTTCTCCGCCGAGGACCCCGACGCCATGGTCCGCACGCTGCGCGCGCGGGCCGAGGCCGCGGCCGGCTGAGCCGCCCGCACGGCGCGTGATCGTCCTCACAGGGCCGCCAGGACCCGTCCCGGGACGCGTGTGGCAGGCTGGGCGCGACGAGCAACTGCTCGCGTGCTCTGGGGGCGGTGGGATTCCGCACCGGCGGTGACAGTCCGCGACCCGGGAGCCGATCCGCGAGGACCGGTGACCGGTTGACCAGGTGGAACTCCTGGACCGACGGTCAAAGTCCGGATGAGAAGCGCACGCTGGGCGGAGCGGCCTGTGCCGTCCCGTCCCGTCTCCCCGGACCTCGCGCGATGCGTGTGCGACCAGAGGAGACGGAGCAGCGATGGAGACCGGGTTCAGCCCCGCTGAGGAGCGAGCGATGCGCCGCGCCCTCGAGCTGGCCGCGACCCCCGGCGTCCCGCTCGGGCCGAACCCCCGCGTCGGTTGCGTGCTGCTGGACGCCGACGGCAACCAGGTCGCCGAGGGCCTCCACCGCGGCGCCGGTACGCCGCACGCCGAGGCGGCGGCGCTCGCCGCGGCCGGTGACGCGGCACGAGGCGCCACGGCCGTCGTCACGCTCGAGCCGTGCAACCACACCGGCCGCACCGGCCCCTGCGCCGCAGCGCTGGTCGAGGCCGGGGTGCGGCGGGTCGTGTACGCCCAACCCGACCCCAACCCGCAGGCCCAGGGAGGCACCGGCACGCTGCGCGCGGCCGGGGTCGACGTCGCGTTCGGCCTGTTGGAGAACGAGGCCCGACGGCTCAACCGGGCCTGGACGTTCGCCCTCGAGCACGGCCGCCCGTTCGTGACGTGGAAGTTCGCGACCACCCTCGACGGCCGCAGCGCCGCCGCCGACGGCACCAGCCGCTGGGTGAGCTCGCGCCCCGCGCGCCTCGACACGCACCGGCTGCGTGCGGAGTGCGACGTGGTGCTGGTCGGCACCGGCACCGTCGCCGTCGACGACCCCGCCCTGACCGTCCGTGACGCCGACGACGTGCCGGTGCCGCACCAGCCGCTGCGCGCGGTGATGGGCGAGCGCGACCTCGCGCCCGACCGCCGGGTCCTCGACGCGCAGGCCCCGAGCGTCCGGCTGCGCACCCACGAGCCCCGCCAGGCTCTCGCGGAGCTGTTCGAGCGCGGCCGGCGGCACGTCTTCCTGGAGGGCGGGCCGACCCTGGCGGCAGCCTTCCTGCAGGCGGGCCTCGTCGACGAGGTGGTCTGCTACGTCGCACCGATGCTGCTCGGCGCCGGCCGCAGCGCCGTCGCCGACCTCGGCGTCACCACGATCTCCGGCGCCCGGCACCTGCGCCTGACCGACGTCGCCGTCGTCGGCACCGGCGAGGAGGCCAACGCCCGGCTGACCCTGCAGCCCCATCCGAAGGAGTCCTGAGATGTTCACCGGCATCGTCGAGGAGCTCGGCACCGTCGACGGCCTCGAGGAGCAGCCCGACGCGGTCCGGCTGACCGTCCGCGGGCCGCTGGTCACCACCGACGCGCGGCTGGGCGACTCCATCGCCGTCAACGGCTGCTGCCTCACGGTGGCCGAGCGCGACGGTGAGACCTTCACCGCCGACGTGATGCGCGAGACCCTCGAGAGGACCTCGCTCGGCGCCCTGGTGGCCGGCGACCGGGTCAACCTCGAGCGCGCGGTCACGCCGGCCACCCGGCTGGGCGGCCACATCGTGCAGGGCCACGTCGACGGGACCGGCACGGTCCGGCGCCGTACCCCCAGCGACAACTGGGAGGTCGTCGAGGTGGGCCTGCCCGCGGCGCTGACGCGCTACCTGGTGCCCAAGGGCTCGATCACGGTCGACGGCATCAGCCTCACCGTCGTCGGGGTCGGCGACGACTGGTTCAGCGTGAGCCTGATCCCCGAGACCCTCGCGCGCACCACGCTGGGTGCCAAGGAGCCGGGATCGGTCGTGAACCTGGAGGTGGACGTGATCGCGAAGTACGTCGAACGGATGGTCGGCGAGAGAAGGGTGGACCATGACTGAGCCGCACAGCGCGGACCCGGGCGAGCGTGCCGGTCTCCGGCTCGACGCCGTCGAGGACGCGATCGCCGACATCGCCGCCGGCAGGGCCGTTGTGGTCGTCGACGACGAGGACCGCGAGAACGAGGGCGACATCATCTTCGCCGCCAGCAAGGCGACACCCGAGCTGATGGCGTTCACGATCCGTCACTCCAGCGGGGTGATCTGCGTCCCGATGCCGGCGGCCATGCTCGACCGCCTCGAGATCCCGCTGATGACGCCGCACAACCGCGACAAGCTCCGCACGGCGTACACGATCTCCGTCGACGCGCGCGACGACGTCACCACCGGCATCTCCGCCGCCGACCGCGCGCGCACGGCACGGGTGCTCGCCGACTCCGCGACGGAGCCGTGGGAGCTCACCCGCCCCGGGCACGTCTTCCCGCTGCGCTACCGCGAGGGCGGTGTCCTGGTCCGCCGCGGCCACACCGAGGCCGCCGTCGACCTGGCCCGGATGGCGGGGCTGACCCCCGCCGGCGTACTCGTCGAGGTCGTCAACGACGACGGCACGATGAAGCGCGGCCAGCAGCTGCGCGACTTCGCCGACGAGCACGGCCTGAGGCTGATCTCGATCGAGCAGATGGTGCACCACCGGCGCCGCACCGAGAGCCACGTGCAGCGCGTCGCCGAGACCCGGCTGCCCACCCGGCACGGCGACTTCACGGCGTTCGGCTACCGGATCACCGTCGACGGCAGCGAGCACGTCGCGCTGGTGCACGGCGACCCGGCGGCGCTGCGGACCGGCGAGCCGGTGCTGACCCGCGTGCACAGCGAGTGCCTCACCGGGGACGTCTTCGGCTCGTCGCGCTGCGACTGCGGGCCGCAGCTGGACGAGGCGATGGACAAGATCGCCGCGCAGGGCAGCGGCGTCGTCGTCTACCTGCGCGGCCACGAAGGACGCGGGATCGGGCTGCTGGCCAAGCTGCAGGCCTACCAGCTGCAGGACGGGGGGCGCGACACCGTCGACGCCAACCTCGACCTCGGGCTGCCGGCCGACGCCCGCCACTACGGCGCCGCAACCCAGATCCTCAAGGACCTCGGCGTCGGCTCCGTGCGGTTGTTGACCAACAACCCCGACAAGGTGGAGAGCCTGGAGAGCTACGGAGTCGCGGTCACGGAGAGGGTGCCCCTCACCCCCCGCCCCAATGACCACAACCTGGCCTACCTGCTGACCAAGCGCGACCGGATGGGGCACCAGCTCCCGGGGCTGGAGGGCCTCCCGCAGACCGACACCACGACGCTGGAAGGAGCACGACCATGAGCGGAGAGGGCGCGCCCGAGCAGCGGCCCACCGACTGTCACGAGCTGCGGGTCGCGGTGGTCGCGGCGAGCTGGCACGAGAAGGTCATGGACGGTCTGCTGGCCGGCGCCGAGGAGGCGCTCCGGCGCCACCAGGTCGAGGCGCCGGTCGTCGTACGGGTGCCCGGCTCCTTCGAGCTGCCCGTGGTGGCCCACGCCCTGGCCCAGCAGGGCTTCGACGCCGTCGTGGCGCTGGGCGTGGTGATCCGCGGCGGCACGCCGCACTTCGAGTACGTCTGCTCGGCGGCCACCGACGGCCTCGCGCGGGTGGCCTACGAGACCGGTACGGCCGTCGGCTTCGGGCTGCTGACCTGCGACACCGAGGAGCAGGCACTGGACCGTGCCGGGCTCGAGGGCAGCCGTGAGGACAAGGGCTACGAGGCGACCAGTGCAGCCCTTCTCACCGCGCAGACCCTGCGCCGGATCAGGCGCCGCGACCACCTAGGCTGAGCCGAATGAAGACCTTCGAGGAGTTGTGGGGCGAGCTGGCCGCCAAGGCCGAGCAGCGACCCGAGGGCTCCGGCACGGTGGCGGCGCTCGACGCCGGCGTGCACGCGATCGGCAAGAAGCTCGTCGAGGAGGCCGCGGAGTCGTGGATGGCCGCCGAGCACGAGGGCGCGGACCGCGCCGCCGAGGAGATCAGTCAGCTGCTCTACCACGCACAGGTGCTGATGCTCGCGACCGGCATCAGCCTCGACGACGTCTACGCGCACCTGTGAGGGCCTCGTGAGTGCACCTCTGCGCATCGCCGTGCCCAACAAGGGTGCGCTCTCGGTGGCGGCCTCGGAGATCCTGCGCGAGGCCGGCTACCGCCAGCGCACCGACTCCAAGGAGCTGGCGCTGCTCGACAACGACAACGGTGTCGAGTTCTTCTACCTGCGTCCCCGCGACATCGCTCTCTACGTCGGGTCCGGCACGCTCGACCTCGGCATCACCGGCCGCGATCTGCTGCTGGACTCCGGTGCCGCTGCCGACGAGGTGCTCAGCCTGGGGTTCGGCCGGTCGCGCTTCCGGTTCGCGGCCCGACCCGGGACGCTCGGCTCGCTGAGCGACCTGGCCGGCAAGCGCATCGCCACCTCCTACGTCGGCATCGTGCGCCACCACCTCGACGCCCACGGCATCGACGCCGAGGTGATCCGCCTCGACGGTGCGGTGGAGACGAGCATCCAGCTCGGTGTCGCCGACGTGATCGCCGACGTCGTCGAGACCGGCAGCACGATGAGGCAGGCGGGACTCGAGATCGTCGGCGAGGTGCTGCTGGAGTCCGAGGCCGTCGTGATCACCCGCGCCGGCGCCCCCGAGCCCGACGGCTTCGAGATCTTCCGCCGCCGCCTCGACGGCGTGCTGGTGGCGCGCAGCTACGTGATGATGGACTACGACATCCCCACCTCCGCCGTGGAGAGCGCCGTCGCGCTGACCCCCGGCATCGAGAGTCCCACGGTCTCGGCGCTGCACCGCGAGGGCTGGGCGGCGGTGCGGTCGATGGTGCCGCGCGCCGGCGCCCAGCGGCTCATGGACGACCTCTACGAGATCGGCGCCCGGGCGATCCTGCTCACCGACATCCACGCCTGCCGGCTCTGAGGTCCTCGATGCCCGCACCGGCGGACCAGCCCGCGCCCACCGTGCCGCCCGCGGCGCCGGCGCTGCCGCGCACCTGGCGGCCCTTCGGCGCCCGCATCGCGGCCAGTGTGTTCGGGGCGATGCTGCTCGCCGTGGTGGTCGTCGGATGGGTGGAGCTGGGGCCCACCATCCGGGCGGAGTTCACCTTCTTCCAGCGGGCGACGCTGGTGTTCATCGGGCTTCTCGCCTTCGCGGTGTGGTTCGCGCTGGTCCGCTCCCGGGTCACCGCCACCGAGCGCGGCCTCACCGTGGTCAACGGCTACCGCCGGCGTGACTACGAGTGGGCGCAGGTGCTCGGCGTCTTCCTGGGACGCGATGCGCCCTGGGCGGGCATGGACCTCTCCGACGGCACCTCGGTCTCCGTCCTCGCCATCCAGAGCTCCGACGGCGACCGGGCGACGCGGGCGGTCCGCGACCTCAGGCGGCTGCTCGCGGCCCACTCGCCCGACGGCCACTGACCCCGTCCACCAGGCGGCTACTCCCCGGCGATCCGGAACGACCCGCTCCATCGCTCGCCGGGGTCCAGCGTGACCAGGTCCGTGCCGGAGGCGAAGGCGTTGGCCGGTGCGCTCATCGGCTCGACGGCGATCGACTGCCGCTGGCCGGAGGAGAGCGTGTCGCCGGTGAACACCTGCACCCAGCGCCAGGCCGGCCCCAGGTGCAGCGCCACGGTGCGGGCGCCCCGCAGGCGCACCGTGGCCCAGCCGTCGGCGTCGCGGTCCAGGTCGGTCCAGGCGTCGTCGAGCTCGAGCGGGCCGATGCGTCGCGGGTCGCGGAAGTCGCGCTCGGGCGGCGTGGGCGCCGTACCGGCAGGGATCAGCTGACGGTCCGTGACCTGGTGCACGCCGGCCGGCACCGTGAGCTCGACCTCGTCGGCGATCGCTCCGGGGTCGAGGTAGGGGTGCATGCCCGCGGCGAACGGCACGGGCACGTCGGCGCGGTTCTCTCCCCAGATCTCGATGTGGAGGCCCTGCTCGTCCACGGCGTACGACGCCCCGAGGGCGAGCTCCCAGGGGTAGCCGGTCTGCGCCACGAGGGTCAGTCCCACCTCCAGCTGCGAGGGACCGTGGTCGAGCAGCTGCCAGGCGCACCAGCGCGCCAGCCCGTGGGTGGCGTTGTGCAGGGCTGGCTCGGTGAGCGGAAGCTGGTGCTCGGTGCCGCCCCAGGAGTAGCGACCGTCGCGGATCCGGTTGGGCCACGGCAGCAGCAGCTGACCACGCCCGCCCGAGACGGCGGCGCCCGGAGGGGGACCGGCGACCAACGGCTCTCCATGGCGGCTCAGCGTGCCGAGGCCGCCGCCGGCCTCGAGCACGGTCGCCTCGTGGCCACCGCCCGTGATCGTCCACCGTCGCGTCATCGCTGCTCCTGGCCTCCCTCGGTGTCGTGGACGACGTCGGCGCGGGCCCGGGTGCCCTCGGCAGCGAACAGGGCGGCCTCCTCGTCCCTCCAGCGCTCCCAGTGTGCCCGCGCACCCTCCCCGTCACGCGCCAGCCCACGCCGCAGGCGTACGGCGGGCGACGCCTCGACCCACACCAGCACCGTCGTCGACGCCGCCCACGCCCGTCGGGCCGAGCCGACCCCCTCCACCACGAACAGCGGGGCCGGAGCCAGCCGGTGCTCCTCCGCCCAGTGGTCGGCCTCCCAGTCCCAGCGACGCCACCGGGCGGTGCGTCCCTGCGCCAGGGCGGCCAGCACGGCGGTGAGCTGGGCGCGCGCCGTGTCCAGCCCCGTCCAGCCCTCGAGGAGGTCGTCCACGTGCAGCACCGGCGCTCCGGACGCCTCCGCCAGCGCCGCGGCCAGCGTGGTCTTGCCCGCGCCGGCCGGCCCGTCGACGCAGACCAGGCGGCCGGCACCCAGCGTCGGTGGGCGGCTCGCGGCGAGACCGAGCACGCGGTCGACCACCTCCCTCATCCGGGCCTCATCCGCGCCTCATTCCGGGCCTCATCCGGGGGAGCGCGGCGGGGGAGCAGGACGCGGTGCGGTGCTCGCGCGGGTGCTCACGAGATGCCGTGCTTGCGCAGGATCGCCTCGATGTCGGAGAGGTCGTCGTCGCTGCCGACCGCGGGCCGGCCCTGGCCGCCACGGGCCGTCGCGGAGCGGCTGCGGCCGCGCGGGAGCGAGTCGGCCCTGCTGGCGCGGCGCGAGCGGGTCACCATCCCGGAGACGCCGAACAGCACCGCCGAGGTGCCGGCCAGCACGATGCCCAGCCAGACGACGGGGGAGAAGACCAGGTGGATGGCCCAGGAGGCGATGTCGGCGAGCACCTCGGTGAGCAGCCGCAGGGTGCCGGTCAACCAGGCCGCGAGCGGCAGCAGCGTCCACGCCGTGCCCCGCAGCGCCGCCTCCCCGCCACGCCGGCGCCACGCGTGCCAGGTCAGCACCCCGCCGAGAACGCTCAGAGCGCAGGCCAGCGCCCCCCAGGTCGCCGCGTCGTAGGTCACGCGCCTAGCCTACGCAGCGTGCGGCGGACCCTTCCCGATCCCGGCTTCGCGGGCGACAACGGCTCGGTCGACCCCGGTGTCGCCGGCGCGCTGGCCGGTTGGGCGCGGGGGACGACGCCCTACGTCGAGGCGCTCGCGGTCCTCCAGCGCTCGCGGGTGCTGGTGCCCGTGGTCGCCGTCCTGGGCGAGGTCGAGCTCGATGAGCACGGCCGCGCCCATGACAAGACCAGCGACATGGCCACCGTGCTGCTCACCGGCCCCGACGGCCGCCGCGGGCTGCTGGCGTTCACCGGGTCGGGTCCGCTCACCGCCTGGGATCCCCAGGCGCGCCCGGTGCCGGTCGCCCTCGCCGACGCGGCGCGCGCGGCGCTCCAGGACGACGCCGACGCGTTGCTCGTCGACGTCGCCGGCCCGACGCGCTTCGTGATCGAGGAGCAGGCGATGACCGCGCTGGCCGCCGGGCACCTGCTCGTGCGGGTCGACGACGGGTGGGCCTGGGCGCAGCCGGCCCCCTGACCCACCCGTGCCGCCGTCGTTTCGACACCGGTGGGGGCGGTCCGGTAGCCTGGTGAGCGACCGATCGGACATCCCTGTCCGGTCCACAAGCGGGGACCACGGTCTCCCACCCGCACCGACCGTCCAGGTCGTCGGGTCACGGTCCGGCCTCGACGGCCGACGGCACCATGCCGGTCATGGCGCCGTACGCGTCGGGGCGTGGCCTCCGCTTGTGCGCGGAGGCCTCACTCGTCCTCCGCCGGTCGCCGGTATCACCCAGGAGGACACATCAGCACTGAGCTGCGCATCAACGAGCGGATCCGGGTTCCCGAGGTCCGGCTCGTCGGACCCAACGGCGAGACCGTGGGCATCGTGCCGACCGAGCAGGCGCTCAAGCTTGCCCAGGAGGCCGACCTCGACCTGGTCGAGATCGCCCCCCAGGGACGTCCGCCCGTCGCCAAGCTCATGGACTACGGGAAGTTCAAGTACGAGAACGCCCAGAAGGCCCGTGAGGCGCGTCGCAACCAGACGAACGTGATCATCAAGGAGATGAAGCTTCGTCCCAAGATCGACGCCCACGACTATGCGACGAAGAAGGGCCACGTGGTCCGCTTCCTGAAGGCGGGCGACAAGGTCAAGATCACGATCATGTTCCGCGGTCGCGAGCAGCACCGGCCCGAGCTCGGGTTCCGGCTGCTCCAGCGCCTCGCCGAGGACGTCCAGGAGCTGGGGTTCGTGGAGTCCGCGCCCAAGCAGGACGGGCGCAACATGATCATGGTCCTGGGCCCGAACAAGAAGAAGGCCGAGGCCAAGCTCGAGGTGAAGGCCGCCAAGGAGCAGCGCGCCGCCGAGCGCGAGGCCGAGCGCGAGGAGGAGCACGCCGAGCGCATCGCCGGCCGTGACCCCGAGGCGGCCGTGGCGCCCAAGAAGGAGCGCGGCCGCTCGGAGAACCTCGATCCCGAGATCGACGCCTGACCGACCCATCCGGCAACCGGCGCCACCGCGCCGCGCACCCGCTACAGAAACGGAAACCACCATGCCGAAGAACAAGACGCACTCCGGCGCCTCGAAGCGCTTCCGCGTGACCGGCTCGGGCAAGATCCTGCGCGAGAAGGCCGGCAAGCGGCACAACCTCGAGAAGAAGGCCTCCAAGGTGACCCGCCGGATGACCGGCACCACCGAGCTCGCCAAGGCCGACGTCAAGACCGCCAAGAAGCTGCTCGGTCTCTGACCGTCGCACCCGACCCAAGGAGTAACCCCACATGGCACGCGTGAAGCGGGCAGTCAACGCCCAGAAGAAGCGCCGGGTCGTCCTCGAGCGCGCCTCCGGCTACCGCGGGCAGCGCTCGCGGCTGTACCGCAAGGCCAAGGAGCAGGTCACCCACTCGCTGGTCTACAGCTACAACGACCGTCGCAAGAACAAGGGCAACTTCCGCAAGCTGTGGATCCAGCGGATCAACGCCGCTGCCCGCGCGGAGGGGATGACCTACAACCGGTTCATCCAGGGTCTGAACCTGGCCGGCGTCACCGTCGACCGCAAGATCCTCGCCGAGCTGGCCGTCACCGACGGCGCCGCCTTCGCCGCGCTGGTGCAGACCGCGCGCGAGGCGCTGCCGGAGGACCTCAACGCTCCGGTGAACGCCTGAGCCCCATCGCAGTGATCGCCGAGCACTCGCTGCTCACCACGCGGAGCCGCCGGGTCGTCGAGGCCCGGCGGCTCTCGCGTCGTCGTGAGCGTGCCGAGCAGGGACTCTTCCTCGCCGACGGCCCCAAGGCCGTGGCGGAGGCGCTGGAGGTCCCCGGCTGTGTGCGGGAGGTGTTCGCGACTCCGGCCGCCGCCCGTGAGCACGCCGCGGTCCTCGGCGGTATCGACCCCACGCTCGTCGACGACCGCGCCATGCAGGCCCTGAGCGACAGCGTCACGCCGGCCGGCCTGGTGGCCGTGTGCCGCCTGATCGACCGCCCGCTCGCCGAGGTGGTGTCCGCACCCGGGACCTCGGCGACGCTCGTCCTGTGCGCCGACGTGCGCGATCCGGGCAACGCGGGCACGGTGATCCGCACCGCCGACGCCGTCGGGGCCGCCGGGGTGGTCCTGGCCGGCGACAGCGTCGACGTCACCCACCCCCGGACGGTGCGCGCCAGCGTCGGCTCGGTCTTCCACCTCCCTGTGGCGGTCGAGCGCGACGTGGCCACGGCGGTCGCCGCGGCCCGCGCCGCCGGCTTCGTCGTCCTGGCCGCCGACGGTGCGGGCGAGGTCGATCTCTTCGGGGCGACCGAGGTGATCGCCGGCCGGGTCGCCTGGCTGTTCGGCAACGAGGCGTGGGGCCTGCCCGCCGACGTCGCGGCGCTCGCCGACCACCGGGTCGCGATCCCGATCCCGGGGCGCGCGGAGAGCCTGAACCTCGCCACGGCCGCTGCGGTCTGTCTCTACGCCGATCTGCACGCCCGCCGCTGACCGGCGCCGCTGACCCCCGCAGCTGGTCTGGGCCGGTGCGCTCCGCGGCCGGATAATCGGTGCGGTCAAGGGCGTCGCGGGGCCACAATGCGCCATGCCCGGCCCGCACTGGATCGCCCGCTCCCTCCACGGCCTGCGCCGGTGCATGCCCGTCGCCCACCCGGCGCGGGTCGCCGTGGGCGCGCTGCTCCTCGTCCTGGTCGGTGCCGCCGTCGTGGTGGCCGGTGGTGACGACCTCCCGGTGCGTCCCGCCGCCGCCTCGGCGGCCGAGAGCGCCTCGATCGTCATCCCGCATGGCGCGCCGACCAAGGGCTACCTGACCAAGCAGGTGCGCATCACCCCCGGGGCGCAGCTGAGCGTGGTCAACCTGGACACGATGGAGCACACCGTGACCTCGGCCGAGGCCGGTCCGGACCACAAGCTGCTCTTCGACGTCGAGGTGCCGCCGGGTGCGACGGTCTCCATCCCCGCGGCGAGCACGCTGGCCTCGGGCAGCTACGACTTCTACTGCCGCTTCCACCCGAGCATGCGGGGGACACTGACGGTGTCGGGGGACTCGGGCGGCGTCACGCCGGTCGCGCAGGACTTCGAGCAGCCCCTGCTGCTGCCGCCGGTGATGACCGGTCGCAGGGTCCGGCTCGTCGAGCGGCGGGCGGCGGTGCGGGTGCTGCCGCACGGCCCGCGCACGCCGATGTGGACCTTCGACGGCAGCTATCCCGGACCGACGATCCGGCGCCCGTCAGGCCACGGCAGCACCGTGGTGGTCCTCAACCGGCTGCCGCGCGGCGCCGGCGCCACGACGCTGCACCTGCACGGGGGCCACCACGCGTCCAAGGACGACGGTCAGCCGGCCTCGTACCTGGTGCGCCACGGCGCGAGCCGGGCCTACCGGTTCCCGCTGCGCGAGCAGGGCCGGCCGGTGCCGGGGGAGTTCCTCTGGTACCACGACCACCGGATGGACCACACGACCCGCAACAACTGGCACGGGCTGCAGGGCATGTTCATCGTCGACGACCCCCGCGAGCAGGCGCTGCGCCTGCCGCACGGCCGCCACGATGTGCCGCTGATGGTCAGCGACCGCAGCTTCACCGCCGACAACCGCCTCACGGGCGTGCGGACCCCGACGATGGTGATGGACCACGGCACGATGGCGTTCACCGGGCCCGCCGCACCGCCCGGCGACGGCTCCTTCGGAGACCACGTCCTCGTCAACGGCCGGTCGGCGCCGTACCTCCACGTCACCGCCTCGCGGTACCGGCTCCGGCTGCTGAACGCCTCGGCGATGTCGGCCTACGAGTTCGCGCTGAGCGACGGGCGTCCGCTGGTGCAGATCGGGACCGGTGCGAGCCTGCTGCCGCGGTCGGTGGTGCGGCAGAGCATCCTGCTCGGCCCCGGCCAGCGCGCCGACGTGATCGTGGACTTCCACCGTCAGTCCGGCCAGCGGGTGCAGCTGCTGAGCATCCCGCGCACCGGAGCGGCCTCCACCGGCGGCACCGGCACCCGGGTGGGCGCCCTGATGCAGTTCCGTGTCGGGTCCTCCGTCGCCGACCGCTCCCGCATCCCCGACCGCCTCGTCGCGACGCCCGGACTGCGCGTCCCGCGCAGGGTCGCGAAGACCTGGACCTTCGGTCTGTCGCACACCGCCAGCGGCGCGTCGTACTGGTCGATCAACGGACGGGCCTACGACCCGCACCGCGTCGACCACCGGGTGAAGCTCGGCAGCGTGGAGCGCTGGCGCTTCCGCAACACCAGCACGATGACGCACTGGGTGCACCTGCACGAGGAGCAGTGGCACCTGGTCAGCCGCGACGGCCACGCGCCGCCGGCGTACGAGCGCGGCCTGACCGACACCTGGCGGCTGGACCCCGGCGAGGTGATCGAGGTCGCCGCCCGCTTCACCGACTACACCGGGAAGTTCATGATCCACTGCCACATGCTCGACCACGAGGACCACGGGATGATGGCGCAGTTCGAGGTGGTGCGCTGACGACCAGGTCACTCGCGGGGCCGCAAGCTCTGGGCCGAGCGGCGGCCCGCGCTCGGCGAACGAGTAGTTGCGCACCGATCCAGCCCCTTGTCGCTCGAATCGGCGCGAACTGCTCGTCCGCGCGCCGGTCCGGCATCACCAACCGCGATGTGCCGAGGTCAAGAGAGGCCGCACTCGCGTCAGTCGAGCGGGGTGGGGATGCCGGGGTCCTCCTCGAGGAGCTCCGCGTGCTCGTCGTACGAGGGGAGCACGCAGAACAGGTTGCCGCCGGGATCTGCCAGCACCACCCAGCCCTCATCACCAGTCTGACCGACGTCGGCGCGGACGGCTCCGAGGCTCAATGCCGACTCGACGCAGTGCGCCTGGTCGTCGGGCCGAAGGTCGAGGTGGACGGCTCCGGGCGGCACCGGATGCTCGGAGGGTTGGATCAGCAGCGACGGCCGTCCGGGAGCGACGAGCAGGACCGAGTCGCTGTGGTTGGGCGCCACCTCGTAGCCCAGCAGATCCCGCCGGAAGCGGGCGACCACGGCCGGCCGGTCCGACTTCAGCGTCACGGTCGCGATCCGTACCTCCGTCATGGGCGTCGGGCCTACGCCTGCTGGAACTCGATGCGGTTGCCGAACGGGTCGAAGGTGTGGAACCGGTGGATGCCAGCGAGCTCGTCGTCCGAGCGCGTGACGATGGCCCCACGCTGCTGGAGAGCTGCGGCGAGGGCGTCGAGGTCGGTGACCACGAAGGCCGGATGCGCCTTCTTCGCCGGCGCGAACGGCTCCTCGACCCCGAGATGCAGGACGGCGCTGCCGGAGGTGAACCAACAGCCGCCGCGTTGCGCGAGGGCGGCCGGCTTGGGGACTTCCGTCATCTCCAGCACCGTGCCGTAGTACTCACGCGCAGCCGTCTCACTGCCCACCGGAATGGTGATCTGCACGTGGTCGAGGCCCGTGATCATGGTGGCAACCTAACCGGCTCGCACGTCGGAGCGGACGGAAGGACGCCGTCGTCACGACTCCTGCGGCGCTCGAACGAGTGGATCGGCGAGCCTCGTCGATGTCGGTGGTCCCTGGGAGAGTCCTCTCATGGCAGCAGGGCTCTTCGAGGCACCGGTCGCGTCGTCGCCGACCGCGGTGCTCGATGCTGTCGCTGCGGCCGATGCTGCTGAGCGGCGGGAGGCCGCGGCCAAGCTGGGGGCGGTGCTGGCGTGGGCGCATGCCCACCCGGCGGGGCCGGGGGATGCGGCGTCGTGGGCGATCGACCACTCGTTGCTGGACGACGAGGACGGTGTCGACCGGTTGGGTGGTGAAGGGACGCCGGCGGTGGCGGAGTTCGCGGTCGAGCAGCTCGCCACCCGGCTACGGATCTCCACGACCGCGGCGATGGGACTGGTCGCCGACGTGCTCAACCTCGCCCACCGCCACCCCGCCCTGTGGGCACGGGTGCAGGCGGGTGCGTGTCCGGCGTGGACCGCGCGACGCATCGCGGACGCCTGCTCCACCCTCCCCGTCGAGGCGGCCGCGTGGGTGGATGGGCAGGTGGGTCACCTGGCCGGGCGATGCACCCAACGCAGGATCGACGCCGCACTCGCCTATGCGGTCGCCAAGTGGGACCCCGAGAAGACCCGCAAGGCGGAGGAGCAGGCCCGCGATGCCCGCCACCTCGACCTGGAGCTGCCCGGGCAGAACTGCCGGCCCAGCACCGTCGCCACCGCCGCCATCCGGGGCCAGCTGTCCCCGACGGATGCGATGAAGTTCGACGCGCTGGTCGCAGCCCAAGCGGCCCGGCTTGCCGAGCAGGGTGACACCTCCAGCCTCGACATC
>JBQCHZ010000023.1:0-18737 GCA_051954195.1 Marmoricola sp.
CGGGGCCGGCTCCACCCCATGTAACACGCCGTTTGCGCAACTAGGGCACCCCTACAACCGGCGTGTAGATGCGTGGACGGCGTGTTACCTGCGCTCGGGGCGCCCCGGCGAGGAGGGGGTCAGGCGCTCGGGCTCACCAGCTCGATGCGCGGGGTGCGGCCCGGCTCGGGCTTGGGGTCGTAGTCGGGCGTCGGGGTGTACGGCGCCCAGGCGAGCAGGTCGCGCAGGTGCCGCTCGACCGTGGGGATGACGTCGGTGACGGTCACGTCGCGGCCCAGCTCGCGGGTCAGCGAGGTGACGCCGGCGTCGGCGATGCCGCAGGGCACGAACCGGTCGTACCAGCTCATGTCGACGTCGCAGTTGAGCGCGAAGCCGTGCATGGCCACGCCGCGGGAGACCCGGATGCCGATCGCGGCGATCTTGCGCTCCGGGCGCCCGCCGCCGGCGCGGAGCCAGACGCCGCTACGTCCGGGGACCCGCGCGGTCTCCACCCCCAGGTCGCGGCACACGCCGATCAGGGCCTCCTCGAGCCGGCGGACGTAGTCGACGACGAGCACGTGGTCGGGCAGCCGCACGATCGGGTAGCCGACGAGCTGGCCGGGGCCGTGGAAGGTGATCTTGCCGCCGCGGTCGACGTCGATGACGTCGGCGCCCCCAGCATCGGCGGGCCGCTCGTGGGCGTCGGTGCGCTTGCCGCAGGTGAACACCGGCGGGTGCTCCAGCAGCAGCACCGTGCCCCGGCCTCCGGCCACGACCTCGGCGTGGACCTCGCGCTGGAGGTCCCAGGCGGCGCGGTATTCGACGGCGTCCGGGCCGATCCCGGCGACACGGAAGTCCAGCTCGCTCACCCCGTCGACACTACTCCGCCCTGCTCGGGCGACCGGGCCTGTGGATCGCGCCGACGGCGCTATGACGGACTGCGGCACGCTGACCCCCATGCCGCTGTCCGCACTGGCCCTGGCGCCGTCGTTGGCCCTCGCCCTGCTGGTGCCGGCACCCGTGGCGGGCCACCCTCCGCCCGCAGCCGAGGTGCGGACGGCACTGGCGGCGCTGCACGCCTGGGACGGGGCGCGCGCCGGTGCGTACGTCGCCGGCGACCCGGACCGTCTGCGTGCGCTCTACGCCCCCGGCTCCTCCGCGGCCGCGGCCGACGTGCGCCTGCTGGGCGCCTACACCGCCCACGGCTGGCGGATCACCGCGATGGCGACCCAGGTGCGGAGTGTGCGCGTGCTGGCGCACGGGCCGGACCGGTGGAGGCTGCGGACCGTCGACCGGGTGCGGGCGCTCGCCGCCACCCCGCAGCGCTGCCGGCCGCTCCCGGCGGGGAGCTACCGCAGCCGCGACGTGGTCCTGGTGCGCTCGGCCGGTGGCTGGAGGGTGAGCAGTGTCAGGCCAGGCCCGTCGCCAGCACGGCGCTGATGTCGGGGTCGGCGAAGGTGTAGCCGTCCTCGAGCAGGGCCTGCGGCACGCCGCGCACCGAGTTCAGCACCTCCGGGGCCATGGGCCCGGCGGCGAGCCGGATCGCGGCGGCCGGCACCGGAGCCAGGGTCGGGCGGTGCAGGGCCGAGCCCAGGGCTGCGGTGAACTCGGCGTTCGTCGGCACCTCGGGGGCGCACAGGTTGACCGGCCCGTCGAGCGTGGAGGTCGAGAGGTGGGCGACTCCGCCGACCCAGTCGCGCAGGGAGATGACGGGGAAGTACTGCCGCCCGCTGCCGAGCCGTCCTCCTAGACCGGTCGAGAACAGCAGCTTCAGCTGCTTCAGCGGAGCGCTCGAGGCGTCGAGCACCGGCGCGGTGCGGATCACCGCGACCCGGGCGCCCGCCTCGCTCGCGGGCGCCGTGGCCGCCTGCCAGTGCCGGGTGACCCGGGTGAGCAGCGCGTCACCGCGGGAGTCGGCGGACTCGTCGAGCCGGTCGTCGCCGTGATCGCCGTAGTAGGAGATCCCGTTGCCGGCGAGGAACGCCGGCCGGCGGTCGCTCGCCGCGATCGCGTCCGCCAGCACCCGGGTCGTGGTCACCCGGCTGTGCTCGAGCTCGCGGGCCCACGAGGACGAGTGCGGGTTGCCGAGCGTGGGGGAGCCGGCGAGGTTCACCACCACGTCGACGTCCTCGAGGGTGGCCGGGTCGAGCGGTCCGGCGTAGGGGTCCCACTGCCGCTGACCGGCCTGCGGAGTGCGTCGTACGAGAGGGGTGACGGTGTGACCGTCGTGCTCGAGCCGCTGGGTGAGGTGGGTGCCGAGGAAGCCTGAGGAGCCGGCGACGAGGACGTGCATGGCCTCACCCTGCCACGCCCGGCAAGGCGGCCCCGGAGCGCTGCGCGGGGCGGCGCGGTGGCCGGATAGCCTGGGGTCGTGAGCGATTTCGATGTTGTCGTCCTCGGTGCGGGCCCCGGTGGCTACGTCGCCGCCATCCGTGCCTCCCAGCTCGGCCTCAAGGCGGCCGTCATCGAGCTGAAGTACTGGGGCGGCGTGTGTCTCAACGTCGGTTGCATCCCCTCCAAGGCGCTGCTGCGCAACGCCGAGCTCGCGCACGTGCTCAACGACGAGAAGGACAAGTACGGCATCACCGGTGACGCCACCATGTCGTTCGGGCCGACCTGGGAGCGCAGTCGCCAGGTGTCCGAGGGCATCGTCAAGGGCGTCCACTTCCTCATGAAGAAGAACAAGATCGAGGAGATCAACGGCTGGGGCACCTTCAAGGACGCCCACACCATCGAGGTGGCGCAGGAGGACGGCTCGACGCGCACCGTCACCGCCGACAAGGTCATCATCGCCGCCGGCGCGACCGTGCGCCTGGTCCCCGGCGTGCAGCTCTCGCAGAACGTCGTGACCTACGAGGAGCAGATCCTCTCCGAGGATCTTCCGTCCTCGATCGTCATCGGCGGCTCGGGCGCGATCGGCGTCGAGTTCGCCTACGTGATGCGCAACTTCGGCGTGGACGTGACGATCGTTGAGTTCCTGGACCGGATGGTGCCGACCGAGGACGCCGAGGTCTCCAAGGAGCTGCTCAAGCACTACAAGAAGCTCGGCATCAAGGTGCTGCTGGGCACCAAGGTCGAGAACGTCGAGGACACCGGCTCCGGCGTCCGCGTCACGGTCAGCCCGGCCGCCGGCGGCGACTCCCAGGTGATCGAGGCCGACAAGATGCTCGCCGCCTTCGGGTTCGCCCCGCGCGTGGAGGGCTACGGCCTGGAGAACATCGGCGTCGAGCTCACCGAGCGCGGCGCGGTCGCGATCGACGAGTACTGCCGCACCAACGTCGAGGACGTCTACGCCATCGGTGACTGCACCGGCAAGCTGATGCTGGCCCACACCGCCGAGGCGCAGGGCGTCGTCGCGGCCGAGACGATGGCCGGCGCGGAGACGATGCCGGTCGAGTACGACTTCATCCCGCGCGCGACCTACTGTCAGCCGCAGATCGCCTCCTTCGGCTACTCCGAGGCGCAGGCGAAGGACCTGGGCTACGACGTCAAGGTCGCCAAGTTCCCCTTCAGCGCCAACGGCAAGGCGATGGGCCTGGGGGAGCCGGTCGGCTTCGTCAAGGTCGTCGCCGACGCCGCCCACAACGAGATCATCGGCGCCCACCTGATCGGCCCCGACGTCACCGAGCTGCTGCCCGCGCTGACGCTGGCTCAGAAGTGGGATCTCACCGCCGACGAGGTCGCCCGCAACGTCTTCGCCCACCCGACGCTGTCCGAGGCCGTCAAGGAGGCCGTCGAGGGCATCGCCGGCCACATGATCAACCTCTGACGCCGAGCGGGCGGAAACGGCGCGCTCCGGTACGCCGAGCGGGCGGAAACGGCGCGCTGCGGTACGCCGAGCGGGCGGAGACGGCGCTCTCGGGTACGCCGAGCGGGCGGAAACGGCGCGCTCCGGTGGACCCGTTGTGTGTTCGCGCCGTCCGTCCGCTGACGTCGGCACGCCGAGTCCGCGAGCAGCCGAGGTGGCCCGAACTCGACCGGACGCCGGATCGCGGAGACGAGCCGCGACGGCGCACGGCTCTGCTCGGCTGCCCGCGACGGGACACGCCGCCGACCAGCGCGCCGTTCCCGCCCGCTCGGCGTGGTCCGGCGCGCCGTTTCCGCCCGCTCGGGTCAGACCTCGAAGTGGCCGGCCTCGAGGCGCTGCTTGACGTCCTGGAGGAAGCGGCCGGCGTCGGCGCCGTCGACGAGCCGGTGGTCGTAGGTCAGCGCCAGGTACACCATGTGGCGCACTGCGATGGTCTCGCCCAGGTTCGGGTCGTCGATCACGACCGGACGCTTGGTCACCGCGCCGGGGCCGAGGATCGCCACCTGGGGCTGGTTGATGATCGGGGTGTCGAACAGCGCCCCGAACGAGCCCAGGTTGGTGATCGTGAACGTGCCGCCGGTGAGGTCGTCCGGTCCGATCTTGTTGGTCCGGGTGCGCTCGGCGACATCGGCGATCTTCTTGGCCAGGCCCGCGATCGAGAGGTCCCCGGCGTCCTTGACGACCGGGGTGAGCAGGCCCTTGTCGGTGTCGACGGCGAAGGCGATGTTCTCTCGGTCGAAGTAGGTGACCTCGCCCTTCTCGGTGTCGATGTTGGCGTTGAGCTTCGGGTGCTCCTTGAGCGCGTCGATCGCGGCCTTGGCGAAGAAGGGCAGGTAGGTCAGCTTCACGCCCTCACGGGCGAAGAAGTCGGCCTTGCTGGCCTCGCGCAGCCGCGCGATGTTGGTGACGTCGATCTCCATCACCTGGGTCAGCTGCGCCGAGGTGTGCAGCGACTCCACCATCCGCGCCGCGATCACCTTGCGCAACCGCGTCATCGGCTCGGTCTGCCCGCGCAGGGGCGAGGGAGCCGAGGGCCGGGGCGCGTTGCCCGAGCTCGCAGCGGCCGGGGCAGCCGGCGTCGGAGCGGCGTCAGCAGCCTTCTTCGCCTCGGCGGCGGCCAGCACGTCCTGCTTGCGGATCCGACCACCGACCCCGCTGCCCTGCACCGTGGACAGGTCCACGTCGTGCTCGGCGGCCATCTTGCGCACCAGCGGCGTGACGTAGGCGCCGGCGTCGCTGCGCCCACCCGACTGGCCACCCGACTGCCCGCCCGACTGGTCGGCCGAGCCACCCGCGGGCTTCGCCCGCTCCGAGGGTGGCGTCGTCGGTGCGGACGTCGTCACCGGAGCCGAGGGGGAGGGCTGTTCGGTGGGCGTCTGGGTGTACTGCTGCGGGGCCGGGGCGGCCTGCGGGTCGGGCTGCTTCGGGGCCTCCTGCGGCGGCTGCGCGGCCGCCTCGGCGGGGGCCTCGTCGGCCTGGTTCGCGGCGGGCGCGGGGTCCGAGCCGCCGGAGGCGGCCGGCTGGCCGGAGCCGATCACGGCCAGCTCGGCGCCGACCTCGACGGTCTCGTCGGCCTGGGCCTTGATCTCCAGCAGGGTGCCGGCGACGGGGGAGGGGATCTCGGTGTCGACCTTGTCGGTGGAGACCTCGAGCAGCGGCTCGTCGACGGCGACCTCGTCGCCGACCTCCTTGAGCCAGCGGGTCACCGTGCCCTCGGTCACCGACTCCCCGAGCGCGGGCAGCGTCACCGGGGTGCCCGAGCCCGAGGTGGAACCGGTGCCGGCCTGACCGCCGCCCTGCTGCTCCTGGGGCTCACCGGTGGCCGGCTGTGACTCCTGCGCGGCGGGCTCGGGCTCGGCCTGGGCGGGCTCCTCCTCGGCCGGCTCCTCGGTGCCCTTGGCGGAGGTGTCGGGCTCGGCGGACGAGCCGCCGGACTCGCCCTCGTCGCCGACGATGCAGAGCTCGGCGCCGACCTCGACCGTCTCGTCCTCGGCCGCCTTGATCTCCAGCAGGACGCCCGCGACCGGCGAGGGGATCTCGGTGTCGACCTTGTCGGTGGAGACCTCCAGCAGCGGCTCGTCGACCGCCACCGTGTCACCCACCTGCTTGAGCCATCGGGTGACGGTTCCTTCGGTGACGGATTCACCGAGTGCGGGCAGGTTCACCGGAGTGGACATCAGTTTCCTTCGAGTCGCGGGCGTGCAGGGTGACGAGTGACGGATGGGGCCTGGAGTCCCGGGGTCTATCTAACCCCGTCGCTCACGCGCCGTCATGACCGGCGTTCAGGAGTGGGCATGCAGCGGCTTCCCGGCGAGTGCCAGGTGCGCCTCGCCCAGCGCCTCGTCCTGGGTGGGGTGCGCGTGCACCAGGGCGGCGACGTCCTCGGGGAACGCCTCCCAGTTCACGATCAGCTGGCCCTCGCCGATCAGCTCGCCGACCCGGGCGCCGACCAGGTGGACGCCGACCACGGGGCCCTCGGCACGCCGGACGAGCTTGACGAAGCCCTGGGTCGCGAGGATCTGGCTCTTGCCGTTGCCGCCGAGGTCGTAGGTGAGGGTCTCGACGGCGTCGTCGTACTGCTCGCGCGCCTGCGCCTCGGTGAGGCCGACCGAGGCGACCTCGGGGTCGGAGTAGGTGACCCGCGGGATGCCGCTCTCGACGATCGGCTGCGGGGACAGCCCGGCGATGTCCTCGGCGACGAAGATGCCCTGGGCGAAGCCGCGGTGGGCGAGCTGCAGGCCCGGCACGATGTCGCCCACGGCGTAGACGCCCTCGACATCGGTGCGGAGCCGGTCGTCGGTGAGCACGAACCCGCGCTCCATGCGTACGCCGGCCTCCTCGAAGCCGAGCCCCTCGGTGACCGGACCACGGCCGACGGCGACCAGCAGCAGATCGGCCTCGAGCACGTCGCCGCCCGCGAGGTGCACCCGGACGCCGTCGTCGGTGTGCTCGACGGACTCGAAGGAGGTGCCCGTGCGCGCGGTGATGCCGCGCTTGCGGAACGCCCGCTCCAGGGCCTTCGATGACGCCTCGTCCTCCGGCGGCACCAGCCGGGGAAGGGCCTCCACGATCGTGACCTCGGCGCCGAAGGAGCGCCACACGCTCGCGAACTCGCAGCCGATCACCCCGCCGCCGAG
This sequence comes from Marmoricola sp., assembly GCA_051954195.1. Lineage (GTDB taxonomy): Bacteria > Actinomycetota > Actinomycetes > Propionibacteriales > Nocardioidaceae > Marmoricola. The sequence continues at coordinate 6,925 of JBQCHZ010000023.1, forward strand.
CACCACGACCGAGGCCGGGACGCGGTCCAGGGCGAGGGCCTGGGTGGAGGTCAGCACCCGCTCGCCGTCGATGTCGAGGCCGGGCAGGGTGCGGGCGTAGGAGCCGGTGGCGAGCACGACGTGCCGGCCCACCAGACGGCGACCGTCGACCTCTACGGTGTCCGGGGCGACCAGGCGGCCGGTGCCCTCCACGACCGTGATGCCGCGGCCCTTCACCAGGCCGGTCAGCCCCTTGTAGAGCCGCTGGACCACCTTGTCCTTGTAGCCGTTGACGCCGGCCATGTCGACGCCCTCGAGGGTGGCGCGCACCCCGAACGCGGCCGCGTCCCGGGTCGCGTCGGCCACCTCGGCCGCGTGCAGCAGCGCCGTGGTCGGGATGCAGCCGACGTGCAGGCAGGTCCCGCCGACCTTGTCCTTCTCGACCAGCGCGACCGAGAGTCCCAGCTGGGCGGCGCGCAACGCGCAGGCGTAGCCGCCGGACCCGGCGCCGAGCACCACGAGGTCGTAGGTCTGTTCCTGATCGAGCACTGTCTGATCCTGGGTCATGGATCCTCCTTCGCCGCGCGCCCGGGATCGCCAGGCGTCGCGCTCCTCATCCAAGCACCCGCCGGCCCGGCCGCCGACCCGGGGGAAGCGCCGGCCGGATGCGGGCCGCTCCCGCACAATGGGCGCATGCGTCCGGGGAGCCTGTTCCGACGCCGTCGGCGTGCGAGCGGTGGGGCGCGCGTGGACGCGGCGCCGGCGGGGGCGGCCCACCTGGCGGAGTTCGTCGCCACGCGACGCGGCGTCGAGGGCTTCGTGGAGCCGCGGACGACGGTCTCGGACGTGACCCTGCTGCTGGTCGCCCACGACGGGGAGTGGACCCGCCGCCGGGTGCCGTCGGTGCGGTGGGCGCACGACTTCGCCAACCGGCTCGGGGTGCCCTCCTACGACGCCGCGGTCGTGGGCGTGCCGCTACGGATGCGGGAGTTCAACCGGCGCCACCGGGAGCAGGAGAAGGCCCGGCGCCGGGCCGCGCTCGGCCTGCCCGAGGAGCCCTCGGGGGCAGACGGCGCCTGAGCCCGATCAGTCGCCGATCAGTCGCCGATCAAGCCTCGGCCGGTCCTCCGGTCGCGCCCTCGGCGACGTCGCGCAGGTAGCGCACCAGCGTGCGCACGCCGTACGCCGTCGCGCCGGCAGGGACGTCGCCCCACGGGCCGCCGCTGTTCCAGGCGGGGCCGGCGACGTCCAGGTGCGCGAACGGCACGTCGCCGACGAACTGGGTCAGGAAGGCCGCCGCCCACGAGGCCGAGCCCCACCGCACGAAGTTGTGCTGGAGCACGTCGGCGATCCGCGACTCGCTGCGCACCGCCCGGGCGATGTGATCGGGGATCGGCATCCGCCACAGCATCTCGCCCGCGGCCTCCGCCGCGGCCGCGACCGCCGTGGTGGTCGGGTCGTCGCCGAAGAGTCCCGCCACCCGGTCGCCGAGGGCGACCACGCAGGGACCGGTCAGCGTCGAGATCTCCACGATCGCGTCCGGTGACGTCTCCACCGCCATCGCGAGCGCGTCGGCGAGGACGAGGCGTCCCTCGGCGTCGGTGTTGCGCACCTCGACCGTCGTGCCGCCGTACATGCGCAGCACGTCGCCCGGACGCATGGCCGAGCCCGACGGCATGTTCTCGGCCATCGGCAGGTACGCCGTGACCTCCACGGGCAGGCCCAGCTCGGCCGCAGCGACCGCGACGCCGCCGACCGCCGCCGCCCCGGCCATGTCGTTCTTCATGGTCGCCATCGAGCCGCCCGGCTTGATCGTCAGGCCACCGGAGTCGTAGGTGATGCCCTTGCCGACCAGCGCGACCCGCGCCACGGCGCCCCGGGGGCGCCAGTGCATGCGCACCAGCCGCGGCGGGTTGGCCGAGCCGAGGCCGACGCCGAGGATGCCGCCACAGCCGAGCTCCTCCAACGCCGCGACGTCCAGGACGTCCACCGTGAGGCCGCGGTGTCCCTTCGCGGCGTCCACCACCGCCGCGGCGAACGCCTCGGGGGTGAGGTCGTTGGGCGGGGTGTTCACCCAGTCGCGCACCTGGTCGGCGAGGTCCTCCACGGTCAGCACCGCGGACAGGGTGTCGACGAGCTCCTTGCGCCGGGCCCCGTCGGTGAGCACGACGACGTCGGAGAGGCCCGCGGGACGTTCCCCGCTCTTGTACGCGCTGTAGCCGTAGCCGCCCGAGCGGAAGCCCTCGACCACCGCCCGCAGCGACGCCGCGTCGTCGGCCGGCAGCGCGAGCGCGACGCTGGCGGCGTTCCCCAGCGTCCGGGCGGCCAGGCCGGCGGCGCGGCGCAGGCCGCTGGGCTCGAGCGCGTCGAGAGCGCCCACGCCGACGAACACCGCGCTGCCGGCGCGCAGCACGTTGCCGGTCGGCACGCGCAGCACCTCTCCGGCGCCGCCGGAGAAGCCGAGCGAGGCGAGCAGCGGGGACAGCCGCCGCCCGTACGCCTCCGCCACCGCCTCACCGCCGGGCGCCACCGCCGTGCCTCCACGGCCCGTCGTCCCCACCGCCACGACCACGACATCGGTACGGGTGGTGGCCGGGCTGCCCTTGCGCAGCGTGTACGTCGTCACGATCGGTCATGCTAACGACGCCCCGCCGGTCACGACCGTGCCGGACGGCACCCCCCGGACCGCTATGTTCGGCGGCATGGCCCTGCGCTCCCCGCTCCACGACCGCCACGTCGCCCTGGGGGCGAAGTTCTCCGAGTTCGGCGGCTGGGAGATGCCGCTGGAGTACCCCACGGGCGTGATCAAGGAGCACAACGCCGTGCGGCAGGACGTCGGCATCTTCGACGTCAGCCATCTCGGCAAGGTGAGGGTGCGTGGAGCCGGGGCGAAGGACTTCGTCAACGCGGCGCTGACCAACGACCTCGACCGGATCGCGCCCGGCAAGGCGCAGTACACGCTGTGCTGCGACCCCGGCACGGGCGGCGTGGTCGACGACCTGATCGCCTACCTGGTCTCCGACGACGACCTCCTGTTGGTGCCCAACGCGGCGAACTCCGCCGAGGTGCGCAGCCGGCTCGAGGCCGCGGCGCCGGCGGGCGTCGCGATCACCGACCACCACCGCGACGAGGTGGTGCTCGCCGTCCAGGGTCCGCACTGCGACGCGGTGCTGGAGGGGGCCGGCCTGCCCACCGGCCACTCCTACATGTCCTTCGTCGTGGCGCCCTTCGCCGGCGCGGAGGTGGTGGTGTGCCGCACCGGCTACACCGGGGAGCGTGGCTATGAGCTGATCGCACCCGCCGGTGTCGCCCACGACCTGTGGGACCGGCTGGTCGAGGCCGGAGCGGAGCACGGGATGTTGCCCTGCGGCCTCGGAGCCCGCGACACGCTGCGCACCGAGATGGGCTACCCGCTGCACGGGCAGGACCTCGGCCCGCACATCACCCCGAACATGGCCGGGCTGACCTGGGCGGTGGGCTGGAGGAAGCCGGCCTTCTGGGGACGCGACGTCCTGGTCGCCGAGAAGGAGACCGGCACCCGCGTGGCGCTGCGGGGCCTGGTCGCGCAGGGTCGCGCGATCCCGCGCCCGCACATGAGCGTGCGGCTGACCCGGGACATGCCGATCGGCGAGATCACCTCGGGCACGTTCTCACCGACCCTGCGCAAGGGCATCGCGCTGGCGTTGATCAACACCCAAGCGGCCGAGGGTGCCGAGGTCCTCGTCGACGTCCGTGGCAAGGCGGAGGTCTTCGTGGTCACCAAGCCGCCGTTCGTGCAGACCCAGCTCAAGGAGGCGTGAGATGACGACGCAGTCGGGCAACCCCACCGGTTGGTGGTGGCAGCGCCGGGACGCCGCGGGCGCGGTGCTGCCCGCCGACGGCCCCGAGGCGTTCCCCAGCAGGGGGGACGCCGAGTCGTGGCTGGGGGAGGCGTGGGCCGACCTCGCCGAGGAGGGCGTCGCCGCGGTGGTGCTCCTCGAGGGTGACCGCGAGGTCTACGGGCCGATGTCGCTCGAGGCCGGCTGAGGCGCCGACCGCTCGACGGCGCTCAGCGGCGCGGCTTGCCGCCGAGCCCGACCTGCGGCTTGGGCTGGCGCATGAACCGCAGCTGCATGGCCCGCAGCACGGCGTAGAACGTCGTGCCGCGCACGTCCTCGTCGGGGAACCGCTCCCGCAGCGCGCGACGCATCCGGAGGATCAGCCAGGACGTGTCGACGATCAGCAGCACCACGGTGATGCTCCAGATCCAGCTGCCGATCGTGCTCAGCGTGGTGGTGCCTGAGTAGCTGAGCACCATGATGATCAGCAGCAGCGGCAGCAGCGCCTCGGCCACGCACAGCCGGCCGTCGACGTAGTCGCGCACGAAGCGCTTGACCTTGCCCTGGTCACGGGCGGGCAGGTAGCGCTCCTCGCCGGTGCGCATCGCCTCGCGCATCTTGCGGGTGTTGTCGGCGCGGCTCTCCCGCAGCACCTTCTGGGCGGCCTTCTTGTCCATGCCCATCCTCGCCCGCTCCCGGGCGGCCGCCTCGGCCTCCTTGCGGGTGGGCGTGGGCCGGCCCTTGCCGCCCTCGCGCACCGGTGCGGCCGGGTCGCGATCGATCGTGGTCTGCTGCTTGCGTCCGAACAACGGGTCCTCATCTGCCTCGGGTCTCGGAGCCAGCCTAGTCGCCGCCCTCGTCGTCGTCCCCGTCGCCGTCGGGTCGCCGTCGCGGTCGCCGTCGGGGTGGCGGGCGTCGCGGTCGGCTACGTTGAGAGCAGCGGCCGGGACGGGCCGCGGGGTCGACCGGAAAGAGGCCAGAGAAGCGATGAGCATGATGAAGCGGCTCGGGATGATCTTCCGCGCCAAGGCCAACAAGGCGCTCGACAAGGCGGAGGACCCGCGCGAGACGCTCGACTACAGCTACCAGCGCCAGGTCGAGATGCTCACCAAGGTGCGCCGCGGTGTGGCCGACGTCGCCACCAGCCGCAAGCGCGTGGAGCTGCAGGTCAACCAGCTGCAGGCGCAGTCGCAGAAGCTCACCGACCAGGCGCAGAAGGCGTTGTCGATGGGTCGCGAGGACCTCGCCCGGGAGGCGCTGACGCGCAAGTCGGGCCTGCAGTCACAGATCACCGACCTGCAGGCCCAGCAGGCCCAGCTCCAGGGCGAGGAGGAGAAGCTCACCCTGGCCTCGCAGCGGCTGCAGGCGAAGGTCGAGTCGTTCCGCACCCGCAAGGAGACGATCAAGGCCACCTACACCGCCGCCGAGGCCCAGACCCGCATCAACGAGGCGTTCTCCGGCATCTCCGAGGAGATGGGCGACGTCGGGATGGCCATCCAGCGCGCCGAGGACAAGACCCAGCAGATGCAGGCGCGTGCCGGCGCGATCGACGAGCTGATCTCCTCCGGAGCCCTCGACGACGCCAGCGCGATCGGCGGCGGCGACGACATCAGCCGCGAGCTGGAGGCGATGAGCTCCAACAGCGACGTCGAGACCGAGCTCGCGGCGCTGAAGGCGCAGAGCGCGCCCGAGCTGCAGCAGGGCTCCGGTACGACGGGCAGCGCGGCCGGCTCGGCCCAGCAGGCCCAGCAGGCCCAGCAGGCCCAGCCCGAGGAGCAGGCATGATCGTGCGGATCCTCGGTGAGGGCCAGCTCGATGTCGCCGACTCCGAGCTGGACCGGCTCAACGAGCTCGACGGCGCGGTCCAGCGGGCCGTCGACGCCGGCGACGAGGCGGCGTTCTCGCCGGCCCTGGCGGCCCTCCTCGACGCGGTGCGGTCGGCAGGGTCAGCGGTCCCCGACGACGCGCTGGTGGAGTCGGACTTCATCCTGCCGCCCTCGGACGGAACCCTGGAGGAGGTCCGAGCGTTGCTCTCCGACGACGGCCTCATTCCCGGCTGACGACTCGAGGAGCCCTCACCCATGGCGCGCACCCGCTTCATCAAGGACACCGGTCTGACCCTGCGGATGACCTCGGTGATGTTCCTGCTCGGTGCGCTCTTCGTCGCCCTGATCGTGGCGCTGATCTACATCTTCGGGCGCAACAGCGGCGGTCTCGCGCTGCTCATCGCGGTGATCGGTCTCGGCATCGCCTGGAGCCAGTGGTACTTCTCCGACACCGTCGCGATGCGCGCGATGGGCGCCCGCGAGGTCAGCCCCGAGCAGGCCCCGGAGCTGCACGGGATGATCGACCGGCTCTGCGCGCTCGCCGACATGCCGAAGCCGCGGGTCGCGGTCGCGGACACCCGGCTGCCGAACGCCTTCGCGACCGGCCGGTCCCCGGAACGCTCGGTGGTGTGCGTGACCACGGGCATCCTGCACACGATCGACGCCGACGAGCTCGAGGGGGTGCTGGCCCACGAGCTGTCCCACGTCGCCCACCGCGACGTGCTGGTCATGACGGTGGCGTCCTCGGCCGGCATCATCGCGGGCCTGCTCACCCGCGGCGCCCAGTACGGCGCCTTCTTCGGCGGCAACCGCCGCGACAACAACAACAACGGCGCACTGCCGGTGTGGCTGGTCATGCTCGTGGTCAGCCTCGTCGTCTACGCGATCAGCTTCTTCCTCACCCGGATGCTCTCGCGCTACCGCGAGCTGTGCGCGGACCGCTCGGGCGCCTACCTGACCGGCAAGCCGGGCGCGCTCGCCTCGGCGCTGCAGAAGATCTCCGGCGGCATCTCGGCCGCCCCGCAGCGCGACCTGCGGCAGGCCTCGACGATGAACGCGTTCTTCATCGCCCCGGCCGTGCAGGGCCTCTCCCTGCGGACGCTCACCTCCACCCATCCCTCCCTGGAGCAGCGCCTGGACCAGCTGGCCCGGATCGCCACGGAGCTGGGACGTCCCCTCGACGGCGGTCCGGGGGTGCGCTGAGCGTGGGCCTCCTCGACGTGCTGCGCGGCCGGAGCCGGCAGACCCGCCCCAACCTCGACAACCTGTTCGCGCTCCCGGGCGCCGCGATCACGCTGCAGAGCGGTCTCGGCCTGGTCCCGACGGGCACCGGCTCGGTGTGCTTCCGCTCCACCGAGGGCGCGGCCATGGCCGGCACCGAGGCGGAGGTCATCGCGCTGATCGAGGCCGACGGCGGTCCGACGGTCGAGCGCACCACCGACGGCTTCGGGTTCACCTGGCTCGTGGTGACCGGTGACCCCACCGACCTCTCCGGCGTCGTCACCGACCTGCACGCGGTGAACACCGCCCTGGAGAACCAGGGGTTCGGCTCGGGGCTGCTGTGCTCGATGGTCACCTTCGCCGAGGCGGCCCCGTCGGGCGCCCGCCGTACCGCGCTGGTGTACCTGTACAAGCAGGGCACGTTCTACCCCTTCGCGCCGACCGGCGGACGGCAGCGCGACGCGCTGCTGGAGCGTCAGGTGCGCGACGCCGTCGAGAACGACCTCCGCATCGAGCCCGAGGCCTCCCGCTGGCTGCCGCTGTGGGGCGCGCCCGGACTGGCCCAGTAGCGCGCGTCGCTTCTCATCCGGTGCGCGAGCCGGTTTCCTGGTGACGCAGGAGCGGCGCGATGGAAGGGCTTTGGTCCTGCCGAAGCGGGTCAAGACCTGTGCGTGATGTCCGATGAGGGGGGAACGGGACCCCGAACAGGAGGCGGAGGATGACCAGGAGCCACGCCGGGGCCGTGGCCGACGTCGACGGCGCCGAGGCAGGCAGCGCGGGCTCGCCCGAGGGCGAGCGCGCAGCCTCCGAGCGCCCCGAGGAGTCGGCCCAGCAGCGCACGGACCGCGCCCGGGTCGCGGAGATCCGGCGCTACCAGGTCCTGGCCGTGCCGCCGCGCGCCGACCTGCTCGCGCTCGTCGAGGTGGCCGCGATGGTGGCCCGGGTCCCGATGGCGACGATCAACCTGATCACCGACGAGGCCCAGCACCAGATCGCCGCCTACGGCTTCGACGCCGGCATCTGCAGCCGCGAGGACTCCATGTGCAACCTTGTCCTCGACGAGCGCGCGCCCGTGGTGGTCCCCGACGCCAGTCGCGATCCTCGCTTCGCCGACAACCCGTTCGTGACCGGCGCGATCGGGAGCGTCCGCTTCTACGCGTCCTACCAGCTGCATGCGCCCGACGGGGTGGTGATCGGCACGCTGTGTGTCTTCGACGAGGAGCCCCGTCACCTCACGGCCGAGCAGGAGCACGCGCTCGCCGGCCTGGCCGCCCGGGTCATCGACATCCTCGAGCTGGAGCTGCGCACGCGTGAGCTCCAGGTCTCGCTGCGCACGGTCGAACGGGTCAAGGACGAGCTGGAGCGCTCCAACGAGCAGCTGGCCGCCTTCGCCGGCCAGGTGAGCCACGACCTGCGCAACCCCCTCACCGCCGTCACGCTCGCACTGCAGCTGATCGGCGAGGAGATCGAGGGCACGCCGGGCGACGACGTCGAGGAGCTCGTCGGCCGCGCGCTCAGCGGCGCCGGGCGGATGCAGTCGTTGATCGACGACCTGCTCGCGTTCGCCCGCGTCGGCGGCGAGCTGCAGCGGCGCCCGGTCGATCTCTCCGCCGTGATGGCCGACGTGCGTGCCGACCTCGCGACGGCCCTGGCGGAGGCCACCGTGCGGGTCGGCGACCTGCCCACGGTCGTGGGCGACCCCGTGCAGCTGCGGGCGGTGCTGCAGAACCTCGTCGCCAACGCCGCGAAGTTCACCCGGGCCGGGGAGCCGGCCACCGTCGAGGTCCACGGTGCGCGGCTCGAGGGGCGCTGGCGCATCGAGGTCTGCGACCGGGGACGCGGCATCCCCGAGGACCAGCGCGAGCGGGTGTTCCAGCCGTTGGCGCGGGTGGAGGAGTCCGTCGAGGGGTCGGGCATCGGGCTCTCCACGTGCCGCCGGATCGTCGAGGCGCACGGTGGAGCGATCGGGCTGGGCCCGTCCCCGACGGGCGGGACCTGCGCCTGGTTCGAGCTGCCCGTCGTCTGAGGGGCCGGCCGCCGGCAAGGCCGGACGGTCGCTCAGCGGGCGGGCAGGTCCAGCATCCGCTGCAGCGCGACCTTCGCCTCGGCCTGGGTCTGCTCGTCGACCTCGATCACGTTGACCAGGTGACCCTCGGCCAGCGACTCCAGGGCCCAGACCAGGTGCGGCAGGTCGATGCGGTTCATCGTCGAGCAGTAGCAGACCGTCCGGTCGAGGAAGGCGATGTGCTTGTCGGGGTGCGCGTCGGCGAGCCTCTTGACCAGGTTGAGCTCGGTGCCGATCGCCCACGACGAGCCGGCCGGGGCCGCCTCGATCGTCTTGATGATGAACTCCGTCGATCCGACCAGGTCGGCGCGGGTCACCACGTCGTGGTTGCACTCGGGGTGGACGAGGATCCGGATGCCGGGGTGCTGGGCGCGCAGCTCGTCGACCACGTCGGCGGAGAACCGGCCGTGCACCGAGCAGTGGCCCTTCCACAGGATCATCCGCGCGTCGCGCAGCTGCTGCTCGCTGAGTCCGCCGCCGGGCAGCAGCGGGTCCCACACCACGCAGTCGTCCAGGCTCATCCCGAGCTGCAGCACGGCGGTGTTGCGGCCCAGGTGCTGGTCGGGGAGGAAGAGCACCTTGGTCTCGGGGCCGTACGGGGAGAAGGCCCAGTCCAGCGCCACCTGCGCGTTGGACGACGTGCACACCGCGCCGCCGTGGCGGCCGCAGAAGGCCTTGATGTCGGCCGACGAGTTCATGTACGTCACCGGTACGACGGACTCCGCCACGCCCGCCGCCTGTAGCGCGGACCAGGCGTCCTCGACCTGCCGCAGCCGCGCCATGTCGGCCATCGAGCAGCCCGCCGCGAGGTCGGGCAGCACGACCTTCTGGTCCGAGGAGGTGAGGATGTCGGCGGACTCGGCCATGAAGTGCACGCCGCAGAACACGATGAACTCGGCGTCGGGACGTGCGGCGGCGTCCTTGGCGAGCTTGAAGGAGTCGCCGGTGACGTCGGCGAAGGCGATCACCTCGTCGCGCTGGTAGTGGTGCCCCAGCACGAAGACCCGGTCGCCGAGCTTCGCCTTGGCCGCACGCGCCCGCTCCACCAGGGCGGGGTCGGAGGCCGCCGGCAGGTCGCCCGGGCAGTCCACGCCGCGCTCGGAGGCCGCGTCGCTGCCCCTGCCCAGGGGCAGCAGCGGAAGGTCCACCATCGTCATGGGCTCATCCTCTCACCGGCGAGCGGTGCCTACAGGAACGTCCCATGGTGAACGTAGGGGACCGGCGGCTTCATCCCGCGCAGGGCGAGGAACCCCTCGGTGCCGACCGACAGCCGTGCGGCCAGGCCCACGTCGACGGCCCACTCGTTGGGCACGGTCACGTGGGTGAGCTCGACCTCCTCGCCCGGCGGGGCGGCGGCCATCGCCTCCCACAGCAGCCGGGTGGCCGTCCGGCGGTTCGTGGCGGCGAGGCAGCCGACCTGCCCGCGCTCGTCGACGTAGGCGTACCCGGAGCCGGTGCTGCGGTCGGTGACCAGCAGCCGGTAGAGCCCGCGCAGCACGGCGTGGTCGCTGCCGCGCGCGGCACCACGGACCTGGCGGTCGAGGGAGTCGAGCATCTCCAGGTCGCCGTCGGTGCCCTCGCGCACGTGCTCGACCGCCGGCAGTGCCGAGCGGTCCACGACGCCGCGCAACCGCAGCTGCGGATGCAGGGTGAAGCCGGCCTGCCGGTAGACCCGGTAGGCGCGCGGGTCGTCACTGGCGGCGAGCATGCCGCGCAGGCAGCCGCGGGCGTGGGTCAGCGCCGCTGCGAGGAGCTCGCGACCGATGCCGCGGCCCTGCAGTGCGGGCAGCACGGTGAACGTCGCCAGGATCCAGGTCAGGTCGCGGCGGTAGGACGTGGCGAAGCCGAGCATCCGCCCGTCGTCCTCCGCCACCCAGCACCCCGCGGGATCGGTGTGCAGATAGTGCCGGGTCCGGACCTCCCACGCAGCGGCGCCGGTGGGTCCGCGTCCCTGCGGCGCGGGGTCGTCGCGCCTGCGGGTGCCCGCATCGAGCTCGAGGAAGGTGACGTCGGAGACCCGCTGGGCCTCGGCGACGTCCTCGAGAGTCATCGGGCGCACCAGCACCCCTCGATTCGGCACCCCTCGATTCGGCACCCCTCGATCCTGCCAAGGCCGGGGCGCCGTTGTCGCGATGATTCGAGCGCGCCTAGGGTCGTCCCGTGCGCGTGGTGGTGGCTCCGGACAAGTTCGCCGGCACGCTGAGCGCGGTGCAGGCCGCCGACGCCGTGCTGGCCGGCTGGCGCCGCCACGCCCCCGACGACGAGCTGGTCGCGGTGCCGATGGCCGACGGGGGGCCCGGGTTCGTCGACGTGCTCCACGCCGTCCGCGGAGGCGACCTCATCGCGCTCACGGTGGCCGACCCGTACGGCGCCCCGGTCCCGGCGACGATCCTCCACGAGGGCGACACGGCGTGGATCGAGTCCGCGCAGGCGGTCGGACTGCACCTGACCGACCCCGGCGAGCGCGACCCCCACCGCGGCTCGTCGTACGGCGTCGGTGAGCTGGTCGACGCCGCAGTCGGGCTCGGGGTCCGGCGGGTGGTCGTCGGGCTCGGTGGCTCGGGCACCAACGACGGGGGAGCGGGCCTGCTCGCCGCGCTGGGCGCGACCGCTGGCGCCGGCAGGCTGGACGCCGGCCCCGACGGGCTCGCCGCCGTGGCGGACGTCGACCTCGCCGCGCCGCGGGCACTCCTGTCCGGGGTGGAGCTGGTCGCCGCGACCGATGTGGAGAACCCGCTACTCGGGCTGGTCGGGGCGACCAAGACGTTCGGCCCGCAGAAGGGCCTGGGCGAGGACGACCTGCTCGGCGTCGACGCCGCGCTGCACCGCCTCGCCGCGGCCTGCGACCGCCGGCTCGCCGACGCGAAGGGAGCCGGCGCCGCGGGAGGGCTCGGGTACGCCCTG
>JBQCHZ010000024.1:0-22879 GCA_051954195.1 Marmoricola sp.
GGCATGCAGATCGCCGTCGGCGGCTGCCTGGCCCAGAAGGACCGCGACACCATCACCCGCAAAGCGCCCTGGGTCGACGTGGTCTTCGGCACCCACAACATCGGCTCGCTGCCGGTGCTCCTCGAGCGTGCGCGGGTGGCCGAGGAGGCGCAGGTCGAGATCCTGGAGTCGCTCGAAGTCTTCCCCAGCACCCTGCCGACCAAGCGGGAGTCCGCCTACGCGGCGTGGGTGTCGATCAGCGTCGGCTGCAACAACACCTGCACGTTCTGCATCGTCCCGTCCCTGCGCGGCAAGGAGAAGGACCGGCGACCGGGCGAGATCCTCGCCGAGGTCGAGGCGCTGGTCGCCCAGGGCGTCAGCGAGGTCACGCTGCTCGGGCAGAACGTGAACACCTACGGCGTGGAGTTCGGCGACCGGCTCGCGTTCGGCAAGCTGCTGCGCGCCTGTGGCGACATCGAGGGACTGGAGCGGGTGCGGTTCACCAGCCCGCACCCGGCGGCCTTCACCGACGACGTCATCGCCGCGATGGCGGAGACGCCGAACGTGATGCCGCAGCTGCACATGCCGCTGCAGTCGGGCTCCTCGCGGCTGCTCAAGGAGATGCGCCGCTCCTACCGGCAGGAGAAGTACCTCGGCATCATCGAGCGCGTCCGTGCAGCGATGCCCGATGCGGCGATCACCACCGACATCATCGTCGGCTTCCCCGGGGAGACCGAGGAGGACTTCCTCGAGACGATGAAGGTGGTGCGGCAGGCGCGCTTCGCCGGTGCGTTCACCTTCCAGTACTCCCCGCGTCCGGGTACGCCGGCCGCCGATCTTCCCGACCAGGTCCCGGCCCACGTCGTCAAGGACCGCTACGACCGGCTCGTCGAGCTGGTCAACGAGATCGCCTGGTCCGAGAACCGCGCCCTGGAGGGCCGCACGCTCGAGCTGATGGTCGCCGAGGGGGAGGGGCGCAAGGACGCGAGCACCCACCGGCTCTCGGGTCGTGCCCGCGACAACCGGCTGGTGCACTTCACCCCGGTCGACGCCGACGGGTCTCCGGTCGCCGTGCGGCCCGGTGACGTGGTCGAGGTCCAGGTGACGTACGGCGCGCCGCACCACCTGGTCGCCGACGGGCCGCTCGTCGCGGTCCGTCGTACCCGGGCGGGCGACGCCTGGGAGGCGCGCGTCGACGGGCCGGCGACGCCGGCCGGTGTGGGCCTGGGCATGCCCGGCCTGGGCGTGCCCCCGCCGCTGCCCGCCGCTCCCGCCTGCGGCTGACCCGCCGAGCGGCCGGAGACGGCGTGGCTACTCGGGGTCGTCGGAGCTCGGCGGATTGGCGGTCGCGTCGGAGGTGCGACCCTCCTGCTGCTTGTCGTCGGGCTCGGCCACGGTCTCGGGCACGACGGCGTCGTCGAGCTGGGCGGACATCGGCGGGTCCGGGATCACCGGCGGGAGCGGGACCTCCTCGTGCACCGCGTCGACGCCGCCCGGGCCCTCCGGCGGGGCGGGGTCCACGTGCGGGATCGGCTTGTCCATGCCGTTCCCGTGCCCGGCCCGCACACCGGCAAACACCCGCCCGGAGGTCGGCGAACACCCGCCCCCCGGGGGCGACGAGCGCCCGACCCCCGGGGGCGACGAGCGCCCGACCCCCGGGGCGACGAGCACCCGGCCCGACGACGCCTCAGCGGATGTCGTCGTCCTTGCCGTCAAGGCCGTCCAGGCGGTCCTTGGCCTGATCGACGCCCTCGCCGATCTGCTTGTCGTACTTGTCGCCGGTGCGCTTGTCGGCGAACGCGCCGGCCTTGTCCAGGCCGTCGCCGATCCGCTCGCCCTGGCTGTCGACGGCCTTGCCCAGGTCCTTCTCCGCGTCGTCCAGAAAACCCACGTCTGCCTCCTCGGGGTCGGATCCGGCCGGGTGCCGGACCTCCTCGGTTGCGACACTGGTGCCCGTGACCGAGCCCGCGCATGAGTCCCGCCTGCCGGTGGTGGCCGTGGTGGGGGCGACGGCGTCGGGCAAGAGCGAGCTGGCACTCGACCTCGCCGAGCGGCTCGACGGCGAGGTGGTCAACACCGACGCGATGCAGGTCTACCGCGGCATGGACATCGGGACCGCGAAGCTCCCTGTGGCCGAGCGGCGGGGGATCCCGCACCACCTGCTGGACCTGCTCGAGGTCACCGAGACCGCGAGCGTCGCGGAGTTCCAGGCGCTCGCGCGCGCGGCGATCCGGGAGTGCCGCGCGCGGGGGAGGGTCCCTGTGCTCGTCGGCGGCTCGGCGCTCTACACCCGTGCTGTGCTCGATGCGTTCTCGTTCCCGGGGACCGACCCCGCCGTGCGGGCCCGCTGGAACACCGCGCTGGACGAGCAGGGTCCGGAGGCGTTGCACCGCCGCCTCGCGGAGGTCGACCCCGCCTCCGCGGGAGTGATCCTGCCCTCCAACGGCCGCCGCATCGTGCGTGCGCTGGAGGTCAACGAGATCACCGGCCGCTCCTTCACGGCGACGTTGCCCGAGCGCCGGTACGCCGTGGCGGGCGCGGTCCAGGTCGGGGTCGCGATCGACCGGCCCAGGCTCGATGAGCGGATCGCTGCTCGGGTGGAGCGCATGTGGGACCAGGGACTGGTCGCCGAGGTGCGCCGGCTCGAGGCGGCGGGCCTGCGGGAGGGCCTGACGGCGAGCCGGGCGCTCGGCTACCAGCAGGTGCTCGCCTTCCTGGCCGGGACGATCAGCGAGGAGCAGGCGCTCGAGCAGACCGTGGTCGGCACCCGCCGGTTCGCGCGTCGGCAGGAGGGGTGGTTCAGCAAGGACGACCGGGTGGCGTGGGTGCGCCACGACGACCCCGACCGGGTCGCGGTCGCCCTGGAGGTGGTCAGGCGGCGGGACGGAGGGTGAACGCGACGGCGACCACCACCGCGGTGTCGCAGGCCGTGCAGACCCAGGTGTCGTCGCCCGTCGGGGTGTCGTCCTCGATCGGCAGGAAGATCGTCACCGTGCCGCAGTCGGCGCAGTGCCGCTCCTCGCCGTGGAGCATCAGCATCTGGTCCATGCCCCGACCATGGCACCGAGCACCGACATCGACCGGCAACGACACGGGAGCCCGACCCCGTACGGCGGGTCGGGGGCCGTCGACGCCGGTGCGAGAATCGGCGTCGTGACCACCACGACCCCCGAGCAGAGCGCCACCGTGGCCGACCACCCCTTCGTCAAGGGGCACGGCACCCGCAACGACTTCGTGCTGCTGCCCGACGCGGGCGGCCGGCTCGAGCTGACCTCCGAGCAGGTCCGGCGGCTCTGCGACCGACGCGGTGGCATCGGCGGCGACGGGGTCATCCGGGTGGTCCGCACCGACGCCACCGACGACCCGTCGGCCGTGGCGGCCCGCGGCGAGGCGCGCTGGTTCATGGACTACCGCAACGCCGACGGCTCGATCAGCGAGATGTGCGGCAACGGCATCCGGGTGCTCGCCCTCTACCTGGCGACCCACGCCGACGTCGACCCCCGTGACCCGCTGCCCATCGCCACCCGCGACGGGGTCAAGGTCGTCACCTTCGAGGGTGACCGGATCACCGTCGACATGGGGTCGCCGGTGAGCGGCGCGCCCTCGACCGTCGCGGTGGGCGGGCGCACCTGGAGCGCGGTCGCGGTCGACATGGGCAACCCGCACGCCGTCGCCTTCGTCGACGACCTCGACGAGGCCGGCGCGCTGACCGAGGAGCCGGCCTACGACCGGGCCGTCTATCCCGACGGCGTGAACGTCGAGTTCGTCCGACGGATCGGCACGCCCGAGGACCACCACGTGGCGATGCGCGTCCACGAGCGCGGGTCGGGGGAGACCCAGTCGTGCGGGACCGGGGCATGCGCGGTCATGGTGGCCACCGCGCTGGCCGACGGTGCCGAGCGCGGTACGTCGTACCGCGTGGACCTGCCCGGCGGCACGCTGCACGTCGTGTGGACGCCGGAGGACCGCGTCCTGATGACCGGGCCCGCGGAGCTGGTCGCGGAGGGGATCGTCAGCCTCTGAGCGCGGCGCCACTAGGCTCCGCGGCATGGACATCAACGGAGCCAGTGCAATCGTCACCGGGGGCGCCTCGGGCATCGGCGCGGCCGCTGCCCGCCAGCTCGCCGCGAAGGGCGCGAAGGTCGTCGTCGCGGACCTCAACGCGGAGAAGGGCGAGGCCCTCGCGCGCGAGATCGACGGTGCCTTCGTCAGCGTCGACGTCACGAAGACCGAGCAGATCCAGGCGGCGGTGGAGCGGGCAGAGGAGCTCGCCCCGCTGCGCGTGCTGGTCAACTCCGCCGGCATCGGCTGGGCGCAGCGCACGATCGGCAAGGACGGCGAGTTCAGCTCGGCGCACGACCTCGAGGCCTACAAGAAGGTGATCGCGATCAACCTGATCGGCACCTTCGACGCCATCCGGCTGGCCGCCACGGCGATGAGCCGCCACGAGCCCACCGAGACCGGCGAGAGGGGCGCGGTCGTCAACATGGCCAGCGTCGCCGCGTTCGACGGCCAGATCGGCCAGGCGGCGTACTCCTCCTCCAAGGGCGGCGTCGTCGGCATGACCCTGCCGGTCGCCCGCGACCTCTCCGCCGCCGCCATCCGGGTCAACACCGTCGCCCCGGGCCTGATCGACACCCCGATCTACGGCGAGGGCGAGGCCTCGGAGCAGTTCAAGGCGCACCTGGGTCAGAGCGTGCTCTTCCCCAAGCGCCTCGGTGTCGCCGACGAGCTCGCCAGCATGGTCGTGGAGCTGGTCACCAACTCCTACATGAACGCCGAGACCGTCCGCGTCGACGGCGGCATCCGGATGCCCCCGAAGTGAGGTGAGTTGAGTGCGGAAGTTGCGGTCATAGCCGCCACTTCCGCACTCAACCGGTGGGCTCAGCCGTGGGAGTGCGGGGTGGCGGTGCCGGGGTCGAACGGGTGCGGCGGAAGCGCGGCCGGGTTGTCCTCGTCGGCGGCGCCGGACGACTCCTCGTCAGGGTCGACCGGCGCCTCGGCCGTGACCGACTGGGTGCCGTGGGTGCTGGAGACCGAGCTGCCCATGGGCTCACCGCGCCGCTCGCTGCTGACCCCCATCCCGCCGGCCAGGCCGTCCGGCCCGTTGCCGTTGGGGTCGGACTCGAGGACCTCCTGGGCCACCTCGTCGGCGGTGTCACGCATCGCGGTCGTCTGGCCCGGGTCGATCGCCCCGACCTCGTTCTCGGCCGCGGTGTCCGGCACGTCGCCGGGGACCTCCGGCTGGTCCTGGCTCATCACTCGCCTCCCGATCCGTCGGAGGGCTGATCGAGCGAGGTCTCGGCGTTCTGCTCCTGCAGGTCGCGGGTGAGCTCCTCGGGACTCGCCGTGGACGCCTCGCCCGGTGCGTCGCCCCGCTGCGGTCCGCCGGGCGGCTGGGGGCTGTCGACGCCGGTCTCGGTCACGTTCTCGCGCTCGCTGTGCGACATGGGAGGCCCGTACCCGTTCGCCCCGTCGGCCAACTCACTCGCCCCGTGCCGCCCCGGCGCCTAGGCTGGGGACAGGATGACGAACGCACCCAAGGACTTCGCCCTCGACGCCGAGCTCGAGGAGACCACCGGCTGGGACGAGGACGAGACGTACGGCGGGCACCGGCCCGACCCCGCCGACGACGACCCGGCGGGACGGCTCAGCGGCCCCGACCCCGAGGACGACCACAGCATCGGCGCCTACGAGCTCGCCGAGCGCCATGCCCTGCGCCGCGTCGCCGGGCTGTCCACCGAGCTCGAGGACATCACCGAGGTCGAGTACCGCCAGCTCCGGCTGGAGCGGGTCGTGCTGGTCGGGGTCTGGACCGAGGGCACCATCGAGGACGCCGAGAACTCCCTCGCCGAGCTCGCCCTGCTCGCCGAGACCGCGGGCTCGGAGGTGCTCGAGGCGCTCTACCAGCGCCGCGACAAGCCCGACCCCGCCACCTACGTCGGCCGCGGCAAGGTCGAGGGCATCGCGCAGATCGTCCGGGCGACCGGCGCCGACACCGTGATCTGCGATGGTGAGCTGGCGCCCAGCCAGCTCCGCAACCTCGAGGACAAGATCAAGGTCAAGGTCGTCGACCGGACCGCGCTCATCCTCGACATCTTCGCCCAGCACGCGAAGAGCAAGGAGGGCATGGCGCAGGTGGAGCTGGCCCAGCTCAACTACCTCAAGCAGCGCCTGCGCGGCTGGGGTGGCAACCTCTCCCGCCAGGCCGGTGGCCGCGTGGCCGGCGGCGCGGGCATCGGTGGCCGTGGCCCCGGTGAGACCAAGATCGAGACCGACCGCCGGCGCATCAACACCCGCATCGCCAAGCTGCGTCGCGAGCTCGCGCACATGGCCACCACCCGCGAGACCAAGCGCGGCAACCGCAAGCGGCACGCGATCCCCAGCGTCGCGATCGCCGGCTACACCAACGCCGGCAAGTCGAGCCTGCTCAACCGGCTCACCGACGCCGGTGTGCTGGTCGAGAACGCGCTGTTCGCGACGCTGGACCCCACGACCCGCCGCACGACCACCGCTGACGGCCGGGTCTACACGATGAGCGACACCGTCGGCTTCGTACGGCACCTGCCGCACCAGCTCGTCGAGGCGTTCCGCTCGACGCTGGAGGAGGTGGCCGACTCCGACCTGATCGTGCACGTCGTCGACGGCTCCCACCCCGACCCCGAGGGTCAGCTGGCGGCGGTGCGGGGGGTCTTCGCCGAGATCGGCGCCGACACGGTGCCCGAGCTGGTCGTGGTCAACAAGACCGACGCCGCCGACCCGCTCGTCGTGCAGCGGCTGCTGTCGCGGGAGCCGCACTCGGTGGCGGTGAGCGCCCGCACCGGGGCCGGCATCGCGGAGGCGCGTGCGCGGATCGAGGGCGAGCTGCCCCGACCCGACATCGAGGTGACCGTGCTGCTGCCCTACGACCGGGGCGACCTGGTGAGCCGGCTGCACGAGCGCGGCGACGTGCTGGCGCTCGAGCACACCGGGGAGGGCACCCGCGTGCATGCGCGCGTGGGCCAGGCCCTGGCCGGCGAGCTGGAGGGGTTCGCGGTCTAGGCGTCGTCGGGCGACTGCTGCCCGACGATGCCGCGCAGCGCCACGAGGTGCCGCTCGAAGGCGCGGCGGCCGGCGCGCGTGATCCGGTACGACGTGACCCCGCCGCGTCCGCGCGACTTGGTGACCGAGACGTAGCCGGCGCTCTCCAGGGTGGCCATCTGCTTGGAGAGGTCGGAGTCGCTGACCTCCAGGTGGGCGCGCAGGAAGCGGAAGTCGGTGATGGTGGAGTGCGCGAGCACCGCCATGATGGCGAGGCGCTTGGGGGCGTGGATGACCGGGTCGAGGTCGGCGTGGCTCATCGAAGACGCGCCCGGGTCTCCTCCGCGGCGCGTGCGTAGCAGGTCTCGTAGGCGTAGAGCCCCGCGGTGACCAGCACGAACGTGAGCACCAGCGTGATTGGGACGGGGAGCCAGAGCGCCGAGGCGGCGAGCACCAGGCCGATCAGCGCCAGCCCCCCGAGGTAGGCCGCGAACGCGCGGCGCAGCTCCGCGGGCACCCCGCGCAGGGACGGCATCGTGCCCCGCTTGCGGACGTACCAGGACACGAAGGCGACCAGGACCAGGTCGAGGGCCAGCCGGGTGATGGTCGCCCAGGTGTCGCCGTGGACGAGCAGCAGGGACGCCGCCAGGCCGGTGGCCCACACGCCGCCGGCGGGCGGGTACCACGCCGGTGCCGGGGGGTAGTCGATGTAGGGCGCCGCGGCGGAGCGCTCGGCCTCGCGCAGCCGCGTCGCCGCCTGCTCCGGAGTACGTGCCATGGTGGAAAGCTACGTCGTTGTTTCCGAATTGGCAAGTGGTGCGCGGTGACGCCAGGTCGATCGGCGACGGACATGGCCGGACCGTCCCGGGCTCCGCCGGATCCGCTCCCGCCTCGCCCTCCGGCCTCTTCCACAGCGGCCCGCGGGCGCCGCTCGTGACCACATAGGGTGCACGGGTGCCCGAGGACCGTCCCACCGTGCGCGCCGTGCTGGCCGCGGCGGTCGAGGCGCTCGGGGGCCAGGAGCGGGCCGGCCAGGTGCAGATGGCCGAGGCGGTCGCGGAGGCGATGGAGAGCGGGCGCCACCTCCTCGTCCAGGCCGGGACCGGCACCGGGAAGTCGCTGGGCTACCTCGTGCCCGCGCTGCTGCACCGCGACCGCGTCGTGGTCGCCACCGCCACGCTGGCGCTGCAGCACCAGCTGGTCGAGCGCGATCTGCCCGCGCTCGCGGAGGCCGTGGAGCAGACGCTGCCCGCAAGCGCGTCGTACGCCGTGCTGAAGGGTCGGTCGAACTACGCCTGCCTGCACCGGGTGCGCGAAGGCGTCCCCGACGACCAGGGTGCGCTCGTCGAGCTGCCGTCGGGCTCGCTGGGCGCGGAGGTCCTGGAGCTGCGCGAGTGGGTGGAGGAGCAGGCCGCCGAGGGCGGCCCCGGGGAGAAGGACCACGCCCCGCGGCACACCGACCGGGCCTGGCGCCAGATCAGCGTCAGCGCACGGGAGTGCCTCGGTGCCGCGCGCTGCGCCTTCGGCACCGAGTGCTTCGCCGAGCGCGCCAAGGAGCGCGCCGCCCGCTCCCACGTGGTGGTGACCAACCACTCGCTGCTGGCCATCGATGCGATCGAGGGGATCCCGATGATCCCCGACTACGACGTGGTGGTGATCGACGAGGCGCACGAGCTCGTCGCCCGCGTCACCCAGGCCTCGACCGACGAGCTCTCGCCGGCCGAGGTCGACCGTGCGGCGCGCCGGGCCGGGCGGCACGCGGACCCGGAGGAGGCCGCCGACGACCTCGCCGACGCCGGCGAGGCCTTGCGCGACGCTCTCGCCGCGACGCCCGAGGGGCGTCTCGACACGCTGCCCCCGCAGCTCGCCGACGCGCTGGCCCTGGTCCGCGACGCGGCCCGTGCCCTGGTCTCGGCGCTGCCCCGGTCCTCCGGCGACGACGCCGCGGACCCGGCGGCGACGCAGGCCCGGGCCTGGACCCAGGAGATCCACCAGACCGCGGAGCGGATGGCGGCCGGGAGCGACCACGACGTGCTGTGGCTGGCCGCGCGCGACGAGCGTCGCGGGGGCAACCACCTGTGCGTGGCGCCGCTGGACGTGGCGGGGCCGATGCGCGACAAGCTGCTCGCGGAGAAGACGGCGATCTTCACCTCCGCGACCCTGGAGATCGGCGGCGGCTTCGAGCCGGTGGCCGGCTCCTTCGGACTGGGACGCACCGACGGCACCTGGCAGGGCCTCGACGTCGGGTCGCCCTTCGACTACGCCAAGCAGGGGATCCTCTACGTCGCCAAGCACCTGCCCGCGCCCACCCGCGACGGCATGGCTCCGGCGACCCTCGACGAGATCGTCGAGCTCGTCGATGCCGCGCAGGGCCGCACGCTCGGGCTGTTCTCCAGCCGCCGCGCGGCCGAGCAGGCGGGGGAGGAGGTGCGGGCGCGGCTGGGCCACCTCACCACGCTGGTCCAGGGCGACGCGCAGCTCCCGGAGCTCGCCCGCCAGTTCGTCAGCGACCCCTATACGTGCCTGTTCGGCACGTTGAGCCTGTGGCAGGGCCTCGACGTGCCCGGGGAGACCTGCCAGCTGGTGATCATCGACCGGATCCCGTTCCCGCGGCCCGACGACCCGCTGCTCAGCGCCCGCCAGCGCGCGGTGGAGAGGGCCGGCGGCAACGGCTTCATGGCGGTCGCCGCCACGCACGCCGCCCTGCTGCTCGCCCAGGGCGCCGGCCGGCTGATCCGCACCTCCGAGGACCGCGGCGTCGTCGCCGTCCTCGACTCCCGGCTCGCCACCGCGCGGTACGCCGGCTTCCTGCGCGCCAGCCTGCCCCCGATGTGGCCGACCTCGGACGGTCAGCTGGTGCGTCGGGCGTTGAGCCGGCTCGCAAGCGAGGCCTGAGCCGCGGCGCGACCGGCCACCCGCACCAGCACGAAGCCCGCCCCGACGACGAGCCACCCCACGACGGCGTCGAGGATCCAGTGGTTGCCGGTGCCGACGATGACCAGCGCCGTCGTCAGGGCGTACGCCGCCCCGAGCGCCCACAGCACCCGGCTGCGGGTGTGGTGCCGCAGCACCACCGCCACCCACAACGCCCAGCCGGCATGCAGCGAGGGGAACGCGGCAAGCTCGTTGGTCAGACCGCCGAGCCCCTTCGGCGCCGAGGCGTCGGCCCCCCACCACCCGTCGCCGGAGGTCAGGCTCAGCACGTCGACGTACCCGCCGACGAGGCGGGGCGGCGCGGTCGGCAGCAGCAGGTAGGCGACCAGGGCCAGCAGGGTCGCCACGATCAGGGCGGTGCGCGCCGGCCGGTAGGTCGCCGGCCCCTGCGTCCAGAGCCAGACGAGCACGACCGCCGTGACCAGGTAGTGCATGGTGGCGTACCAGTAGCTGCCGGCCAGGGCGAGCAGGTGCGAGACGACGAACCAGTGGTTGAGGGAGGCCTCCCACGCGATGCCCGCCAGCGTCTCGACGTGCAGCACGTCGGCGGCGTGCGCACGGGCCGGCCCGAGGGCACCGTCGGCGAGGGTGCGCGAGGCGCAGTAGAGCACGTAGAGGGTCCCGATCAGGACCACCTCGGTGACGGCCCGCATCCCGCGGCTGCTCCGCCACCGGACCGCTGCCTGCCGGAGCGCGCGCCGGCGCACCGGGGGCGTCGCCGCCCCCGTTGGCGACGCCCCCAGGGCAACACGGTCCTGCGGGGTGTGAACCGCACTCACAGCGATTCAACGTAGGGCATCCCGGCCCCACCTCACACCCGTTTCCGCAGCGCCCGGGCACAGTCCTGACAGATGTCACCGGATTTACGAGACGTCGTGGTCCGCACTCGTCCCGCTCGGCCGTCGGGGCGGCACCTGGGCGCCGCTCAGCGCCCGCGCACCACCCGGCTGGGCGGTGACCAGGTCGAGGCGCCCGCCGCGGTCACGGCACGCACCCTGATCCGGTAGGCGGCCGATCGCGGGAGCCGCAGCGTGGCCGCGCGAGCGGCCGCCCCGTAGCGGGTGGGCAGCACCCGCACCGACAGCACGCGGGCGTGGTCGGCTGCCAGGCGTACGACGGCGACCTGGTAGCCGATGACCGGGTAGCTCCCGCTCGAGGCCGGCGCCGCCCAGGTGGCGCGGGCGGTCACCGGACCGCCGCGGCGGCCCTGGTGACCGTGCACGCCCTGGGGCGAGGTGGGGCGCACCGGTGCGGGCATCACGGCTGAGCCGGACGTCGTGGCGCTGGTGCCGTCGCTGTAGTGGGAGCGCACCGTGACCAGGTAGCCGCCGGTCGGCACCCCCGCGAAGGCCTGGCTGCGCGCGGTGGCGCCGAGCGTGGTGCCCGCGCCGGCGTGCGTGGCGGTGTTCTGCAGCCGCACCTCCCACGACAGCAGGTGCGTGCCCGCGGGCGGGACGTTGGCGTCCGACCACGCGGCGCTGATGCGCCGGTGCAGCCGGTCGACCCGGACCGAGAGCGCCGCGGGGGTGGGGACGAACGGCGCGGTCGTCGGCGTGGTGGCGGTCGGCGTGGTCGGTGCCGGTGAAGTGGGTGCCGGTGAAGTGGGTGCCGGTGAGGTGGGTGCTGCCGTGGGCGTCGTCGGGCAGCCGCTGGCGGTCAGCCGGTAGGCGCCGAGGCTGTCGTAGTCGGAGTAGCCGGTGCTCGTGGTGCCGACACCGACTCCCTCGACCTCGACGTAGTAGGTGCCCGGTCCGGCGCTGGGTGCGACCGAGGCGCCCATGTCCAGGGCGAGAGGCTCGTCGTAGGTGCCGCCCGCGGAGGACGCCGGGGCGGCCGTGGCGACCTGGTGCCCTGAGGAGTCGAGCACCATGACGGCCAGGTCGAGCGGTGCGTTCTGCACCGTCGGGGCCGCGGTCACGGTCAGGGTGCCCGAGCAGGTGCGGGTGAGGGCGTAGACGTCGACGTCGGCACGGGTGCCGATCAGGCCGGTGCGGGTGTAGTCCGCGGCCGCGCCGAGGTCCATCGCGGTCGCGGTGGTGTCGCCGGCCTCGTCGGGCAGGCGGGGCGCGGACCGGGCGATCACCGCGAGGTCGTCCTGGTAGGTCACCGTCGGGTCGGAACTCTGGATCTGCGCGCCGGGGTAGTCGCCGTCGTTGAACTGGTAGACCGCACGGGCGTCGCCACCGCCCATGATCGGCCCCCACAGCCCGTGACCGCCGTAGTAGGGCTGGAAGCCGCTGCTGGTGACGATGCCGTCGTGCACCAGCCCGAACGTGTGCCCCACCTCGTGCTCGGCCGACTGCGCGACATAGGTGATGCTCCCGGCCGCGCCGTCGGTGAACACCCAGGCGGGCGAGGCGCTCCCGTCCCGGTCCTGGGCGAAGGTGTCGAGGAACGCGACACCGCCGCAGCCGCCGCCGCAGATCGCGGTCTCGGCGGTCGTCGAGCTGGTGATCAGCACGGCGGTGCCGTAGGTGGGGTCGGTCGACGAGGTCCGGGTGAGGGCGTCGGCGGTGGCCGGCGCCTGAGTGGTCACGTCGACGTCGAAGGGCGCGTACGCCGCGGCCACCCGCTCCCAGATCTCCTGGATGTCGGCACGCTCGGTGCTGCTGAACCGGGTGGCATCGCTGTCGAGGCTGAAGCCGGGGTAGGTGGCGTCCGGCAGCGCCGTGGAGTTCCACGACGTCCCCCCGACGTACATGCCCACGAAGTTGAGGTAGATGGTGTGGGTCGAGCCGGGCAGGCTGTGCAGGGCGAAGACGTCGGTCGCGGTGTCGCTCGCGACGACGGGGCCGGCGGTGGCCCCCGAGGTGGCGAGGGCGGCGGGGACCGGGGCCTCCTTGAAGAACACGCGCCCGGTCGGGTCCACCCACGCGGTGTGGTCGCGTTGCAGCAGGCCGCGCAGCCCGGCGGTGCTCATCGCGTTGCGTGCTGCGGCGTCGTCGAGCTGCGCGCCCAGCGCCCGCACCGCCGCGTCGCCGTGCGCGGCGTGGGCGACGAGCCGGGTGTCCGCGCGGGGCAGCAGGGCCGGGCCGGATGCCCTGTGGGGTGCGCTGTGGAGTGCGCGGTCAGGTGCGCTGCCGGCTAGGCGGTGGTCGAGGCTGCTCTGCCGGTCCGCGCCCGCGGCGGAGCCGGCGTGGTCGGCGGCCCGGGTGCCGGCCGAGGCAGCCGGGATCCCGAGCCCGGTGGCGGCGGTCAGGCCGCTCAGCAGGACCAGGAGGACACGACGACGCATCGGCACGGCACGCACGATGGAGGCATCGGCAGTCGCGGTCGCGACCTGACCCGAAATGTCCGGTCCGCGCCGGTCCGATCGCGGAAGCAGGCCCGACCCTGGACGCGACGAAGGGGACCGGAGCCTCCGGCTCCGGTCCCCTCCGTCATCGAGCCGGTCTCAGCTGCTCACGCCTCGACTACCCAGCGGCAGCGACCGCGTCCAGCCACTTCTCGCCGTCGGGCGAGCCGACGCCGGTGACGTCGTCGTAGCCGCTGCGGACATGGATGGTCAGCAGCTCGTCGTCACCGAAGCCGCGGACCGAGTAGAGGTAGCCACCCGAGGCGTCGACGCCGTTGGCGTAGTCGGCGCGGACGGCGCCCGGGTAGGTCGACCGGTCGTCGTTGGTGATGTCCTTCGACGCCGTTGCCGCCCTGTAGAGCGCCGGGTTGGCCAGGCCGAGCTCGTGGCCGGCCTTCTGCTCGGCCAGCGCCAGCATGCCGGCGTACAGCGGGGAGGCGAGGCTGGTGCCACCGATCCGGTACTCGCTGTAGGCGCTGTGGCCGTCGGGGAAGCTCTGCGTCTCGCCGACGAGCATGCCGGTGGTCGGGTCGGCCAGCGCCGAGACGTCCGGCACCGCCCGCATCGCCGGACCCTTGGCGTCGTAGGTCTTGCTGATCGCATCCGGCACGACGCCGCTCTGGTACGACGGCTGCGCGAACAGCCTGCTGGTGCCGCCGCCGGCGCCGTAGAGGTAGAACGGGTCGCTCCAGCTGCCGTCCTTGTTCAGCGTCTCCTTGTCGGTTTCCCAGCCCAGCTCGAAGAGCCGGGTGTTGTCCTCGGTGATGCCCATCGCCGTGCCGCCGACGGCCGTGACCAGCGGGCTCGAGGCCGGCCAGTCGGGGGTCGGAGCGGCGCCGGCGACGCCTCCGGTCTCGTCGCCGTTGTCGCCGCTGGAGTAGAGCAGCGACATGCCCTCGGCGGCGGCCTGCGCCTGGATGTCCAGGCCCGGCTTGATCGTGCCCGGCGGCAGCGCCTCGCCGCCGTAGCCGTAGGAGTTGGTGACGATGTCGGCCAGGTGCTCGTTGACGACGCGGTTCATGATGGCGTCGAGGTCTCGGTAGTTGTTCGGCGCGCCGATGTAGACGATGTCGGCACCCGGAGCCATCGTGTGAACGGCCTCGATGTCGAGGGTCTCCTCACCGGCCCAGCCGCCCGGGTCCTGGTGGCTGTTGGTCGCCCGGTTGTAGGTCCCGGGCGCCACGACCTGCCGGAAGTGGCCCTTGATGCTGGGCAGGCCGTGCGCGGCGCTGTAGGTCTCGACGTCGTCGACGATGGTGGGCGAGGCGTAGGCGTCGATGACACCGATGGTCACGCCCTTGCCGTTGATGCCGCTCGCGATCGCATCCGTCATGCCGTAGGCGCCCTGGAGCTGCGGACCCGCGTAACCGCACGGTGCGTAGGCGTAGTCGGGTGACGTCGGCGGGGTCGTGCCGTCGGCGGTCGGCGTCGCCGTGGTGTTGTCCACGGTCTTCTCGCCCCAGTACGACGAGCAGGGTTCGGCGTTCTTGAACACCGCCGGCGGCGGAGCCGCCTTGTCCTGGAAGGCGAGCGTCTGGGACTCGTCGAGCCCGATGACCGCCTGGACGTCGGAGAGCGAGTCCGGAAGGGTCAGCGGCCTGTTGTTGCCGCGGACCTCGTGGCCCTGCACGCGGTACTGGGCGAAGGAGGTCTGGAAGGCCGCTGCGGCCTGCGAGACCGTGCCGGTCGCCTCGACGTACTTGTTGTTGCTCGGCGTCCCGGTCACCTTGAAGCCCTGGCCGGTCAGCCAGCTCTTGACCGCGTTGACCTCGGACTGGGCCGGCGCGAAGCGGTTGCGGAACTGCTGGGGGGTGAGGAAGTGGCCGTAGTCCTTGCTTCCGGGGTCGAGACCGACACGGCCAGCTTCTGGGCAGCGTCGCCGCCCTGCCAGCCCAGGTACATCCGGAAGTCGACGGGGGTGGATCCGTCGGTGCTCGCGACCTGGTGGGAGGAGTTGGCCCAGGCAGGGGTGCTGCCGGGGAGCTGGTGGCGGCCGGGTGCCGCCTGGGCGGGGCTGAGCAGGCCGGTCGTGCCGGCCGCCAGCGCCGCTGCCGCCGCGAGCGCGACGGTCGTCGGAGCGATGCGATTCACGAAGGTGGACCTTTCCGAGAGGGCCGCCCGAGATGGCAGCCGTCCGCATTCGACCCCGCGAGCAGCATCCGCGACAAGATGTCCGGCTCAACTTTCTTCGGACGTCTTCCGGCGCGATCCGGTCTCGCCGCAGGTCTTCCGGCCGGATCAGCCCGACGCCGTCGCCGCGCCGTACCGCTCCCGGGTGCGCAGCGCCCAGGCGGAGGCGGGCTGCAGGGCGAGCCCCGCGCCGAGGATCAACCCGGCCATCACGAACCAGCCGGGGCGACCCCAGCCGATGCACAGGACGGTGATCAGCGTCGGCGCGACGACACCGGCCAGGCCGAAGCCCAGTCCGGCGAAGCCCTGGTACTGGCCTTGGCGCTCCGGCGGGGCGAGACCCATCTGCACGCCCCACTGGCCGCCGCTGGCGACCATCTCGCCGACCACGTGGACGCCGGCGCCGACGACGAGCAGCGCCGTGGCCAGCCACGCACCGGGACCGTCGCTGCAGGCGATCACCGCGAAGCCGGCGGCGATCCAGCCGGTGCCGAGCACCATTGCCCGGGCCGAGCGGGGGACGTCGACGGAGTGGCGCGAGAGCCGCACCTGGAACAGCGACACCGAGACCGTGTTCAGCGCCAGCAGCACCGCGACCATGGCGGTGGGGGCGGTGGTGTGCTGCCCGATCCACAGCGGGATGCCGACCTCCATCACGATGAAGTGCATGGAGACGACGCCGGTGAGCAGCGTGACGACGACGTACGGCGTGTCCCGCAGCACCGCGAGCCGCGGCTCGCCCGCGGCCCGCGCGGGCGCGGGTGGCAGCTGCGGCAGCCGGAGGAACAGCGACGCGGTGGCCAGGGAGGAGGCGGCGTCGACGGCGAAGACCGTCAGGTAGGCCCACGGGCGGTCCACGGCCAACGCGAGGCCGCCCAGCAGCGCCCCGAAGGTCATCGCCACGTTGGTGACCGCGCGCAGGTACGCCTTGAACGCGACGCCCTGGCCGCCGGTCGCGATGCGGGCGATGTAGCCGTTGCGCACCGCGTTGGCCCCGGCCTGGGTCGCCTGCACCGCGGCCATCACCACGACCAGCTCCCAGGGCCGGCGCGCGGCGAGCAGGCCCAGGGTGGTCAGTCCGGTGGCGTAGGTGAGGAGCCGCATGGTCCCGCGCGGCCCGCGCACGTCGCCCAGGTGTCCCAGCGGCACCTGCACGAGCATCCCGACCAGTCCCGCAACCGAGAGCGCGACCCCGACCTGGGCGGCCGAGAGCCCGACGACCCGGGTGAAGTAGAGCGCGAAGGCCGTCACGGTCGCCCCGGTCCCGGCACGGTTGACCAGGGTGCCCAGCGCGAGGATCCGCAGCGTCGGATCGGTGGGGACGCCTCGCCGGGTCAGGCGGGCGGCATCCGGCACCGCGGCGGTCGTCACTGCCCCGATCCTAGGTCCGGCCCCGGCCGGCCGGTCGAGCGCCGTCGGGACCGCCGGCTCACACCCGGCGCAGCACCGCGGTGACCTTGCCCAGGATGACCGCGTGCGTGCCGTCGATCGGGTCGTAGGCGTCGTTGTGGGGGAGCAGCCACACCTGGCCGTCCTTGCGGCGGAACGTCTTCACGGTCGCCTCGCCGTCGAGCATCGCCGCGACGATCTCGCCGTTCTCGGCGGTGGGGGTCTGGCGCACCACGACGTAGTCGCCGTGGCAGATCGCCGCGTCGATCATCGAGTCGCCGGAGACCTCGAGGAGGAACAGCGTCCCTTCGCCGACCAGCGACTTGGGCAGCGGGAACACCTCCTCGATGCGCTCCTCGGCGAGGATCGGGGTGCCGGCCGCGATGCGCCCGACCAGCGGGACGTACTCCGCGGCAGGGGCGGCGTCCCCGATGCCGGTGGGATCGACGAGCTCGCCGGAATCGGCGCTGGCGATCGCCCGCCGGGCGGCCATCAGCTCGGGGATGAAGACCTCGAGCGCGCGCGGCCGGTTGGGGTCGCGCTTGATGAAGCCCTTCTGCTCGAGAACGCGCAGCTGGTGGGCGACGCTGGAGGAGCTGGCCAGCCCGACCGTCTCGCCGATCTCGCGAATGCTGGGCGGGTAGCCGCGGCGCTCGATCGACTCCCGCAGCGTGGAGAGGATGCGCTGCTGGCGCGGGGTGAGGCCGGTGGCGTCCGGGGGCGCGTCGGGCAGCTCGGTCACCGTGGAGGTGGTCGTCTCGGCACCCGGGGTGCCCTTGCTGCGCGTGCGCTCGGCCATGGGGCGACCGTAGACCTGTTCGATGCCGACCTCAAACATGTGTTCGAAGCGGCGTGTCGGTTCCCTCAGCGCACCCGCAGCGTCGTGCGGGCGGTGTCGGGCTGCCACTGCGACGTCCCGACGTAGCGCACCACGACTCGGTGGGTGCCGCGGTGCCCCGTGCGCGGCAGCCGGATGCTGCGTCGTCCGTCGCGCAGCTGCCAGCTGCCGACGCGGTGGCGGTCGACCCGGACGACCACGCGGCCCTGCGGGGTGCCGTGGCCGGCGACCACGACGGCCAGTCGCGGCCGGTGGTGCAGCCGGACGCGGTGCGAGGCGGGGCGCACCCGCATGGCGGTGCCCCAGCGGACCGCCGTGCGGGTCGGCGTCCCGGCCGTGGACGCGGGGACGACCGGGCTCGACCAGGCCGGGTCGCTCCAGGTGGGGTCGAAGAGCCGCACGGAGTAGGAGTACGTCGAGGTCCGTGCGCCGGCGATGCCGCGGACCGTGACGTCGTAGGTGTGCGCGGTCGCGCCGGTCGCGGCGGGCGGGGTGGCGAGCTGCCAGACCAGGGTGTTGTCGGCGTAGCCGATCGCCGTCGGCTGCACGTTCACCGGCACGGCGACGCCGTCGCGGGTGACCCGCACGGTGGCGTGGGAGAAGTCGGCACCGGTGCTGCTGGAGAGCGACCAGCGGCCCTCGGGCTCCAGGGGAGAGGGGAACCAGCCCGCGGCGGGCCATCCGTAGAACGCCGGCGTCCCGGCGGGTGCGCCGGCGAGCAGGCTGGGCAGCACCCAGAGGTCGTTGGCGACGTACTGGGTGTCTCCGTCGCTCACCACGGCGTTGCCGCTGCCCATCGTGGTCGCGCCCGGTCGCAGCAGCCAGCGCCGGTGCCCGACCTCGGTGTTCGGGGTCCCCCGGTCGACCAGGTAGTCGCTCACGATGTCGGCCGGCGTCGGCAGCGGTCCTCCGCCGGTGGACCAGCGCAGGTCGAGGTTGGAGCGCCCGGCCGCGGTGGCGGCGGCGAGCGTCCAGCACAGCCAGCTGCTCGGCGGGCTGTGGCTGAGCGAGCGGTTGCTGGCCTGCAGCAGCGCGGAGAGGCCGGCCACGGCGGTGTGGGTGTCGCTCACGCTCGTCAGGGGGCGGAGTCCGGCCAGGCCGCGCGCGAAGTTGATGGCGTCGCGGGTCCGGGTCTGGGACTCCGCGGCGGTGCGGTACGGCGTGCAGCTGTCGGGATCGCCGCCGGAGAGCTGGAGCGGGGCAGCGGCCGCCGGCAGCCAGAGCCTGCGGTACGCCGCCGTGACGGCCTGGCGGGAGCGCGTGTCCACTGCGGTGACCGCCGCGGTGACCGTCGTGGTGCCCGCCGTGGTGCCGGCGGACAGCGCCGCTCCGGGCGCCGCGTCCGCCGGCGTCGCGGCGCTGGTGGCGAGCAGGCCCGCCATGATCGTGGCGAGCGAGCCGACGAGGGCCCTGCGCCTCGACGCGCGTCGCGTCCCGAGCGCCATCGTTGCCTCCCGGTGCTGGCGGGGACCGCCCCTCCCCGAGCGGCCCTCCACGCGCCCGATCGGCCGCGCGACGGCGCTGCTGAGGCGTTTTGTCCGATTCGTCCGGCATTGGACCGTCCCAACGCGCCCGCTCGAACAGGTGTTCTTGTGCCGATCGAACACATGCTCTAACGTCGTACGTGTGTTCGATCCGGCGCCGGGTGTCGGTGGTCGCGGTTAGACAACGGATCGGCACACCAGCGTTGCCACCGAGGGGTCGACGACGCCGGGCCACACGGGCTCGGCACAGCCGCAGGAGGTTTTCCGATGAGCACCATCACGATCGTCCCGAGCACCTACACCCGCCGCGCGGCTGCTCCGGCCGCTGCTTCTCCGGCGCTGCGCCTGACCCGGCGCGGTCGGCTGGTGCTCGTCGCGACGTTCCTCGCGGTGATCGCGGTCGCGATGGTGGCCCTGGGCGGGCTGGCCATCGGCACCCGCGACAGCGGCACCCCCGAGCCGGTGCGCACGATCGAGGTCGGCCCTGGCGACACCCTCTACGCGATCGCCGGCACGGTGGCCCGGCCCGGCCACGTCCGCGAGATGATCGACCGCATCGAGCAGCTCAACGCCCTCACCGGTCCCGAGCTCCAGATCGGGCAGCAGCTGGCGGTGCCGCTGCACTGAGCCTCCAGACGTCCCGGCACGCAGGGCTCGACCCCCTGCGCGGTCCGGACGAAGGCGCCGCCGCGAGTCGTGTCCCGGACGGCGCCGCCGGGGAACGAGCAGGGGCGGGACCGCGTTGCTGTCGCGGCTCCGCCCCTGCGTCCACGCCGAGCGGGCGGAGACGGCGCGCTCCGATGCGCTGAGCGGGCGGAAACGGCGCGCCCCGACGCGCCGAGCGGGCGGAGACGGCGCGTACGGCGCCGGTCACGCGGTCGCCGTGGCCGCTCCGTGGCTGAGCAGGAGCTGGCCGAGCGTGTAGCCGGCCATCACCACCGACTCGCAGCGTGGCGGTGCGGAGGTCCACCAGAACTTCCGGGTGGCCAGCAGCGCGTCGGAGGCGACGAACAAGCTCGCCCCGGCGAGCGTCGACCGGCGTGAGCGGGCCGGGACGATGGGGCCGAGGTGGCCGGCGTGCGCCAGCATCGAGGCAAGCAGGCCGGTGTAGGTCAGCACCGCCGGCCCCAGCGCCCGCTCGTGCCGCGCCGCTCCGAGCGCCATCACAGGTCCCCCCGCGACGAACGCGACCCCGGCCACCCGCGCGGCGCGGCTCCGGCGCAACGGCGTGTGCGCGGCGCGGCGCCGGAATCCGGCGAGGTAGCAGAGGTGGCCCGCGCCGAACGCGCCGGCGCCCACGGCGAAGGCAGGCGTGCCGTGCCGCAGCAGCGCGACGTCGCCGCCCCACCCGAAGGCCTGTGCCGCCACGGTCGAGGTCCGCAGCGGCGAACCGACGGCACGCCGGTCGGTGGCCAGCGACGCGGCCAGGGTCGGCATCAGCAGGGGCTTGGTGATCATGCGTGCCCGGCGAGCCCGCGGGGAGCCACCGCCCGCGAGCCAGGTGTCGGCCGCGGCGAGCACGACGTAGGCGCCGGTCAGCGTCCTGGGGGTCCTGGGCACCGCGTCATCCAAGCGCCCCGTGCGTCGGCGCGGCAAGGGGTGCGGGCTCAGCGACGGGCACGCCGCCCGCCCGGCAGGCGGACGGGGAGTACGACGGGCGGCACGCCCGCCGGATCGTCCGGCTGCGCGTTCAGCTGCCCGTTCAGCTGCCTGTCGAGATGGCCGTCCAGCTCACCGTGCGGGTGCACGTTCCCCTGAGCCGGGGCAGGGCGGCGTACCCGCCCGATCAGGCGTCCGCCGAGGACGAGCCCGAGGAAGAGGCAACATGCGGCGCCCACGGTGGCGACGGCCAGCAGCGCCCACGCAGCGGGCCGGCCCCCGTCGCGGACCACCGCCCCGAGCCGGATGGCGTAGGTCACCAGCACCACCCAGGCGACGACGGTGAGCAGTGCGGCCACCGCGGTCAGGGCCGCGGGCCGGACCGACGGAGCCTCGACCCTCTCCCCGGAGTGCTTGCCCACAGCGCCCATTGTGGGGCACCGCCGCGGGTACGACGTACATGACCCGGAACCCACCGGGCGTCGCGGCGAACCCACAGGGACGCCGGTGCCCACGGGCACGCCCGGAGGGGTCATCGGGGGTGGTCCGACACGCCCCGCCGCGACTGGTTTGGCCCAGTTCCGGGCCGCTGACCTGCGTGTTTGCGGCGCCGGTGCACCGGTCCGGACAAAAACCGGCAGACGTGTTGCGCGCCCTCCGAGCCGGGCGTACGGTGGCACAACATCTAGTAGTTACACCGTTGTGGTTTTCCACATCTAGTCCCACAGGAACCAGGCGTTCCGCACAGGATCAGCCAGTTTTCCACAGGGCCACCCACAGCCCCCGCCACCCCGCGACACGAGAGGAGCCCGTCCGTGCACTGCCCGTTCTGCCGCAGCCACGACACCCGGGTGCTCGACTCCCGAGTCGCCGAGGACGGCTCCAACGTGCGCCGCCGGCGGGCATGCGTGGCGTGCGAGAAGCGTTTCACCACCGTGGAGCAGATGCAGCTGACCGTGCTCAAGCGCAGTGGCGCCGCCGAGCCGTTCAGTCGCGACAAGGCCGTCGCCGGGGTGGCCAAGGCCTGCAAGGGCCGGCCCGTCGGCGCCGACGACCTCGCCCGGCTCGGACAGACCGTAGAGGACGCGCTGCGCGACAAGGGCTGGGCCGAGGTGCCCTCGCTCGAGATCGGACTGGCGATCCTCGGACCGCTGCGCCAGCTCGACGAGGTGGCCTACCTCAGGTTCGCCAGCGTCTACCGCGCCTTCGAGTCCGCCGACGACTTCGAGACCGAGATCGCCGTCCTCCGCGCCGAACGCGAGATCCAGCCCACGGGCTGACCACAGACCGCCCGGTGCGTCGTGGGGAAGCGACGCGCCGGGCTCCAGCATCAGCACGACCACCACCGCAGCACTCATTGCAGCAGTCGAACCAGGGGAAGAAGGGCACATGACCGAGACGGCCAGCCGGAGCAGCAGCCGCAAGACGCAGGGGAAGGGGCTGAAGATCGAGCGGATCTTCAGCACCGAGGGCGTCCACCCCTACGACGAGATCACCTGGGAGCGGCGCGACGTCGTCCAGACCAACTGGAAGACCGGCGAGAGCGTCTTCGAGCAGCGCGGGGTGGAGTTCCCCGACTTCTGGAGCGTCAACGCCTCCACGATCGTCACCACCAAGTACTTCCGCGGCGCCGTCGGCACCGACGCCCGCGAGTGGAGCCTCAAGCAGCTCATCGACCGGGTCGTGAAGACCTACCGCGCCGCGGGCGAGGAGCACGGCTACTTCGCCGACGCCGCCAGTGCGGAGCTGTTCGAGCGCGAGATCACCTGGCTGCTCGTCCACCAGTACTTCAGCTTCAACTCCCCGGTCTGGTTCAACGTGGGCACCAAGTCGCCCCAGCAGGTCTCGGCGTGCTTCATCCTCTCGGTCGACGACTCCATGGAGTCGATCCTGAACTGGTACAAGGAGGAGGGCTTCATCTTCAAGGGCGGCTCCGGCGCCGGCCTGAACCTCTCCCGCATCCGCTCCTCCAAGGAGCTGCTCTCCTCCGGCGGCACCGCCTCGGGCCCGGTCTCGTTCATGCGCGGCGCCGACGCCTCCGCCGGCACCATCAAGTCCGGTGGCGCGACGCGTCGTGCGGCCAAGATGGTCGTGCTCGACGTCGACCACCCCGACATCGAGGAGTTCGTCGAGACCAAGGCGCGCGAGGAGGACAAGATCCGCGCGCTGCGCGACGCCGGCTTCGACATGGACCTCGGCGGCAAGGACATC
>JBQCHZ010000025.1:0-37974 GCA_051954195.1 Marmoricola sp.
CCCTGGGCCACCCGGCCGGGATCCCCCCACTCCCGTGAGACCCCGTGTCGGTTGGGTAACCCGCCGCAAGGCCCCCGTTTCCCCCACTCGACTGGTGCTGCTGGAGCGATGAGGCACCATGGGGACATGAAGCGCCCTCTCCTGCGGTGGCTGGCCCCGGTGGCCGCCGCCGTCGTCTTCGCCGCGGGCGGGACGGTGGTGTCCGCGATCGGCAGCGCCGCCCGTGCCGACCTTCCGGCCCGCTCCGCCGCCACGCTGCTGACCGACATCGCGCACGCCCGGCTGCACGGCGTCTCCGGCACCGTGAGCGAGAGCGCCGACCTCGGGCTGCCGGCACTGCCGGCGAGCATGGCGGGTGAGGGCAGCAGCGCCGACTTCTCCTCGCTGATCTCCGGCACGCACACCATGCGGGTCTGGTACGCCGCGCCGGGCAGGACCCGCATCGCCCTGCTCGGCGACGGAAGCGAGTCGGACCTCGTCGCCGACGGATCCTCGCTGTGGCTGTGGTCCAGCGCGGACCACGCGGTCACCCGCTACCGGCTGCCCACGGACGGGCCGAGCAGCGCCGGTGACGGCACGGACCCCAGCCCCCGGCCCGGCACGATGCCGACCACGCCGCAGCAGCTGGCCGACATGGCGCTGGCCGCCATCACCCCGAGCACGACGGTGACCACCAACGGCTCCGCCGAGGTCGCCGGCCGCCAGGCGTACCTGCTGACGATCTCGCCGCGCACGAGCGACACCCTCGTCGACTCCGTGCAGATCGCGATCGACAGCGCCACGCACGTGCCCACCCGGGTCCAGGTCTACGCCGTCGATCACACCGACCCGGTGCTGTCGCTGGGCTTCACCCGCTTCGACCCCACCACGCCGGACGCCTCCCGCTTCGCCTTCACCCCGCCGCCGGGCGCCACGGTGACCGAGAAGACCCTGCCCTCGGAGTCGGGGCAGCACGCCGGCTCCGCGACCGGGCACTCCGCTCACTCCGCCGACGGCCCGCGACCCCAGGTCGTCGGCTCCGACTGGAGCAGCGTGGTCGTGCTGCCCGCCGGCGCCGGCCAGCAGCTCTTCGCTGCCCAGGCGGGCCGGACCGCGAGCGGCCAGACCGGGAGCGGCTCGACGGGGAGCGACCAGGGCGGCAGCACGGGCTCCGCCGGGCAGCTGGGCGCGCTGCTGCGGCAGCTCACGCCCGTGTCCGGCGCCTGGGGCTCGGGCCGGCTGCTGCGCGGGACGCTGGTCTCCGTGGTCGTGGCCGACGACGGCCGGGTCGCCTTCGGTGCGGTCCCGCCCGCCTCCCTGTACGACGCCCTGCAGCACACCGCCGCGCCGGCGGCCGAGTGACCGGCTCGGCCACGGCCGCGGTCATCCCGGCCGATCGGGCCGAGGGGGCCGCGGTCACCACGACCGCGCTGACCAAGCGGTTCGGTGGCCAGACCGTCGTCCGCGACCTGGACCTGGAGGTGCCCACCGGGTCGGTCTTCGGGTTCCTCGGGCCGAACGGGTCGGGCAAGACCACCACCATCCGGATGCTGCTCGGGCTGATCGCGCCGACCTCGGGCGACCTCAGCGTGCTGGGGCACCCCACGGCCCGGATCGGGGCGGCCCTGCCCCGGGTCGGCGCCCTGGTCGAGGGACCGGCGTTCCACCCCTACCTGTCCGGCCGGGCCAACCTGCGCAGGCTCGACGCCGCCGACCGCACCGCCGACCCCGCCACCGCCGGCCACCGCATCGACGCCGCCCTGGAGCGCGTCGGCCTGCTGCCCGCCGCGGGGAAGCGCTTCCGCGCCTACTCCCTCGGCATGCGGCAGCGGCTGGCGATCGCCGCGGCACTGCTCACCCCCAAGGACCTGCTCGTCCTCGACGAGCCGACCAACGGCCTGGATCCGCAGGGCACCCGCGAGGTGCGCAACCTGGTGTCCACCCTCGCCGGTGACGGGACCACCGTGCTGGTCTCCAGCCACCTGCTGTCGGAGATCGAGCAGATGTGCACCCACGTCGGGGTGATGCACGCCTCCCGCCTGGTCGCCCAGGGGCCGGTCGCCTCCGTCGCGGGCGGCACCGCGGCCCGGGCCCGCATCGTCACCGATCGGCCCGGCGAGGCCGCCCGGCTGATGACCGGCCTGGGCGTGAGCGACGTACGCGTCGAGGGCACCGCCACCACCGGCGAGCTGGCCGGCACACCACCGGAGAGGGTCGTCGCCGCCTGCGTGCACGCGGGCCTGGCGGTGACCGGCTTCACCGTGACCGCCCCCTCGCTGGAGGACCGCTTCGTGGCACTGACCGGGGAGGGCTTCGATGTCAGCGGCTGAGGCGAGCGCCTCCACCCCGCGAGGGAGGCGGCGCTGGTCGACGCGGTTCCTGCGCTCGGAGCTCCGGCTCGCCTTCGGGCGCCGCCGCAACCAGCTCGGGCTGCTGGTCCTGGTCGCGCCGCCGATCCTCATCGCGGTGGCGGTCAAGACGACAGCCTCGCAGCCCGGACGCGACGCGCCGAACTTCTTCGCCTCGATCACCGAGAACGGCCTGTTCGTGGCGCTCGCGGCGCTGACGATCGAGCTCGCGCTGCTGCTGCCGCTGGCGGTCTCCGTGGTCTCCGGCGACGCCGTCGCCGGGGAGGCGAGCACCGGCACGCTGCGCTACCTGCTCACCGTGCCGGTCTCCCGGACCCGGCTGCTCGCGGTGAAGTACGCCGGCATCGTGCTGTTCACCTATGCCGCGACGTTCCTGGTCGCGATCGTCGGGGTGCTGATCGGCCTGGCGCTCTTCGGCGGCGGGGACCTGACCCTGCTCTCGGGGACCCAGCTCGGCATCGGGGCCGGCTTCGTGCGGGTCCTCGGCGCCGCGCTGTACCTGGGCACCGGCCTGGTCTCGCTCGGCGCGGTCGGACTGTTCCTGTCCACCCTGACCGAGCAGCCGATCGCGGCGACGCTGGCCACGGTGGTCTTCTCCACCGCCAGCTTCATCCTGGACAGCATCCCCCAGGTGGCCGCGATCCATCCCTACCTCATCACCCACGAGTGGGCGGCCTTCGCAGACCTCTTCCGCGACCCGATCGCCTGGAGCGGAACCGGGCACGGCCTGTGGCTGGCGCTCGGCTACACCGTGGTGTTCCTGCTCGCGGCGTGGGCGCGCTTCAGCAGCAAGGACGTCACCAGCTGAGGTCGGCTGCGGTTGGGCGCCACCGGGAACGGGTACACCTCCCCCCGTGGGCGCTCGATCAGGACGGTTCCTCCCATGACGTCGCGGGACGCCGCCCTGCTGGCCTCACTGGCGCGGGAGCTCGCCCAGCAGGCCGACGAGGGCCGGACGGTGCGCACCATCGTCGCCCGCGCCGCCGACCTCGTCCCGGACGCCGAGCAGGTCACGCTCGTCGTGCGGGCCGACCACCGGCTGACCACGGCTGGCTCCTCCTCCCCGCTCGCCGCGGAGCTCGACGCGCTCCAGCACGAGCTCGGCGAGGGCCCGTCGCTCGACGTCTTCGCCGGCGGTGAGGTCGTCCGCTGCGGCGACACGGGCGCCGAGCAGCGCTGGCCCCGGTGGGGGCCCGTCGCCCACGAGCGCGGCGGCCGGTCGGTGTGCAGCGTCCAGCTGCCCGGGCAGGACGGTGTCCTGGGCGCCCTCACCCTGTACGCCGGCCGCGCCGGCCGGTTCGACGACTCGGAGCAGGTCGGCCTGCTCAGCCTGTACGCCGTCCATGCCGGGCCGGCGCTCTACGGAGCCCGCCTGGTCGGCAACCTCCAGGTCGCGCTGGAGTCGCGCCACACGATCGGCGCCGCGCAAGGGATCCTGATGCAGCGCTACGGCGTGGACCTCGACCGCTCGTTCTCCCTGCTGCGCCGGCTGTCGAGCTCGCACAACCGCAAGCTGCGCGAGGTCGCCGACGAGATCGTCGCCACCCAGCGGGTCCCGGGAGTGCCCCGGTCCGCAGCCCGTGCCGAAGGCCGCCCCGGAGCTCTCGACGACGCCCGGGACGTCGTCCCCGACGTCGTCCTCGATGACGACGAGGACGTGGCCCGCACGGGCTGAGCCGGGCGGGCCGGGCGGGTCACCCGGCCCAGAAGCCGCGACCGCCGCCGAACCAGTCGCCGTAGCCGCCGGAGCCACCTGGGCCGCTGCGCCGCGACCCGAGGTAGCTGCCCACCACGGCGGCGCCGAGGTCGTCGAGCTCCGGCGCGACGACGGTGCCGTCGACGCGCTTGGCCATCGAGTCGATGAACCGGGCCAGGCCGGGGTCCTCCCCCAGCCGGAAGAAGGTCACCCGGGCCCCGAGACGACCGACGTTGTCGAGCTCGCGCACGCTGTAGGCGATCGTCAGCGGGTGCGGCGGATAGCTGAAGAACACCTCGCCGTCCGGCTCCAGGTGCGAGGTCGGCTCACCGTCGGTGACCACGAGCAGCACCGGCTGGGCGTTCGGGTGCTTGCGGAAGTGCCGGAGCGCGAGCAGCAGCGCGTGGTGCAGGTTGGTGCCCTTGTCCCACATCGCGTCGAGCCCGGTGAGCTCGTCGATGTCCATCACCTGCGCGTGCCTGCCGAAGCCGATCAGCTGGAGGTGGTCGCCCCGGAAGCGCGAGCTGATCAGCTGGTGCAGGGCCAGGGCCGTGCGCTTCATCGGCACCCAGCGGCCGTCCATCGCCATCGAGAAGGAGGTGTCGACCAGGAGCGCGACCGCGGCCTGGGTGCGGGTCTCGGTCTCCTGCACCTCGAGGTCCTCGATGGTGAGCCGGACGCCCGGCCCCCGGCTCCCGTCGCCTGCTTCGCGGACGACCGCGTTCGTGATGGTGCGCGGGATGTCCCAGGGCTCGGTGTCGCCGTACTCCCACCGGCGGCTCGCGCCGCTGAGTTCTCCGGCCGCTCCGGCGCGTCGCAGCTCGCGCTGGCCCTGCCGCCCGGACATGCGCGTGGCCACGTCGCGCAGCAGCGCCTTGCCGAGCTGCCGCATCGCCTTCGGCGACAGCTTGAGCTGGCCGTCGGAGCCGCGCTTGAGGTAGCCGGTGTCGCGCAGCGCGCGCTCGAGCTCCTGCAGGGCGCGCGCGTCGACGGCGGCGTCGTCACCGAGCTGACGGGCCAGCGCGTCGAGGTCGAGGTCGTCCATCCGCGCGCCGCCGTAGGACTGCGACAGCTGCTCGGAGAGCTCGTCGAGGTCGGCGAGGTCCTGCAGCACCCCGGTGCCGTCGCCCAGACCGAGCCCCTCGGAGCCCTCGAACTGCTCCGAGCCCGTCCAGTCCTCGCCCGGACGCAACGAGCGCAGGTTGTCGTCGAGCTGGGACAGCGACTGCATCAGCTCGGGCGAGCCGAACGCCTGCTGGGACAGCTGCATGAGCTCCTGGCGCTGCTCCGGCGTCATGGAGTTGAGCATCCGCTGGGCGGCTGCGGACCGTTGCGCGAGCGCGTCCATCAGCTCGTCGAGGTCCTCCGGGTCCTCGGGGAAGAACTCTCCGTGCTTCGCCATGAACTCCGCGAAGTCCTCAGGGGAGTCCTCCCCGAGCCGCCGCTTCTCCAGCAGCCGGTTGAGGTCGGACAGCATCTCGTTGATGCGCGCGCGGTCCTCCTGCGTCGCACCCTCGAGCGCCTGCTTCATCCCGGCGAACCGCTGGTCCAGCGCCTCGCGCCCGAGGAGGTCCTTGATCTTCTCGAAGTCCTCGCGGGCCTGCCGGCTCGCCCAGTCGTACGACGACAGCTCGCTGACGGCCGCCGCCGTGGAGCTCGGCAGGTTGCCCAGCTGCATCTCGCGCAGGGCGCGGTCGCCGTCGTCCATGTCCACGTCGCGGGCCAGCTGGCCGCGCTCCTCGAGCAACGCCTTGTCGAGGAGCTCCCGCACCTCCTGCAGGGTGCCGTCGAGGGAGTGCTTGGCCAGCAGCTCGCGGCGCTTGGCCGCTACCTGCCGCGCGAGGTCGTCCAGGCCGCGCCGGTCCCGTCCGCCGCGACGCAGGAACTCCCGCATCGCGCGCTCCGGGGAGTAGCCGGCCATCACGTCCTCGCCGATGGCGTCGAGCGCCTCGGCGAGGTCGACCGGCGGCGCGAGCGGGTCCGGGCCGCCGGTGTAGCGGCCGTACCGCGAGCGGTGCCGGTCACGCGCCATAGATCGTCTCCACGCCGTCACTGTCCTTGTCGATCTTGCGGGCCAGGAACAGCCCCTCGAGGGCGAGCTCGATCGCCGAGGCGCGTTGGCCGTCGTTGGCGGCACCGAGCCGGTCCATCACCTGGTCGTAGACGTCGGACTCGCCCAGCGACGGCAGGCCGGCGAGGAAGTCGCGCGCGCCGACCTGCTCACCGGTGGCGATGCTGGCGCCCTCCTCGATCGCGGAGACGAGCAGGCCGAGATCGATGCCTGCCAGCCGGGCCGAGACCGTCTGGGCCGTCGCGACCCGGAGCAGGTGCTCGAGGATCTCCTCCTCACGACCCTCCTCGCCGGTCTCGAACTCCACCTTCCCGCCGAGGACGTCCACGGCGGTCTGCAGGTCGACGACCCGGGCGACCGGCTCGTCCTCGCCCTGCCGGGTCGCGCGGTGCAGCGCCGCGGCGGCGATCGTCTCGGCACCGGCGATCGCGAAGCGCGCCGAGACCCCGGACCGCTGGTCGACCGCGTGGGACTCCCGCAGCCCGCGGGTGAAGCGCGCCAGGATCTCCACCAGGTGGTCGGGCACGTCGGCGACGAGGTCGGCCTCCTGGCGGATGACCGCGATCTCGTCCTCGACCCGGTGCGGGTAGTGGGTGCGGATCTCGGCGCCGAAGCGGTCCTTGAGCGGGGTGATGATCCGGCCGCGGTTGGTGTAGTCCTCGGGGTTGGCGCTGGCGACCACGAGGACGTCGAGCGGCAGCCGGAGCACGTAACCGCGCACCTGCACGTCGCGCTCCTCCATCACGTTGAGCATCGCGACCTGGATCCGCTCGGCGAGGTCGGGCAGCTCGTTGATCGCGACGATGCCGCGGTGACTGCGCGGGATCAGGCCGAAGTGGATCGTCTCCGGGTCGCCCAGCGAGCGTCCCTCGGCGACCTTCATCGGGTCGACGTCGCCGATCAGGTCGGCCACCGAGGTGTCCGGGGTCGCGAGCTTCTCGGCGTACCGCTCGTCGCGGTGCCGCCACGCCACCGGGAGGTCGTCGCCGAGCTCGGCCGCGCGACGGCGCGAGGCGGTGGTGATCGGCTCGAACGGGTGCTCGCCCAGCTCGCTGCCCCCGATCACCGGCGTCCACTCGTCGAGCAGTCCGACCAGGCTGCGCAGCAGCCGGGTCTTGCCCTGGCCGCGCTCGCCGAGCAGCACGATGTCGTGACCCGCGAGCAGCGCCCGCTCGACCTGTGGGATGACGGTGGTCTCGAAGCCGTGCAGGCCCGGCCACGGGTCCTCG
The DNA here is from genome assembly GCA_051954195.1 of Marmoricola sp. Classification (GTDB taxonomy): domain Bacteria; phylum Actinomycetota; class Actinomycetes; order Propionibacteriales; family Nocardioidaceae; genus Marmoricola. The sequence continues at coordinate 7,345 of JBQCHZ010000025.1, forward strand.
CCGGCCGCGAGCAGGGCGAGCAGGTTGTCGCGGATCTCCTGGCGCAGCGGCTTCCGGACGTGCCCGGAGGCACGGAGCTCGCCGACGGTGGTGAGGCTGGGAGCGGTCGAGGGGTCGGTCACGTCGTCACGCTACTCGCGGACCTCAACCCTCCTGCTCAACCGCCGTGCCCGTCGCGGTTGCCTACGATCACGGCCACCGGCGGGATCACCGCGGCGACCGCCGACATGGCGATCGCGGCCGGGACCGACCAGAACCGGACCAGGTTCCAGGCCAGCACGATGAGCAGCACGCAGGTGCCCATCAGCCAGAAGTACCAGCGGCGGCCCGACGAGGTGCTCACCCGACCGACCGTACGCCGGCTGCTCAGTTCCGCCTGCCCGTGCCCTCCCGGTCCTCCAGCCCGACGGCCTTCCGCAGCTCCTCGAGGTCGCCGCGCAGGTCGTCGTCGTCGTCCCGGTCGGCACGGTGCTCCATGAGGTCCGCGAGGGCGTCGGCGATGGCGTTCAGCTTCTGCTGGGTCGCGTCGTCCCCCCGCGTCTGGGTGTTCTGCAGCAGGGCGACGAGCAGGAAGGTGATGATCGTCGTGAGCGTGTTGATCTGCAGCTGGTAGGTGTTGCTGAGCACGGCGTGGAGGCCGCCGCCGCTGAGGACCCGGAAGACGCCCTCGATGATCCACGCGATCACGATGGCCACGGAGGCCGCGAAGAACGGCGCTCGGCTGACCAGCTTTCCGGCTGCGCCTGCGAACCGGTCGAACAGCCCGAGATGCATGCCGATCTCGCTCGGCATCGTGGGCGAGTGGTCGTTCATGACAGATGCGTGCCCAGAACGAGGATCGGACAATCCGCCGGAGCGCCGCCTGCGCGGCTACGCCAGCCGCACCTCGTCGCCCACACGGAGGACACCGGACCTGAGCACGGTCGCCTGCACCCCGAGGTCGACGTCGTGCGCCCGACCGAGCAGGCGGAGCAGCCCCGGAGCCTCGGCGAGCCCGGCGGCGTCGTGACCGAGGTCGACCATCACGCACCGCGGCATCCCAGGGCCGATGGAGAGCACCACCTCCCCCACGTGCAGCTCACGGCCGACCCAGTCGTCCTCGGCGAAGCCGGTGCCGGGCACGTCGACGACGAGGTTGGCGCGGAAGCGCCCGGGGCCGACGTGGTCGCCGTAGAGGTCCTGCACCTGGCGCAGCGCCGCCGTGGTGACGAGGTGGACCGGGCAGTCGTCGTGGTGCGGCACGTCGCCCTCGGCACGCATCGTCACCGGCTGCCCGACCCGCTCGGAGAGCCGCGCGGCGGCCGACGGATCGTCCACGGAGCACCAGCCGTCCAGGTCCACCTCCGGCGGCCCGTCCGCCGTGCTGCGCACCGGCACGTCGAGCAGGCCCGGCACCCGGCGAAAGCGCCGGGTCGTCTTGCCGCTGCCGATGCCGCCGTCCTCGGTGTACACCGCCCAGCCGCGGTCGCCGACGAGGCCGCGGGTGTCGAGGGCCACCTCGGTCAGGGGCTCGGGGCCCAGCGACTTCACGGGGTACCTGGTCAGCTCCACCACCTGCACGGGTCGAGCGTAGGGTGCGGCGGTGCGTCCCGGTGCTCCCTGTCCCTGCGGCAGCGGCACGTCGTACGACGGCTGCTGCGGTCCGCTGCACCGCGGGGAGGCCGCCGCCGCGACCGCGGAGCAGCTGATGCGCGCCCGCTACAGCGCCTTCGTCGCGGGCGACGCCGACTTCCTGTTCCGCTCCTGGCACCCGCGCAGCCGCCCGCACGACCTGGACCGGGCGAGCCTGCCGCCCGGCGAGGACTGGACCGGGCTGCGGATCCTCGATGTCGTCGACGGCGGCCCCGGCGACGATGCGGGCGTGGTGGAGTTCGTCGCCTCCGCGCGCTCGGGCCCGCTCCACGAGCGCAGTGCCTTCAGCCGCCGCCGCGGCCGGTGGGTCTACGTCGGGGCTCAGGCGACCTCGGCGTCCCCTCCGACGTAGCTGGGCCGCAGGTGGCCGAAGTCGCGGCGGGGGCGCTGCACCCCGTGCCCGGACACGGTCAGCCAGGCCACCAGCGCGATGATCACGACGAGCTCGATCCCGGCCACCACCCCGTCGCCGTACCCGAGCCCGGTGAGCCGGTGGTCCTTGCCGAACCAGTCGGCGAAGGACGCCCCCAGCGGCCGGGTGAGCACGTAGGCGGTCCAGAACGCCGGGATCTCACCGAGGCCGAGCCACCGCCAGCCCACGAACGGCACCGCGATCGCCGCGGTGAACAGCAGCCCGGAGTCGAGGTAGCCCAGGTGCATCGAGCCGGCGGTGAGGTCGCCGGCGGCCGTCCCGAGCGCGAAGGTCGCCAGCACGGTGGCCCAGTAGAACCGCTCCCGCCGCGGGGTGGTGATGGAGTGGATCGAGAGCGTCCCCTCGCTGCGGTACCACCAGAGGAGCACGACGGCCAGCGCCACCGCGCACACCGGCGTCGACACGACGTAGGAGATTCCGAGCACGACGTGGAGCAGGTCGGCGGCCATCGTGCCGAAGACGGCCACCATCGCGACAGCCGTCCAGTAGACCGGTGCCCGGTAGCGGTCGGCGCGCAGCTGCCACCGCAGGGCGGCGACCACGCCACCGACGCCGATCACGCCGGCGAGGACCAGGCTGAGCTCGCCGAGGTAGTCCGAGGCGGCCTCGCCCATCCCCGTGGTCAGGACCTTGACGATCCAGAAGGCGACGGTGACCTCGGGCACCTTGGCGGCGACCAGGCGGGACGAGGCGGAGCGGGTGGTGGGGCTGGAGCGCACGAACGGTCCTTTCGAGGGGGCGCGTCCACTGTCTCCGGGCAACCTTTCGCCCGAGTTACCCCGGCCTGAGGATCACCGATGAGCCGTTCCGGGGGCGGGGACGTCTGAGGACCGATCGGGGGCGTGACGGACCTCCCACCGCGACCACCTGCCTGCGACCGTGCTCCTGTGCAACGCTCGGGGCCGTGGTGGTCCTGGTCGTCCTGCTCGCCCTCGCACTGCTCGCGTCGGTGCTCGCGCTGGTCGGCTCCGGCCGGCGTCTGCAGGCGGTGACGGCCGAGCGTGACGACCTACTCGCCGAGCTCGACCGCGAGCGACGCTCGCAGACCACGCCCGGCTCACGCCGGCGCACCCGGGCGGTCAAGGCCGTGGGTGCCGTCGTCGAGTCGGCGGTCGAGGGCGCCACCCGGCTCCGCGAGCACGGCGTCACCGGCCTGCTCACCTCCTCGATCGAGGACTTCACCCGGTGGGCGGCCGAGGATCGCGGCGCGATCACCCGGTTCAGCGGGGCGGACGGGATGGTCACGATCCTGTTCTCCGACATCGAGGACTCCACCGTCCTCAACGAGCAGCTCGGCGACGAGGACTGGGTGCGCCTGCTCGGCGCGCACGACAAGATCGTGCACGGCTGCGTCGAGCGGTACGACGGCCACGTCGTGAAGTCGCAGGGCGACGGCTTCATGATCGTCTTCCGGGACCCCGCCTCGGCGGTGCGTGCGGGCATCGCGATCCAGGACGCGATCGGCTCGGGCAGTCGCCGCATCCTGCGCCGTACGCCGATCCGCGTCCGCGTCGGCATCCACGCCGGGCCCGTGGTGGAGAAGGACGGCGACTTCTTCGGCACCAACGTCGCGATGGCCGCCCGCGTGGCGGCCCAGGCCGACGGCGGCGAGATCCTGGTCAGCGACGTGGTGCGTCAGGCGCTGCGCGAGGTCGACGACATCGTGCTGGTCGACGCCCGCGAGACCGAGCTGAAGGGCCTCCCCGGCACCCACCGCCTCTTCGAGGTCGCCGTCCTCTGACGGCGTCCACCGCTCGTTTGCGTGCTCCCCGCCACGGGTACCCGCGCCGTCCTGCAACACCGACGCGAGAGGAGCACACCCATGAGCGTCCAACCCCCTGTCGGGAACCTCTCCGGCGACCGGGTCAGCGGCAACCGGATCGAGAACCGGGTCGCGGAGAACAACGGCGATCACGCCTACGTCCCCGCGGACGCCGACAAGGTCGACGGCCTGGTGAAGGCCGATGCCGAGGAGCGCCTGGACGAGAGCCCCGAGGAGCAGAAGAACTTCACCGATCCCACCCGCGAGGAGCAGGTCGGCGAATGAGCTGAGCCGACGGACCGGCCGGCGAGGGCCGGCCCCGGGTCACCCCCGGGGTCGGCCCTCCCGCTCGTCCTCCAGGCGCGAGTCGCCCTCGCTCTGGTCCTCCACGTGCATGGCGGCCTCCTCGGCGCTCGCGGCGGCGCCGTCGATGCCGACGTCCTCGGCGACCATCTCCTTGGTCACGTCCTCGCCGATCCCCTGGTCGGGCGCCACCAGGCGACCGGCGCGCGCCTCGGCGAGGCTGCCGGGGTCCTGGTCGTGCACCTCGTCGGCCGGCGCGTTCTCGTCCTCGATCGGCGGCTCGGCGTACGGGTCGGGCTCGGGCACCTCGCGCGCGAGCTGCTCGTCGAGCGTCGGGCCCTCGCGCTGCTCGGCCAGCGTCGGGTAGTCCTCGTAGCCGGCCGGGGGGCGCTCCGGCGGCGCGTAGCCGCGGTCGAGAACGTCCTCGAGGTTGCGGTCGTCGAGGGTCACCTCCGGCTGGAGCTGGTCCTCGTCGTCGACCGGCTGGCCGCCGTAGAGCTCGCTCTCCTGCTGGTCGCTGGTGTTCATCCAGGCCATGTCGCCGTCGGTGTGCACGCCGGTGTTCTCGCCACTGTTCTCAGTCACCCCGGCAGCGTGCCCGGGTGCCGTTCCTTCAAACCGCGACGACGGCCACGGCGGCGGTGGCCGGGCCGTCCGCTCACGCCCGGTCGGCCAGAGCCGGCAGGGCGAGCCCCTCGAGCACCTCGGGGACCGTGATCCGACCCAGCGCCGGGTCGAGACGCTCGCCCAGCGGGTCGGGCACCGGGTCGTCGTCGGCGGGACGCCACAGCACCCGGTGGCAACGCCCCTCCGGCGGTCCCCAAGCTGTCGGCGCGGTCGGGCCGAACAGGTGCACCGAGGGGACGGCGTAGGCGGCGGCGAGGTGCCCGATGCCGGTGTCGCCGCACACCACGCGGGTCGCACCGGCGACCAGGGCGGCCAGCTGCACCAGGTCGGTCTCCCCCGCCAGGACGCGGGCCCGGCCCGCGGCCACCTGCTCGGCGAGGGGCCGCTCCGCGGCGCTGCCCGTCACGACCACGTCGTGGCCCGCGGCCGCGGCGGCGGCCACGACCTGCGCCCACCGGGGGGCCGGCCACCGCCGGGCACCGCTGGCGGCGCCGGGGTGCACGACGAAGGCCCCGGGCACGAGCGGGGGCTGGTCGGGCACGGCGAGCCGCAGGTCGTCGGGGTCGGCGTCGACCTCGAGACAGGTCGAGACCAGCCGGCACCAGCGCTCCCGCTCGTGCTCGTGCGCGCGCCACACCGGCCCGTCGACGCCGGCGGCGCTGTTGCCGTAGGCCACCTGGTGCGCGGCGACCTCCCGCAGCAGCCGGTGACTCTGCGGCCCGCGGCCGTGCAGGTTCACCGCCAGGTCGGTCGGCGGCACCCCGTCGAGACGGTCGGGCAGTCCCCGGACGGCGTCCAGGTCGTGGATCGCCACGGGCAGCCCGGCCAGCCGCACCAGCGGCGTGAGCACCGCCGGTGCGAGCAGCAACAGCCTCCGCTCGGGCAGCGCGGCGGCCAGGGCCCGCAGCGCGGGGACCCCGGCGAGCAGGTCGCCCAGACCGAGCGCCCGCAGCACCGGGACCGGCGGCTCCCCGCCGAGAGGCCTCACGGCCAGGACGGCTCCATCGACGGGGTCATCACCAGCTCGCGGACCTCGCAGCCCGCCGGCTGGCGCAACGCGAACACCACGCCGGCAGCGACGTTCTCGGGCCGGTTCAGCTTCGCATCGGGGCCCGGCTGGTACTGCGGGTCACGGTCGTCGAAGAACGCCGTCTCCATCCCGCCCGGCACCAGCAGCGTCACGCCGACGCGGCCGGCGAGCTCGGTGGTCAGCGCCCGGGTGAACCCCACGACGCCGAACTTCGAGGCGCAGTACGCCGTCGCGTCCGGGAGCGCTCGCAGCCCCAGCGTCGAGGCGACCGTGACGACCTTCCCCTGCCGCTCGGTCAGGCTGGGCAGCGCTGCCCGCACGACCGCGGCGGTGCCGATCAGGTTCACCGCGACGACCTTCTCCCAGGTCTCGGCCGGGACGTCGGCCAGCTGCCCGCAGGCATCGGTGCCGGCGCAGGTGACCACGGCGTCGATGCCGCCCTCCTCCTCGACCACCGCGCGCACAGCCTCCTCGGCGGCACGCCCGTCCGCCAGGTCGACCACCCGGTGCGGTGCGCCGGAGTCCGGCTCGACGCGGTCGAGCACGACGGCCCGGCCGCCGGCGTCCTGCACCGCCTGCACCACCGCGGCTCCCAGCCCGGAGGCGCCTCCGGTGACCAGCACCGTTCCCAGCTCGTTCGTCTTCTCGCTCATCTGCTGTGTCTCCCTTCGTGGCCCTTCGCGGGCTCAGCCGGATTCGGTCAGTCCGTCGGCCGCCGCCCGCACCATCGAGGTGGTCGAGCGGCCGTCGAGGTAGGGCAGCACCACCGCCCGTCCTCCCCAGGCCGACAGCACGTCGGCCTCGGGCAGTCGGGTGCCGGTGTAGTCGCCGCCCTTGACCCACACGTCGGGCCGCAGGCTGCGCAGCACCTCCTCGGGCGAGTCCTCCTCGAAGATCGCCACGGCGTCGACGCACTCCAGCGCCGCCAGCACGTGGGCGCGGTCGTCCTCGGGCACCACCGGGCGGCCGGAACCCTTGAGCCGGCGCACCGACGCATCGGAGTTCAGGCACACCACCAGGCAGTCGCCCAGCCGGCGCGCGGCGCGCAGCGTGGCGACGTGGCCGGCGTGCAGCAGGTCGAAGCAGCCGCCGGTCGCGACGACGCGGCCGCCCTCGGCGCGGACGCGCTCCACGACCGCGAGCGGGTCGCTCGTCGCCTCGAAGGCATCGGCCGCCCCGGCAGCCCCGGGGCCCGCCGAGCGTCCTGCGTCGGTGGGGTCGTCGGTGTCCGTGTCGGTGCCCGTGTCGGCGAAGCCCGCCGCACCGCCCGCGGCGACGAAGGCGCCGGCAGCGGCCACCCCCGCCGCGACCGCCTCCGAAGGGAGCGCCCCGTCGAGCAGCGCGACGGCGGCCGCGGAGGCGAAGCTGTCGCCGGCGCCGCAGGTGTCACCGCCGCTGACCCGCGGCGCCGGCACGAGCAACGGCGGTCCGTCGTCGCCGAAGGACAGCAGCGCGCCCTGCTCGCCGAGGGTGACCGCGACCGCACGGCTGCCCCAGCGGCGCACCAGCCGGCCCGCGCAGCGGGCGGCGGCGTCGAGCGGATCGGCCTCGCCGTCGAGGGCGGGCCCCATCGACCGGGCCTCGGCCTGGTTCGGGGTCGCCAGCGTCACGCCGGGCACCGGTGGTGCGCCGCGCGGGTGCGGGTCCCAGACCACGGGTGCCCGGCGTGCCGCCTGCTCGAGGAGACCCCGGAGGGTCTCGTCCGCGGTTGCGCCGCGGCCGTAGTCGGAGACGAGCACCGCCCCGGCGGTGGCGAGGACCTCGCGTGCCTCCTCGGGCACCTCGCGGATCGGTCCGGTGCGGTCGCCGGTGTCGAGCCGCAGGAGCGTCTGGCCGCCCGCCCGCACCCGCTGCTTGACCGGCGTGGCGCCCTCCCACGGCAGCGCGACGAGCCGCAGGTTCGGCGCGGTCTCGGCGAGCAGGGCGCGCAACCGGCCCGCCGCCTCGTCCTCGGCCAGGGGTGCGAGGAGCACCACCTCCTCGGTGCGACGCGCCGCCAGCACGGCCGCCAGGGCTGCGCCGCCAGGCCGCGGCCGCTCCTGCGCGTCGGCGACGACCAGGGCGGGAGCGTCCGGGGTCACCCGCTCCACCGAGCCGACCAGGTCGACGTCGAGCAGCGCGTCGCCGAGGACGACCAGCGTCCGCCCGCTCATGCGCACGACCGCGGGGTGATGCCCAAGGCGGCGTCGAGCGCCTCGCACACGACGTGCAGCGCCACCAGGTGGAGCTCCTGCACCGTCGCGGTGAGGGGCGTGTCGACGCAGATCGTGTCGTGGGCGATGTCGGCGAGCCGGTTGGGTCCGCGACCGGTGAAGCCCCACACCGTCAGCCCGCACTCGCGGCCGCGCCGGGCGGCGGCGACGATGTTGGCGCTGTTGCCGCTGGTCGAGAGCAGCGCGAGCACGTCGCCGGGCCGGCCGTGCGCCTCGACCTGCCGGGCGAAGAGCTCCTCGGGCGGGTAGTCGTTGGCGATCGCCGTCAGCGAGGAGGTCTCCGCACTCAGGCAGATCGCCGACAGCGGCTGGCGCTCGAACCGGTAGCGCCCCACGAGCTCGGCCGTGAGGTGCTGGGCCTGGGCGGCCGAGCCGCCGTTGCCGGCGACGAGGAGGCGACCACCGTCGGGCAGCACCCGGGCGAGCCGCTCGCCCCAGCGCTCGGCGCGCGCGAGCATGCCGCGGAAGTCGGCGGCGGCCTCGAGGACGGCGTCGAGGTGTGCGGCACCGACCCCGGGACCGCGCTGGGCACCGACCCGGGCCAGCGGGGTCGTCGTGGCCGGGGTCATCGCGCCACCTCCGCGGTCGCGCCGCGGGAGCCCGCGCGCACCACGTCGGCGTAGACGCCCTCGGTGGCGCTGACGACGCGGGACCAGTCGTAGCGCTCGAGCACCCGCTGCCGGCCGGCCTCGCCGTACCGGCGCAGCCGCTCGTCGTCGCCGAGCAGGGAGCGCAGCGCCACCGCCAGCCGGTCGGGCCGCCGCGGTGGCACCAGGTCGCCGGTGACGCCGGGCACGACCGTGTCGAGCAGGCCGCCCACGGCCGTGCCGACGACGGGTCGCCCGCAGGCCATCGCCTCGATCGGAACGATGCCGAACGGCTCGTACCAGGGAGCGCACACGACCACGTCGGCGGCGCGCATCAACGCGGCCACGGCCGGCCGGTCGACCGCACCCACGAAGCGGACCCGGTCACCGACGCCGTCGGCCTCGGCCAGGGCACGCAGCCGCGCCACCTCCGGGTCGGCCTGGAGCGCCTCGCGCGCCGGTCCCCCGGCCACGGTCAGCTCGGTGCCGGGCAGCTCGGTGAGGGAGCGGATCACGTTGCCGATCCCCTTGCGCTCCACGAGCCGTCCCACGGCGAGGAGCCGGCGCGGGCCGGGCTCGCGGCGGCCGTCGCCCGGGGCGAAGGCGGCGGAGTCGACACCACAGGGGATCACCGCGGCGCGCCCCGGGGGCAGCCCCATCCGGCGCAGCTCGTCGACCTCGTCGGAGCAGGTCGCGATCACGCCGGTCACCTGCCGGCACAGGTCGCGCTCGATCGCGATGCGCTCGCGGGGACTGGTGTCCTTCATGCCCTGGTGGCGCCGCTTGACGGTGCCGAGGGCGTGGAAGGTCTGCAGCACCGGCACGTCGGGCGCGGCGGCCCGCACGGCCGCCCAGCCGCTCATCCAGAAGTGGGCGTGCACCAGGTCGACGGGCTCGAGCCGCAGCCGCTCCGCGACCCAGCGGGCGAAGGCGGGCATGACCTCGAGCAGCTCGTCCTTGGGGACGTCGGTGGGCGGGCCGGCCGGCACGTGCTCGATCCGGTAGCCGTCGATCTCCACACAGGCCGGCAGCGACGTCGAGTCGCGCCGGGTGAACACCCGCACCTCGTGGCCGCGCGCGGCCAGGCCGCGCGCGAGCTCGGCGACGTGGACGTTCTGCCCCCCGGCGTCGACACCGCCCAGCACGGCCAAGGGACTGGCGTGCTCGGAGATGAGCGCGATCCTCATGAAGCCTCCTCCTCGACTGCTGCGGACGTCCCGCACAGCTCCTCCACCGCCGCCGCGACCCGCACGGCGTCGACTCCTGCCAGACACGGGTGCCCGGGAACCGGGCAGGTCACCGCACGACTTCCCGCGCAGGGAGCGTCCTGGTCGCCCAGGAGCACGGTCGGCACTCCGTACGGCGCCCACCGGACCGGGGGCACCGTGGGCGCTAACAGCGACACCACGGGCGTCCCCACGGCTGCCGCCAGGTGCGCGGTGCCGGTGTTGCCGCAGACGACCGCTGCGGCGTGCGCCAGGACCCCGGCCAGCTCCGCGAGGCCGGTCCGCCCGCCCAGGTCCAGGGCACCGACCTGGGCGAGCGCGGCGGTCAGGTCGCGCTCGCCGGGACCGCCGGTCGCGACCACGGTCCAGCCCTGCTCGCACAGCAACCGGGCCGCCTCGACGTAGCGGTGCAGCGGCCAGGCCCGCGCGGGAGCGGCCGTGCCGGGGTGCAGCACGAGGTACGGCCTGCGGGGCAGCTCCACCTCGGGCAGCGGGCGACGCACCTGCAGACGGCCGTCGTCGCCGGGCGGCAGGGCCCCGCCGGCCGCCAGGGCCAGGGAGAGCGCCCGCTCCGGCTCGGGCTGGTCCTCCACGACGCGGTGCCGCAGGTCGAGGAGCCGGCCGGGGAAGTCCTCGCTGATCGCGCCGACCCACGGCACGCCGGCCATCCGCAGCACCAGGGCGGTCGGCAGGGCCGACTGGTGGAAGGAGGTGAGCACGACGGCCCGGTCGAAGCGCCCGGTGAGCCGGTCGACGAGGGCGTCGATGTCGGCGCGGTCGACCGGCGGCGCGTCGAGGTCGATCCAGGGACAGTGCCACTCCATCACCTCGTCGACGCCGGGCAGCAGCGCGGCGGCGGACCGGCCGCGCGGGCCGACGAGCATGGTGAGGTGCCGCGAGGTGTGGGCGAGGGCCCGCACGGCGGGACCGCCGACGAGCACGTCGCCGACGCTGTCGAGCCGGACCACCAGCGTCCGCGGGGCGGCGTCCATCACCACACCCCGGCCAGCAGCAGGTCGACGGCGGCGGAGAGGTCCTCGGCCACGCGAGGCGCGGCGTCGACCTCCTCCCGCCGGGTGACGGGGGTGGGCACCAGCACGGTGCGGGCTCCGGCCCGCGACCCGGCCTCGACATCGGCACCGATGTCGCCGACCATCGCGGCGGCCGACGGCTCCACGCCGAGTCGCTCGCAGGCCTCCTGCACCAGCTGCGGTCGGGGCTTGCGGCAGGCGCAGTCGTCCTCGGGCGCGTGCGGGCACATCATGACGACGTCGAAGGGTCCGAGCAGCTCCTCCACGCGCGCGTTGACGGCCTCCGCCTGCTCGAGAGTGATCAGTCCGCGCCCGATGCCCGACTGGTTCGTCACCAGGCCGAGGCGCAGGCCGGCGGCGCGGAGCCGCTCGAGCGCCTCGCGCGCCCCGGGGACCGGGCGCACCAGGGCCGGGTCGCCGTTGTAGGGCTCGTCGTGGACGAGCGTGCCGTCCCGGTCGAGCAGCACCAGGTCCGGTGCACCGCGCCACGGGCGCGCGTGCCGGTGGCGGCGCAGTCCCCGCGCGCTGTGCCAGGTCGCGGCGAAGGGGATCGCTGCGCTGGTGAGCAGCATCCGCCGGACCTCGGCGCGGTCCCGTGGCCCCGGCGCGATCCGCGCCCAGGCGAACTCGCCGATGCCTCCCGCGGCGGCCAGCGCAAGCGTCGCCGCCGTACGCCGACGGCCGGAGACCAGCGCCAGCGTGGCCGCCGCGGTGGCGCCCGTGACGGCGAGGTGGCGACGGAAGCGGCCGTGGCCGGCACGGGCGCGCTCACGCCAGTCGGCACCGTGCAGTGTGCGCATCAGCTGGTCGTCGGCGTTGCCGGCCTGCATCCGCAGGCTCACCCAGTCGTCGGCGGGCCGCACCGGGTGCACGATCCGGCGCTCACCGTCGCCGATCCGCCTCCCGGTCTCCTGGAGCCGCAGGGCGAGGTCGGCGTCCTCGCGGTAGGCGCGGCGGAAGCGCTCGTCGAACCCGCCCACCCGCGCCAGCGCATCGCGGCGCACGCTCATGTCGGCGGTGATCCAGAAGGCCGTCTCCAGCCCGGCGGTCGCGCGCTCCCAGTCGGTGGCCCGGCGGTCGGCCGGCTGGGGGACCCGGACCCGGCCCTTGCTCGCCACCACGTCCTCGGGCGTGGCGGCCAGGTCGGTCAGCAGGTCGGCGAACCAGGCCGGCTCGGGCAGCACGTCGTCGTCGAGGAAGCTGACCCACGGCGTGCGGCTGGCGTGCCAGCCGACGTTGCGGGCGGCGGCCGGCCCCCGGCCGCCCGAGCGGAGCACCCGGACGGCGAGGCCGGTGCGGGGCTCCAGGGGCTTGACGTCGCCGGGCCGGTCGTCGACGAGCAGCACCGGGACGTCGACGGGCCGGGTGCCCTGCTCGAGGGCCCTGAGCAGCGCGTCCAGGCTGGGCCGCCCGATCGTGGGCACGACCAGCGTCGTGACGGGAGCCGCCGTCATCGGCGCCTCCGCAGCACGAACGGCCCGATGGCGAGCAGGTCGACCGGTGTGGAGCCGAAGAGCTCGAGAGCGTCCGTGGGGCTGTCGACCATCGGGCGTCCCCGCGTGTTGAGCGAGGTGTTGACGACCACGGGCAGCCCTGTGCGCTCCTCGAAGCCGGCGAGCGCCCGTGCCAGCACCGGGTGGTCGGCCGCGTCGACGGTCTGCACCCGCGCGGTGCCGTCGACGTGCACGACCGCGGGGATCCGGTCACGCCAGGCGGGCGCGACGTCGTGGACGAAGAGCATGTAGGGCGAGGGGAGGGGCCCGCGGCTGAAGATCTCCGCGGCGCGCTCGGCGCGCACCATCGGGGCGACCGGGCGGAACTGCTCGCGGCCCTTGACGATGTTGAGGCGCTCGAGGTTGCGCTCGTGGCCGGGGTGCGCGAGCAGGGACCGGTGGCCCAGCGCGCGGGGGCCGAACTCGCTGCGGCCCTGGAACCAGGCGACCAGACCGTTGTCGGCCAGGCACTGGGCGACCTCGGCCGCGACGTCGTCGGGCCGCTCGTAGGAGACCGCGGCCTCGGTGAGGATGCGCTCGATCTCGGTGTCGGACCAGCCCCGGCCGAGGTCGGCGCCGGGCATCGGCGCGGCGAGCACCCCTTCGTCGGCGCTGACCTGGAGCGCGGCGCCGAGCGCGGTGCCGGCGTCGCCGGCGGCGGGCTGGACGAAGACGTCCTCGTAGGGGCCGTCGGCGAAGATGCGGGTGTTGGCGACGCAGTTGAGCCCCACACCGCCGGCGATCGCCAGACGGGTGCCGCCGGTCCGCTCGTGCAGCCAGCCGACCAGGTCGAGCAGCACCTCCTCGAGCACGTGCTGCACCGACGAGGCGAGGTCGGCGTGCTCGGAGGTCCACTCCGACTCGGGGTCGCGGGCCTTCACCATGGCCGACCAGGGCACGTCGCCGGCGCGGAAGCCGCCGCGCCCGTCGGCGTGCACGAGCTTGCGCAGCTCGTCGGCGAACCGCGGCTCGCCGTACGAGGCGAGGGCCATCACCTTGTACTCGTCGCTGCTGCGCAGGAAGCCCAGGTGCTCGGTCACCGACTCGTAGAGCAGCCCGAGGGAGTCCGGCAGGTCCTGGGTCCGCAGCACCTCGAGCCGCCCGCCGTCGTACCGCCCGGCGAGGTGGCTGGCGCACTCGCCACGGCCGTCGAGGACCAGCACGTCGCGCTCGACGCCCTGGTCGACGCCGGGCGCCGCCAGCGCGGCGGAGGCGCCGTGGGACACGTGGTGCGGGACGAAGCGCACGGTGGTCGGGTCGAGGCCGGGCAGGGCGGTGGCGAGGAACTCGGGTGCCCTGCGGGCGTAGCGCTGGCGCAGGTCGTCCCAGGGGTCGGAGAGCCCGAGCTGGTCGGCCGGACGGGCGAGGTCGGGGTCGTAGGAGTAGGCGACGGCGTCCAGGTCGGCCGGGGTCAGGCCGGCGTCCTCCAGGCACCAGCGTGCCGCGAGCTCGGGCAGCTCCCAGGCGGAGAACGGCACCGGACGCTTGCCGTGCTTGCGGCGCGAGAGCCGCTCCTCCTCCACGGCCGAGACGACCTGCCCGTCGACGACGAGCGCGGCCGAGGGGTCGTGGAAGAGCGCATTGATACCGAGGACTCGCAACAGGGTGCCTTCCCAGTCAGGCGCGCGCGGCGCCGATCCAACTCGCCCGGCAGCTGCTCGACCGGGACGTTCGCCGTGCTGCGGACGTGCCCACTTCTCCTGGGGAGAAACGGTTCTCCCGACGTGGAGCCGCGCCACCGTGACGGCACGTGGCGCCGAAGCATGAGGAGGCAGACGCTGGGCACGTCGGCCTTCGTGCGCATCTCCGTCATCGGCACCGGCTACCTCGGCGCGACCCACGCGGCGTGCTTGGCGGCGTGGGGCCACACCGTGGTCGGCGTCGACACCGACCCCGCCCGGGCCGACCGCCTGGCCTCGGGCAGCGCGCCCTTCCACGAGCCCGGTCTCGACGCCCTGCTGGCCGAGGGCGTGGCGGCCGGACGGCTGAGCTTCGGGACCGACCCCGCTGCCGCGGCCGACTGCGACGCGCACTTCCTCTGCGTCGGCACACCGCAGCGGGGCACCGGCGGGGAGGCGGACCTGAGGCCGTTGTGGGGCGCCACCGAGGCCCTGCTGCCGCACCTGCGTCCGGAGAGCCTGCTCATCGGGAAGTCGACCGTCCCGGTCGGCACCGCCCGCCGCTTGCTCGACTGGTGCGTCGACCGAGCGGCCCGGCCGGTGTCGTTGGCGTGGAACCCCGAGTTCCTGCGGGAGGGCCACGCCGTCGCCGACACCCTGCACCCGGACCGGCTCGTGTTCGGCGTGGGCGAGGCCGGGGACGAGCGGGTGCTGCGCCGCATCTATGCCGCGGCCCTGACCAGCGGCGTGCCCGCGGTGACCACTGGTCTGGAGACGGCCGAGCTCGCCAAGGTCGCCGCCAACCTGATGCTCGCGGCCCGGATCGATCTGGTGAACCTTCTCGCCGAGACGTGCGAGGCGTCGGGCGCCGACGTGCGGGACCTGACCCGGGTGCTCGGGCTGGACCCACGGATCGGCTCGGCGGTCCTCGTGCCGGGCATCGGGTACGGCGGCGGGTGCCTGCCCAAGGACAGCCGCGCCTTCGGAGCGCGTGCCGAGGAGCTCGGCGTGCCCGGGGCGCGGGCGTTCGTCGACCATCTCGACGCGATCAACGAGCGCGCCCGTGACCGCGCCGTGCAGGCAGCGCGCGCCCTGCTGGGTGGCGCGGTCGAGGGTGCCGCGGTCGCCGTCCTCGGCGCGGCGTTCAAGGCCGAGTCCGACGACGTCCGCGACTCCCCCGCCCTCGACGTCGCCTGCCGGATGCACCGGCTCGGCGCCGACGTGCGCGTCTACGACCCCCGCGCCGCGGCCAACGTACGACGGGCGGCGCCGGAGCTGGCGGTGTGCCCCTCGGCGGCGGATGCCTGTGCGGCCGCCGAGGTGGTGATGGTGCTGACCGAGTGGGACGAGTTCGCCGGGCTCGACCCGCACGAGCTGGCACATCTGGTGCGGGTACCCGCAGTGGTCGACGGTCGCCAGGTGCTCGACACCGCGGCCTGGGTCGACGCGGGCTGGGACGTCCACACCCTCGGCACCGGCCGGCGCGGCCCCGACCGGTCGACGGGCGGGCGGGCGACCCCCGAGCGCAGGAGCGCCTGATGCGGCTGCTGCTCTGGCACGTGCACGGCTCCTGGACCACTGCGTTCGTCCAGGGCGGGCACGAGTACCTGCTGCCGGTGACGCCCGAGCGGGACGCCGACGGCCTGGGCCGCGCCCGCACCTGGGACTGGCCCGCCAACGTGGTCGAGGTCGATGCCGAGGCCCTGCACGACACCGACATCGACGCGGTCGTGCTGCAGCGCCCGCACGAGGTCGAGCTCGTCGAGCGGTGGACCGGCCGCCGGCCCGGCGCGGACCTGCCGGCGGTCTACGTCGAGCACAACACCCCGGGCGGCCAGGTGCCCTACACGGTGCACCCGCTGGCCGAGCGCACCGACATCCCGGTCGCCCACGTCACGCACTTCAACCGGCTGATGTGGGACAACGGCGTCGCCCCGACCACGGTGGTCGAGCACGGCGTCATCGATCCTGGGCAGCGGTGGACCGGCGAGCTGCGGCGGCTCGGCACCGCGATCAACGACCCCGTGCGTCGCGGGCGCGCCGTGGGCACCGACCTGCTGCCCCGGTTCACCCGGGTGGCACCGCTGGACGTCTTCGGGATGCGGGTCGAGGGGGTCGCCGACGCACTGGGGCTCTCCCCCGACCTGGTGGGCGCCCACGAGGACGTGCCCCAGGCAGCGATGCACGCCGAGCTGGCCCGCCGCAGCGTCTACCTGCACCTGCACCGGTGGACGTCGCTGGGGCTGACCCTGATCGAGGCGATGATGCTCGGCATGCCGGTGGTGGGCCTGGCGATGACCGAGGCGGCCGAGGTGGTGCCGCGCGGAGCGGCGTACCTGGGCAACGACGTGGACGACCTCGTCGCGCAGGCGCGCTTGCTCCTGCACGAGCCGGCACGGGCCGAGGCGCTCGGTGCCGAGGCGAGGCTGTTCGCCCTGCGGCGCTTCGGGGTGGAGCGGTTCCTCGCCGACTGGGACGAGCTGCTGGCCTCGACGGTCGCGCGCGACCCGCTCCTGGTCCGGTAGCCGCGACCGGGTCTCAGGCCCGCTCCGGTGCCGCACGGACGGTGACCACACCATGCTCCCAGTCGACGTCGGCGTCCGCCATCGCCACCAGGCCGCGGTGCCGGTGCAGCGCCCGCACGACGAGCGAGAGCAGGCGCGGGCCCTGCTCGGGGTGCCGGTCGTAGCCCAGACGGGCGCCGGGCCGGCCGTGTCCGACCATCAGCGCCACCACCTTGGCCTGGCTCTCCTGCTCGACCTGCCGGCCGTCGAGGCGGACGTCGACGACCTGCCCGATCCGACGCCCCTCGTGCTCCACGGGCAGCCCGAGGAGGCGGCCCAGACGGCGCCGCGGTCGACCGTCGCCGGGCGCCGGCTGCGGCACGATCAGGCCGTCGCGGGGCGCGTTCAGGTGGAGGGCGCTGTCGAGGGTCTCCACGTGCTCGAGGCCGATCCAGCCCGGCACCCCCCGGTCGGCGTACTGGCGACCCAGGTCGCCCCAGAACCGGCGCACCGCCTCGCCGGCCGGACCACCCAGCCGCGGGACCAGCGCCGCGGAGCCGGTCAGGAGGCCGCTCATCGCGAGGTCGCCGTCGCCGTACTCGGTCAGCTCCACGTCGTCGACCTTGGCGACCATCCGGCCGTCGCTGTCGATGACCTGCCGGTCGAGCAGCAGCAGGGCGGCGTCGAGGCCACCGGCGAGCCGGTCAGGACGGTCGTGCGTTCCTCGCGCCACCTCAGGCCCCCATCCCGGTCACGATCATCAGCGGGATCGCCGCCACCGAGGCGAGCAGCACCAGCACCAGGTAGGCCGACCCCAGGACGTTCGCGACCGGTCCGTTGACGTGCTCGCCCATGTAGTCGCGGTGGTTGGAGACCACCTGGATCGGGAAGTAGGTCAGCGGCAGCGCGTTCGCGCTGAACACCACCGAGGCCTCGGTCACCGCGACGGGGTCGACCCCGGTGAGCAGGATGCCGACCGCGATGACGGTGGCCACCGCGATCACCACGTGGAAGCGGGCGGCCTCGCGCGGCCGCACGAACTTGCCCCACTGCCAGCCGAAGTACTGCGCCAGGCTGTAGCCGGTGGACAGGCCGGTCTCGCACGCCGCGCCGAGCGTCGCGGCGACGAAGCCCAGGATCGCGATGGCGAGGCCGACCTTGCCCAGGGCGACCGCGACGGGCAGGCCGACCTGTCCCAGGCTGGCCACGTCCACCCCGAGCGGGTTGAGCACGACGGTGGAGCAGGCGGCGATCGCCAGGCTGAGGGTGCCGCCGAGCGGGAAGCCGATGAAGACGTTGGCCCGCATCAGGGAGACGTCCTCGACGCTCCAGTGCTCCTCCACGCCGCCGGAGGAGAAGAAGAAGACCTCGTACGGCGTCATCGCGGCGCCGAAGAGCGCCACCGCGTAGTACCACCACGTCGTCCAGGTCTCGTCCGCCGGCTTGGCGACGGTGACCAGCTGGTGGCCCAGGTGCCCCCAGTCCGGGCCGAGCTCGAACAGCGAGAGCAGGTAGGTGAGCAGGGCGAGGCCGAGGACGCCGAGCACGTTCTCGATGTGGGAGAACTTCGCCTTCCACAGGATCAGCCAGACCATCACCCCGAGGAACGGGGCGAGCAGCACCTCGTTGACGGAGCTGACGAGCTCGATGGAGAGCGCCACGCCCCCGATCTCGGCGACGAAGGTCAGGAGCGTCACGGCCATCGAGCCGACCAGGTTGACCAGGCCCATCCGCGGGCCGAGCCGCTCCCGGATGACGTCGAAGGTCGCCCGCCCGCTGACCGCCGCCACCCGGCCGGACATCTCGGCGAACAGGCAGATGCCGACGATGCCGATGATCACGATCCAGCCCAGGGACATGCCGAAGCGGGCGCCGACCTGCGCGTTGGTGACCAGGTCGCCGATGTCGACGAAGCCGCCGATGGCGGTGAGGATGCCGAGGAAGATCTTGAGGTACTTCTTCATCAGTGGCCCACCGTCACCCGTGCGGCGTCCGCTGCCAGGGCCTGCTCGATCCGCTGCACCCGCGTCGACATCTTGCGCAGCCTCGGGCAGTACCGGTCGCAGGCATGGGGGTCGTTGTTCAGCAGGGCGGTGCGGGCGTCGCTGATCAGGCCGTCCGCCCGGTCGAGGATGTCGCCGACGCGCCCGGCCCGGTCCTGCTGGGCCGGCGGCGGCTGCTCGGCGCTCCAGGCGCCCGCGGCACCGGCGGCCGCCTCCTCGGCCTGGGCGACGGTGACCCGGGCGTAGTTCGGCAGCAGGTCCGAGCCGCGCTGCTCACGCAGCGTCAGCGCGGCGGTGCCGAGAGCCGAGACGACCGTGCCGGTCGCCCGCTCGCCGTGCACGAACCAGCCGTGCCGGTCCGGCGTGGCCGGCACGACGCACCCCGTCAGCACCGGAACGGCAGCCGTCAGGGCCACCAGCGCCGCGACGCGGCGCCGGGACGGTGTCGATCCTCGGGCGTCCGTCACCGTGCCCTCCTGCTCGCCTCGTCCCGCGCCGCCGTTTGCTTGCGCCAGCGCACACGTCTGCCGCTGCGACATGCCCGATTGCGGCACTCCTCAAACGGGTACGGCCCCTGCGTGAACCTGCCGAAGCCCCGGGGGACTCTCAGCGAGCGGCTGTGTGCCGCCCTGCTCGAGGACGGCCCCTGCAGCCCCGACCTCACCCAGGTGCGCCCCGACAACGACGAGGACGCCCAGATCAGCCTGTGGCTGCTGCACCAGCTGCACCACAGCGGCTTCGAGCGCGTCGACGACGCCCACGAATGGGACCCGGCGCTGCTCGCCGTCCGCCGGGCACTGGAGACGACGTTCGAGGAACGGCTGCGCGACCGGTGCGTGGACGCGCCGGGGGACGTGTCCCCCGACGAGCTGGCCGAGGCCCTGTTCGCCTACGTCGAGGACTTCGAGGGTCCCTCCCTGTCGTCCTACGTGCAGCGGCACGCGACGGCCCAGCAGATGCGCCAGCTGCTCGGGCTGCGCTCGCTCTACCAGCTGCACGAGGCGGACCACACCACGTGGGTGATCCCGCGGTTGAGCAACCGGGTCAAGGCAGCCGTGGTGGAGCTGCAGTACGACGAGTACGGCGGCGGCGACCCCGGCCGGCTGCACGCCGAGCTGTTCGCCCGGGGCATGGCGGCCATCGGGTTGGACCCGACGCCTTTCGCCTACCTCGACCAGGCACCGGTGGAGGCACTGGAGCTCACCAACGCGATGACGCTGTTCGCCCTGCACCGGCGGCTCCGTGCTGCGTCACTGGGACACCTCGCGGCGTTCGAGGCGACCAGCTCGCTGCCGTCGCGCCGGATGGCGCAGGGCCTCGAGCGGCTGGGGTTCCCCGAGGAGATCCAGCACTACTACCGCGAGCACGTCGAGGCCGACGCGGTGCACGAGCAGCTCGCGGTCCGTGCGATCTGCGTCCCGCTGGTGCAGGAGGACCCGGGGCTGGTCGCAGACGTTTTCCTCGGCGCCTTCACCTGCCTGGACCTCGAGGCCCGCTTCGCCACCTGGCTGCTGGGCGAGTGGGGCGTCGAGTCGGCCGGGGCCGCCGCGTGAGCGCGGCCGGGCCCCGCGGGAGAGCGGACACCTCGCACGCCGACGTGGTGCTGTGCCCCGGCGGGCCGCTGCTGCTGCGCGGGGACCACGTCGTGGAGGACGCCGACGGGGTGCGCCACGCCACCACCCGCCCGGTCAGCGCGGTCTGCCGGTGCGGTCACACGGCGACGTCACCGTGGTGCGACGGCACCCACAAGGTCGTCCGCGGCCGCTGAGCACCTGCGATGCTGGAGGCGTGATCTCCCGGTCCGTGCTGGTCGTCGACGGGGCCAACGTCGTGGGCTCGCGCCCGGACGGCTGGTGGCGGGACCGGCCCGGCGCCGCACGTCGGCTGCACGAGCGGCTGCTCACCGCCGACACCGCCTACGACGAGATCGTGCTGGTGCTCGAGGGGCAGGCCAAGGGCGGCGTGCGTCCGGGGCGCGACCACCACGTCCGCACGGTGCACGCCCGCCGCGACGGCGACACCGCGGTCGTCGAGACCGTCCGTGAGGCGACGGCCGCCGGCGCCGCGGTCGTGGTGATCACCGCCGACCGGGCCCTCGGCGCCGCCGCCGACGTCCTCGGCGCCCGCTGCCTGAGTCCGAGCTGGCTGCTGGACCTGCTGGGGTAGTCGTCCACCACGATGCACGGTCGCCTCCGCGCCTCCCGCACGGTCGGTGTCTCGGGTTCCGCAGCGGATCTCAGTCGCCAGGTGACGGGAGTCCGCTGCCTCGGCGCCCGGGCAGGCCGCGAGCGGTCAGGCGTGGTCGCGGGGCCAGTCGACGAGGTCCTGGTAGCCGGTGTTGCGGCGGAGCCACTCCTGGACGTAGGGGCAGTGCGGGATCACCCGGAGGCCGCGGGCGCGGACGTCGGCGAGGACGTGCGCGACCAGGCGGCCGGCGAGGCCCTGCCCGCCGTACTCCTGGTCGACCTCGGTGTGGAGCACGTCGATGTGCTCGTCGTCGGGGCGGCTGTAGTCGAGGCGGCCGATCACGCGGTCCCCATCGCGCAGCTCGTAGCGATCGCCGCCGGGGACGTGCTGGATCTCGATCGACCCGGGTCGGTCCGTGTTCACGCCGGTCATCGTGGCGGACCGGCGGCCGACGGGGCAACCGTGCACCGGTTGTGGACCAGCGGCGGACGCGCCATAACCGCCGCGACGCACGGATCGTTGGGAGAGGCACACCCTCCTGGAGGCCCGACGATGAGCACTGCTTCCCCGCTGTCCCCCACGGTCGCAGCGGACCTCGTCCGCTCCGTCGACGCGCACCGGGCGGTGATCCCGGCCCGCCACCTCGGCCTGGTCCGGGCGGTGTGCCTGCAGAGCGCCGCCCTCGGCATCGAGCTGGGGGGCGAGGCGACCGGGGTGCGCGCCCTGCGCGCCCGCTCCGCGGCCGTGCTGCTGCTGGGGCTGGTCTGCCCCTGGCTCGACGTCAGCACCCGCGACGACCTCGCGGTGGTGTGCTGGGAGGCGGCACGCTCGGCCGGGTGAGGCCGACGGGCCGGCCGCAGCTCGTCCCTCGGCCGCTCCGACGCTCCGAACTTCCGGGCGACCGGGACGACCGGGACGACCGGGTCACGAGCCCGTGTGCGGCCCCACGCTCGCCATGCTCGTGGCGGTGATGAGCCAGAAGAGGAACACGATGAGGGCGAGCAGCACGACGGTGATGAGCAGCGGCACGAGCGGCCCGCCGGCATCGGGATGCGAGTGGCCCGAGAATTCCTGACGGTCGTCCATGGCGGTCGGGTGCCCCGGACCGCCTCGCGGCATGCCCGCCCGCGCGCCCGGGTACGACAGCGGCCCCCAACCTGAGGAGGTCGCATGCCCGGAGAGCAGGAGCTGCCCTCGACGCTCGAGCGGTCGTCGGAGAAGGCGCAGCGCACCTGGATCAAGGCGCACGACGCCGCCGTGGAGGAGTACGGCGAGGGCGAGCGCTCGCACCGCACCGCCTACTCCGCGGTCAAGCACTCCTACGAGAAGGTCGGCGACCACTGGGAGGCGAAGGACGAGAAGGGCCCCTCGGACAAGCAGGCGGCCAAGGAGGGCTCTTCCGCGCGCAAGGGCGGTGACACCGCCGGTGGCGTCGACGCGAACGCCACCAAGGAGCACCTGATGGACCTCGCCCGCGAGCTCGACGTGCACGGGCGCTCGACGATGAACAAGGACGAGCTGGTCGAGGCACTGCAGAGGGCCAACGACCGCGAGACCCGCCGGAGCCGGTCCTGAGCGGCCACGAGGCGCCCCTGGACCGCATCGCCGACGTCTACGGCCCGCCGACCCCGCACCCGCGGGGCACGGTGTGGCCCGCGCGTGTCGACCTGCACCTGGCGGACGGCCTCTCCCCCGACGACGTCGACGCCTGGGTGCAGTCGGCGTGCCTGCTGTGCAGCAACGGCTGCGGCTGCGACATCGCGGTCAAGGACGGCCGGATGGTCGGGGTGCGCGGGCGCGCCACCGACAGCGTCAACCACGGCAGGTTGGGGCCCAAGGGCCTCTACGCCAGCACGGCGTGGGCCTCCTCCCCGGACCGGCTGACCCGACCGATGGTCCGCGAGGGCGGGCGGCTCGTCGAGACCGACTGGGACACCGCGATGGGTCGCGTGGTGGCGGAGTCCAAGCGGCTGCTGGAGGAGAAGGGGCCGCTCAGTCACGGCTTCTACACCAGCGGCCAGCTGTTCATCGAGGAGTACTACACCCTCGCGGTGATCGGGAAGGCCGGCGTCGGGACGCCGCACATGGACGGCAACACCCGGCTGTGCACCGCCACCAGCGCGGCGGCCTTCAAGGAGTCCTTCGGCGCCGACGGCCAGCCGGGGTCGTACTCCGACATCGAGCACGCCGACGCGATCTTCCTCTACGGCCACAACATGGCCGAGACCCAGACCGTGCTCTGGAACCGGATCCTGGACCGCACCCGCGGCGAGGACCCGCCGCGCGTGGTCGCGGTGGACCCGCGGCGCACGCTGGTCGCCCAGGAGGCCGAGCGCACCGGCGGCGTCCACCTGGCTCCCCGGGTCGGCACCAACATGGCGGTGATGAACGGCCTGACCCGCGAGCTGTTCGAGCACGACTGGATCGACCACGACTACGTGGGGGCGCACACGATCGGCGTGGACGACCTGCGCGCCACCGTCGCGCCGTACACGCCGGAGAAGGTCGAGGAGATCACCGGCGTCCCGGCCGAGGACCTGCGTCGAGCCGCCCGGATCTTCGCGGAGAGCGACGGCGTCCTCTCCACGGTGCTCCAGGGCTTCTACCAGTCCCATCAGGCCACGGCCGCCTCCGTCGCGGTGCACAACCTGCACCTGCTGCGCGGCCTCCTGGGCCGGCCGGGAGCGGGCGTGCTGCAGATGAACGGCCAGCCGACCGCCCAGAACAACCGCGAGTGCGGGGCCGACGGCGACTTCCCGGGCTTCCGCAACTGGGACAACCCCGAGCACGTCCGGCAGCTCGCCGAGGCGTGGAACGTCGAGCCGATCACGCTGCCGCACTGGGCGCCACCGACCCATGCGATGCAGATCATGTCCTACGCCGAGTCCGGCACGATCGGCTTCCTGTGGATCTCCGCGACCAACCCCGCGGTCTCGATGCCGGAGTCGGCGCGGATCAAGAGGATCCTCGGCGGCGACCAGTGCTTCGTCGTCGTGCAGGACCTGTTCCTCACCGAGACCGCCGAGCTGGCCGACGTGGTGCTCCCGGCCGCGGGCTGGGGCGAGAAGACCGGCTGCTTCACCAACGTCAACCGGACCGTGCACCTCTCGGAGAAGGCCGTGGAGCCACCGGGCGAGGCCCTCAGCGACCTGGAGATCTTCCTGCGCTACGCGCGCGACATGGGCCTGACCGACAAGGACGGGGCACCGCTGATCGGCTGGGAGACACCGGAGCAGGCCTACGACGCCTGGCGCTCGATCACCGGCGGCCGCCCGTGCGACTACACGGGGCTGTCCTACGACAAGCTCCGCGGCCCCTCGGGCATCCCGTGGCCGGTCAACGACGCGCACCCCGAGGGCACCGACCGGCTCTACACCGACGGCGTGTTCCCCACCGACACCGACTACTGCGAGACCTACGGCCACGACCTCGCCACCGGCGGCACCGTGACCGAGCAGGAGCACCGGGCGATGGCTCCGGCGGGCAGGGCGTTCCTCAAGGGCGCGCCGTACCTGCCGGCCCACGAGGAGCCGGACGAGGAGTACCCGATGCTCTACACCACCGGCCGGACCGTCTACCAGTTCCATACCCGCACCAAGACCGGCCGCGCCCGGTCGCTCGACCGGGCGGCACCCGATGCCTGGGTGGAGCTTTCGGTGGTCGATGCGGATCGGCTCGGCATCGCCGAGGGCGACTGGGTCCGGGTGGAGTCGCCGCGCGGCGCCATCGAGGTGCGTGCCCGGGTCGGCCAGGTGATGCCGGGGGCGGTGTTCGCGCCCTTCCACTACGGGCACTGGGACCCCAGCGGACTCGCCGAGGACGCCGAGCACCGCGAGGCCAACGAGCTGACGATGACGGTCTGGGACCCGGTCTCCAAGCAGCCGACCTTCAAGACGGCCGCCTGCCGGGTGACGAAGGTCCGCGACGGTGACGGCCCCTCTCCGGCGCCGACCACCACCGCGTCGGCTCCCGCGGACGGCGTCGCGGTGCCCGCGACGGCCGGCGGGGCACCGACGAGCTCGGAGGTGCTGGCCACCACCCCGCACTACGCGCTGGACCCCTCCCAGGACGAGGGCGGCGGCCTGCTGCACCGCGTGGCGAGTGCGCTCGGAGGTGAGCAGCGATGAGGCCCACGCACGTGTCGACCTACGTCGGCCTGGCCGACCACGCCGAGAAGGTGCTGGCGGAGTCGCTGCACACGATCGCCGACGGCCACGCGCACGTCGCGGACGTCTTCCACACCGCCCACCTGCTCGGTAGGTGGAGCGAGGAGAACCGCGAGCGGCTCGCCCCGATGGTCGAGCGGTACGGCGAGCAGGACGTCGAGGAGCCCGAGCGGCTGCAACACGACGGCCTGGCCGAGGCCCGGTCCGGTGAGGTGGGGCTGGTGCGCGACCTCCAGGACCTGCACGTGCTGGCCGACCTCGTCGAGACCACCTGGACGGTGGTCGCGCAGGGGGCGCAGGGCCTGCGCGACCAGGAGCTGCTCGACATCGCCCACGCCTGCAGCGCGCAGACCTCGCGCCAGCTGAGCTGGCTGAACACCCGGATGAAGCAGGCGACGCCCCAGGCGCTGATCGTCGCGCCCTGACGCCTCGCGCCCGACCCGCTCACCGCAGCGGGCCCATGACGACGACGGCCCCCACACCGTGAGGTGCGAGGGCCGTCGTGCGTCGGGCGAGGCTCAGGCCTGGCCGGCCGCCTCGTCGAGGGCACGGGCGACCCGGCGGTGGGCCTCCCAGATCTCCTCGGGCATCCGGTCGAACTGCTCGAGGTGCTCGGCCCGGTGGGTCATCTCCTGCTGCCACCGCGGCACGTCGATGGTGAGGATCCGGTCGAGGTCGGCCGCGTCGATCTCGAGGCCCTCGAGGTCGAGCTCCTCCTTGGTCGGGATGATGCCGACCGGCGTCTCCTGGCCCTTGACCTCGCCGTTCTTGAGCTTGATCAGCCACAGCAGCGGCCGCAGGTTCTCCCGGTAGCCGGGCCACAGGAAGTGGCCGTCCTCGGCGTCGCGCTGGAACCAGTTCACGTGGGCGAAGATCGGCTGCTCCTTCGCCGCACCCACCACGTCGAGGTAGTGGCGGGCGTAGTCACCCTCGCCGTAGGCCATGAACGGCCGGTTGGACATCGGGTCGTAGCGCAGCACGCCCTCGGTCCCCTCCGCCGCGAAGGTGGCCTCGGCCCCCAGGGTCAGGCCGTCGTAGACGCCCTCGGCGAGGTCGGTGATCGCGCGCACCAGCGGCTCGCGGTCGCGGGTGCGGCCACCGAAGATGATCGCGTCGATCGGGACGCCCGCGGCGGCGTCGTAGTCGGGAGCGATGTTGGGGACGTTGTCCAGCGTCGTGGTGAACCGGCTGTTCGGGTGCGCCCACGGGTCGCCCTGCTGCTCCTCGCTGCGCTCGGAGATCGGGTTGCCCTTCCAGTCCAGCCACCCGGCGGTCTCCGCCGGCGGCTCGGGCGTCTTGCCCTCCCACCAGACCTCCTCGAGGTCGGGGTTGTAGGCGACGTTGGTGAAGATCGCCTTGGTTCCCTCGTCGACGGAGTGCAGCGCGGTCGGGTTGGTGAGCTCGTTGGTGTCCTTGGCGACCCCGAAGACGCCGTACTCGGGGTTCATGCCGTAGAGCTTCCCGCTCTCCTCGTCGACCCAGAGCCAGGCGATGTCGTCGCCGTAGAAGGAGACGTGGTAGCGGTCGCCCAGGGCGTCGGGAGCCAGCATCATCGCGAGGTTGGTCTTGCCCGACGCGCTCGGGAAGCCACCGCAGATGTGGTAGCTCTTGCCGGTCTCCTTGTCCTTGATGCCGATGAGCATGTACTGCTCACCGAGGAACTTCTTCGACGCCCAGCCGTCGTAGGCCGCCTGGCGCAGGCCGTGGGCGATCTTGCCGAGCAGCGCGTTGCCGCCGTAGGAGGAGCCGAAGTGCAGGATGGTGCGCTCGTCGGCGACCGTCACGAAGTACCGCTGGTCATCGGGCGTGCCGTGGCCGAGGCTCTCCAGGTCGCCGGTGACGTGGACGGCGCGGACGAACTGGTCGGGGTCCTCGAGGTCGTTGACGTACTCCACGCCCACGCGGGCCATCCGGATCATGTGCAGCACGACGGTGCGGGTGTCGGTGAGCTCGACGCCGGTCGCCCAGGGCGCCAGCGCGTTGCCCTGCGGCGCCATCAGGTAGGGGATCACGTACATCGTCTTGCCGGCCGACGCACCGCGCATCTTGTCGATGACGACCGGCTTGATCTCCTCGGCCGGGCGCCAGTTGTTGTAGACGCCCTTGTCCTGGGGGTCGCTGGTCGCGACGATCGTGCGCTCCTCCGACCGCGCGGTGTCCTTGGAGTACGAGCGGGAGAAGTAACGGCCCTCGCCGGCGGGCTGGAGCTCGCCGGCCTCAAGGGCCTCGGCGATGAGGCGGTCGTCGTCGGCGGCCGTGACGACCTCGACGCGCTCGGCTCCGGTCAGGTCCGCCCAGTACGCGACGTACTCGCGCACCTTCGGATTCGTCAGCCCGGCGGCGTCCAGCGCCTTCTCCACGTCAGCCATTCGACTTCTACGTCCTTCCGCGTGTGGTCCCGCCCCGAAGCGGAGGCGCCCATGACGCCCGGACCCGGCGCTCGGGCGGAGGGTTTCGCCGCCGGGTGCGGGTCAGTCTGCACCGTCAGGACACCGATCGCCCCCCTCGGGTGCGATTGGAACGTGCACATCCGTTCACCAGGTGACCAATCCCACCCCGGACCATGCCTGTCGAGGAGAGCGACCCGCCCTCAGCCGGTGTTGCGCATCCCCGCGGCGATGCCGTTGATGGTGAGCAGCAGGGCCCGCTCGAGCGCCTCGTGGTCGTCTCCCGCGCTGCTCGACCGGTAGCGGCCGAGCAGCTGGCTCTGCAGGTGGTGCAGCGGCACGAGGTAGGTCTCCCGGATGTCCAGGGTGGTACGCAGGGTCGGGTCGCGGTCCAGGAGCGCGCCCTCACCGGTCACCAGCAGCACCTGTGCGCAGGCGAGGTCGAACTCGGCGCGGATCGGGTCGAGCAGCGCCCGCAGCGGCTCCGGCGCCAGCGCGACGTACCGCTCGGCGATGGCGAGGTCGGTCTTGACCAGGGTCATCGAGACGTTGTCGAGGAGCGTGCGGAAGAACGGCCACCGCGCGTACATCTCCCGTAGCTCGGCGAGCCGGTCCTCGTCGCGGGTGACGGCGGCCAGCCCGCTGCCGATGCCGAACCACCCCGGGACGATCTGGCGCGACTGGGTCCAGCCGAAGACCCACGGGATGGCCCGCAGGTCGTCGAGGCCGGCGTCGGCCCCGGGCCGGCGGGCGGGCCGTGAGCCGACGTGCAGCGCGCCGAGCAGGTCCACCGGGGTGGCCGCGAGGAAGTACTCGGCCAGCCCCTCGGCGCCGACCAGCTCGGCGTAGCGGGCGTGCGCGGCCGCGGACACCTCGTCCATCAGTGCGTCCTGGCGCCGGGCGACGTCGGCGGCGCGACGATCGGTGCGGTGCAGCAGGCTCGCCTCCAGGGTGGCGGCCAGGCTAAGCTCGAGGTTCTCCCGGGCGAGCACCGGCAGGGCGTACTTGTCGCTGATCACCTCGCCCTGCTCGGTGATCTTCACCTCGCCGTCGACGGTGCCCGAGGGCAGCGCCATGATCGCGTCGTAGGTGGGCCCGCCGCCACGCCCGACCGAGCCGCCGCGGCCGTGGAAGAACCGGAGCCGGACGCCGTGCCGCCGGGCGACGTCGCGGGCGCGTCGCTGGGCGCGCTGGATCTGCCACTGCGAGGTCGCGATGCCCCCGGACTTGTTGGAGTCGGAGTAGCCGAGCATCACCTCCTGGAGGTCCCCCCGCAGGCGGAGCAGCTCCCGGTAGGCCGGCTCGGCGAAGAGCGCCTCGAGGATCTCCTCGGTCCTCTCCAGCTCGTCCACGGTCTCCAGCAGCGGCACCAGGCCGATGCGCGCCACCCCGCCGGCCAGATCGACCAGGCCAGCCTCGCGGGCCAGCACGGCGGCGGCGAGCACGTCATCGGCGTCGTGGGTCATCGAGATCACGTAGCTCTCGATCACCCGCGGCCCGAAGGTGTCCAGCGCCCAGCCGATGGTGTCGAAGGCGCCGGCGGTGACCCGGCCGGCCTCGTCGACCGGCAGCGGGTGGGCGGCCAGCGGCCGGCGGCCGGCGAGCTCGGCGCCCAGGACGCGCAGACGGCCCGCGGCGTCGAGCTCGGCGTACGGCGCCGGCAGCTCGCCGGTGCGGTCGAGCAGCTGCGCGAGGACGTGGTGGTGCTTGGCGGAGTGCTCGCGGACGTCGAGGGTGGCCAGGGTCAGTCCGGTCGCGGCGACCGTGCGCAGCAGCCGCTCGAGAGCACCACCGGCGACGACCGCGCCCTGACAGCCGACCACCGAGCGGTGCAGCACGAGGAGGTCGTCGAGCAGCGCCGTGTCGTCGGCGTAGTCGCGGCCGGGCACCGAGGCAGCGCCGTCGGCGAGACGCCGGCGGGTGAGCCCGAGCCGCAGGTGCACGCAGGTGAGGAAGAGCCGGTAGGGCTCCTCCACGTTGAGCCGGCGGTAGCGCGGCTCGACCTCGGGCAGGTGGTCGAGCAGCTCGGCGAGCCGCTCGGTGAGCTCGGGCGAGACCCCGGACACCCGCTCGCTCACCGACAGGTCGCGGCGCAGCCGGTCGACCATGGTCTCCAGCAGCCGGACGCCGTGCAGCGCCTGCAGGGTCAGCACCTCACGGGTCACGGCGGGGGTGACGAAGGGGTTGCCGTCGCGGTCACCGCCCACCCAGCTGCCGAACCGCAGCGGGCGGACGTCGAGCGGGAGCGGGACGTCGAGCTCGGCGAGCTGGTCGCGCAGCTCCTCGAGCACGTCGGGGACGGCGCCCCCGGAGAGCCCTTCGAGGTAGTAGACGATGTTGCGGGCCTCGTCCACCGGCTCCGGGGGCTCGACCCGGATCTCGTCGGTGAGCCAGAGCAGCTCGATGGCCTCCTCGAGCCGGCGGGTGCGGCGGGCACTGTCGGGCTCCTCGAGCAGCGCGGCCACCCGGCGCAGCTTGTCGATCGTGGAGCGCCGGGCCACCTCGGTGGGGTGCGCGGTGAAGACCGGGCGCACCCCGACGTGCCGCAGGTCCTCGGCGAGGTCGTCGGCGGGGATGCCCGCGGCGCTGATCCGGCCCAGCGCCTGCTGGATCCAGCTGCCCCGCTCGGCCCGCTGGCGGCGCAGGGTGCGGCCGCGGTGGACCTGCTCGGTGACGTTCGCGAGGTGGAAGTACGCCGTGAACGCCCGCACGAGCCTGGTGGTGGTCGCGATGTCGAGATCGGGCAGGTCGTCGAGGCTCTCCTGCCGCGAGTGGGCGCGGACCCGCTCGACCAGGTCGAGGAGGTCGGGACCCTCGGTGCGCACGAGCGTCTCGCCGAGGATCGTCGTGACGAGGCGGATGTCGGCGCGCAGCGCTGCGTCGGGCGTCTCGTCGGCGGGTGCGTCGGGCTGGAGGTCGGTCACGCGTTCCATCCAACACCCGGGCGGGCGCGCGACCCGTGGGACGACGAAGGGGTGGACGGCCCTTCGCCACGAGGCGATCGATGCGGTAACGCAACCAGTTCAGCCGGCCAGTCCAGCCGGCCAGTCCAGCCGGCCGGCTCAGCGGGCCGGCTCAGCCGACGAGGAGCACGACCAGCGTGCGGGGTCCGTGGACGCCCTCGACGCGGCTCAGCTCGATGTCGCTGGTGGCGGAGGGACCACTGATCCAGGTGGTCGGGCACCCCGCGTCGACGGCCGGGCCGAGCCGGGCGACGGCGTCCGGCACGTCGGCCACCACCTGCTCGGCGACGACCACGCAGACATGCAGGTCGGGCACCAGCGAGAGCAGCCGCCGTCCCTGGCCGCGACCGTGGTCGAGCACCACGGTGCCGGTCTCCGCGATGCCCACGGCCGCGCCGGTGACCACGGCGTCGACGGCGTCCAGCTCGGCGGCGCTCAGGCCGCCGTCGACCCTCGCGCCCGGC
>JBQCHZ010000026.1:0-14127 GCA_051954195.1 Marmoricola sp.
GGGTTTGTGGTGGTGCACGGGGTGATGCGTGTGTTTGTGGGGGTTGTTTTTGGCTTTGGCTGTCGTGGGCACCTCCGGCGCGTTGGCGACCACGCCGGCAACGGCGGCCGCGAGCACGGTCCGGCGGAGCTGACGGGTGCCCAGGGGGGAAGTGGGAGCCACCGTTTCGCCTTGTTCATCGGGGAAGGAGCGAACGCAGCGACGCTAGCCCACCTCAGTCACACATTGAGGTATTTGCGTGTCAGCACGAGTGTCGGAATCAGGGTCAGCAGCACGCCGAGCACCGCGATGCCGCCGAACGAGGTCGCGGTATCGCCCCAGTCGATCCACTCGGTGATGTGCGAGCTCCCCCGCAGCTTGTCGTAGACCACCAGCCAGGTGAACAGCGCCAGGGTGCCGCCCGCGAGCGCGATGCCGACGACGGCGGCCACCAGGGTCTCCATCAGGAACGGCAGCGAGATGTAGAGGCTGGAGGCACCCACCAGGCGCATGATGCCGATCTCGCGACGACGGGCGAACGCGGCGAGCCGGATCGTGTTGCCCACCTGCAGGATCGCCGCGATCAGCAGGAAGGCCGCCACGCCGATGGCGGCGTTGCGCAGGGCGGTGATCCAGAAGTAGACCGGCTTGAGCACCTGGTGCAGGTCGCGGACCTTGTCCACCCCCGGGAGCCCGGCCACCGACTGCTCCACCGGGGCGAAGTTGCGCGGGTCCTTGAGGGTCACCCACACCGACTCCTCCATGTCGGCGGGGGTCACCGTGGAGTAGATCTGCTGGTCGGCCTTGCTGTCGCGCACGTAGATCCGCTTGTAGGTCTGGTACGCCTCCTGCTTGGACTGGGTGTAGAAGGACGCCACGTCGGGGTTGGCCTTGAGCGAGGCCAGCACGGCCTGCTTCTGGGCGTCGGTGGCCTCCTGCTTGTCGCAGTTGGGCGAGGCGGCGATCTTGTTGCACAAGAACACCGTGATCTGGAGCTTGTTGCCCCAGGACTGCTCGGCCTTGTGGGCCTGGGCGTTGAGCAGCAGGCCCATGCCGACCAGGGTGAGCGAGATGAAGATCGTGACGATCAGCGCCACCGACATGGACACGTGGCGGCGCAGGCCGATGCCGGTCTCGGAGAAGACGTATCGCAGGGTGAGCACAGGGGGTTCCTCAGTCCTGGTAGCCGTAGACGCCGCGGTTCTGGTCGCGCACGACCCGGCCGTCGTCGAGCTCGATCACGCGCTTGCGCATCTGGTCGACGATGCCGGCGTCGTGGGTGGCCATCAGCACCGTCGTCCCGGTGCGGTTGATGCGGTCGAGGAGCTTCATGATGCCGACCGAGGTCGTCGGGTCGAGGTTGCCGGTCGGCTCGTCGGCGATCAGGATCATCGGCCGGTTCACGAAGGCCCGGGCGACCGCGACCCGCTGCTGCTCACCGCCGGAGAGCTCGTCGGGCATCCGCTGGCCCTTGCCCTCCAGCCCGACCAGCTCGAGGGTCTCCGGCACCACCTTGTTGATGTGGGCGCGGGGCTTGCCGATCACCTGGAGCGCGAAGGCGACGTTCTCGGAGACGGTCTTGTTGGGCAGCAGCCGGAAGTCCTGGAAGACGGTGCCGATCTGCCGGCGCAGCGCCGGGACCTTCCAGCTGGCCAGCCGGTCGACCTCCTTGCCGGCGACGTAGACGCGA
The DNA here is from genome assembly GCA_051954195.1 of Marmoricola sp. Classification (GTDB taxonomy): domain Bacteria; phylum Actinomycetota; class Actinomycetes; order Propionibacteriales; family Nocardioidaceae; genus Marmoricola. Next base: position 1,670 of record JBQCHZ010000026.1, read on the forward strand.
CCGCTGGTCGGGCGGTTCTCGCGCAGCACCAGGCGCAGGAAGGTCGACTTGCCGGAGCCGGAGGCGCCGACGAGGAAGACGAACTCGCCCTTCTCGACGTCGACGGAGACCTCGGAGAGGGCGGCCTTGGTGTGGCCCGGATACGTCGCGTTGACGTTCTCGAATCTGATCACGCGCTGGGGCGGCCGGTGTCGGGGACTCGGTGCGTGCACGCCGCAGGCGGCGTCCGACCAAGGGGGAAGTCTAGGTGACCGGGCCAGCCCTGCGGGGCAGGGCGTGGACCGTCGGTGCGCCGCGGGTAGGTTCGGACCCCATGAGCGACTCCGGCGCCGCCTCCGCCCGGCCCCTGCTGGCCGTGCTGCTCGCGACCCTGACGCTGCTCTGCGGCGGCTGCGCCTCCTCCGGCACGCCGGCCCCCACACCGCGCCCGTCCCCCACCCCGCTGGCCCGGCTGAACACCTCGGTCATGGTGCTCCCGCGCATCGACTTCTGCACGCTGGTGCCCGCACCCGCGGTACGACGCGCCCTCGGCGGCCGCACGGGCGACCTCGCCCGCTGGGCGGACGGCGACGCCACCACGGTCGGCGCGGCGGGTCGCCAGGTCGTCGCCGAGCACGGCTGCGCCTGGTCGGCGGGGACCGCCGTCGCGCGGGCGTGGACGTTCGCTCCGCCCGTCACGCCGGCGCAGGCCCGGGCAGTGGTCGCCAGGTCGCGGACCCAGCAGCGGACCCAGCAGCCGGGCCGGGGTCAGCGGTGCCGGGACGTCGACGGACCCGCGTTCGGCCGACCGAGCCTGACCCAGGTCTGCAGCCAGGGCGCGACCCGGCGGGTGCGGCACGCCGGACTCTTCGGCGACACGTGGCTGACCTGCGAGGTCGCCGACGACGCCGCGACCGGCGTGGTGCGCAGGCGCGCCGACGCGTGGTGCGTCGAGGTGGCGAACACGCTCAACCTGACCCGCTGAGGCGCGCCCCGACCTTCCGCCGCTCAGACAACCCGCTCAGGCCGTCGCCTCGGCCCCGCGCCGCCAGCGGATGCCCGCCTCGAGGAACCCGTCGATGTCGCCGTCGAAGACGGCCTGCGGGTTGCCCACCTCGAACTCCGTGCGCAGGTCCTTGACCATCTGGTACGGGTTGAGGACGTAGGAGCGCATCTGGTCGCCCCACGAGGCGGCCACGTCGCCCTTGAGGTCCTTCTTCAACGCCGCCTCCTCGGCCTTCTTGCGTGCGAGCAGCTTCGCCTTCAGGACGACCATCGCCGACGCCTTGTTCTGCAGCTGCGACTTCTCGTTCTGGCAGGAGACGACGATGCCGGTCGGGATGTGCGTCAGCCGCACCGCCGAGTCCGTGGTGTTCACCGACTGGCCGCCCGGTCCGCCGGAGCGGAAGACGTCGGTGCGCACATCGTTCTCGTCGATCTCGATCTCGTCGGTCTGCTCGAGCTGCGGCACCACCTCGACGGCGGCGAAGCTGGTCTGGCGACGGCCCTGGTTGTCGAAGGGACTGATCCGCACCAGCCGGTGGGTGCCGGCCTCGACGCTCAGCGTGCCGTCGGCGTACGGCGCGTGCACCGCGAACTCGGCGGACTTGATGCCCGCCTCCTCGGCGTAGGAGATGTCGTAGACCTCGACGCCGTACTTGTTGCGCTCGGCCCACCGGGTGTACATGCGCATCAGGGTGTCGGCGAAGTCGGCGGCGTCCACGCCGCCGGCACCGGCGCGGATGGTGACGATGGCCTCGCGGGCGTCGTACTCGCCGTTGAGCAGGGTGCGGACCTCGAGCTGCTCGACGGCCTTGTGGATGGCCGCGAGGTCGCGGTCGGCCTCGGCGAGCGTCTCCGCGTCGCCCTCCTCCTGGGCCAGCTCGACGAGCACCGCCAGGTCGTCGAGGCGCTGCTGGAGCCGGGTGTAGCGCTCGAGCTCGCCCTGCAGCGCCGAGAGCCGGCCGGTCACCCGCTGGGCGTTGGCCTGGTCGTCCCAGAGGTCCGGTGCCGCCACCTGCTCCCCGAGGTCGGCCATCTCGCGCCGCATCGCGTCGAGGTCGAGCACGTGCGCGACGGTGCCCATCGTCGCTTGGAGCTGCTTGATCTCGGCGTCGTAGTCTCTGGTGGCCACGACAGCCAAGGGTACGGCGCGCCGCCTCCGGGTGTCGAAGCGGTGACCGGCTCCGGCCGCGACCTCAGTGGTTGTCGAGCCGGAAGCCGACGCCGCGCACGTTGGCGACCTCGGTGCGGGCGCCCGCGTCGGCCAGCTTCTGGCGCAGCCGGCCCACGGTCACGTCGAGGGTCTTGGTCGAGCCGAACCAGTTCTCGTCCCACACCTCCGACATCAGGCGCTCGCGCGAGACGACGGCGCCGGGCCGCTCGGAGAGCAGCGCCAGCACGTCGTACTCCTTGACGGTGAGGACGACGTCCTGCGCACCGACGCTCACCCGCCGGGCATGGCGATCGATTCGCAGCGCGTCCGCGGGCGGGGCGCTCTCCGGGCCGGCCGGGGCTGACCGGCGCAGCAGTGCACGCACCCGCGCCTGCAGCTCGGCCAGGCTGAACGGCTTGGGGAGGTAGTCGTCCGCGCCGAGGTCGAGGCCGACGACCTTGTCGAGCTCGTCGCCGCGGGCGGTGCAGATGATGATGCCCCCCGCGAAGCCGCCCTCCCGGGCCTGCCGGCACACGTCCAGCCCGTCCATGTCGGGCAGCCCGAGGTCGAGGATGACCACGTCGACCGGTTCGGCGGACACCACACCGAGCGCGGCGCCTCCCGTCGGCACGGCCGTGACCCGGTAGCCCTCGCGCTCGAGGGTCCGGACCAGCGGGGCGGCGATGTCGGGATGGTCCTCCACCACCAGCAGGTGCGCCTCCATGGCCAGCGATGCTAGGGCACCGCGCTAGGCGGCCCCGCCCTGCTCGGCGGTCACAGGTCCTGGTCGGCGGTCCCGGTCTCGCTGACCGCGGTGGTCGAGCAGGCCACGCCGGACGGCGTACGGGCGGCCGCCGAGGGGGTCCACGAGGTGGTGCCCGCGGTCGAGGTCTGCCGCAGCGAGCCGCCGCCCTGGGTGACCGAGCCGAGCGTCACCGTCACCACGGTCACCTGCTGGCCGGCGACCGTCTGGGTGGCCGCGCTGAGCGTCGCCGCGAAGGTCGCGCTCTTCCTCGCCTTGACGTAGTTCTCCCCGAAGGCGACCTGGCCCAGGTTCACCGCCGCCTTGCCCGCGGCGAGGCCGAGCCAGTCCCCGGTGCCGGGGCCGCCGCTGATCGCGGCGTCGTTCACCGTGGCCGTGATCGCGGTCGAGGCACCGGTCCAGCCGGCGAGGATCGTGGCCGGGTCGACGATCCCGGAGTAGGTCAGCACGACCGTGTCGCCGCTGTCCGGCTTGCCCCGCACCCCACCGTTGGACGCCTGCACGTCCTGCGCCTGGAGCACCGAGTTGTCCACCGACACGGTGACGAGGCTGCTGGTCAGGGTGCCGCTGGCGGTGTCGGTCATGATCGCCCGCAGGTCCACGGCGCTCTTGGTCACCACGGTGCTGTCCCAGGCGCAGGAGAAGGGAGCGGTGGTGTCGACGCACACGGTCTGCCAGGTGCCGGTGCTGCCTACCCGGTACTGCAGCGCGACGCTCGCGACGCCCTTGGTCGAGGCGGCGTCGGCGGTCAGGGTCACCGTGCCGCGCAGGACGGCACCGGAGGCGGGCGCCGTCACCGACACCGAGGCGATGGTGTTGTCGACGACCCGGGTGGTGACCGCGCTCGTGCCGGTGTTGCCGGCCTCGTCGGTCGCGACCGTCCGGAAGTCGTAGGAGCCGCCCGCCCAGGACGTGGTGTTGATCGAGCAGCCGTAGGGCGTGACCGCGTCGGTGCAGGCGGTCGTCCAGGTGCTGGCGCCGGTGGGGCGGTACTGGAACGCGGTGCTGACCACGCTGGTCTCGCCGTCGGTGGCGGTGGCGCTCAGCCCGACCGTGCCGCTCAGCGTGCCGCTCGGGACGCTGAGCACCGTGGTGGGCGCGGTGTTGTCGACGGTGACGGCGTACTGGTAGTCGAAGTACGTTGCGACGCCGAGCAGGGTCGACCCCACCGCGCGGAAGTCGTAGTCGGCGCCGCTGGTCAGCTTGGTGGTGTCCAGGGCGCAGGACCAGGTGGTGGCGGCGGTGATGCTCGAGGCGCAGGTGGCGGGCAGGTTGGCCCACTTCGTGCCGCCGGCGGTGACGTACTGCAGCGACAGCACCAGCGGGACGGTGGCGTTGGCGTTGACGTAGTCGACGCGCAGCGTGACGGTGCCGTGCACCGGGTCGGGGACCGGCGCGAGGACGACCCCCAGCTGGTTGGCCACCCGCACCGTCACCGAGTCGGAGGTCGCGGTGAAGCCCGCCTTGTCCACGGCGGTGGCACGCAGGTCGTAGGACCCGTCGGCCACCAGGGCGGTGTTCCAGCTGCAGGAGTACGGCGACCCCGTGGCCGTGCACAGGGTCTGCCAGCTGCCGCTGCCGGAGACGGCGTACTGCAGGGTGACCGAGGCGACGCCCGTGCCGGTGTCCGCGGCGGTGGCGCTCACCGCGACCGTCCCGGTCAGCGTCCCGCTGGGCGGGTCGACGGCGACGGTCGGCGGCGCCCAGTCGGCAGCGGCGCTGACCGCGACCCGGGTGCTGCTCGAGGAGGTGAAGGTGGCGCCGCTGAGCGGCGTGCCCAGGAAGGCCAGCGCGCCCAGCAGGGCGAGCACGCCCGCGACCGCGGGCAGCAGGGCTGCACGCGGTGAAGGGGAACGGTGGGAGCTGCGGCTCATGCCCGCGGCGCCTCTCCGGCGGTGTCGATGCTGGCCACGGCAGGGGTCGCCGGCTGGAGGCGCTGGCGCGGGAGCACCGGCCGGGCGGCGTGCGCGGGGCGCTGGCGGGGCAGGACGGGACGGGTCCGCGTGGCGCGCGGGGGCAGGGTGATCGGGTGGTCCCCGGGCCCGACGAGCACGACGGTCGTCGCTGCCGACGCGTCGAGGAGCGGAGCCATGACGGCGGCGGGGGCCGCGGCCGGGCGCCGCTCGCGCAGTGCCCGGAGGAGCTGGAGGAGGCTGAGCAGCGCGACCAGCGCCGCCGGGACGCCGATGGCGAGCATCCGCAGGTCGCGGCGCTGGAGGGCCAGCAGCGCCCAGCCGACGTACGGCACCGAGGCGACCACGCGCGGCTGGGTGGAGGCGACGAGCCGGAACGTCCACGGGTCGACGTCGGGATTGGCGTCGCCCTTCGTGCGGTAGCGGTCGCCGTGGATGGAGACGATCCGATGCGTGACCAGGTTGTCCACGTTGGAGTCGGCCGGCGGCAGGTAGGTGATGACGTCGCCCACGCGCAGGTCGGAGACCGGCACGACGCGGTCGAAGACGATCGAGCCGAGGTCGTAGGTGCCGGTCATCGAGCCCCCGGCGATCGCATAGCGCTGGAGGCCCATCAGGCTCGGCGCCAGAAAGGCCAGCGCGAGCAGGGTGACGACGATGCAGAGCGCGTTGAGGGCGCGGCGGCCCCAGCGGGCCGTCCCGGCGGCGTTGCCTGCAATCATCGTCGTCTCCTGCTGCGAATAGTCGATCTGGACCGATCAGGTGGTGGGGAAGCCCGTCCGTGCACAGCGGACGGGCCCCCCTCCCCACCAGGTGCCGGCGTGACGTGCGAGGGTCACGCCCGCGGGCTCACTGGAAGGTGGTCGTGGCGTTGTCGTGGCCGTCGTTCTGCGTGGTGACGTAGGTGAACGTCGCAGCGGCCGTCTTGCCCTGGTTGCCGTCACCGGCGGTCGAGGCCAGCGTGACGGTGTAGGTGACCTTCAGGGCCTGCTTGACGTCGAGGGCGCCGAGCTGCCAGGTCTGGGTGCCCAGGCCGGTGAAGTCGCCGGAGTAGAGGTTCTTGGCGGCGCCGGTCTGGTCGACCTCGTCGATCGAGATCGAGAGGGCATTGGAGGCGAAGGTGTTGCCCACGCCGGAGGCCTTGACCGACGCCAGCGCGTCGATCGTGCCGTTGTTGGTGATGGTCAGCGTGCCGGTCTTGGAGTCGCCGGGCTTGATGTTGGCGATCGTGAGGACGGCGGCGTCCTTGTCGTTGGTGTGGCTCAGGCTGCCGGCGGTCACCGAGGCGGTGTGGATCGACTGCGAGGTGAACGTCGCACCGGAGCCGACAGCGACCGCGCCGGCGGCGAGCATCGTGGCGAGCGGGACGAGCACCTTGGCGTTCGCGGCGGCGGGGACGAGCTTCATGGGGGGATCTCCTGGTGGTGGGGCGCGTGGCCTGACAGGAGAGATCTCATCGGATCGGCCGCCACCGCCCTGCCACGCCGACGGCACCGGAGTTCCACAACTCCTCCACAAAGTCCGGGCGGGGCGCGTCAGCGGTTCACGGCCACCACGGCGGCCGCCGTACCGGTGATCCGGCTCACTCCTCCCACCCCCGGCACATGCAGCGGCAGCCGCACCGAGCCGACGAGCCGGACCACCACCGTCGCGGCGTCGGTGCGCACCTGGACGGTGAGGCCGGGGAACCGGGCGGCGGCACCCACCTCGTCGAGATACGCCGCGACGTAGCGCCGGGCGGCGGCCGGGTCGACCTCGACCCGGCCACCGACGCCGTGCAGGTAGACCGCCTCGGCCTGGGCACCGTCGGTGGCGGCGAGCGCGGCGGCGTCGGCGACGGCGTCGAGCTCCTGGCGCCTCAGGAACGCCGCGGAGGCGTCGACCACCACGGCGACGAGCACCAGCAGGATCGCGGTGAACCCGAGGATCAACGGCGTGACGCTCCCCCGCTCGGTACGACGGGCAGCGGGGAGCCTCACGGCCGGGCCTCGCGGAAGGTGCCGTAGGGCGAGTCGTGCCGGGCGGAGACCCGGATCACCGGCGCCCCGCCGCCGAGCGCGTCCGGCACCAGGGGCAGCCGGGCGGCGCTGCGCACCTCGACCGTGACCACCGATCCCGGGCTCAGGCACGCGCGCGGGTGCGGCCGGCAGGAGACGCTCAGCCGGGCGGGCGCGTCGGGGATGCCCTGGTCGGCGAAGGCGAGCCGCACCGCCTCCAGCGCCCGGAGCCGCGCGCTGGCCTGGTCGGGGGCCGTCACGAACGCCCGCCCCGCGGACCGGGCGGCCGTCGAGGCTGCGAAGGCGGCCCGCTGGGTGTCGAGCACCGCGACCACGACGTAGACCAGCGGCACCATCAGCAGCAGCGCGAGCCAGACGAACTCCACGATCGCCGTACCGTCCTCGCCTCGGTCGGCGCCGCTCATCCGGGCTCCTCGAGCCCGTGGCCGACCACGTGCACCCGCAGCCCCGGCCCCCACAGGCCCAACGGCGGCACGGCGGCGCTGACCTCGACGACCACGACACGCACACCGTCGTGTACCTCCTCGCGGGCGCGGACGCCGCGTGCATACCTCGCGGACAGCGCCTGGGTGATCTCGGCTCGGGCGCGGGCAGCGCCCTCCCGCGGTCCACGGTCGACGGTGGCGGCGTAGCGAGCGCCCTCGGCCGCGGCCGACGCCAGGGTCGTCCGGACGTGCATCACCAGGGCGACCTGGATGATGCCCAGGAAGAGCGGCACCAGCACCAGGCTCACCAGGACGAAGTCGACGACGGCCGCGCCGCCCTCGTTCCGGAGAAGCGGCTCAGCCCGAGACCGACGCCAGCGCATCGCGCAGCATGGTGCCGAGCTGACTGCCGGCGATCTGCCACAGCGCCGTCACCAGGCCCGCGGTCATGACCGTGATGAGGACCCAGCCCGGCACGTCGCCCCGTTCGTCACGTCGTTGCCTGCTCCACATGGTTCGACCCCTTCTCTCGTGCGCCCCCGTTGGCGCAAGCCCTGCTCCACCTGCACTGCCGCCCGCCCGCCCGCCCGCCTCACACGACCAGCCGCAGGCCGATCAGCCCCGGGTAGAAGGCGAAGACCACGACGACCGGAAGGACCAGGAAGACGACCTGGACCATCATCAGCACCTCGCGCTTCGCCCCGGTCTCGATCAGTGCCCGGCGTCCCGCCTCGCGGACGTCGGCGGCCTGGTGGTGGAGCACGTCGGTGAGCGGAGTGCCGCGCTCGACCGCGACCGCGATCGCCTCCGCGAAGCGGGCCATCACCGCCAGACCCGTCCGCGCCGCGAGGTCGTCGAACGCCTGCGCCACAGGTGTCCCGGTGTGCACCGCGGCCAGCACCCGCCGGAGCTCGGCAGCGAGCTCGCCGCGCGCCCGCAGGCACACACGCTCCAGGGCCGCGACGGGGCCCTCGCCGGCTGCCACCGCGAGCGCCAAAAGCGCCGCGACCGCAGGGAACTCCTCGAGCATGCGTCGCTCGCGGCGCGTCACCTCCGCGGTGAGCCGGTTCTCGCGCAGCAGCACGGCCGTCGCAGCCACGCACAGGCAGCACAGCAGCAGCGGCAGGCCGCGCTCGGGGTGTCGCACCGCGATCACCGCACACGGCAGCGCGGCCGTCGCGAACGCCACCAGACCCCACACCGCCTGCTCGACACGGAAGTCGTGCACGCTGAGCGGTGAGCCGAGCCGGTCGAGGCGCCGCGCCACCGCGTCGGCACCGCCGAGCGCGTGCTCGACGAGCCGACCCAGTCGCCCGAGCAACACCCCGCGCAGCATCGGGGCGGGGTCGGCTGTCCGCAGCCGCGCGGGCAGCCGCCGCGTCTGCGGCAGGTCGCGCACGTAGGGCAGGACCCGCACCGCGAGCAACCGACGACGCGCGCTCATCACGTGATCCAGCACGAGCCAGGCGCCGAGTCCGAACGTCAGACCGAGGAACGCCCCCGTGACCGGGGCGCTCATGCCAGCACTCTGCGCTCGACGGGGAGCCGGCCGATGCGCAGCATCAACCGGTACGCGACACCGCAGGCGACGGCACCCACCACGAGCACCCCGACACCGGCCGGGGTCGCGAACCTGCGGACCACCGCGTGCTGGAAGCACATCAGCAGCAGCACGAACCATGGTGCGGCGACGGCCAGGCGCGCTCCGTTGAGCGTCCACGCCTGTCGGGCCTCGAGCTCCGAGCGCGTGCGCGCGTCCTCGCGCAGGAACGCCGAGAGGTTGCGCAGCAGCCGACCGAGGTCCCCACCACCGACCTCGCGGGCCACCCGCAGCGCCTCGACGACCTGGTCGCCCACCGGATCCGCCAGCCGGTCCTTGAGGCGGTCCAGCGCATCGGCGAAGCGGCCGCTGACCTGGTAGTCAAGGGCGAAGGCAGCGAAGGGCTTGCGCAGGACGAGCGGACCCCGCTGCGCCAGACCACCGAGCGCCTCGGGCAGCGACAGCCCGGCGCGTACCGCGGAGGACAGGTGGTCGACCGCCTCGGGCCACACCTGGGCGAGCTCCCGGCGACGACGGCGAGCGCGGCCCGACACCACGCCCAGCGGAGCCCAGGAGGCGAGCACCGCGAAGACCAACGCGACCGGAGCGGTCCGCGAGAGGGCCTGGACCGCGACGAGCGCGACGAGCGCGCATCCGGCGCAGGCCGCGACGAGCGTGGCGGTGCGCATGGACTGTAGGCCGGCCTCGTCGAGCGAGCGGCGCAGCCTGCCCGTCGTCGCCGGCTTCACCGGCTGCTCCGGCAGCACGAACACCGACAGCACGAGGATCAGGCCGGCGCCGAAGAGCAGTCCGAGCACCGCGCCCATCAGCGGCCGCCACCCAGCACGGCGAGCACGTCGATGCCGGCCCTCTCGAAGGCGTCGCGCCGTGGCGGCAGCCCGCTGGCCCGCTCCAGGGTGCCGGCCCGGCGCACGAAGAGCGCCTCGGTCTCGATCACGTCGTCCTCCACGCGACCCGGCACACCGACGATCTCGTTGACCCCGCGGCGCCCGGCCGCGTCGATCCCGAGGTGCACGACGAGGTCGACGGAGGCAGCGACCGTCGGCACCACGAAGCGTGGCGAGATGTTCTCCCCCGCGAGCAGCGGCAACGTACACATCTTCACCAGCGCCTCCCGGGCGCTGTTGGCATGCAGGGTGGCCATCCCGGGCAACCCGCTGTTCAGCGCGAGCAGCAGGTCGAGGCACTCGGCGGCGCGCACCTCGCCGACGACGATCCTGGTGGGCCGCATCCGCAGCGCCTCGCGGACCAGGTCGCGCAGGGTCACCTCGCCGGTGCCCTCGAGGCCCGCCTGCCGGGTCTGGAGGCTGACGGTGTCGGCATGCCCGAACCGCAGCTCGAAGACCTCCTCGACGGTCACGATCCGCTCGTGGCCCGACACGGCCGAGGCCAGGCAGTTCAGCAGGGTGGTCTTGCCGGCTTGCGTCCCGCCCGGTGCGGAAAGGCGTAATAATGGCCGCCGGGCACCGAGCGGAGGGCGGCAGGGATGAAGCGGGCGGCGATCTACGTCAGGCAGAGCGTCACGAGGGGCAGGGCGGAGGACAGCACGTCGCTGGCCGTCCAGGAGGAGCAGTGCCGAGCCTGGTGCGCCGCCAACAGCCACGCCGTCGCAGGGGTGTTCTCCGACCCGGACACGAGCGGGTCGAAGGTGGCGACCGCGGACCGCCCGGGGTGGCGCGCGATGCTGGCGGCCGAGTTCGACAGCGTGGTCGTCTACAAGTTCGACCGGCTGGCCCGGGACGAGGCCGACAGCGCCGTCGCCCGCGGCGCGCTCGCGGCGGCGGGCAAGCGCCTCGTGTCCGCGAGCGAGGGCGAGGACCCGCTCACCGCGGGCATCCACTCCGTCATGGCCGCGCACTACTCCCGCCAGCACGCCGAGCGCACCAGCCTGTCCCGGAGCAAGAACCTGCGGGAGGGCAAGGCGGTCGGCGGGGTGCTCCCCTACGGCTACAAGCGCGTCGGCGAGCCCCGGAACTACAGGTACGTCCAGGACCCCGAGACGATCGGGGTCGTCAAGGCGATCACCGACCGGCTCCGGCGCGGCGACAGCATCCACTCGGTGCGGGTCTGGCTCAACAACGAGGGCGTCCCGGCGCCGAAGGGCGGGGAGTGGAACTCGTGGACGGCGATCCGGCGGCTCGCCACGCACCCGTTCCTCTTCGGCGGCGTGCCGTACAACCCCCGGACCGGGGGCCAGACGCGGCAGCGCGGCGACGGCCTGCTCCGCGACGAGCACGGGCGGGTCGTCATCAACGAGGACCTGGCGATCATGGACCGGCGCGCGTACGACGCGATGGTCGCGCTGCTCGACAACAACGAGCGCCCGCAGGCGACGCCGCGCGCGTCCCGGCGGAACACGAGCGGCCTGCTCTCCGGGTACGTGTACTGCGCGTGCGGGGGCTTCGACGGCGACCGCAAGATGTGGCGGGGCACCGTCAACGCGCGGCCCGGCTACACCTGCCCGGAGTGCCGCATGTCGATCAGCCACTTCGAGGACGTGGTGGTCGAGGAGGTCCTGCGCGGGTGGGGCGACACCCCGCGGATGCACCGGGTCGAGACCGCGGAGGCCGGGGGCGCGGACGAGGCGGCCTCGCTGCGGGAGGCGATCCGGCACAAGCAGGCGCTGCAGGTGGACGCCGACGACGAGGAGTACGACGCGCTGGCCGACGAGGTCCGCGCGTTGCGGAAGCGACTCCGCGCCGCGGAGGCCCGGAAACCCGTGCTCCGGTGGACGTGGGAGCCGACCGGCCAGACCTACCGCGAGGCGTGGGACGAGGCCGCGGGCGACGAGGCGGCGCAGCGCCGGGTGCTCGACGACGTGCTCGCCCGGGTGACGGTGCGGCGGGGCAGGCCCGGGCGGCGCACGCGGGAGCAGGTGCTGGGACGGCTCATGTTCGACTGGAAGCCCGACGAGCGCTGGCTGGCCGGGGCCTGAGCGCGCCGCGGCCCCGGGGCGCCCCGGCTCCCATACCCTCGGGTCATGGGTGCGCCGGGCTGGGTGAGTTACGCGGCGCTGGCGCTGTCCGCCATGTCGCTCGCGGTGGCGGTCCTGTCGTACCGGGCTGGCGGCCCGCGCCTGCGGCTGGAGGCCAGCGGTCTCAGCAAGGGCAGCGAGCCGTTCCCGAACGGCGCCGTCGCGGTGCTCACCGTCGTCAACGCGGGGCGGGCGGCCGTGACGATCCAGGGCTTCGGGGCCAAGCCGTACGGGTCCGGCAAGGTGGTCGTGCGCGTGGGCGAGGTGGTCGGCCCGGAACTGCCCTACCGCCTGGCCGCCCACGCCACCGAGACGTGGCACGTCGACGCCCTGGCCGTCGCCCGCAAGTACGACGCCGGGGTCGAAAGCGGCAGGGTGCGGCCCGCGTCGTCCTGGCCCTCCCACTTCCAGTTCGTCGTGGAGGCCGGGAACGGCAAGGCCGCCCACGATAAGCACGTGTGGAACTCGCTGCGCCTGATCGCGGACGCGGCGCCCTGAGCGCGCGCGGGCGTCTGACACGCCTGTAGTTCTCCACATCTGGGTCCTCCAACCCCTGACGCGGCGCGGGGCCCCGGGCGCGACCCCCCCGGGGCCCCCCAGGGGGCGCCAAGAGGGGGTGGCCGACGGGCCCCGCCCCCCCCACCCCCCCGGCGCCCCCGGGGCCCGTGCG
>JBQCHZ010000027.1:0-26038 GCA_051954195.1 Marmoricola sp.
GCCGCGATCTGCGCCTTCGGAACGCCCTCGCCGGCAAGCCGACGGATCAACGCCCAGTCCTCCAAAGTGATCACTCTCCGATCGTCGTGAGTGTTCACTTTTCAAGCGTCGCAACTGTTCAGTTTTCGAGCGTCGCCGACACGAGCACTATGTGCACAAGTGACTATATGTCGTAGTAGTGAGTACGTCAGTGCGCTGACCTGCGGAAACGGCTCCTACGAGGGCTCATGGGGTGCACTCGGTACGCTCAGCATCGCGTCGATGGCCGCCTTCGTGCGCTCGGTCGACGACGGCATCAGATGTGTGTATGTCCTGAGGGTGAATCCCGGATCCGCGTGTCCGAGGTACTCGCTCAGCGCCAGGATCGACTCACCCGCATCAAGGAGCGTACTCGCGTAGAAGTGGCGCAATGCGTGGCAACCGTTCTCGCGCTTGGGCTCGACACCGGCCGCGACGAGGGCAGGGCGCCAGATCTTGGGATTGAAGTAGTTGCGGTTGAGGGCGGCGGACTCTCGCGAGTAGAGGATGAGCTCGACGGTCCGCGTAGCTCCATCACTCCTGTCCCACGGAAGCGTCACACTCCGTGGTGGATAGCGCGTGACGTGGTCGTTGACGAGCTCCAGCACCCGGTCGGGCAGCGGCACCGTCCGGATCTTTCGCCCCTTCGGAAGTCCGAACAGCTGGCGATTGCTGCCGAGCAGCTTCACCTGGCGGCGGATCTCGATCTCGCCGGTGTTCAGGTCGATGTCGTCGAGCGAGAGCCCGAAGATCTCGCCCTGACGCAGGCCCAGGCCGACACCGAGATCGACGACGAGTTTGAAGCGGTCCGGCAATTCCTGGCGCACTGCCAAGACGCGCTCGCGCGTCCATGGTCGGAACTTTCGCGGATCCGACCTCGGGCGTCGTACCGACGGGGCCTTGCATGGGTTCTTGGGGATGAGCCCGTCGTCGACTGCCGCAGTGAACACAGAGGAGACATTGGCGTAGATGACCTTCTGGTAGTTCCCCGAGAGCCCCGTGAGCGTCCGGAGCCATCCCTGGATGGTCGAGGGCTGCACGTCCGAGAGGTTGCGGGTCCCCAGGTGTGGCATCACGTGGAGTCGGAAGCGGAGCTCGACCATCTCGACGGTGCCCTCCTCGAAGGTCTGCGCGGCCAGCCATTCGTTCGCGTACTCGTCGAAGCGAACCTTTCCGGCGTCGGGATCGATGTAGTGACCGCGGACGATGTCCGCAGAGACCATGGCGGCGAAGCGATCCGCCTCGACCTTGCGCCGGAAGGTCTTGGCCCTTGCTCTCCCGTCGGACTCGCGCCAACGGACGCGGTAGGTGATGGTCCGTTTTCCGTCGGTCGACGTGCGCTCGCGGCGCTCAACCCACGCCACGGCGGCCTTCCAGGTGCTCGTCCAGCCACGCTCTCAGGGTTGAGGGTTCGTACCGGAGGTGGCGGCCGACGCGATAGGCGTCTGGTCCGCAGCCCTTGTGGCGCCACTGGTAGAGCGTCGCCACCGGGATGCCGAGGAACTCGGCCACCTCGTCTGCAGACAGGAGGCGCTCCATCGCTCGCCGTTGAGCGGGAAGCTTGGCGGCGGTATTAGAGGTACGGGACATCGGGTTGCGCTCCCTTCTCGGGCGGACGATGGATTAGCGCGGCGTGGAGGTCGACCCGACTGACCCCAGGCGATTCCGCCGCAGTCTCTGCGGCGGCCGGCCGAAGGCGCTCACGGGCGGTTCGGATGGCATCGAGATCGGCCGGGCGCGCGACTGGAACGAACCGTTCGCGGACCGGGTGGATGAGCCGTCCGTGGCTGCTCGTCAGCCTCGGGACGGTGACGCGTTGGACGAAGGCTCCGCGCTCGACGCCGTCCTCAAGGACGTCGGTGATGCGCGCATCGAGCCGGCTGAACAGGGCGTTGAAGCCGCCCAGCATTCGAGGCTCGATCACGAGGTCGGACGGGAGCGCCTTCATCCGGCTGACTGCGTTTGCGGCTTCCGCCGTCGCGGCCGCGCCGTTGCCGAGCTTGCCTCCGATATTGCGGAGTTCCCGCTGCAGCTGGGTGTACGTGGCAGCGCGTTCGCGCCACGTGCCTGCGATGGCTGGATCGATCCGCTGCGCGTAGGGGATCAGGGCCGTTGTGAGCAGACGCTGGGAGTCGACGATGAGGCGCAGGTTCATCGCATTGGGGAACGACTGGAGCCTGACGAGAAGGTTGTGCTCGGCCTGAAGCACACCAAGCACGCCGGGTTTCGCCGGGCCGCGGATCGGCTTGGTTCGCGGGCGCCATCCGGTCTGGTCGACGCTGTAGTCGGGCTGGCCAAGGCTGACATCAAGCGCCGTTGCCAGTGCCGCCCATCCGAGCCGGTCGCACCCCGCGAGCGACTCCCATTCGGGTGTGTTGCGGTACCGCCGGTCGAGGACGACCAGCGCCTGGCTGACCGCCGCGACATCACCTGCGACGGCGCGGCCCTGGGCTGCGGTGAGGTGCACCGCCCGGTCTGGCGCGGTGTCGTGCTCAGCCAGGGCAGCGGCGCGTGCGGCCTGTCGCCAGTGCTCGACGAGCACGTTGTCGCTTGGTGTCGTGAGCTCGACGCTCGAGGCTGGCTTGGTCTGCGCTTCGTGACGCGCGAACTCGAGCGACCGGGCCAGCTCTCCGATGGCTGCGCCGTGTTCGATCGCCGCGCGGAATGGGTCGGCTGGCTTGGTGGGGATGTTCGCGAACGCCAGGGGTCGTGCCACGCCGATGGCCTGGTCGCACCACACGAGGACGGTTTGCCGGAACCGCAGGATCTTCCGGCCGACCTCCGCGCGTCCTTCGGTGGAGTTCGTTTGGAGCCGATGCATCACCCGGTGCTGACGGAGCAGCGCTGCCAGCTCCGTTCGCATCTGGGCGCCGTTGTCGCCGTACATCAGCCGATGTCCAGGTCGCGTGCGTCGACCAGCATGGCGAGGATGAGCTCGACTGACAGGGCATCGATGCCGAAGTCCTCGAGCTCCTCGATGGCGTTGCCAGCGACGGCGAACAGGATGTCGCGGTCGTCTGTGAGGTCGTCCGTGTCGAGTGCCGGGCACTCGTCGTCATGGACGCGGTCCAGCTCGAGCAGGACGCGTTCATAGGCGGAGGACGCCTCGATGCTCAGCGCGCAGTCGGCGAGGGCGGCGACGTACGACCGGGCCTGAGCGAGTGTCTGTGCGTGGGGGAGAAGCATGGTGGTTCCTTCGGGAGGTCGGGCTTCGACCGTGCGTCGCCTTTCGTTGCGCTGCCGAGGACGCCTCGCCTGCTGTGGATGGCGCGACGCCGCAGGCGGCCATGGCGTGTTCATGGCTCACCCGATGACCTGGTGGCGGGCGATGGCCTCGATCCGGAGGCGCTGGCGCAGGTCCTCACGGACGAACTCTTCGAAGTCCGCGTCCCGGTTGTGGATCTCGACCTCGGTGCCGGGATCTGCCGGAGACTCACCGGGCCATGAGGTCTGCCGCGTCGGACGATCCCGGTCGAGACGTGTGCCGCTGATGGAGACCCAGTCGCGCAGACGGCGGCGGGCCTCGGCGAACTCCCGCATCCAGTTGATCGGCGCCGATGGGGGCGCTGAGTCGTGGTAGCAGCTGAGCCAGTGGCAGTGCAGGGCCGAGAGTTCCCAGACGAGCTCGTCGTGACGGTGCCAGTACGGCGGCACGATGTTGGGCGGGAGCCCGAACGTCACCTTCAGCCACTTCACCCAGCGGTCGAGGTCGTGCCACTCGATCTCAGCGTGCTCGGCGTCGAGCGCGTTCCAGTTGACCGGCACGGGCGGAGGCTCGTACAGGTCGGTGACATCCCGCTCGTCGGGCCCGTCAGGGTAGGCGCTCACGGCGACGACCTGTCAGAGGCCGACGGCGGGTGGCTGAGGAACTGAGGTCAGTGATCGCTCGGCAGCGTGGCGACCCCTCTGGACGCTGTAGTCGGTCTTGTTGGCGTTGTGACCGATCTTCCGGGCAACGAACTCCTTCTTGATGACGCTGCCCTCACGGCCGTCGACCTCGTACTCGTGGACGTAGCCGCTGGCCACGAACGAGTCGCCCTTGCGGAACCGCGCGTAGGTCTCGCGGGCCGTGCTCTCGAACGCGACCATGTCGTGGAAGGTCGGGTCGAGCTTCGTGAAGCTCCCGTCGACTTCCTTGCGCCACTGCTCGATGCCGACGCGCATGCGGCAGCACTCGTCGCCGACCTTGGTGAAGTGCAGTTCGGGTGCTGAGGCGATGAAGCCGACCAAGCTCATCTGGGTGGGGATGGACATCGTGACTCCTGAGGCCGGCAGCGCACGATGCGCTGCGTTCAGGAGTTAGGTGCGTGTGCGCAGCCGGGCAGGCTTTCGCGGCGCTATGACCCGGTTGGCAGTCCGGTCCTGGCCGGTCGACTCTGACCCTCTCAACCGACCTGGTACGCCACAGGTCGCCGCGCGGGAAGTCGGCCTTGCCCAAGCTTCAGCGTGGCGGCCGAGCAGCAGTTGCACTGTTTGGCAACTCCATTGGGCCTCGGCAACCTTCGCGTTCGACTACCCGCGGTCAAGACACGTCAGCGGCATGCGTTGGTCAAACTAGCCCGGAGCCGATTACCCGGACGCATGTGACTGCCTAACGTCGACAAGGTGGACATGGTGACTGTCCCTGGCGCGGAGCTGTCGGGCGAGTGGCTCCTCGTACGTCGTAACGACTACCTGTCTTACGGAGCCGTCCCCTGCCGTGACTCTGGAGAGCATATTCGCGACGTGGCGGCGGACGTCAGGGTCTAGATGTTCGAGGGGTTCGTCGAACCAGATGAAGTCCGCGACAGAGGTGAGATGGGTGACAACAAGACGGAGCAAGATGGTCGCACCCATCCCTTCGCCGGTGCTAAAGGAGTCGAAGGGGACGTCGTGGCCGTTGACTTGTCGGGTGATGGTGCCGTCCGCCCGGGTAGTGAGCGAGCCTCGGTCTGGGAAGAGTCCTGACCAGCGCTGGTTCAGTTCGGCCGCGATCGGACTGACTGTGGTCTCAAGTACCTCGTCGAGGGTCGCCTGGGTCGTCTCGGCTGCGACGCGCAGTTTGGCTTCGCGGCGGAAGAGGCGCTCGAGTTCACGCATGGCTTGGTCGGCGTCTCGGGCGGCTTCCAAATCGCGTTGCGCCTGAGCGGCGTCTGCCCTGGCCTCGACGAGCGCGTCCAACATCTCGGTAACGGCAAGACTGGCAGAGTGAACCGCCCCGGCAAGTCCGGAGAGTTGATTCGTTGGAAGGATCACTCTCATGGCACGACCCTCGAAGTACACCCCGGAGTTGCGTGAGCGCGCGGTGCGGATGGTGATGGAGTCCCGGGCGGATTACCCGCACGAGTCCGCGGCGATCAAGTCGGTCGCGAGCAAGTTGGGCATCACCAGCCCTGAGTCGCTGCGTAAGTGGCTGCGGCAGACCGAGATCGACGGCGGCATCCGGCCGGGGAAGACCAGCGAGGACATCGCTGAGATCAAGAAGCTGAAGAAGGAGGTCGCCGAGCTTCGGCGGGCCAACGAGATCTTGAAGGCGGCCTCGGCTTTCTTCGCGGCGGAGCTCGACCGCCCCAACAGGTTCTGATCGACTTCATCGCCGACTTCAAGGAGGAGTTCGGGGTCGAGCCGATCTGTCGCGTGCTCGCTGAGCACGGGATCCAGGTCGCCCCGTCCACCTTCTACGACACGATCGCGCGGCAGCCCTCGAAACAGCAGGTCCGCGACGCGGAACTGGTCGCCCTGATCGAGGCCGAACGGTCTCGGCAGAAGCTGATCGCAAGGTTCGGGGCCAGGAAGATGTGGCTGCACCTGCGCGGCAAGGGCCACGACGTCGCCCGGTGCACCATCGAGCGGCTGTACCGCGAGCAGGGCTGGGTCGGCGCACTGCGGCTGAAGAAGGTCCGCACCACGATCGGTGACCCCGCTGCCGAGCGGCCCACGGATCTGGTCGACCGGCAGTTCTGGGCCAGCCGGCCCAACCAGCTGTGGGTCGCGGACTTCACCTACGTCGCGACCTGGGCCGGCACGGTCTACGTGGCCTTCGTCTTCGACGTCTTCTCCCGCCGCATCGTGGGCTGGCGGGCAGCCACCCGGATGACCACCGACCTCGTGCTCGACACCCTCGAGCACGCGATCTGGACCCGCCGGCAGGCCGGCATCACCGACCTGTCCGGGCTCATCCACCACACGGACGCGGGCAGCCAGTACGTCAGCTTCGCCTTCAGCCAACGGCTGATCGACGAAGGCGTCGACCCATCGGTCGGGTCGGTGGGCGACGCCTACGACAACGCGTTGGCCGAGTCGCAGATCGGCCTCTACAAGGCCGAGCTGATCCGGCCCGAAGGCCCCTGGCGCGGCGTCGAGCACGTCGAGATCGAGACCCTGAACTGGGTCGACTTCTTCAACAACGAACGCCCCCACGAGGCCCTCGACGACCTAACCCCGATGCAGGCCGAGGAACTTCACTACGCTGCAAGGAACCAGCTCACGCCGACCGGCTGAGCCAAGAAACCAAGTCTCCGGACACGCCGGGGCGGTTCAAGCAGCAGAGAGGCCACGATTCCGTAGAAGATCTTCATCTTCTCGGTCGAGTGCATCTCGCGCTTCTTGCCCCACAAGATGCGGTACTCCTTCGGGCTCGACTCACTGATTTGCTTGGTCAATCCTGCTTTCGGAAGGGCCTGGCGGAGTTCGTCCTCTAGGGCGTCGCCGTGGAGCACCGCGCCGATCAGGAGGCGGTGATACCACCACTGGTCCACGAAGTAGAAGGCTCCCCAGAGCACCAGTCCGAGGAAAAGCGTGACGGTGGCAAGAGGCGGCTTGACCCATATGAGCTCGACTCTTGTCCCCTCCCTGAGTGCCAGCGATGCGCCTCCGAGGACGAACGTGAGAACGGTGATTGCCGCCGTCCTGACCTTCATCTCAATGTCGTTGAAGTGCATCTGGACCTGCACGGTCTGCTTCCACATCTCCAGGTACAAGTCAGCCCGCTCTTTGGGGTCGAGTGGGGGCGGTGGGGTCGAGTTCACGGAACCCCTCCATCGAAGTCCACGATGTCTAGCAGCTCTGCGAACTGATGCTTCAGCACGTATCGGGGAACGACAGTCTGGCCTGCTGCCAATTGTCGTTCCCGTTCGATGTCGGCCTTCGTCCAGTGGGAAACCCGGCGAAGCAGTTCGTAGCCATCACGGCTGACAGAGATGCCGTACTCAGCGAGAACATCGATCGCACCGACGGCCTGTGCCATCGCGACATCCTTCATCGGGCTATCGCCGACGTACGCGGTCTCCTCGGGGGGCACGCCGAAGTCGGCACAGATTTGCTTAAGAACGGTGGGGTCAGGCTTTGCAGCGCCGAGGGGCAACTCCCTCCGGACCGTGTGGGTGAACTCGTACTCACTGGGCGCGAGTGCGCGGACCTCCGCTAGGTCCACCCCGTCCGGGACCGCGTGATCTGGCGGAGACTACATCGCGGTGATGACCCCGTCGAGCCCGAGGGCCTTGATCCGCTGGAAGCTGTGGAACGCGAGCGAGTCGGTGTAGGCAGCGATGGGCACGCCGAGGCCTTGAACCGTTCGCAGCGTGTCCCCGACAGTCGGGTAAAGCTGAGTGGCGCGCTTCCGTGCGGACCGAAAGCGGTGAATCGCCTCCGCGTAGACGGCGGCGATGTCGTCGTCCGCATGCATCGTGCGGAGGCATTCCATCTCGTTGAGTAAGAACGAGTACTCGGAGGTCCGGTGCCGCTGGTGAACTTCTCGCGCATTCTGCTCCAGGACTTCGACCGGGAAACCGCTGATCGAGGCCACCTCCTCCAGCAGCGCCGAGAACGAGGAGTGCCAGATGCCGAACCAGTCGTACAGCGTGTTGTCCAGATCTGTGACAAGCAGGCGCGCTCGTGGCCGGAGGACTTCCATGCCGACACCATATGGAGGGGTACCGACGGTTCGCATCGATTGGCCGGTTATGCCGCCGGTTTCGTTCGCCGGCCAATCTGGGCGACTCCACACGCGCCGCTCCGCCCGGTCTCGCGGCGCAACGAGTCAGCGCGGGTTCCTCAGATCACGTGTACGGGGGACCCTGCAGCGGGTTGACGAACCGTAAGATCGTCAGCGCGGTCCTCCAGAGCGACGGTCAGTGGAGGTCTTCGAGCAGAGTCGCCAGTATCAGCTCTTCGTGGACCGCGACACGGAGGCGCTCCATCTCGACGGCCAGTCTCGGGTCCCAATCTGTCGCAACTGGCGTGCCGGACAACGCAAGCTTCGCTTCCGGCGGCAAGCCGGAGACCGCGGCGCTGTAGTCCGACGCCGCCATGCGCCACGGCGCGGCGCCTGCTGCGAGCACGCGGCCGGCGATCGCGACGCCTGGCCAGTCGAAGTCGCCGTGGTACCGAACGTCCGCCGCGGCTTCGATGAGTCGGCGCAGCAATACCCATCCCGCGGCCGACGGGTTCCCTGACGTGCATAGCAGCACCCCAGACACGCGGGCCTTCGCGGCCGCCTGCAGCACCTGCGGGTTCTCCACCACCGACACCACCGCGCCGTCATCGCACAAAGCGGATGGGGCGGCGGCAGGCCCGCGCAGCTCCTGCAGCGTCAAGTGTGTCACGACGCCCATGTCGGCGCGGGCCCGCATCATCACCGACCACGGATCGTCACCCGGGGGCCGCAGCGCCCACGCGAGGACGGTGCCGGACACATGGTCGGCGGTGACGCCGAGCCGTCCCCACAGGTCGCGGCGCCCGGCCGCATTCTCCGGGACCGGGACCTCGAGTGCGCTGGCTGCGGCCCGCAGCACCAGGGCCGGTGCGACCCGACCGTCGTCGAGGCCGTGCGCGTCGCCCGTGCAGCGGCTCGCGAGCTCGGCCAGCTCCCACCCGACGCCGGTCTCGACTGTGGCTTGCGTGGCTGGGTCGAGGACGCCCGCGGTACGCATCTCGGCCAGGACTGCTCCAGCACTGCGGATCGCGACTGCGGCACCGGAGCCGGCGCGGGTCAGGAGCCCCGACCGGCGGACTGCGTCTATAAAGCCGGGCACCCACGCGGCATCGGCCAGGCCTGCGCTCACGAGCGCAGCGTCGAGGAGGCCGATCGTGTCGGCCCGGGCCTTCAATGCGTTCTCCCTGGCAGCCGTCCGGTCCATGAGCGGTCGTCCGGCCAGGTCGGCGACCACCGCCACGAGGCCGGCGGCAGCGGAGGAGGCACGCAAGGCACGGTCTAGGTCATCGAGCCGCACCCGGATTCGTCCGGCGCGCGTGTTGCGGCCCAGGAGCCCGGACAGCCGGTCGGCTCCGATCTCGTCCAGGTCGACGGTGACCACGCCGCCGGCGCGGAGCCGATTGCGTTCGAGGCGGTTTTGCACTGCCTCCCACAGCGGAGCCAGGCACGGGTCGGTAAGGAACTCTCGCAGTTCCGGGTCGAGCCGGGGCCGGGTAGGTGATCTGCCGCTCTCAGGTGCTGTCACCGGGCAGCTCGCAGGTGCTTGTTGTGGCCGTCCCAGTGGACGTGGGTGGTGACCGCGGCGCTGCCTTCGACGCGCCGGATCTCGTAGCAGTCGAGCTTCGGGACCTGGGGGTAGGTGCCCCACAGGGCATGACCGGTCATCGCGAAGTCGAGGTCGAGTCGGACCAGGAGGCCCATGAGTTCGCCGATGGTGCGGTCATCGACCTTCGCGAACGCGTCGTCGAGGAGGATGAGCCGCAGGGCACGCTTGGCGTCCGGTAGGCCGGACAGGTAGGCGTCAACGGCTGCGAAGAGCGTCACGTACGACACGAACCGGATCTCGCCCTGGGAGAGCTTTGCCCGTCGCGCGATGCGCCGCTCCAGCCCGGGGGCTGGGCCCATGATGATCACCTCGACGTGGTGCCATTCGCGGTAGTCCAGTGCCTTGCACAGGTGCGCGGCGAACCCTGCAGATGCGTCGAGGGCGAACGACTCGTCGACTCGTGCCTTGAGGAGCGCGGTGAGCTCGGCGGTCTTCTCCGGGGAGCGAACGCGGGCGTCGGTGGCGACGAGTTCCTTGATGCGAGCGATGCCTCCGCCGGCGGACTCGGCCAGGCGCCACCGCAGCTTCACGCCGATCCCGTGGCTGGTGCGGATGGCGCCCAGGCGGCGGGTCATGTCGTCGATGAGGTGCTCGGCCTGCCCGATGCGGCGGCGCAGCTCTTCGGCGACTCCACCGAGGACGAACTCGGTGAACACCCGCCGCTCACGATCCGAGAGGGCATCGCGGCCCTGCTGACAGAGCCGCTCGAGCTCGTCCACTGCCTCAGCGACCGTGCGGGTGCCGGCGGCGTCGGACACCTCGACCAGGCGCACGCCGTCCTCGACCTCGACCGTGACGTCGAACGTGCCGGTCAGGTTGTGGTCGAGCGTCTGCTCCGCCTTGCTCGCGACGGTGTCGCTCACCGTCGCGATCGTGGTGCCCACCTCGGCACGGACCCGGTTCGCGGCCGCCTGCACGGCAGCGACGCTCACTTCCGGGATCTCGAGCGGCTCCTCAGCCGCGCCGGTGGCTGCTGCCACCAGGCCCGGGAGTGCGTACCGCCGGACCAGACGTCCGGCTGCGGTGGCGAGTTCAGTACGGGTCGCCTCGGCGTGCGCGGTGGCCGTTGCTGCTTCGGTCTCAGCGACTCCGCAGTCGTGCTGAAGGGACTCCATGGACTCCCGTGCGGAGCGGAACTCGCTGCTGCGTCCTTTCAACGCCGCTTCGGCTGCATCGAGGTTCGCGAGCGCGTCGGCGGCGTCGGCGCCGAGCGTCTCGCGGATCGACTCGAGCTCGGTCGCCTCGCCGTGCCACAGGGTCCACGCTTCGTCGGCCGCGGCTTCGGCCTGGCGCCGCGCCTGCCGATCGCGGTCGAGATGTTCGACAGCGGCAGTGTGCAGGCGCAGGCGCCGGTCGAGTTCGTGGGTCATCCGGATCGCCGCTGCGCAGGTCCGGCCCGCTTCGGCAAGCGCCTTCAGCACCTCGGCGAGCTCGTCACTGCGGGTCGGGAGGTTGAACTGGCCGCAGATGTCGACGTGCCGGGCGCTCGCCGCTGCCCATTTCGCCCGGAGCTCCTCGGCCGCCCGAGCGGCCCTTTTAGCAGCCTGTTGTGCGACCTCGGCGCGATCTGCTGCCTCGATGGCGCTGGTCCGTGCGCTCGAGACGTCTCGGCTGACGGGAGCCTGTTGGACGCGGTCGTTGATCCGTTCCAGTGCGGTCTCTGCCGCTTCGCGGGCGGCCTGTCGGACCTCCGCGGCCGTGTCTAGGGCAACCACCTGCTCGGCGATCTCAGCCAGCCGGCGGGCTCGAGCGGCGGCGCGGGCCGCGGCACCGATGTGCTCAGCGGCGTCCGGCTGGTGCCGGCCGGTTAGAGCGCCGGCACCCCATGACCCGTCGGCGTCGACCCACACCGTTCCGGCTTCGGCGCCGTATCCAATCCGGTCGAGGACCGCGGCGACCGTGGCGGCGGGTAGTCCAGATGCGTCGTCGGGCACCAAGGTGCCGGTGACCGGTGTTGCCGCGGGGCCGCCGTGGGGGCGGATGAGGATCTGACCGTCGAGGGCGCGGAGGTTTGCATCCGCGGTGACGGTGGCGAGCAGCAGGCCGGAGGCCAGCAACGCACCTTCGAGACCGGCTCGGTCGGCGGCGGGGACGACGTCGGCGAAGTTGACGGCGCGCCACAGCGGCACCTCGCCTTCGGGTGTGGGCTGCAGCCACGGTGGCGCGGCCGGGGCCGGGTCGATCGCGGACTCGAGCCGGCCCCTCTCGGCCTCGAGTTCGGTGCGGGTCTGCCGGTCGCGCTCGTCGGCGTCGTCGAGCCGGGCCAGATGGACGGTGTGGCGGCTACGAGCGTCGCTGGCTGCCACGTGCGGGACACGGTCGAGGGCGTCGAGGTGTTCGGTGATCTCGGGGCTCGTCTCGGCCCTGGTCAGCTGGGCGGGGTCCGCGAGGAAGTCCCGTAGGACGTCGAAGGTCTCCCACGCGATGCCGGATCCGAACGCGTCGAGCGTGTCGGGGTCGTCGAGCCACGCGGTCCACGCCTGGTGAAGCTTGTTGACGGCGGTGTCGAGGGAATCGGCGCGCTCGCCTGCGGTGACTGATGCTTCCTCAGCTCGCTGGGCTGCGGTCGCGGCTGCGGACTCCGCGGCGGTGACTTCGGCGTGCTGGGTGTCGAGGCTCCGGGCGGTGGTCAGCCGGGTGGCGGCGTGACGCTGCCGCTCTCCTGCGGCCGTGCGAGTGCGGTCCAGGTGAGCGCCAAGGTCGGCGGGGGTGGTGGGGCCGACGGTCACCTCTGTCGCGGTGGAACGGGTGAACGGTTGCGGGTCTTGGTCTCGGTGCACGCGAACGGTGTCCGCTTCGGCGGGGGACGTCGTGGTGTGCGCGTAGAACGGTTCGGGCAGCGTGATAGCGAGACCGGCGGCGGCGAGGGTCTGGTGCACCTGCTGTAGTTCGCCCGTCACGTCGCGGGCCTGGGCGAGGACGTCTTCGGCGCGCGCGCGTGTGGCCTCCGCTGCGGCCTCCTCCACAGCGCGGCCTCGAGCGGCGGCACCCAGGGCGACGTCGGCCGAGGCCCCCTGCGCGTCGACGCGTTTGGCGCGCTCGTCGAGGTCGCGGTGGGCGGCGTAGGCCTTCGATGCCTTGATGCCGGCGACCGTTCGTTCGAGCTCGCTGACCGCGTCGTCAAGTTCCTCGGTGGCGGCCTTCGCTTCGGCGAGCTCGCTCACGAGTCTCTCGTGACGGTTCTTCTTGGTCGTGGCGTCCTTGTCGGCCCTGGATGCTGCGGTGGCTGCGGTGAGTGCTTCCTCGGCGTTCACGGTGAGGGCACCCGCGGCGTAACGGCGGTAGATGTCGAGGAAGCTGCGGACGTGGTCGCGTGCCTCTTCAAGCCGCTCCTGGGCGTTGCGGGTCTCGGAGAGTCCGTCCAGCTGTTCGCCGGCGGCCGCGAGGGCTGTTTCGCTCAGCGGCGGGAGAGCGTCGGCGAGGATCTGGGGAAGCTTCCCTTCTTCGATCCGGTTTCCGACGTCGGGCGAGCGGAGCGTGTGGAGGAGCTGGAGGAACCCTTCGTACCGTTCCCGGCCGGTTTCGCCGGTGAGGCCGAACACTGCGGCCCGGACCCGGTCACGGTGGGCGGTGGGCGAATCCGTGATCTGGGCCGAGCCGATGAGCTCGGTGAGCTGTTCGCGGCTGAGCGCGTCGCGGGTCGAGGACAACAGCGGCAGGTCGTGTCCAACCCTGCGGTCGGTCATGAAGTACCAGACCTTCACGTCGGTGGTGGCCGAGGAGTACCGCAGGAAGGCGCCGATCGTCATGTAGGCGACGTCGCGGCCATCGGCGATCGCGTCGGCATCGGCCTCGTCGTCGGGGTCAAGGTCGCGGGCTAGCTCAAGCCACAGGTACCCAGGTCGGTTGCCATGCCCGTCGCCACCGGCTTTCATGAGATCCTGAAGGCGGACCTTGTTCGCTCCGGTGGCGTCCATCTTACGGCGGTCGCCGTCGAGGAGGAACGGGAGCAGCATCTCCAGCGCGCGGCTCTTCCCGGAGCCGTTGGTGCCGCGGAGCACGAGCCGTCCGCCGGACAGATCGAACTCGGTGTCGTAGTAGTACCAAACATTGACGATCCCGGCCCGCCGCATGCGCCACCGGTACGGGTGGTGCTGGGCGGGAGTCTGGTCGTCACCGGCGTCCGCGGGCGAATGCGGGTTGAGGTCGGTGATGGTCATGGGATCTCCGGGTCGGTGTCGAAGAGCGAAGGGTCGCCGTCGTCTGCGTCCGTGGTCTCGCCGCTGGAGGTGGGTCGTGGGCGGTCGGGGGCGCGGACGGGTTGGGGTCGGTACCGGAAGCAGGCGGGGTGCAACGCGAGGCCATTCGGCACGGCGGTGACCAAGGAAACGGCTTCAAGTAGCTCGACGACTTCGGTCCGCAGCAGGTCCAGGTCGCCGGCGACGTCGGCTCGCCATGACTTTCCGTTGCGGCCGGCCAGGTCCTCGAGCTCGTCGGTGACCATCTCCCACGAGGCGAGGGCACCAAGCACCTGCCGGGTTCGGCCGCCGCCCTTCTCCACGACCTCGGTGTCGTCGCTCGCGGTGGCCTGGCTGTGCGTGGGGCGGTTGACGGTCGTCCCAGCGGTCGGGCGGAGGTTGTCGGTGAGCGCGTCGAGGAGCAGGAGCGCGGCCTGGCGGACGGTGCCGTTACCGGGGAAGACGACGTCGGTGAGTTCTTCGTCGGGGTCGTAGGCGAGGGCCCCTTCGGCCCGCACTTCGAGAACGAGACCGAAGTGGTCCTCGAGCGCTCTGGCGACGTCGCGACGTTCGCGGGAGAGGACGTCGGCTTCGGCCTCGGTGAGGTCCTCGCGGCGGGTGAGCGGGTTCTCGATCAGTCGACGACGCAGCTCCAGACGAGGCTTCTCGCGAGCGTCCGGATCGACCCGCCACAGCTCGTCGGGGCTGGCGAGCGTGTACAGGGGGCGGGACAGCAGGTGTGGCAGCAGGGACCGGTTGACGGTCAAGAGGGCCTCTTCGCGTCGTTCTCCCCACGCGGCGACGGACCCGTCGGTCTCGGCCAGGACGCCCCAGCTGAGGAGGAGGCCGACGGCGGCGACAAGGGCGCGGCGGTCGGCGATGGAGTCGTCGACGGTGATGCCGGCGGCTGCTGCGTCGGCGCGCAGCTGGTCGACGAGAGTGGATAGCAGTACCTGTTCCCCGGTGCCGGGTGCGAGCAGACCGGCGCACACCAGGGCGAGGTGCGTGTAGGCACGTGGGGTGAGGTCGACTCCGTTGCTGCGTTGTGCGCCACGGGCGGGTGCGTCGGCGGGCAGCGGCGTCTTGGCCAGCCGCGCGAAGCTGGACTCGACGACGAGCGGGTACCCGAGCTGAGTGGAGAACGCCTGTTTGAGGGCGGTCGCGTGGCGACGGACCAGAGCCAACTCTTCGGGGTGCTTGGTTGCGGTGAGGACCGGGTGAACGAGCAGCGCCCGGGCGGCGGCACGACGTTCTGCTTCGGCCTGGGTTCGGGTCGCAGTGCTCGCGTTCGTCAGCGGCACGGTGTCGGCCGTCATGACGCGCCCTCGGCGACGTCAGCCGGCTCCCGATTGGCGCTGGCGCGCTGCCCGGTGGTGGTGGCGTGAACGGTGAGGTCGTGGATGGTCAGGAGCCCGTCGTCGCAGTGGATGACGGTCGCGTCCGGGGAGGGTGCGGCGACGATCAACAGGTCGATGTCGGTGTCGGTCGACGTCATCGTTTCCTCAAGGTCCTGGTGGATGGCCAGGAGGTCGCCGAGTCGCTCCAAGAGCAGGTCGCGGGCGACTGGCGTGAGGCGGGCGCCGTGGAGGTTGCCGGTAGCGGCGAGCTCGGCGGCGGCGGCCTTCTTCTTTGCGGCTTCGGCGGCGGCTTCAGCGAGCAGGGTCTCGCGGTCCAGGGCTGGATCGGGGACGCGGGAGGATCGGCCGCGGGCGGACCGGTCGCCGCGTTCGCGCAATGACAGGGGCACGTCGACCGGTTCGGAGTCCCACCACGAGGTGGTCGGTCCCGCGCGGCCGTCGTCCTCCTCAGGTCCGTGGAGGAGGTGCCGGGAGGGGTAGGCGCCGAACGCTGCGTCGAACAGTCGCTTGCAGCCGGCGGTGTCGGTGCCGTCGAACCAGGTGGCGAGGCGGAGCAGGTCGGCGCGGCGGGACACGCCGGTGCCCGGTGCGGAGAGCATCCGCTTGGCGTTCGCGATGAGCTGGCCGAGGGCCTGCTCCGCTGCGTTGCGGAGCCGGTCGGGGCCGGAGCGTCCGCGGCGTCCGGTGTACCAGGCGGTGAGATCATCCCAGTCGGCGCGGCTGCGTCCGGGTGAGCGTTCGGCGGGGTTCCCGTCGGGATCGATGAGCCGGGGTAGGGCGTCGAGGGTGGCGATGAGGTCGGGCAGGTGCGGTTCGATCTGCTCCAGCAGCCCTGCGACGGCGGGGGCGTGACGGGTGACGTCGGCGGTGAGGAGGTCGACGTAGTCGAGCAGCATCTCCTTGAACGCCCGGTATTCGGGCAGGCCGAGGTCGTAGCGAGACAGGCGACCCTGGACGAAGGCGTAGAAGTCGGTGGCGGAGTCGGAGAAGAGCCGCTGGTTGCTGAACACGGTCGTGACGTCGGCGGCGAGCGCGTCGACGTCGCCGGCTCCGGCGAGGTTGTCGAGGATTCGCTGGAGGGTCTGGACAGTGCCGCCGAGGAGCTCGCGGGCTACTTCGCGGGCGCCGTCGCTGGCGCGCAGGATCGCGTCCACGTCGCGGTGGACGCGTCCGCCGAGCTTGGTGACCTGGTAGCGGGAGCGGGAGCGGAGCCATTCGCTGACAGTGGCGACGCGGGCGTCCCGCATCGAGGGGACGAGGTTGCCCCAGGCGACGAGCTGCCGGCAGCGCGCTTCGACTTCCTCGACGTCGAGGATGATGCCGTCGCGGTCGAGCAGCTCGTGGGCTTCGGTGGAGGAGAGGTCGGTCAGGAGGGTCTCGGTGAACAGGCGCATCAGAGCCATGTACTCGGCCGCGTTGTCCGCGGTCACGTACCGGTACAGGTCAAGTCGCTGCTGATCGGTGGGCACGTCGAGGACCGGGTCTGTGCCGGTGGCGTCCGGTGCCATCTCACCGCCTCGGGTCTGGCGGAGCTCATCCGGTCGTCGGTCCGCTTCGGATTGGAAGGTACGCCGACGATCCGACAGTTCGGGCGACTTTCGAGAGGCTGGCCAGCTTCACGCGGGAGCACCGGACCGGGAATGACCGTCCACTCGCCCGGCCGACGACCGCTCAGCGTGATCGCTGCCCTCTCGCTCTTGTGGGGTGCACTGGGTACGCACAACAACGAAAAACGGCGCCTGACGCTGGAAGACGTTGAAAGACGTTTTCGCAGGTCAGGCGCCGTTTCAGGCACCCATGCGCAGGTCAGAGATACCTGCGAATCAGATGTCGTAGTAGAGCTCGAACTCGTGCGGGTGCGGGCGCTGCTGGACCGGGAGGATCTCGTTGGTGCGCTTGTAGTCGATCCACGTCTCGATCAGGTCGGAGGTGAAGACGTTGCCGACGGTGAGGAAGTCGTGGTCGCGCTCAAGGTTGTCGAGCACCGCGTTGAGCGAGGTCGGCACCTGGTCGATGCTGGCCATCTCCTCGGGCGGCAGCTCGTAGATGTCCTTGTCGATCGGCTCGGCCGGCTCGATCTTGTTCTGGATGCCGTCGAGACCGGCGAGCAGCAGCGCCGAGAAGGCGAGGTAGGGGTTCGCCGACGGGTCGGGGCAGCGGAACTCGATGCGCTTGGCCTTCGGGTTCGCGCCCGTGATCGGGATCCGCACGCACGCCGAGCGGTTGCGCTGGCTGTAGACCAGGCTGATCGGCGCCTCGAAGCCCGGCACCAGGCGGTGGTAGGAGTTCACCGTCGGGTTGGTGAAGGCCAGCAGCGACGGCGCGTGCTTGAGGATGCCGCCGATGTAGTAGCGCGCCATGTCGGAGAGGCCGGCGTACCCGGTCTCGTCGTAGAACAGCGGCTCGCCGTCGTTCCAGATCGACTGGTGGCAGTGCATGCCGGAGCCGTTGTCGCCGAAGATCGGCTTGGGCATGAAGGTCGCGGTCTTGCCGTTGCGCCACGCGACGTTCTTGACGATGTACTTGAACTTCATGACGTCGTCGGCGGCCTGCAACAGCTCGTTGAAGCGGTAGTTGATCTCCGCCTGGCCGGCGGTGCCGACCTCGTGGTGCGCGCGCTCGACCTGCAGGCCGGAGCGCTCCAGCTCGACGACCATCTCGTCGCGCAGCTCACCGAAGTGGTCGTACGGCGCCACCGGGAAGTAGCCGCCCTTGTACTTCACCTTGTAGCCGCGGTTGTTCTCCTCGGAGCCGCTGTTCCACGCGCCCGCCTCGGAGTCGATGTGGTAGAAGCCCGCGTTCTGCTTGGTCTCGAACCGCACGCTGTCGAAGACGTAGAACTCCGCCTCGGGAGCGAAGTAGGCCTTGTCGCCGATGCCGGTGCTGGCGAGGTAGGCCATCGCCTTGCGGGCGATGTTGCGCGGGTCGCGTGAGTAGGCCTCGCCGGTGATCGGGTCGTGGATGAAGAAGTTCACCACCAGCGTCTTGGCGACCCGGAACGGGTCGATGTAGGCCGTGGTGGGGTCGGGGAAGAGCTGCATGTCCGACTCGTGGATCGCTTGGAACCCACGGATCGACGAGCCGTCGAAGCCCAGGCCGTCGTCGAAGACCGACTGGTCGAAGGACGACACCGGCACCGTGAAGTGCTGCATCACGCCCGGCAGGTCGCAGAAGCGGACGTCGACCATCTCGACGCGCTCGTCCTTGAGGTACCGCAGCAGCTCGTCGCTGTTGTTGAACATTCGTCCTCCTCGGTCGCGCGGCGACGCGACCTGGTGATCTTCGATGGGGCGGACGCCGGCCGTCGAGGTCGGCGCCGCGCGTGCGGCACAACCTAGGTCGAGCCCATGAACCGACCGTATCCGCATTGTTTCGCTCGTGTTACGCCTGACCGGAGAGCGAGAGGGACCCGGTCGGCGGATAGGGTCGCGCCGATGTCTGACCGCACCGCGTCCGGACCGACCGGACCCGCCGAACCCGGCCGCCGCACCGACCCCTCGGGCCGCGAGCTCGCCTCCTGGGGCCGCCGGCTGCTGGCGCGCGTCATCGACGGCATCGCCGGCGCCCTGGTCGCCCTGGCGGTGCTCGGCCCCGACGGCTACAACCGCGACACCTGGGCCCCGCTGCTGATCTTCTTCGTCCAGACCGCCTTCGGTACGGCGCTCGTGGGCGGCTCGTTCGGCCAGCTGGTCACCCGCGTCCGCGTGCTCCGCCTCGACGGCCGGCCGCTGAGCCTCGGCGCCTCGCTGCTGCGCACCCTGCTGATCTGCCTGGTCATCCCTCCGCTGGTCTTCCGCTCCGACGGCCGCGGCCTGCACGACCTGGTCACCAGCTCGGCCGCCTTCCGGCTGCGCCGGACCTGAGTCCTCCGAGACCGGGCTCGCCACGTCTGGGCGACCTAGACTTCCTGGCATGCGACTCGACCTGCGCCGCGGCGCCGCCGTCACCACGCTGCTGCTGGCCCTCGGGGGAGTGGCCGCCTGCGGCAACGACGCCGCACCGAGCGCGTCCGGCCCGGCCGGCGGGGCCTCCACCACCGCGGCGCCGGTGCTCACCCGGACCGGCTTCGCGTCCACGATGACCGACGCGATCGGTCGCTACCACTCGGCCCATGTCGCCCTGGCGCTCGGCTCCCAGCTTCACGCCGTCGGCGACATCGATTACGACGGCACCACGCCGCAGATGCAACTCGAGATGACCTTCTCCGGCCGGAAGGTCGACGTGCGCCTCGTCGACGGCACGGCGTACCTGGCGGTGCCGGGACTGACCCCCGACGGGAAGTTCCTCGCGGTCACCGCCGACGACGCGACGATGGGACCGCTGGTCGATCAGCTGAAGAACTTCGCCCCCGACGGCGCGATCTCGATGCTCAAGGGCGCGGTCAAGGACTTCAAGGACGCCGGCACCACCACGATCGACGGTCAGCAGGTGCACCACTACGTCGTGACCGTCGACCCCTCCGCACTGGCCAAGAAGCTGCAGCTCCCCGCCGGCGTGCAGACCCCGTCACTGCCCACGGGAGTGACCGAGGACCTCTACGTCGACTCCCGCAACCTGCTCCGCCGGGCGCAGCTCGACCTCGCCGGCCAGAAGGTCACCATCGACGCGACGAAGTGGGGCGAGCCCGTCCACGTCACCGCGCCGCCGGCCTCGAAGGTCGTCACGCACCCGAGCGGCCTCGGCGCGCTCGCCGGCTGAGACCCCCGGGGCCGGCCGGCCCCGGTCAGGGCAGCTGCAGCTGGGCGTACACCAGGTTGTGGTCGCTGACCCGGACCCCGGTCCGGTCCCGCACGTTCGGCGCCTGGTCGTAGGACGCCGAGCCGATGCCGCCGGCGACGTAGATGCCGTCGGCCCGCCCACCGATGCCGTGGGCCTGCGGAGCCCTCTCCGTCAAGGTGACGGGATTGAGCACCGTGGTCCAGTCGGTGTAGCTGCCGCGGCTCCGCGCCGCGATGGCGTCGCTGAAGCCGTGCCGGACCAGCTGCGTCTGACCGGTGGTCTGATCGGTGAAGCTGGAGTTGCTGCTGGTGAAGTCGCCCGCCACGACGACCGGGTCCGACGTGCCGGCCCGGGACTGCAGGGCCGCCAGCGCCTTCACCACCTGGTCGGCGTCCGCGCCCGATGCGGCGTTGTACTGGCTCGCCGCGTAGGACCCGGGCATGGCGAAGTGGATCGATGCGACGAGGAAGGGCGTGCCGCCCCCCGTGGGCTGCAGCCGCGCCCAGGGCACCGACAGCTCGTTGTCCTTCGCGTAGTTCTGGACGCTGCCGTAGTCGTTCAGTCGCCCGGAGCCGAGGAGCCGGAACGCGGCGCTGTCGTAGAGGATCCGGCCGTCGCTCAGCCGGTCGCCGGGATCGGCGACCTTCCAACCGCCCCCCAGAGCGTGGGCGACGTCATCGGCACCGCTGCTGCCGTTGGAGTCGAGGCCGATCTCCTGCAGGGCCACCACGGAGAGCTTCCGGGCGGCGATGGTGGCCGCCATCACCGGGTAGCGCGTGCTCCACGGCGCGGCGTCCCCGTTTTTGGCGTCCTGCTGGTTGCTCCCGAGCAGGACGTTGTAGGTGCCGAAGCGCACGGCGGCGCCGGACGGCGCAGCGGGGGCCTGTGGGTAGATGCCGTCCCAGGGCGTCTGGTGGGTCGCGACCTCGTCGGTCTTGAACTGGTCGTTGGCCTCGACCTGCACGTAGACCTTGTTGCCGTACGCCGGCGCCGTCATCGTGGCGTCGCTGGTCGCGTCGGACGCGATGGGCAGTGTGGCGCTGAGCGCGGACTCCGGGAGCCAGCCGCTCGAGGCCACGATGCGCTTGCCGAAGGGCGCCGAGGACCAGGTCACCCGGTAGCGGGAGGCGTAGGGGACGCGCGCCCAGGACACGGTGACCCGGCCGGCGCTCGTGCTCAGACGGGTGGTCGGGGCCGCGGGCCACTTGTTGGAGAAGCGGGTGCTGCGCACGGCCGACCACGCCCCGTGCCGACTGCCCTTCTGGGCGCGCACCTGGAAGTACCACGACGAGGCCCGGCTCAGCGGCTGGACCGCGGCCTGCCGTCGGGTCGTGGTAACCGGAGCGCTCGCGCCGCGCATGGTCGTCGCCGGTGACCAACGGTACTGGTACGACGTCGCACCCGCGACCGCACGCCAGTGCAGCCGGACCCGCTGCGCCGACCAGTCGGCGGCGGTCGGCTTGGTCACCGTCACGCTCGAGACGCGGGCCACCCGCGCCGCGCGCGCGTCGGCAGCGGTCGTCGTCATCGCTGCCAGCATCGAAGCGACCAGCAGCGCGGTCAGCAGGGCGAGGGCGGGGCGGGCGGTGCGGGGGCGCAGCGAGACCATGGCCGTCCAGAGGTCAGGGGGCAGGACGCCCCAGCCTAGGTCGGCGACCCGCGCCGCCTCAGCGGAATGCCGGAACCGCTCAGCGGCCGCGGAGGTTGCCGCGCATGCCCTTCATCGACGTCGGCACCGGGCCCTTGGGCACCGGGATCATCGAGCGGTTGGCGTCGAGGGCCTTCAGGCGCTGCAGGACGTCGGTCATCTGTGCCGGCTTGAGCTGCTTCTTCATCCGGGTCACGTGCCGCACCAGCTTCTTCAGCGGCACCTGGCCCTCGCCGTTGCCGACGTACAGCTCGCTGATGGCGGTCTCGCTCGCCACCCGCTCGTGCTTGCGGCGCTCGGAGGCCATCAGCGGCTTGAGCCGGTTGGGGTTGCCCTCGCCGATCAGCACGATGCCCGGCGGACCGACCAGGCGCGTCACGACGTCCTGCTGCTTGGTGAAGCCGACCATCGGCTCGACGTTCCAGCCGCGCCGCAGCATGCCCAGCGCGGACGCGGCAGCACCCGGCTTGCCCTCGATCTGGCCCAGCGCCGCGGCCTGGCCACGACGGCCGAAGACGATGAGCGCGGCCAGGACGCCGAACAGCAGGGCCGCGATGAGGGGGAAGACCAGGTGGCGACCGAGCAGGAAGTACAGGACGACGAAGGCGATCACGGCCACCGCGGCGAAGACCCCGAGGAGGATCAGCCCGATCCTGGGGTCGTTCTGCCGGGTCATCCGGTAGGCCTGGGTCATCTGCCCGAGCCGGCCCGGCTTCTTCGCAGCCTTCCCCGGGTTGGGCGTCTTCTGGCGTGCCATGGTTCGGAAGTCTCTCAGATGGTCCGGTCAGGGCCCGACGGTGGCTTCGCGGCGGGAGATCGCCTGCTGGTAGAGGCGTCCCGCGCGGTACGACGAGCGCACCAGCGGGCCGCTCATCACCCCGGCGAAGCCGATCTCCTCGGCCTCGGCGGCCAGCTCCACGAACTCCTGCGGCTTGACCCAGCGCTCCACCGGGTGGTGGCGCAGGGAGGGACGCAGGTACTGGGTGATCGTGATCAGCTCACAGCCCGCGGCGTGCAGGTCGCGCAGCGCCTGCGAGACCTCCTCGCGGGTCTCGCCCATGCCCAGGATCAGGTTGGACTTGGTGACCAGGCCGAACGCCCGCGCCTGGGTGATCACGTCGAGGGAGCGCTCGTAGCGGAACGCCGGACGGATCCGCTTGAAGATCCGCGGCACGGTCTCGACGTTGTGCGCGAGCACCTCCGGACGGCTCTCGAACACCTCGGTGAGCAGGTCCGGCACGCCGTTGAAGTCCGGGATGAGGTTCTCCACGCCCGTGTCGGGGTTGAGCGCGTGGATCTGCTTGACGGTCTCGGCATACAGCCACGCGCCGCCGTCGGGCAGGTCGTCGCGGGCGACGCCGGTGATGGTGGCGTAGCGCAGCTGCATCTGCTGCACCGACTCCGCGACCCTGCGTGGCTCGTCGCGGTCCAGCGGCTCGGGCCGGCCGGTGTCGATCTGGCAGAAGTCGCACCGCCGGGTGCACTGGTCGCCACCGATGAGGAACGTCGCCTCGCGGTCCTCCCAGCACTCGAAGATGTTGGGACAGCCCGCCTCCTGGCACACGGTG
Source organism: Marmoricola sp. (assembly GCA_051954195.1). GTDB lineage: Bacteria > Actinomycetota > Actinomycetes > Propionibacteriales > Nocardioidaceae > Marmoricola. Next base: position 23,008 of record JBQCHZ010000027.1, read on the forward strand.
TGCAGGCCCTCGGACTTCACCAGCCCCTGGAGCTCGCGGTACTGCGGCCCCATCTTGGCCCGGGTCTTGATCCACTCCGGCTTGCGCTCGATCGGGGTCTCCGCGTTGCGCGCCTCGAGCCGGAGCAGCTTGCGCCCGTCAGGCGCAACAGTGGTGGATGTGCTCACGCGCCCACCCTACGTCGCCCCGCGAGGCCTCAGACGTCGCGGCGGCGGAAGGCCAGGACCGATGCGACGACGGCCACAGCCAGCAGCGCCAGGAGGAACCAGGCCGCCTGGAGCTGGTCGAGCGAGCGCGTCGCATCACAGTTGGAGAAGGCCCGGCAGCCCACCGCCGGATCGACGTAGGTGTAGCGGTCGGCGAGCCACCCGAAGAGGTTGGCGTTGGCGGTCCAGCGTGCGCCCCCCGCCACGGGGACGAGGTTGATCAGGACCTCTCCGCCGGCGACGTAGGCGAACAGCAGCGCCAGCGTCGCCAGGCTGCTGCGGAACAGCATCGTCAGGGCGTAGCCACCCAGTCCGGCGCCGGCGGCGAGCGCCACCGCGCGCAGCACGTGCCACACGGTGGTGCCCAGCAGGCCACCGGTGTCGAGGCCGCGGTGGTCCGCGGCGAGGAAGAGCGCGGCCCAGAACGCCGTGAGCAGCACCGCGCACACCAGCGCGCAGAAGACGGTCACGACGACGGCCTTGGCCGACCAGACCCGCCAGCGGCGCGGCTCGTGCAGCAGCTGGGTGCGGATCGAGCCGGTGCGCCAGTCGGCGCCCGCGTAGGTCGCCGCGCAGATGACCAGCGCGGCGACGACGAGCAGCGCCACCCGGGCGCCGTCGTTGTCGAGCAACCGGTCGATGTTCAGCGGGTGGCGCGGCAGGAAGTCGCTGGTGCGGGGAGAGAACGCCCGGCGGCAGTCCGGCGGGGTGGCCTTGGGTCCCAGGAAGCCGACCGGGTCCTGGCGGCAGGCGCGCAGCTCCGCGGCGGTCCCTCCGGCGGACGTCTCGACCTGGGCCTGCGCCCGGGCGGTCGCGACCTCGCTCAGGCTGGCCGGGCGGGTCTCGTAGATCAGCCGGGCCGCGACCACGGCCACGAGGAGCGCGGCGAGCAGCAGCACGGCCGCGACGGTACGACGGGCCAGCAGCCGGGTCGTCTCGGCGCGGAGCAGGCGGGTCACGCGGGTTCCTCCTCGGTGCGTGCCGCGTCACCGGACCGACCGGGCAGGGCGGCGAACCAGGCGGCGAATCCGGGGCGTGCGGCGGTCAGCTCGCTGACGTGCAGGCCGGCACCGGCGAGCAGCCGGCTGATCTGCTCGGGGTGCTCGTGACCGGCCACGAGGAGGTCCTCGCCCTCCGCCGACACGTCGTACCCGCCGGAGCGGAGCACCTCCGCGCCGCGTCCGCTGTCGGCGACCCGGACCCGGGTCGGCACGGTCGCCTCACCGGCGAGCTCCGCGACCGAACCCGCCGCGACGACGCGCCCGGCGTCCAGGACGGTCATCGACGCCGCGGTGGTGCGCACCTCGTCGAGGTCGTGGGAGGTGAGCACGACCGTGGTTCCCTCGGCGGCCAGCTCGGACAGGATGCGCCGTACGTCGTCGGCGGCGACCGGGTCGAGACCGGCCGTCGGCTCGTCGACCAGCAGCAGCTCGGGGGAGCGGAGCAAGGCGGCGGCCAGCGCCAGCCGCTGCTGGGGTCCCGGCGACCAGCGGGCCACCCGGCGTCGGTCCCGGCGGGTCAGCCCGACCCGCTCGAGCACCTCGTCGACGCGCCGGCGGGGGAGGCCGTCGGCCCGGGCGAGCAGCCGCAGGTTGCGCCGAGCGCCCAGGCCGTCGGTGAAGCCGGGCTCCTCGACCACCGCGCCGACCCGCGGCAGCACCTCGGCGAGCCGGTCGGGGACGGGCACGCCCAGCAGGGCCGCCTCGCCCCCGGAGGGGCGGGCCAGGCCGAGCAGCACCCGTAGCAACGTCGTGCGGCCCGAGCCCTCCGGGCCGAGCAGGGCGTGCACGCCGCCGCGCGGCACCGCGAGGTCGACCCCGTCGAGCACCGCCACCCGGCGCCCGCCGACGCGGATCACCTTGCGCAGGCCACGGGTCCGCACGGCCGGATCGGACGCTGGATCGGACGGCGCATCGGACACCTGGCCAGCATGGCGCATCCCGGTCCGGGCGTGCCCGGGGGACACGCGGGGCCGCTCAGCCTCCCGGTGTGAGCACCGGCACCCGCACGTGCGGCGGCTCCGGCTTGGCCTCGTAGTCGGGCGTCGGGTCATAGGGCTGCCACGCGAGCAGCTCGGCCAGCCGCTGCTCGACCAGCGGCAGCACCTCGGCGACCGTGACGTCGCGACCCAGCTCGGCGCTCAGCGAGGTGACGCCGGCGTCGGAGATGCCGCACGGGACGAAGCGGTCGTACCACCCGAGGTCGACATCGCAGTTGAGGGCGAAGCCGTGCATGGTGACGCCCTGGCTGACCCGGATCCCCAGCGCGGCGACCTTGCGTTCGGGCCGACCGTCCTCGGCGCCCAGCCAGACCCCGCTCCGGCCGGGGACGCGGGCGGTGGCCACCCCCAGGTCGCCACAGACCCGGATCAGAGCCTCCTCGACGCGGCGGACGTAGTCGACCACCTTGACGTGGTCGGGGAGCCGGACGATCGGGTACCCCACCAGCTGGCCGGGTCCGTGGAAGGTGATCATGCCCCCGCGGTCGACGTCGATCACCGGGGCCCCGCCGGGGTCGGCCGGACGGGCGTCCGGTGCGGTGCGCTTGCCGGCGGTGAAGACCGGCGGGTGCTCCAGCAGCCAGACCGTGTCCGGCTCGGCACCTGCGGCCACGCGGGCATGGATCTCACGCTGGGTCTCCCAGGCGGCCAGGTAGTCGACACTGTCGACACCGTCAGCCCGGTCTGCGCCGATGCGGAAGACGAGGTCGCTCACACGCCCGAATGTAATGCCCGCCCGGCGGACGTGAGGCGTGCGGGCAGGCTGCGCGGCCTGTGGACGAGGTCTGCGAAGCACGCGCCGCGGGCAGCACAGTGGGCGGATGCG
>JBQCHZ010000028.1:0-24960 GCA_051954195.1 Marmoricola sp.
GCCCTCGAAGAAGCGGCGGCGTCGCAGCAGTGGGTGCTCCTTGCGGAAGCGGATCAGCCCGCGAGTGAACTCGAGCAGGGCCCCGTTGTGCTCGACCTCGCCCCAGTCGTACCAGCTCAACTCGTTGTCCTGGCAGTAGGCGTTGTTGTTGCCGCGCTGGGTGCGGCCGAACTCGTCGCCGCCGAGCAACAGCGGCACCCCGAACGAGAGCATCAGCGTCGCGAGCATCAACTTCGTCACCGCCCACGACGGGTTCACCCTGCGCGATCTGGTCTCCTACGACCACAAGCACAACGAGGCCAACGGCGAGGACGGCAACGACGGCGCCGACGACAACCGCTCCTGGAACCACGGCGCCGAGGGGCCCACCGACGACCCCGAGATCCTCGAGGCCCGGGCGCGGGAGCAGCGCAACTTCCTCACCACGCTGCTGCTCTCCCAGGGCGTGCCGATGCTGCTGCACGGCGACGAGCTCGGCCGCACCCAGCAGGGCAACAACAACACCTACGCCCAGGACTCGCCGATCAGCTGGGTGCACTGGGACGCGGTCGACCAGCCCCTGCTGGAGTTCACCACCGCCATCGCGCGGCTGCGGCGCGACCACCCGACCTTCCGGCGCAAGCGGTTCTTCACCGGCGAGGCGGTGCGGCACGGCGAGCAGCTCGACGACCTCGTGTGGCTGCACCCCGACGGCCGGGTGATGGCCGAGGGCGACTGGAACGACGGCGCGCAGGCGCTCGGCATGTACCTCAACGGCCAGGGGATCGCCGGTCGGGGGCCGCGCGGGGAGCGCATCCTCGACGACCACTTCCTGCTCTACCTCAACGCCGGCGACGACATCGACGTGGTGCTGCCCGACGCGACGTACGCCGAGTCCTGGGACGTCGTGGTCGACACCGCCTCCTCCGTGGGCGAGGGACCGCATGCCCCCGGCGACCGGATCCGGCTGGGTCACCGCTCGGCGCTGGTCCTGCAGCAGCACCACGCCACCGAGGAGATCACCGACGCCTCCGCCGCCGCCTCCGTCGCCGCGATGCGGCAGGGCGAGGCATGAGGGTCCCCGCGAGCACCTACCGCCTGCAGGTCACCGCGGACCTCGACCTGCCCGCGGTCGCGGAGCTGGTGCCCTACCTGCGCGACCTGGGCGTGGACTGGGTCTACCTCTCCCCGCTGCTCGCCGCCGAGCCCGGCAGCGCGCACGGCTACGACGTGGTCGCCCACGACCGGCTCGACCCGGCTCGCGGCGGGGGTGCCGGCCTGGCCGAGGTCAGCCGCGCCGCGCGCGAGCACGGAATGGGCGTGATCGTCGACATCGTCCCCAACCACGTCGGTGTCGCCACCCCGCACCAGGACGCATGGTGGTGGGACCTGCTGCTGCACGGGCGCGACTCCGTCCACGCCGGCGCCTTCGACGTCGACTGGGCCGCCGGCGACGGCCGGATCCGGATCCCCGTGGTCGGCGACGACGACCTGCCCGAGGGGCCCGAGGGACCGGTGGCCCACCTCCGGGTCGAGGGGGACGAGCTCGTCTACCACGATCACCGCTTCCCGGTCGCGCCCGGCACCGCCGGGCCCGACGACGACGCGAACGCGGTCCACGACCGTCAGCACTACGCGCTGGTGAGCTGGCACGCCGCCGACGACCAGCTCAACTATCGCCGGTTCTTCGCGGTCAACGAGCTCGCCGCCGTCCGGGTGGAGGATCGCGACGTCTTCGAGGAGACCCACGTCGAGGTGCGCCGGTGGTTCGACGAGGGGCTCGTCGACGGGCTGCGCGTCGACCACCCCGACGGCCTGCGGCATCCCGGCACCTACCTGCGCGACCTGGCCGACCTCACGGGCGGCGCCTACGTGCTGGTGGAGAAGATCCTCGCGTTGAGCGAGGACCCCGACGACCTCGCCTCCGGACACCTGGTCGAGACGTTGCCCGAGGACTGGGCCACCGCGGGCACCACGGGCTACGACGCGCTGGCGCTGATCGACCGCGTGCTGACCGATCCCGGCGGCGAGGAGCCCCTGACGGCGCTCGAGGCGCGGCTGCGGGACGGCCCGACGGCGTGGCACGAGATGGTGCACGACTCCAAGCGGGCGGTCGCCGACGGCATCCTCGGCTCCGAGGTGCGCCGGATCGTCCGCGACCTGGTGCGCGGCGGCACGACGCCCGCCTCCGCGACGGCCGATCCCCTCGAGCCGGCGCGGTTCGTCGACGCGGTCGCGGAGCTGCTGGCCTGCTTTCCCGTCTACCGGTCCTACCTGCCGTTCGGCGCCGAGCACCTCGACGCCGCCTTCGCCGACGCGCGCCGGCGCCGCCCCGACCTCGCCGCGGCACTCGACCGGATCGAGGAGCCGCTGCACGACCCCGTCGGGCAGGCGGCGCTGCGCTTCCAGCAGACCAGCGGCATGGTGATGGCCAAGGGGGTGGAGGACTCGGCCTTCTACCGCTGGGCCCGGCTCACCTCCCTCGACGAGGTCGGCGGCGAGCCGGCGCTGTTCGCGTTGACCCCGGAGCAGTTCCACGCGGCGATGGGCGTGCGGCAGGCGACCCGGCCCGACGCGATGACCGCGCTCTCCACGCACGACACCAAGCGCGGCGAGGACGTGCGCGCCCGCATCGCGGTGCTGGCGGAGCGGCCGGCGGCGTGGGCGGCGGCTCTCGACCGCCTGCTCGCGCTGGCACCGCTGCCCGACGCAGGCTTCGGCAACCTGCTTTGGCAGGCGATCGTGGGGTCCTGGCCGGCCGCCACGGAGCCCGGCTGCGTGCCGGCCGACCTGCGGATGCGCCTGCACGCCTATGCCGAGAAGGCGATGCGCGAGGCCGGTGACCGCACCACCTGGACCGAGCCGGACGAGGCCTACGAGGCGGCGGTGCACGCCGCCGTCGACGCGGCCTTCGACGAGCCGGAGGTCACCGACCTCGTCACGGGGCTCGTCGCCGAGCTCGCCCCGGCCGGATGGAGCAACGCCCTCGCCGCGAAGCTGCTGTGCCTGACGCTGCCCGGCGTGCCCGACGTCTACCAGGGCAGCGAGCTGTGGGAGCAGAGCCTGGTCGACCCCGACAACCGCCGCCCGGTGGACTTCGCGGCGCGCGCCCGGGCGCTGCGCTCGCTCCCGGCCGATGCCGCCGCGCCCCTGGGCTCCGGCCCCGACGACCCCGCCCTCGCCAAGCTGCAGCTCACGGCCGCGGGGCTGCGGTCCCGCCGGGACCGCCGCGACCTCTTCACCGGCTACCGGCCCCTGACGGCCGAGGGACCCGCCGCAGGACACGTGCTCGCCTTCTACCGTGGCGGCGCGGTCACCGTGGTGACCCGGCTGCCGTGGGGGCTCTCGGAGGGCGGCGGCTGGCGCGACACCACGCTCGCGCTGCCCGGGCGGTTCCGCGACACCGTCTCCGGCCGGGTGGTCGACGGCGAGGTCCGGCTCGCCGAGCTGATGCGCGACCATCCCGCCGTACTCCTCCTGGAGGACCGATGACCACCGCACCCTCCCCGACCCAGCCGTCGTCGACCCAGCGCCCGGTCGGGCGCGGGCCCTTCGACGTCTGGGCCCCGGTCCCGCAGCGGGTGCGCCTCTGGACGTCCGCGGGCATCGTCGCGATGCAGCGCAGCGACGGCGGCTGGTGGGCGCCCGCGGACGCGGTGCCGACCGAGGAGGTCGACTACGGCTACCTCCTCGACGACGAGGAGACGGTGCTTCCCGACCCGCGCTCGCGCCGCCAGCCCGGCGGTGTGCACGCCGCCTCCCGCACCTTCGACCCCGCGGCGTTCGCCTGGACCGACGCCGCCTGGACCGGTCGCCAGCTCGCCGGTGCGGTGATCTACGAGCTGCACGTCGGCACCTTCACCTCCGAGGGCACCCTCGACGCCGCCCGGGAGCGCCTCGAGCACCTGCGCTCGATCGGGACGGACCTCGTCGAGCTGCTGCCGGTCAACGCCTTCAACGGCACCCACAACTGGGGCTACGACGGCGTGCTCTGGAGCAGCGTCCACGAGCAGTACGGCGGCCCCGCCGGCTACCAGCGCTTCGTCGACGCCTGCCACGCCCACGGTCTGGGTGTGATCCAGGACGTCGTCTACAACCACCTGGGCCCCTCGGGGAACTACCTGCCCCGGTTCGGTCCCTACCTCAAGACCGGGCGCAACACCTGGGGCGACCTGGTCAACCTCGACGGCGAGGGCAGCCAGGAGGTCCGGCGGTTCATCCTCGACAGCGCGTCGATGTGGCTGCGCGACTTCCACGTGGACGGGCTCCGGCTCGATGCCGTGCACGCCCTCGACGACACCTCGCCCACGCACCTGCTCGAGGAGCTGGCGGTCGAGACGGCGGCGCTGTCGGCGCACCAGGGCCGGCCGCTCACGCTGATCGCGGAGTCAGATCTCAACGACACCCGGCTGGTCACCCCGCGGGAGGCCGGCGGCACCGGGCTCGACGCGCAGTGGAGCGACGACTTCCACCACGCGCTCCACGTCGCACTGACCGGCGAGACGAGCGGCTACTACGCCGACTTCGCTCCCCTGGCGGCGCTGCAGAAGGTGTGCGAGCGCGGGTTCTTCCACGACGGCACGTTCTCGAGCTTCCGCGACCGCCCGCACGGCCGGCCCGTCGACGTCGAGCACATGCCGGGATGGCGGCTGGTCGTGTGCAACCAGAACCACGACCAGATCGGCAACCGGGCTCGCGGTGACCGTCTCTCCGACCCCGGTCCCGGTCACCTCGACGACCAGCAGCTGGCCTGCGCCGCCCTGCTCACCCTGACCGGGCCGTTCACGCCGATGCTGTTCCAGGGCGAGGAGTGGGCGGCCTCGACCCCGTTCCAGTTCTTCACCAGCCACCCCGAGCCGGAGCTCGGCACCGCCACGGCCGAGGGCCGGATCGCGGAGTTCGCCGAGCACGGGTGGGACCCCTCGGTCGTCCCGGACCCGCAGGACCCCGAGACGTTCCGGCGCTCCACGCTCGACTGGTCGGAGCGGGACGAGGGCCGGCACGCCGTCCTCCTCGCGGTCTACCGCCGTCTCGCGACGCTGCGTGCGACCTACTCCGACCTGACCGACCCGGCGCTGACGAACGTGCGCTGCACCGCCGACGAGGCGCAGCGGCTGTTCACCATGCGACGCGGCCGACTGCTCGTCGCCGTCGCGCTCGGCGAGGACGCCCGGGTGCGGGTGGGCACCGGCGAGCCGGTGTTCACGACCGGTGCGGACGTGCGCGTCGAGGACGGCACGCTGGTCCTGCCGTCCCACCACGGCGCCGTGGTCGACCTGGGGACGCAGGCGCCCTAGCGGTCGCCCAGGTCCGGGCCGGGGCGCGACGGCACGATCCGGAACACCCGGTCGAGGTTGGTGATCTCCAGGACCCGCAGCACCTGGTTGTCGTCGCACACCAGGGTCAGGCTCCCCTCGGCGGAGAAGGTGCGGCGCCGGGCGCTGATCAGCGCGCCGAGACCGGCGGAGTCGAGGAAGCCCAGCTTGTTCAGGTCCAGCACGAGGTCGACGTGCCCGTCGCGCAGCAGGTCGTCGAGGAGGCGCCGGAAGGCGTCCACGGCGGCGACGTCGAGGTCGCCCAGCAGTGTGACGGTCGCGGATCGATCGGCGGTCTGCACGTCGGTGATGAGGTCCACGGCGGTCGCCTCCGGCGGTCGGGCAGGGAATCCCCCCTGCTGGAGACAACGCCGACCCTAGACCGACACGCGCCACCACGGCCAGCCACGGCCCACCCGGGCCGCCGAGCGCGGGACGTGCCGCCCTGACGAGGTGCGTGCTTCAATAGTCCCGCAGCGGGGGGTCGAACAGGGAGGTCGAGGTGGATCTGGAGCTGAGGCGGCACGACCGTTCGGACGGCGTGTGCTTCGTCGTGGCCGGTGAGCTGGACATCCGGACCGCTCCCGACCTCCGGACGGCGGTCATGAGGGGCGCCGCGGAGCGCCCCGGTGTCATCGAGCTCGACCTGTCCGGGGTCTCGTTCATGGACTCCAGCGGTCTCGGCACCCTGGTCAGCATCAAGCGCGACGTCGAGGAGGCCCAGGGCACCCTGGTGCTCAGCGCGGTGCCCAACAAGGTGATGCGCATCCTGCAGCTGACCCGGATGGACACCTTGTTCATGCCCTCGCTCGACGCCTCCGACGCCGGCTGAGGGCGGCTAGCGCGGCTCAGCCCGCGTGCACCAGACCACCTTCCCGGCCCCCGTGGAGCGCACGCCCCACCGGTCGGCGACGTTCGCGACGATCTCCAGCCCGCGGCCGGACGCCTCGTCCTGGCGTGCCGTGCGCTGGGCGGGGCGCGCCGCGGAGCGGTCGTGCAGCTCGAGCACGACCTCGTGGTCCGAGCGCAGCAACCGCAGGTCGATCGGGGGCCGGCCGTGCTGGAAGGCGTTGGTCGCCAGCTCACTGGCCATCAGCACCATGTCGGTGACGACCCGCTCCGGCACGCCCCAGTCCCGCAGGTGCAGCTCGACCACCGCTCGGGCGTCCGCTGCGATGCCGACCGCGGGCCGCAGCCGGCGCGTCAGCGCGGCCCGGAACGGGTCGCGGTTGACGCGGGCCACCAGCACCGCGACGTCGTCGTCCGGCTCGCCGTGGCCGACCAGCGTGCGGACCAGGCGGTCCGGCAGGCGGTGCAGGCCGAACGCGCCGCTGTTGTGGAGCTCGGCCCGCAACCGGTCCAGGCCCTCGTCGATCGCCTGGTCGCGGCGCTCGACGAGGCCGTCGGTGTAGAGCACCAGCGTGGCGCCCGGCACCAGCTGGACCCGTCGTGCCTCCAGCGGGAAGGGTCCGACACCCAACGGCGGCCGCGCGCCCGGGAGCTCCTCGACCTCTCCCCCGGGTCGCACCACCATCGGGGGCAGGTGACCCGCGTTCGCGTAGGTCAGGCTCTGGTCGGTGGAGTCGAAGAGCGCGTAGACGCAGGTGACGATCTGGTCGCTGCCCAGGTCGCGGACGATGCCATCGAGGTGGTCGAGCGCCTCCCCGGGCGCCAGGTCCAGCCGGGCGTAGGCGCGTGCGGCCGACCGCACCTGGCCCATCACCGACGCGGCCTCGATCCCGCGACCCATCACGTCGCCGAGCACGAGCACCGTGCGCCCGGCGCCGAGGTCGATCACGTCGTACCAGTCGCCGCCGACCTCGGTGCCCTCGACACCGGCCTGGTAGAACGTCGCGACCTCGAGGTGGTCGAGGTCGAAGGAGGTCTCCGGCAGCAGGCTGCGCTGCAGCTGGTCGGCGATCTCGTGCTCGCGGACCGCGACGCGGTCGCGCGCGGCCGCGTCGGTGATCTCCTTCTCGAGGCGGCGCTTGTCGGTGACGTCCTGGATCGAGCCGCGCAGGCAGTGCGGTCCGTCGGGGCCGGTGAGGATCTCGGCACGGACGTCGATCAGGCGGCGCTCCCCAGCGGTGGTGCGCAGGCCGATCTCGAACGCCGCCCGCCGGTCCTGCGCGGCGGTGCGCACCGCCTCGGCGAGCAGCGCGCGTCCTCCGCCCTCGAGCCGCTCGCGCAGGTCGAGCGGGTCCTCCAGCGCCTCGAACTCCGCGCGCGTCATGCCGAAGATCCGCAGCACCTCGTCGGAGACGAGCACGTCGCGGGTGCGCAGGTCCACCTCCCAGCTCCCGATCTGGGCGAGCCGCTGGGCCTGGTCGAGCAGGGCCTGGTTGCGCTCGAGGGCGTCGCGCATGTGGCGCACGCGGTCGAGCTCGAGGTTCACCGCGACGCGTGCGCGCAGCTCGCGCGCCGAGAACGGCTTGACCAGGTAGTCGTCGGCGCCGGCCTCGAGGCCCTCCACCGTGCCGTCCTCGCCGGCCCGCGCCGAGACCATCACCACCGGGATGGCCATCGTGTCAGGGTCGGCACGGAGCCGGCGCAACAGCCCGAAGCCGTCCAGGCGCGGCATCATCACGTCGGTCACGACCAGGGCGGGGCGCACCGCCCTCGCCACCTCGAGCGCCTCCTCGCCGTCGACCGCGGTCCGGACCCGGTAGCGGTCGCGCAGCAGCCCGGTGAGGTGGTTGCGCATGTCGGCGTTGTCGTCGACGACGAGCAGCAGCGGGCGGTCCGCGTCGTCCTCGTCGGACCCGTCGTCGGCGTCGGGCAGCACCGGTACGTCGAGCCAGCGCAGCGCCTCGCCGACGTAGCCCTGTCCCGCAGCACGGCCCGCATCGGGGTCCACGGAGCCGTCGCGCACCACCTGCTCGGGCGGCAGGTGGGCGCTTCCCCGGGGCAACGACACGACGAACTCGCTGCCGGCGCCGGGCGTGCTGTGCACCTCGATTCGCCCGTCGTGGAGACCGACGAGCTCGGCCACCAGCGCGAGGCCGATGCCGGAGCCCTCGTGGGTGCGCGAAGGGACGCCGTCCACCCGGTGGAAGCGCTCGAAGAGGCGGCCCTGCTCCTGCTCGGGGATGCCGGGTCCGGTGTCGGACACCGAGAGCACCACCTCGTCGCCGGACGTGCGCAGGCGCACCGCGATCCGCCCCTCGAAGGTGAACTTGAAGGCGTTGGAGAGCAGGTTGAGCACGATCTTGGCCCAGTGCTCCACGTCGACCCACGCCGTCGTGTCCCGGTCGCAGTCCAGGACCAGCTCGAGTCCGGCCCGCGACGCTGCGGACTCGAACATCGCCCCGAGGTCGGCGGTGTAGGCGCCGAGGTCGACCTCCTCGAACCGGCCGGCGGTCGTCCCGGCCTCGATGCGCGAGAACTCCAGGAGGCTGTTGACCAGCAACAGCAGGCGCTGGGCGTTGCGGCGCACCGTCTCGACGCGGTGCCGCTGCACCGGGTCGAGGCTGTTGCGCGGATCGGCGAGGGCGTCCTCGATCGGTCCGAGCAGCAGGGTGAGCGGGGTCCGGAACTCGTGGCTGACGTTGGTGAAGAAGTCGGTCTTCGCCTGGTCGAGCGCTGCGAGGGTCTCGGCGCGCTGCCGCTCGAAGGCGTAGGTGCGCACCTCCGCGAGCCGGGCGGCGACGTGGCCCGCGATCAGCGTGACGAAGCTGCGCATCGCCTCGTCGGTGCGCTGGTGCGGGTTGAGCCCGGCGACGAGGAACCCGTAGGCGTCGCCGCGGTTCTGCTGGGCGAGCGGCACCACCAGCGCCTCGACCGGCGGCACCTGCCACGGTCCGTGGGGCAGGGCGTCGACCTCGGAGAGGTCGACGAGCACCTGTTCGCCGGCGAGGACCCGGTCCGCGGGCCAGGGTCCGCTCGCGGTGGTCGGGATGCGCTCCGGCGCCCACGGATGGTCGGTGTCGACGCCGGTCGCGCAGGCGCGGTGCAGCGATCGGGTGGCGGGGTCGATCAGGTAGACCAGCGTGAACGGCAGGGTGCGGTCGGCGGCGGCCAGGTGGCGGCACACCGACTCCAGCATCTCGGCCTCGGAGAGACCGTTGGTCTCGGTCCCCAGGTCGCGCAGGGTCGCCATCCGGCGCTCGGCGACCAGCCGCCCCGTCTCCTCGGTGACCACGCAGAGCATCCCGGCGATCGTGCCGTCGTCGTCGAGCGGGCTGTAGGAGAAGGTGTGGTAGGTCTCCTCGGTGAAGCCGCTGCGCTCGAGCAGGAGCGGCAGCTGCTCGTCCCAGGTCGCCTCGCCGGTGCGGAGCACGTGCTCGATGCGCGGTCCGATGTCGGGCCAGATCTCCGACCACACCTCCGAGGCGGGGCGGCCGAGCGCCCACGGATACTTCCGGCCCAGCGTCGGCCGGTAGGCGTCGTTGCAGAAGAAGGTGAGCTCAGGCCCCCAGGCCATCCACATCGAGAAGCGCGAGCTGAGCATCATCCGCACGGTGGTGCGCAGCGCAGCGGGCCAGGTGTCCGGCTCGCCGAGGGGCGTGCGCGCCCAGTCGACCGCGGCGAGGTCGTCCCCGACCTGGCCGGCCGACGCGAAGAGCGCGCGTGGGGTAGGCATCGGGGCCGATCATCCCATCCACCCCCTGGGCCGGCCGCCGTCCTCTCGGATCGGGAGGGTCAGCCCAGCCGCGCGGGCAGCACCTCGAAGCCCCGCAGGATGCGGGTGGTGCGCCGGTGTGCGCCGGGAAGCAGGGTCAGGTCGGGGAAGCGGTCGAGCAGGGTGCGCAGCCCCACCTCCCCCTCCATCCGCGCCAGGGAAGCGCCCAGGCAGTAGTGCCGCCCGGCGGAGAACGAGATGTGCTCGCGCGCGTTCTCCCGGGTGACGTCGAAGCGCAGCGGGTCCTCGAACACCTGCGGGTCCCGGTTCGCGCCGGCGAGGATCGTGGTGACCATGGTGCCGGCGCGTACAGCACGCCCGGCGACCTCGGTGTCCCGCGCGGCGACGCGTCCGGTGAGCAGCACCGGCGGGTCCAGCCGGAGCACCTCGTCGACCGCGTTCGGCCACAGGCCCGGGTCCGCACGCAGGAGCGCCCGTTGCTCGGGGTGGTCGTGGAGCAGCCGGATGCCGTTGCCGAGGAGGTTCACCGTGGTCTCGAAGCCGGCGGCCAGCACCAGTCCCGCGGTCGACTTCAGCTCGGCCTCGCTCAGGCTGCCGTCCTCGTCGTGGGCCGCGACGAGCTGACTGAGCAGGTTGTCTCCCGGCTCGCGGCGCAGGCGGTCGAGATGGGTGGTCAGCCACGCGTCGAAGGAGTGCAGCCCGGCGTCGACGCGACGGTAGGTACGCCAGTTCAACCCGAGGTCGAGGCTGGGCGCCGCCGCCGTACCGAAGGCGAGCACCCGGTCGCGATCGGCCGCGGGCACCCCGAGGATCTCGGCGATGACCGTCACCGGGAGCAGGCTGCAGTAGGCCTCGACCAGGTCGATCGGCTCGTGGGCCGGCAGCCCGTCGAGCAGCTCCTCGGCGATCTGGCGGGTGCGCTCGCGCAGCTGCTCGACGGCCCGGACGGTGAAGACCCGGCTGACCAGCTTGCGGTAGCGGGTGTGGTCCGGCGGATCGGTGACCAGCAGCGAGGGCGGCTCGATCGGGTGCACCACACGCGGCGCGGTGCGGGTCACCAGCCGGGCGACCAGCCCGACGTCGCTGCCGGGCAGTCCGCTGCGGAAGTCGTTGCTGGAGAGCACCTCGCGCACGACCGCGTGGTCGGCGCTCATGTAGGCCAGCCGGCTGCGGTGCAGCGGGCCACCGGCACGGACCTCCTCGATGATCTCCCAGAGCTCCTCGGTGTCCCCTCCGCCGGCGATCACCAGGCGTCCCTGGAGGTCCCCGTGCCGAGCGGCGGAGCGCAGCACGGTCCGCGGGACGCCGTGGGCGAGGCTCCAGTGCACGCCGAGCCGGGCCTCCTCCCCGGCGCGGCGTGAGGCACGCTCCACGACGCGCCCGACGGGCCCGGCGCTCAGCGGCGGCCGGGACACCGGTGACAGCCTCAGCACCACGAGAGCCTCCTCCGATCGTGTGGTACGCATTCGTACCACGCCCCGCACGGTACGCCTCCGTACCGGGCTGTGCAAGGCTGACTGCACCACACCCGGCCAAAGAGGGGAGCACCGCGATGCCGGCACCGGGAGCGACGCCGGCCGATGCGCGGTCGCGCCTGCTCGACGGCCTCGCCGCGGCGCTCGCCGAGCGTCCCTACGCCGAGGTCACCGTCGCCGAGGTGGTCCGCCGGGCGCGCACCTCCCGGCGCACCTTCTACGAGCACTTCGCCGACAAGCAGGACTGCCTGGTGGCGCTGCTGCGCGACTCCCACGAGCGCACGGTCGCCGCGATCGCCGCCGCCGTGGACCCGGCCCAGCCGTGGCCGGTCCAGATCCGGCAGGCGATCGAGGCCTGGTTGCGCGCGACCGTCGCGGAGCCGCACGTGACCCTGAGCTGGATCCGCGTGGTGCCCTCGTTGGGAGAGGGCGCCGCGGAGCTGATGCGCGACACGATGAGCTCCTTCGCGGAGCTGATCCACCGGCTCAGCGACACCCCGGCACTCGCCGCCGCCGGTGTGCGCCCCCCGGTGCCGCAGGCCACCACGATGCTGCTCGGCGGGCTGCGCGAGCTGATCGCGACCACGGTCGAGGAGGGTGGCGACGTGCTCGACGTGGTCGAGGTGGCCAGCGACGTCGCCGCGCGCATCCTGGGACCGGCCGACCCGGTGGCGCATGGCTGAGCGCGCTCGCAGCGGCCCGGTGCCCACCGCACTCGTCGGACTCGCCTTCGCCCTGGTGATGGTGGGCACCACCGTGCCGACCCCGCTCTACCCCGCCTATGCCCGGGCGCTGGGCTTCGGCGAGCTGGTCACCACGGTGGTGTTCGCGACCTACGCCGTCGGGGTGATCGGCGCCCTCGTGCTCGTCGGCCACTGGTCGGACCAGCTCGGCCGACGGCCGCTCGTGCTCGCCGCGCTGGTGCTCTCGGCGCTGTCCGCCGGCGCGTTCCTGCTCCCGACCGCGCTGCCGTGGCTCTTCGCCGGCCGGCTGCTCTCCGGGCTGTCGGCCGGCGTCATCACCGGCACCGGTACGGCGTACGTCGTCGACCTCGCGCCACCGTCGGGCCGGGCGCGCGCCAGCCTGGTGGCCGCAGCGGTGAACATGGGCGGCCTGGGGTGCGGGCCGCTGCTCGCCGGGCTGCTGACCGAACACGCGCCGTTACCCCTGCGGCTGTGCTTCCTCGTGGACCTGGTGTTGGTCGGCATCGGGATCCTCGCCGTGCTGCTGGCCCCGGAGACCGTCACCCGGACCGGGCGTCCCGACCTGGCGCCCCAGCGGCTGCACGTGCCGCCGCAGGCACGGGCCGTGTTCGTGCGCGCGGCCATCGCCGGCTTCGCGGGATTCGCCGTGCTCGGCCTGATGACCTCGCTCTCGCCCGCGATCCTGGGCCGGCTGCTGGGCCACCACAGTCCCTCGCTGGTCGGCGCCGTGGTCGCCCTGGTCTTCGCCGCCTCGATCACCGGGCAGGCGCTCGCCGGACGCTTCCCCCAGGGCCGGGCGCTGCCCTCCGGCTGCGTGCTGCTCGTGGTCGGTATGGGGGTGCTGGTGGCCAGCCTGGCCGGCCGGTCGCTCGCGCTCCTGCTGGCGGCCGGCGTCGTGGCCGGCCTCGGTCAGGGGATCAGCTTCCGGGCGGGGCTGGGGGGCGTGCAGGCGGCGGCTCCGGCCGCGCAGCGCGGGACCGTCACCTCGACGTTCTTCACCACGCTCTACATCGGGATCTCGCTGCCGGTGATCGGCGAGGGGGCCCTGGCCGCGACGGCCGGCCTGCAGACCGCGGGCATCGTCTTCGCCGGCGCGGTGGCCGTGCTCGCGGCCGTCGCGCTCGTGCTGCTGCTGCGGGGCCGCCCGGCGGACGACGCGACGGCAGGGTGAGCCTCAGCGGTACTCGACGCTGCCGCAGCCCGCGCAGTCCCACTGCTGGACCGAGCTGAAGTCGTCCCACTCCACCGCGACGAGCCGCCACTCGTGCACGTGGACCGCCTGTCGTCGCAGCATCACCGTCACCGGCCGTAGGTGCCCCCTGCCCTCAGCAGCGAAACACCGCCCGGCGTGTCGCGCGGGGCACGCCGGCCCACGCGACCGTGGCGCGGGCGAGCTCGAGGGAGGGATCGACCAGCGCCGCGCGGGCGTCGGGGTGGAGCCCGTCCGCCAGCGCGGACAGCTCGGTGCACCCGGCGATCACGACGGTCGCGCCCGCGCGCCGCAGGTCGCTCAGGATGCGGGCCAGGGCGTCGGTCGCGACGGGCCCCAGGCGGCCGGCCTTGACCTCCTCGACGGTGTCCATCAGCGCGCGCTGGCCGGCGGCGTCGGGAAGCACCCACGGGATCCCCGCACGGTCGAGGGCGTCCTGGAAGACCCCGGCGGCCAGGGCGCCGTCGGTGGCCAGCACCCCCACGACCGCGGCGGCACCGGCGCGCCGGACCGCGGCGGTCGTCACGTCGATGATGCTGAGGAAGTCCACCGGGAGCCGCTGGGCGAGCGGGGTCACCCACGCGTGGACGGTGTTGCAGGGCACCACGACGAGCTCGGCGCCGGCGTCGACGAGGTGGCGCAGCCCCTCCTCGAGCCAGGGCGTCGGGTCGGTCCCGCCGCTCAGCAGTGCCGCCTGCCGGCTGGGCACCGTCGGATCGGCCCAGAGGACCACGCGCAGGTGGTCCTGGTCGGTCGCGGCGGGGGTGGCGCGCACGAGCTTGTCGTAGAAGTCCACGGTCGCCCGCGGGCCCATCCCCCCGAGGATCCCGACCAGCGGCGGACGAGCGGGGTCAGGCTCAGGCCCCGACATCGGCGAGGACGGCGTCGGGGTAGGCGTAGATGGCCGGTGCGCCGCCCGTGTGGACGAAGAGCACGTTCGCGTCGGAGGCGAACGCCCCGGACTCGACCAGCCCGATCAGGCCGGCCGCGGTCTTGCCCGTGTAGACGGGGTCGAGCAGGATGCCCTCGAGCCGGGCGAAGGCCTGGATCGCCGCGGTCATCGCCTCGGTGGGCAGCGAGTAGCCCGGTCCGACGTAGTCGTCGACGACGACGAACGCCTCGCGCGGCACCTCGTCACGGGCGCCGGCGAGCTGGGAGCAGGCGTTGGAGAGCGCGTGCAGCTTGTCCTCCTGCGCCATGCGCTCTGCCCGGACGCTGATGCCGGTGACCGGCAGCCCGCTCTGGTTGCCGTAGAAGCCGGCGACCAGGCCGGCGTGGGTGCCGCCCGAGCCGCTCGCGCACACCACGTGGTCCAGCCGGAGCGACATGTCGAAGGTCTGGGCCAGGATCTCCTCGGCGCAGGCCAGGTAGCCCAACGCGCCGAGGGCCGTCGAGCCGCCACCGGCGACGATGTAGGGCTTGCCGCCCTCGCGCTCGACCTCCTCGGCCATCGACAGCATCTCCGCCTCGAGGTCGGTCCCGCCCGACACGACCCTGATGGCGTCGGCGCCGAGCAGGTGGAAGAGGAGGTTGTTGCCGCTGGAGTCGGGTGCGTACGAGCCCTCGACCCGCTCCTCGAGCAGCAGCCGGCACCGCAGCCCCTCCTTCACCGCCGCCGAGAGGGTGAGCCGGCAGTGGTTGGACTGCACGGCGCCGGTGGTGATGATCGTGTCGGCACCCTGCGCGAGCGCGTCGGCCATGAGGAACTCGAGCTTGCGCGTCTTGTTCCCACCGCCGGTGAGCCCGAGCAGGTCGTCGCGCTTGATGTAGATCGACGGTCCGCCGAGGTGCTCGGAGAGCCGGGGCATCAGCTCGATGGGGGTGGGGCCGGCCGTGTAGTGGCGACGCGGAATGCGGGCGAGATGCATGGGATCCCTCTTCTCGTGGGTCAGGTCTGGTGATCAGCTCTGGTGATCAGCTCTGGGGCGTCGTCTGGAGCTGCTCGTTCGGGAAGTACTTCTGGAGCCGGACGTCCCCGGCCAGGGCGTGCCCCTCCATGCCCTCGACGCGGGAGATGCGCGCCGCGACCCGGCCGATCCGTCCGTTCGCCTCCGGCGTCATGCGCTGGTAGGTCACGGTCTTGATGAACTTGCCGACCCAGAGGCCACCGGTGTAGGTCGCCGCCCCGCGGGTCGGGAGGATGTGGTTGGGACCGGAGGTCTTGTCGCCGTAGGTCACGGTGGTCTCCTCGCCCAGGAAGAGCGAGCCGTAGTTGGTGAGCCGGTCCAGCCACCAGTCGAGGTCCTCGGCGTGGACTTCCACGTGCTCGTTCGCGTACTCGTCGGCGAGCGCGGCCGCCTCCTCGCGGTCGTCGGTGAGCACCACCTCGCCGAGATTCGCCCAGGCCTCGCCCGCGACGGACTCCGCGGGCAGCTGCGCCACCGCCCTCGGGATCTGGCGCAGCACCTCCTCCCCGACGCGCCGGGAGGTGGTGATCAGGATCGTCGCGGAGTCGCGGCCGTGCTCGGCCTGGCTGATCAGGTCCACGGCGACGACCCAGGGGTCCGCGGTGTCGTCGGCGAGCACCAGCGCCTCGGTGGGTCCGGCCACGACGTCGATCCCGACCGACCCGAAGAGCAGCCGCTTGGCCTCGGCGACGTACCCGTTGCCGGGTCCGGCGAGGACGACCGCCCGATGGCCGGTGAAGTGACCGAAGGCCATCGCGGCCACGGCCTGGACGCCGCCCAGGCACATGATGGTGTCGGCGCCGGACCGGGCCATGCCGTAGAGCGTCGCCGGGTGGATGCCGGCACCACCGCGCGGCGGCGAGCAGGCGATGATGTGGCCGACGCCGGCGGCCTTCGCCGTCGCGACGCTCATCGCCGCCGACGCGACGTGGGCGTAGCGCCCGCCGGGCACGTAGCAGCCCGCTGCCGCCACCGGGATGTTGCGCTGGCCGGCCCGCAGCCCCGGGGACAGCTCGACCTCGAACTCGCTCATGCTCGCGCGTTGCCGGTCCGCGAAGGTTCGGACCTGCTGGTGGGCGAAGTCGATGTCCTCCTTGACGGTGACCGGCAGCTGCCGCTCCGCGGCGGCGATCTGCTCCTCGCTGACGATGAACGACTCGGGGTCCCAGCCGTCGAGCTCGCGGGAGTACGCGCGGGTGGCGTCCTCGCCCTCGGCGCGAAGCCGCGCCAGCATCTGCTCGACGGTGGCGGTGATCGGCGAGATGTCGACGGGCTCGACGCCGTGCGCGCGCTTGAGGTAGGTGACGGACATGGGAGGTCTCCTCGGAGGTCGACGGTGGGGGCGGGACGGATGCGCCGCGATCAGGTCACGGCGACGGCGACGGCGACGGCGACGGCGTGCCGGATGATGTCGGCGGCCTGCCGGACGTGGTCGGCCGTCATCGCGGGCGGGATCCGCAGGTCGCAGAGCGTGGCGAGGATCCGCTCGGTGCCGACCAGCTCCTGGGCGGGCGAGACGTACTCCCACTGCGAGGGGCGGCTGGTGAAGCCGAGCATCCGCGGCTCACCGAACCACTTCACGTGGAGCCCGCGCTCCGCGGTCGTCTCGACGGTCCGGCGGATCTGCTCGGGGCTGAGCCCGGGCAGCGTGAACTGCAGCGAGCTGCCGACGTAGTGCTCCTCGCGCCGGCGCTCGATCACGCCGACCTCAGGGATCTGCCGCAGCAGCCCCTCGAGCTCGGCGTAGCGCGCGTTCATCGTCGCGATCCGGTCGGGGAGCGCGTCGAGCTGGGGACCGAGGACGGCGGCCGCCAGCGCGGTCATCCGGAGGCTGAAGTTGGGCACGGTCGCACGCAGGTCCTCGAAGGTGGCGAGCTCGGGCCGGGCCAGGTGCTGGCCGTAGAGCATGTAGCTGCCCGAGTGCAGGATGCAGCGGGCGGCGAATGCGTCGTCGTCGGTGACGATGAAGCCGCCCTCGCCGGAGTTGAGGTGCTTGAAGGTCTGGGTGCTGAAGCAGCCCGCCAGTCCGAAGGTCCCGGTGGGGCGCCCGGACCACGCTGCGCCCATGGCGTGGGCGCAGTCCTCGATCAGGGTGATCCCGAGCTCCTGGCACAGCGCGCTCACCGCGTCGAGGTCGGAGAGGTGGCCCCGCATGTGGCTCAGCAGCAGCACCCGCGCACCGGATGCGGTCGCCTTGGCGCGCAGGTCCTCCAGGTCGACGGCGAGGCTCGCCGTGATCTCGACGAGCACGGGGTCAGCACCGGCGTGGGCGATCGCGCCGGGCACCGGGGCGAGCGTGAAGCCGTTGACGAGCACCCGGTCGCCCGGTCGGACCCCGGCGGCGACCAGCGCCAGGAACATCGCTGCTCCACAGGAGTTCACACCGATCGCGTAGCGGCGCCCCACCAGGTCGGCGATCCGGCGCTCGAGGTCGGCCGCGTCGTCGACCTCGCCCTCGGCGACCTCGGAGTACCGGAAGAGCCGACCGCTGCGCATCAGCTCGACCGCCCTGCGGATGCCCTCCTCGGGGATGGGCTCGGGCTGGGTCAGGTCCAGGGTGAAGCGGGCGGGCGCGTCGACCGTCGAGCCCTCTCTCACGTGCCGACCTCCTCCAGGGCCGAGGGGTCCATGTGCTCGAGGATCTTGCGGCGCAGCTCGACGTACTCCGGGCCGACGGTCTCCCGACGGGTGCGGGGCCGCTCGAGGAGGCAGGGCAGGTCGGCGACCACCCGACCGGGCCGGGGCGCCATCACGATGACCCGGTCGGCGAGGATGATCGCCTCGTCGATGTCGTGGGTGACGAACAGGACCGTGACCGGCAGCTTCTCCCAGAGGTTGGTCACGAAGATCTGCATCGCCGCCCGGGTCTGGGCGTCGAGGGCGCCGAACGGCTCGTCCATCAGCAGCACGCTCGGCTCGATCACCAGGGCGCGGGCGATGGCGACCCGCTGCGCCATGCCGCCCGAGAGCTGGTGCGGCGCGTGGTCCTCGAACCCGACCAGGCCCATCGCGTCGATGAGGCGCTCGACCTTGCCCATGTCGGCCCGCCGGCCGTCGCGCAGGCGCAGCCCGAGGGCGATGTTCTCGCGGACGCTGAGCCAGGGGTAGAGCGCCGCCTGCTGGAAGACCACCGCCCGGTCCGATCCGGGCCGCGTGACGACCCGCCCGTCACACCGGACCTCGCCGCTGGTCGGCGTCTCGAACCCGGCAACCAGGTTGAGCAGCGTCGTCTTGCCGCAGCCGCTGGGGCCCAGGATCGTGACGAACTGCCGCTCCTCGACGCACAGGTCCACCTCCTGGAGGGCGGTGACCCGCTCCCCCTTGCCCCCGTCGAAGACCTGGTGGACGCCGGCGACCTCGATGCTCATGAGGCGGCCGAGGACTTCAGGTAGTCCTGGACGAAGGACCGGTCGATGTGCACGCCGTCGGCGCCCATCTCGTCCTGGCTCGGGTCGAGGGCGTGCAGGTACTTCGACGCGGCGAGCAGGCTGGTCGCGACCAGGCTGTGGCTGTCGTCGGGACCGAGCGCGTCCGGGGAGAGCTGGGCCGCGGCACCGAAGGGCTTCGTCGCGGTCACGGCGATCTGGGCGTCCTGCGAGGTCTCACCGGTGTCCTTCATCATCACCTGCAGGGTGCCGCTCTGGTCGCTCTGCAGCGCCTTGACGCCTTCGTCCTGCGCCTTGATGAACGCGACGACCGCGTCGTGGTGGGCGGCCGCCCACTTGGTGTTGACCACCGAGAAGTTGTAGATGGGGGCGACGCTCTGGACGTCGGTGTTGTCGGCGAGCTTCACGCCGCCGTCGGCGAGCAGCTTGGCCATGACCGGGTCCCAGATGTAGGCCGCCTGGATCTGGTTCTTCGTCCACGCGGTGAGGATGGTCTGGGGGTCGAGGTTGCGCAGCTTCACGTCACTGTCGGCGATGCCGTGCTGCTTGAGGACCGCTGCCAGGGCGTACGACGAGGTGCTGCCGACGACCGTCGCCACCTCCTTGCCCTTCAGGTCGGCGATGCTGGTGATGCCGGAGTCCTTCTTGACCACCAGCGCCTGGTCGGTCTGGCCGAGCTCCTCGGCCCAGATCACCGTGATCGGCACGCCGTTGGCCATGGCCGAGGCGACCGGCGGGTTCCCGATGCCGGTCATGATGTCGACGTCGCCGGACCCCAGCGCCGTGAGCGCCGCCGGTCCCGAGTCGAACTTCACCGTCTTGACCGTGCCCTTGATGTTCTTCTCGTAGAGGCCGAGGCTGAGGGAGGCCTGGGCCGGGTCGACGCTGCCGTTGTTCTCGTAGCCGATGGTCACCGCCGAGTCGGCACCCGATGAGCTCTGTCCGCACCCGCTGAGGATCAGCGGGAGACCGCACAGGAGCAGGAGCAGGGATCGCATTTTTGCCATGGCCGTGGTTTGACCTCTCGAAAGCGACACGAGTGCCGGGGGTTGGATGGGTGATGGACGACGCACCGAGACGCCAGCGCTCCTAGCTCTTGCCCTTCCAGGGCACCAGGAGGCTCTCGAAGAAGCGGATGATCAGCTCCGTGGCATAGCCCAGGACGCCGATGAGGATGATCCCGGCGATCACGATCGAGACCCGGAGCGCCTGACCGGCCGACTGGACGAGCCAGCCCAGACCGGACTGGGCGGCGATCAGCTCGGCGGCGACCAGGCACGTCCAGGCCACGCCGTTGGCGACCCGGAGCCCGGTGAAGATCTCCGGAAGGGCGGAGGGCAGGATCACGCACCGGAACATCTGCCAGCGGCTGGCGCCCAGGCACTGGGCGACCCGCAGCCGGACGGGCGGCGTGGCCTTCACGCCCGACATCGCGTTGATGATGACGATCGGAGCGGTGCCGACCGCGATCAGCACGATCTTGGGCGTCTCGCCGATCCCGAACCAGACCACCAGCAGCGGGATGTAGGCCAGCGGGGGCACCGGGCGGAAGAACTCCACCAGCGGGTCGACGGCGTTGTAGACCCACTTGATGCGTCCCATCGCGATCCCGAGCGGGATGCCGATCACGGTCGCGAGGAGGAACCCGGCCGCCAGCCGGAACAGGCTGGCGCCGATGTCGCTGGCCAGCGACTGGCCGCCGAAGCCGGCGCGGGCCAGGGAGTCGAAGGCGCGGACGACGTCGGCCGGCGAGGGCAGCGCGTAGGCGGGGAAGGCGCCGGAGGCGCTGATGAGGGCCCAGGCGACGATGCCGACGACGATGACCAGGACGAAGGCGAGGCCGTCACGGGTGCGTCCGCCCCGGCGGAGCCGGCGCGCGGGCCGCGGCTCGGGCAGCTGCTGCTCGGCGCCGGCCTGGGTGGCGGTGGTCGTACTCATGGAGGGCCTCAGCCTTCGGTCGCGCTGGATCGAGGAGTGGTTCGCTTGCCGGGACGGGAGGCCTCGGCGGTGCTCCACGCACGCTGGACGCGGCGGGAGCCAGTGGGGAGCGCGGCAGGATGCGAGCTCGGGCCCTTCTCCAGCAGGGACCAGAGCCGGTCCCGTGATCCCGCGGGGATCGTCGGGTCCTCCGCCAGGAAGATCAGCGCGTTCTCCGCAGCCGACGCCAGGTGCGACCAGGCCGCCTCCGCGGCACCGTCGGCGTCACCGGCCCGGATCGCCGCGAGGATCTGGTGCTGCTGGCTCTCCCACACCGACGGCAGGTCGCCGTCGGCCCAGGCCTGGTGCCGTGTGCCGGCCAGGGCGGGGGCCGCGGCGGCGTCGATCAGGCTCAGCGCGGCGGCGCGCATGAACTCGTTGGGGCACACACTGGCGAGCGCACGGTGCACCCGCAGGTCGGTCTCGGCGTGCAGCGAGGGGTGGGTGACCGCCACGCTCATGCCCTCGATGAGCGCCTCCGCCTCGGCGAGCATGGCCGACTCGGGCCGGCGGGCGGCGAGGGCGGCGACCTGGGGCTCGAGGACCAGGCGCGCCTCGAACAGGTCGAGCACCGCCCCCGGGGCGACGAGCTGGGCCGGGGACGCCGGCGAGGCCGGGCTCGGGACGGCTCCCACCACCCGGCTTCCCGACCCCCGAGCGGAGTCGATGTAGCCGACGAACTGCAGAGCTCCGAGCGCTTCGCGGACCGTGGGCCGGCTGACCCCGAACTGGCGTCCGAGCTCGGCCTCCGAGGGCAGCTTCGTGCCCACCGGGAACTCGCCGCGCTGGATGCGGCCGAGGATCTGCTCGGCGATGCGCACCGCGATCGACCGCGGCGCCTCGATCGGCTCGAACTGGCCCACCATCGTCGTGCTCCCATTCCGTGATCCCGACGGCCGCCGGGGTTGCCTGGCAGACCTGTTTGGCAGATCTGTTTGGTTGCCAGGCAACTTAGGACGACACTTGCGGTGTGTCAAGGATCACGTTCGCCGGTGACTCCCGGCCCCGTCGACCACCGCCTGCTCGGCCGGCGCGGACCCATCGGCGGCGCCTATGGCCCCGGTAGTCAGCTTCGGGCTACTGCGCCGGCGCGCGGAGGGCGACCGTGGATCCATGACGACGGTGGCAGGGCGACCCCTCGAGCGCCGCCCGTGGGCCGGCGTGGGCCGGTCGCTGCCCGGCCTGCTCGTCGCAGCCGCCCTGGCGGTGGCCGCCGAGGCCGTCGGGGGCAGGCTGCCGCTGCTCGGTGGCCCGGTCGCCGGCATCGTGATCGGCGTCGTGCTCAGCCCCTTCGCACGGCGGCGCGGGTCGCTCGGTGCGGGGACCCGCGTCGCGGGCCGCCACGTGCTGCAGGTCGCCGTGGTGCTGCTGGGGGCGCAGCTGTCCCTGGCCGAGGTCGCCGCGGTCGGGGTCTCCTCGCTGCCGGTGATGGTGGGGACCCTCGCCGCGTGCCTGCTGACCGCGCACGTGGTGGGCCGCTGGTGGGGCATCGAGGCCGACCTCCGCACGCTGATCGGTGTCGGGACGGGGATCTGCGGGGCCTCGGCCATCGCGGCGGTGACGCCGGTGATCCGGGCACGCAGCACCACGGTGGCCTACGCCATCGCGACGATCTTCTGCTTCAACATCGCGGCGGTGCTGCTCTTCCCGCTGCTGGGACACCTGCTCGGGCTCAGCCAGGACGCCTTCGGGCTCTTCGCCGGCACGGCGGTCAACGACACCTCCTCGGTGGTCGCCGCGGCCTCTGCGTACGGACCCGAGGCCGCCGACCACGCGATCGTGGTGAAGCTGACGCGTACGCTGATGATCATCCCGATCTGCATCGCGCTCAGCGCTCTCACCCAGCGGCGGCTGTCCCGGACCGACGGCCAAGTGGCCCGGCGTCCCCGGGTGACGCGTCTCGTGCCGTGGTTCCTCGTCGGGTTCCTCATCGCCGCCGGGGTGAACTCCGCCGGCGTGGTCTCGCCCGACGCACACGACGTGGTGGCGCGGACCGCGGTCTACCTGATCACGGTGGCACTGGTGGCGATCGGGCTCTCGACCGACTTCGCGGCGATCCGCCGGACGGGGCCGCGCCCCCTCCTGCTCGGCGCCGTCCTCTGGGTCGTCGTCACCCTCACCAGTCTGCTCCTGCAGGCGGCGGGGGCCTGAGCGCCGATGCTGCCCTCCTGGACGCCCGACCTCGCCACCTTGGACCTCTTCGTCTCGGTGGCGGACCTGGGCAGCGTCGGGAAGGCGGCTACGGCACACGGCATCAGCCAGCCGAGCGCCAGTGCCCGCCTGGCGCGGCTCGAGCGCCAGCTCCGGTTGCCGCTGCTCGCGCGCGGCGCACGCGGGACCGGGCTGACCTCCCACGGTCGCGAGGTGCACGCCTGGGCCGTCGACGTCCTCGCCGCAGCCGGTGCCCTGGTGGACGGCGTCCAGGCGTCCCGGCAGGCCGAGCAGGACTGCTTGCGTGTGGCCGCGAGCCTGACCATCGCGGAGTACTGCCTGACGCCGTGGCTGCTCACCCTGCGCCGCCGGCGCCCCGACGTGCACGTCTCCGTCACCGTCGCCAACAGTCACGGCGTGTGCGAGCAGGTCCGTACCGGGCAGGTCGAGGTCGGTCTCGTCGAGAGCCCGGAGGTGCCGGCCGACCTGTCGAGCCAGGTCCTCGGCTCCGACCGGCTCGCGCTGGTCGTCTCGCCCGACCACCCTCGCGCACCTCACGCAGCGGACGGCGTCCGGGCCGCCGAGATCGCGTCGCTGCCCCTGCTGGTCCGGGAGCCGGGCTCGGGCACCCGGGAGGCGTTCCTCGCCGGCCTCGAGGCCGCCCTCGGCGCACCGGCCAGCGTGACGAGCTTCGTCGAGCTGGGCTCCACGGCGACGATCGTCGCCAGCGTGCGCGCCGGAGGCGGCGTGGGCGTGGTCAGCGCTCGCGCCGTCGCGTCCGACCTCGAGGCACGCACGCTCGTGGAGCTGCGCGTCACCGATCTGGGCGTCGAGCGGCCGCTGACCGCCGTGTGGGTGGGACCGACCCCGCCACCCCTCGCCGCGGAGCTGGTCGCGCTCGCGCGGACCCAGCTCGCCGCTGCTGCGCGCCCGTAGGGATTCGAACCCCAAACCTTCTGATCCGTAGTCAGATGCTCTATCCGTTGAGCTACGGGCGCCCGGCGACGCAGTCTCCCGCCTCGCCGCGTGCAGCATAGCCTGCGGCCTCCGAGCGGGTGAAATCCGGGCGCGGGGGCCCACGCGGAGTGAGCCGCTCTGGCACGATGCCGGTGTGAGCGAGCCGGACCTGGGGCAGTCCTTCGGACCGGAGGAGCGCGCGCTGCTGCAGGGCCGGGCCGGTGCGCTCTACCGCGACGTCGCTGCCGAGGGCGTGTGGCCCGCCGATGACGAGCGGGTCGCACCCGGCGGCCCCGATGCCACCGCTCGCGAGCTGCTCGTCGAGCTGGGACTGCTCGTGGAGGAGGACGGTCGGCTGCTGCCGGTCGACCCGGCGGTGGTGCAGTCGCGCGTGGTCGCACCGCTGGGCCAGCGGGCCGCGGAGCTGCTCAGCGAGTCGACCGCCTGGGCGACGTCGTTCGCCGACCTCGCCCAGGTGTTCCGGCGCGGCAGGCCCGAGGACAGCCCGGTCACCCAGGTGCACGGCCAGGCCAACATCAACCGGTTCCTGCAGGCGGCGGTCGGTGACGCCGAGCAGGAGCTGCTCACCGCGCAGCCGGCGGGGGCGCGCTCGGCCGCCGTGCTACGCGTCGCGATCGAGCGCGACATCCGGGCGCTGCAGCGCGGGGTCGCGATGCGCACCCTCTACCAGCACTCGGCCCGCCGCAGCATCGTCACCCGCGAGTACGTCGCGGAGGTGACCGCGCACGGCGCGCAGGTGCGCACCCTGGACGAGTTCTTCAACCGGCTGATCGTCGTCGACCGGCGGCTGGCCGTCGTACCCGCCTCCGACGGCGACCACCTCGCGGTGGCGATCCACGACCCGCACCTGGTCGCCTACCTCGTCGACATCTTCGAGCGGTACTGGGAGCGCGCGCGGGCCTTCTCCGACCGCGAGGAGCACACCGAGCGTGCCATCGCTGACGACGTCCACAACATGACGGTGCGGATGCTCCTGGAGGGGCACAGCGACCAGGCCAGCGCCAAGCGGATGGGCGTGAGCACCCGCACCTACGCCGGCTACGTGGCGGCGCTCAAGGAGCAGTACGGCGTCGAGACCCGCTTCCAGCTCGGCCACGCGATGGCCCGCCGCTTCCCCGAGGACGTCGACCCGGCACGGGTCGAGCCCGACTGACCACGGCACGCTCGCAGCCCAAGGGCCGGGTCCGGACAGACGACGAGGGCCGTGGACCCCCAGGGCCAACGCCCACCTCGATTCCGGGGCGAAACACCCAGGGGGGTTGGGCGGGGGGCCGTGTCCGTGGAGGGATGTTGTAG
>JBQCHZ010000029.1:0-15283 GCA_051954195.1 Marmoricola sp.
GCGGCGGCGACTGGATCGGGCTCGCCCGCCGCGTCGCTGCCCGCATCGCCCCGCTGATCGGCGCCGGAGCCGGCGACGTGCACGTCGGCGACTCCACCAGCGTGTCGGTCTTCAAGACCATGGTCGCGGCCGCGCGGCTGCGGCCGGACCGGCGGGTGATCGTCGTCGAGCCGACCACCTTCCCGACCGACGGCTACGTCGCCGCGGGCGTCGCCGACCTGCTCGGCCTCGAGCTGCGCTGGTGCGACCCGGCCGACCCGGCCGCGGCCCTCGACGAGGATGTCGCGCTGCTGGCGCTCACCCACGTCGACTTCCGCACCGGCGCGATGTTCGACCTGGCCGGCATCACCGCGGCGGCCCAGGAGCGGGGCGCCCTGGTCCAGTGGGACCTGTGCCACTCCACCGGCGCCGTCCCGGTCGACCTGACCGGCGCCGGCGCGGATCTCGCCGTGGGGTGCACCTACAAGTACCTCAACGGCGGGCCGGGCTCACCTGCCTTCGCGTGGGTCGCGCCCCGGCACCAGGCGACGTTCCGTCAGCCGATCACCGGCTGGATGGGACATGCGTCGCCGTTCGCGATGAGCCTCGAGCACACCCCGGCGCCCGGTGCCGCCGCGCTCGCCTCCGGGACGCCGCCGGTGCTCGCGCTGTCCAGCCTCGACGCCGCGCTCGAGGCGTTCGACGGCGTGGCGGTCGCGGACCTGCGCAGGACCTCGCTGTCCCTGACCGACCTGTTCCTGGCGCTGCTCGACGCCCACGGCGACGCCCTCGGCCCCGGATGCGAGATCGTCACCCCGCGCGAGCACGACCGCCGTGGCAGCCAGGTCTCGTTCACCCACCCGCACGCCTACGGGCTGGTGCAGGCGCTGATCGCGCGGGGGGTGGTCGGGGACTTCCGGCAGGTCGGCGACGACACCAGCAGCGGCGCCGGCATCGCCCGGTTCGGCTTCGCCCCGCTCTACGTGCGCCACGTCGACGTCCACGACGCCGTGACCGCCCTGCTGGAGGTGCTGGCGAACGAGGAGCACCTCGACCCGGCGTACGCCACGCGGAACGCCGTCACCTGAGGCGGTCCTTGCGCCCGGACCGCCGGGGGCGCACGATCGCCTCCTCATCTCGTGGAGGAGCCCGTCATGGTCTGGATCATCGTCGGCGTCGTCGTCGCACTCGTCGTGCTGGCCTTGGTCTGGCGCAGCAGCGGCAAGGCTCCACTGCTCGGGAACCCCCGGCGGGCGCACGACGACCCGGCCATCGGAGAGGCCCGCTCGGAGGTCTACCGGCGTAACATGACGGGAAACGGTCCGGGCGCCTTCTGAGCGGCTCCGGCCGGAAGGGGGACCATGAAGCTGATCGTGGTAGCGGTCGTCGTGATCGCGGTGGCCGCCGTCGTGTGGTGGAGCAGCGGCCGGTCCACGCCGATGCTCAACCGCGAGGGCGGCACGGCGGACGACCCCGGTGTCGGCGCCGCGAAGGCGCAGCGCTACTTCCGTGACATGGGCGGCCAGGGCCCGACCGGTCCCGGCGTCGGCGGAGGATTCTGAGACCGCCACGTGCGAGGCCCCGCGCCCGGAGCAGCAGGGCGGGGGCCGTCGCCGTCCTCAGAGTCAGAGGTCCTTGAGGATCTCCCGCATCAGCGCGGCGGTCTCCGACGGCGTCTTGCCGACCTTGACCCCGGCGGCCTCGAGGGCCTCCTTCTTGGCCTGCGCGGTCCCCGAGGAGCCGGACACGATGGCCCCGGCGTGGCCCATCGTCTTGCCCTCGGGCGCGGTGAAGCCGGCGACGTAGCCGACGACCGGCTTGGTGACGTGCGCCTTGATGTAGTCGGCCGCGCGCTCCTCGGCGTCCCCGCCGATCTCGCCGATCATCACGATCGCCTTGGTCTCCGGGTCGTTCTCGAAGGCCTCGAGCGCGTCGATGTGCGTCGTCCCGATGACCGGGTCACCGCCGATGCCGATCGCGGTCGTGAAGCCGTAGTCACGCAGCTCGTACATCATCTGGTAGGTCAGCGTGCCCGACTTCGACACCAGGCCCACCGGACCCGTGCCGGCGATCGTGGCCGGAGTGATGCCGGCCAGCGACTCGCCCGGGGTGATGATGCCCGGGCAGTTGGGCCCGATCATCCGAGTGCCGCCGTGGTTGGCCGAGCTCTGCAGGTAGGACCACACCTCGGCGGTGTCCTGGACCGGCACGCCCTCGGTGATCACCACGAGCAGGCTGATGCCGGCGTCGATCGCCTCGATGCAGGCGTCCTTGGTGAAGGCCGGCGGCACGAAGACGACCGAGACGTCGGCACCGGTCTCGGCCATGGCGTCCTTGACGCTGCCGAACACGGGCAGGTCCTTGCCGCCCAGCTCGACCGACGTACCGGCCTTGCGGGCGTTCACGCCGCCGACGATGTTCGACCCGGCCTCGACCATCAGCGCGGTGTGCTTGGAGCCCATCCCGCCGGTCATGCCCTGGACGATGATCTTGCTGTCCTTGTTCAGGTAGATAGACACGACTGGTCCTTTCAGGCGCTCTGGGCGGAGTCGGCGAGCTCGGCGGCCTTGTCGGCCGCGCCGTCCATGGTGTCGACCTGCGTCACGAGCGGGTGGTTCAGCTCGTCGAGGATGCGACGGCCCTCGTCGACGTTGTTGCCGTCGAGGCGTACGACGAGCGGCTTGGTGGCGTCGTCGCCGAGGATCTCCAGCGCGCCCTTGATGCCGTTGGCGACCTCGTCGCAGGCGGTGATGCCGCCGAAGACGTTGACGAAGACGCTCCTGACCTGCTCGTCGCCCAGGATCACGTCGAGGCCGTCGGCCATCACCTGGGCGTTGGCGCCGCCGCCGATGTCGAGGAAGTTGGCGGGCTTGACCCCGCCGTGCTTCTCACCGGCGTAGGCGACGACGTCCAGGGTCGACATGACCAGGCCCGCGCCGTTGCCGATGATCCCGACCTGGCCGTCGAGCTTGACGTAGTTCAGGCCCTTGTCGGCCGCCTTCGCCTCGAGCGGGTCGGCCTCCTCGCGGATCGCGAAGCCCTTGTGGTCCTCGTGGCGGAAGTCGGCGTTGTCGTCGAGGGACACCTTGCCGTCCAGCGCCTCGAGCTTGTCGCCCTCCAGACGCGCCAACGGGTTCACCTCGACCAGGGTGGCGTCCTCGGCGACGAAGACCTCGTACAGCGCCTGGATCATCGTGACGGCCTGGTCGAACACGGCCTCGGGGAACTTCGCCTCGGTCGCGATCTCGCGGGCCTTGGCCTCGTCGACGCCGGCGCCCGGGTCGATCGGGATCTGCTTGACGGCGTCGGGGTTGGTCTTGGCGACCTCCTCGATCTCCACGCCGCCCTCGACGGAGGCGATGCAGAGGTAGCGCCGGTTCGCGCGGTCCAGCAGGAAGGAGAAGTAGTACTCCTCCTGCGGCGGCGTCGCCGGCGTGACCAGCACGCGGTTCACCGTCAGTCCCTTGATCTGCATGCCGAGGATGTCGCTGGCGTACTGGTGCGCCTCGTCGGGGGTCTTGGCCAGCTTGACGCCGCCCGCCTTGCCCCGGCCGCCGGCCTTGACCTGCGCCTTGACGACGGTGACGCCGCCCATCTCCTGCGCGGCGGCCTTCGCGTCGTCAGCGGTCTCGACGACCTTGCCGAGGGTGGTGGTCACCCCGTGCTTGGCGAAGAGCTCCTTCGCCTGGTACTCCATCAAATCCACGTCTACGCCCGATCTGCTCGAGGGATGTCGGTCGGGGCGCGCAGCGGCCTGGTGGGCCGCGCAGAGCCCCGCTCGACACTAGACCCGCGGCGCGGAGGTCGACCACCGGGGACCGACGTCCGCTTCGTCACATCCGGGCGGTCGCGCTCAGGCGGGCTGGTCCGCCTCGAAGGACGCCACCCAGTCGGTGATCTCCGTGGTGGTGGCGCCGGGGGTGAACACGGTGCCCACCCCCATCTCGGTCAGGGCCGGGATGTCCTCGTCGGGGATGATCCCGCCGCCGAAGACGCCGATGTCGCGGGCGTCGCGCTCCTCCAGCAGGTCCAGCACGCGGCGGAACAGCGTCATGTGCGCGCCCGAGAGGACCGAGAGGCCGATCAGGTCGGCGTCCTCCTGGATGGCCGTCTCCACGATCTGCTCGGCCGTCTGGTGCAGGCCGGTGTAGACGACCTCGTGGCCGGCGTCGCGCAGCGCGCGGGCCACCACCTTGGCTCCACGGTCGTGCCCGTCGAGACCGGGCTTGGCCACCACGATGCGCAGCATGAGCCGGAGCCTAGGGCACGGTCGTCCCCGGGCAAACGCGCGCACGGCGTCCACAGCCGTTCACCCCCGGTTCGACCCGTCGTTGCCATTCCGTTATGGTGGCCGCGGTGTGACGGTCGGGGGACCTCACCCATGCACGCAGCCGCCTCGACACCTGGGGACTCATGGGGAACCATCGGGCAGACACGCGCCATCGGCGCTCCGCCGCGCAGCAGGCGACGCCGGACCAGGCGACCCCGCCGGGAGGCCGCCGCCGGGCGACCCGCTCCGCGAAGCCGTCCCGCCCGTCGTTCGGACTCGGCATCCCCGCCCGGGTACCCGCTCTGCCCACGTTCATCGGTGCGGCCGCCCTCGTCGTCGCCGGAGGCGGTGCGCTGGTCGCCGACCACCTGCCGCGGGCCTCGGCGGTGGAGCTGACCGCGGGTGCGCACCTGCAGGGCGGCACCGACGCCTTCTCCTTCCGGGACACGGCCCGGGTGCGGGCGATCAGCCGCGACTCCGACCGGCTGGCCCAGCAGGACGCCGTCGGCCGCAGGCTCCAGACCGAGGCCGAGCAGCAGAGCGAGCAGCGCAGCGCAGCACTGACCCAGCTCGCCCGCAGCGCCGAGGAGCGCTCCTCCCAGATCGCGCGCAACCAGTGGCACCTGCCGACCGTCGGCTACCACCTGACCGGGCGCTTCGGCATGGTCAGCGGACTGTGGGCCAGCTTCCACACCGGCCTCGACTTCGCCGCTCCCACCGGCACGCCGATCTACGCCGTCGCCAACGGTGTGATCACCTCCACCGGCTGGGGCGGTGCCTACGGCAACAAGACCGTCGAGACCCTCGAGGACGGCACCGAGATCTGGTACGCCCACCAGTCGGCGTTCGAGGTGCAGCCCGGGCAGCACGTCACCGGCGGCCAGCTGATCGGCCGGATCGGCAGCACGGGCAACACCACCGGCCCGCACGTGCACATCGAGGTCCGGCCCGGCGGCGGCAACCCCGTCGACCCCTACCCCGCCTTCCTCGAGCACGGCGTCCACCCGTAGCCCGTGGCGCACGTCGCGGAGACGACGGTGCGCGGGACACGTCCGTGGTGACCGGGCCTCTCGACGGCAGCGTCGCGCTCGTCGCAGGTGCGACCCGGGGAGCCGGCCGCGCGATCGCCGTCGAGTTGGCGCGCGCCGGTGCCTTCGTCTACGCAACAGGGCGCAGCATGGACCGGTCAGGGGCCGGAGATCATCCAGCGCTACCGCTGCCGGCCTCGCGCACGAGCGCCGCGACGGCGGGATGCGCGAAGCGCAGTCCTCCCAGGTCGTCGTAGCCGACCCACCGGATCTCGTCGTGCTCCTCGGGCGCCGCGGCCCCCGGGCGCCTTTGAACCGCCGTTCGGCACCCACGGCACCTCAACCGGCCGCTTCGAGGTGCCGTACGTGCCCATCGACGAGAGCCATCCGCCAACCCGCGCCCGACAGCGGCGACCGAGCTCGCGCCTTCTCCTTGTCGTTGCCCCTCGCGCGCCGCAAGCCCGACCGAGCAGAGCCGATCGGAGCGGTCAGCTTCGCCTCGACCGGGAGGAGCCTTACAACTTCTCGACCGGGGCGTAGCGGAGCAGGAGGCGCTTGACGCCGTCGCTGCCGAAGTCGACGGAGGCCACGGCGTTGGCGCCGGCGCCCTCGACGGTGACGACCGTGCCGAGGCCGAAGGTGTCGTGGGTGACCTTGTCGCCCGGGTCCAGGGAGGGGACGTCCTTGCCCGCGCGGGCCTTCTCGGAGGCGTCGAGGCGCGCGGCCGCGGCGCTGAACCGGCGCTGGGCGGCGCGGCTGCTCGGGGCGGCGAAGCTGCCGCCGCCGGAGCCCCAGCTCGTCGTGGTCGGGCGGTTCCAGGACGTCTGCTCCGCCGCCGTGCGGCGCCAGTCGACCAGGTCGACCGGGAGCTCGTCGATGAAGCGGGAGGCCGGGTTGTGCGCCGGTGCGCCCCAGGCGCTGCGGACCACTGCGCGCGAGACGTAGAGCCGCTCGCGGGCGCGGGTGAGGCCGACGTAGGCCAGACGACGCTCCTCCTCGAGCTCAGTGCGGTCGCCGAGTGAGCGCAGGTGCGGGAAGACCCCGTCCTCGAGGCCGGTGAGGAAGACCACCGGGAACTCCAGTCCCTTGGCGGTGTGCAGTGTCATCAGCGTGACGACCCCGGGCGTCTCCCCCGGCTCGTCGCCCTCGGGGGCGTCGGGGATCTGGTCGGAGTCGGCCACCAGCGCGACCCGCTCCAGGAAGTCGCGCAGGCCCGGCGTCGCGTCGTCCGGATCCGCCGGATCCGAGGACGGGCCGACCACCGGGTCGTCGGAGAACTCCCGCGCCACCGCCACCAGCTCGGCGAGGTTCTCCAGTCGCGACTCGTCCTGGGGGTCGTGCTGCTCCTCGATGCGGTCCTCGAGGTCCTTGAGGTACCCGGACAGGGCGAGCGCCTGCTCGAGCACCACGTCGGCGCGCTCCTCGGCCTCGACCATCGACTGCAGCTGCTGGATCACCTCGACGAAGGACCGGATCGCGTTCAGCGACCTGCTGGCGATGCCCGGCGCCTCCTCGGCCCGCTGCAGAGCGTCCCAGAAGGTGATCCGCTCCCGCGTCGCGAACGCCTCGACGCACGCCTCGGCGCGGTCACCGATGCCGCGCTTGGGCACGTTGAGGATCCGCCGCAACGACACCTGGTCGGCCGGGTTGACCAGCACGCGGAGGTAGGCGAGGGCGTCGCGCACCTCGCGCCGCTCGTAGAAGCGCACCCCGCCGACCACCTTGTAGGGCATGCCGACGCGGATGAACACCTCCTCGTAGACCCGTGACTGGGCGTTGGTCCGGTAGAACACCGCCACGTCGCCCGGGCGGGCCGCGCCCGCATCGGTGAGCCGGTCGATCTCCTCGGCCACGAACCGCGCCTCGTCGTGCTCGTCGTCGCCGACGTACCCGACGACCTTCTCGCCGGTGCCCGCGTCGGACCAGAGGTTCTTGGGCTTGCGGCCGGCGTTGTTGCCGATGACGGCGTTCGCCGCGGACAGGATCGTCTGGGTGGACCGGTAGTTCTGCTCGAGCAGGATCGTCTCGGCGTCGGGGAAGTCCTGCTCGAAGTCGAGGATGTTGCGGATGCTGGCGCCGCGGAAGGCGTAGATGGACTGGTCGGCGTCACCGACGACCATCAGCTCCGCCCCCGGCACCGCAGCGCCCCCCTCGCCGCCGGCACCCTCCACGCCCTCGGGATCGTTGGCGCACAGCTCGTGCACCAGGGCGTACTGGGCGTGGTTGGTGTCCTGGTACTCGTCGACCAGCACGTGCCGGAACCGGCGCCGCCACGACTCCCGCACCGCCGGGAACGCCCGGAACAGGTGCACGGTGGTCATCAGCAGGTCGTCGAAGTCGAGTGCGTTGGCCTCGCGCAGCCGCCGCTGGTAGAGCTCGTAGGCCCGGGCGTAGGTCTCGTCGGTGGGGTTGCGCGCCTCCTTCGCCGCGTCCTCGGGGTCCTGGAGCTCGTTCTTGGCGTTCGAGATCCAGTTCAGGACCGTGCGGGGCTGGTGCCGCTTGACGTCCAGCTCGAGGTCGCGGCACACCATCGTCATCAGCCGCTTGGAGTCGGCGGCGTCGTAGATCGTGAAGTTGGACCGGAAGCCCAGCTTGTCGGCCTCCTTGCGCAGGATCCGCACACAGGCCGAGTGGAAGGTCGAGACCCACATGATCTTCGCCCGGTTGCCGACCAGCTCCTCGACGCGCTCGCGCATCTCCGCGGCCGCCTTGTTGGTGAAGGTGATCGCGAGGACCGACCCGGGATGGGCGTCGCGCTCGGTGACCAGCCAGGCGATCCGGCGGGTCAGCACCCGCGTCTTGCCCGACCCGGCACCGGCGACCACGAGCAGCGGTCGGCCCTCGTGGACGACCGCGGCGCGCTGCTGGTCGTTGAGTCCCGCGAGGAGCTGCTCCCGGGTGGGACGTCCGCGGCGCCCCGCAGGGACGTCGCCGGACCCCGACGAGCCGGCCGAGGGGTCGGCGAGCGGGTCCGCCGGCGGACCGCTCAGCACCAGGCCCGGGAGCGGGAAGTCGCTCATCGGGCTTCCCGCGCGGTGCGGAGGGGCGCAGCACAGGGACAGCACGTCATGGGGTCGTTCATCGCACCGGCAACCCTACGTCGGGGCGCCGACACCGGAGCCGGTGCGTGCCTCAGCGCAGGTACATGAACCAGACGCCGACCAGCGCCGGCACCAGGCCCGCCAACACCCAGGGGCTCGTCGGCCGGCGGCCGTGGATGAGGAACCCGGCCGCCACGGCGAGCACCCCCACCACCCCGGCGATCACGACCAGGCCGATCCGCGCTCCGGGACGCTCGGCGGGAAGGAAGTAGGCGGCCACGGCCAGCCCCGCCGAGAGGTGCTCGATCGTGGTCACCGCCAGGACCGACATCACCCACTTCTGGACCTGCGAGAGCGTCATCGGGTCCTGACGCACCGGCCGCGGTGCCGAGGGGTCCATCAGGTGCCGGGGGCGGCGGACCGGGCGGTCGGACGGGGGCGTCTCACGAGGGGGCATCGTGCCTCCATGGTCTCATCCCCGGTTCACGGAACCGTGCACGGCCGATAAGGTCAGCGCTGACACCCCGCGCGCAGCGCGACGGGGGCCAGCATTCTTCGGAGGACAATTCGATGGCGGAGACCTACGTCACCTACAACGGCTACCAGTACGACGCGCGCATCCTCGGTGCGCCGCTGGAGATCATCCGGCTCCGCGAGCGGCTCAACGAGGCCAAGAGCATCAACGCCAGCACGCTCGCCCTGGGTCTTGCCGTCGAGTCGCTCGAGCGCATCCTCGCCGATCGGCTGCAGGGCACCCACGTCCTGGCCCGGCGCGCCGACGACGACCTGGTGTGCGTGTGCGGCCTGGTGGTCACCGCCGGCACCGACGTGGCCTCGGCCCCGGGGCACCTCGACCAGCAGAAGTGGCTGCCCGCGGAGTCGACCTCCGGCTCGAGCACGGCCTGGAGCTCCGCCACCGCCGAGTGACCACCCCCCTGCTGATCACCCCGCGCTGATCACCGCGCGACGGCCGGTCCCCGACGAGGGGGCCGGCCGTCGCCGTTCCCGGACGGCTGCCTCCGACGGCCTTGGGAGGGCGGTCCCACGGGATACCGGTGCGGTGCCTCAGCGACGGCGGCGCGGGGTGTAGGCCCTCAACGCGATCATCATGCCGCCTCCCACGACGATCACGATCGCTATCGCGGTGATGACGAACCAGATCATCTCACCGGACACGCCCATGGTGCCTTCGAGAACGCTCATCACGGCCCTCCTTCGCTTCCGCAGGAAGCGGTGCGGGTACCCACCTGCGCGCCGTTCGCACGCCGCGGACCCCGGGACCGGTCCCGGCAGGCGGTTTACCGAGCGTCGTCGCGGATACGCACCCCTGAGCGGGGGCCGGCCGGCCACCGCGAACAGGAGGCCCCCGTGATCCCATCCCTTGTCACGACCCCGCTCGTCACCGTGCCGCTGGCCGACACGCCACCGCCGATCAGCGACGCCGGCAACGGCCAGCTGCTGCTCGCCGCGGTGCTCGGCATCCTCGCCGTCGTCGTCCTCATCGTCTGGGCGAAGTTCCACCCCTTCCTGGCGCTGATCATCGGCAGTGCCGTCGTCGGAGCCGTCGCCGCCGCCGCGCCGCTCGACGTGGTCAACAGCTTCACCACCGGACTGGGCAGCACCTTCGGCAGCGTCGGCCTGCTGATCGCCCTCGGCGCGATGCTCGGCAAGCTGCTGGCCGACTCCGGCGGAGCCAACCGGATCGTGGACAAGATCGTCAGTGGGGTCGGACCGAAGACCCTGCCGTGGGCGATGGCGCTGATCGCCGCGATCATCGGCCTGCCGATGTTCTTCGAGATCGGCGTGGTGATCCTGGTGCCGATCGTGGTGCTGGTCGCCCGCCGTACCGGCGCCTCGCTGATGAAGGTCGGCATCCCGGCGCTCGCCGGCCTCTCGATCCTGCACGGCCTGGTGCCACCGCACCCCGGTCCGGTCACCGCGATCGACCTGCTCCACGCGGACCTGGGCCGCACCCTGATCTTCGGCCTCATCGTCGCCGTCCCGACCTTGATCATCAGCGGCCCCCTGCTCGCCCAGATCATCGACCGGGTGGTGCCGGTGCACGCCGACGCCGTCCGCGGAGGCATCGGCGCCCTCTCCGCTCCGGTGCGACGGGCCGAGACCGACGAGGGCGGCGCCGTCGAGCAGGCCGACGAGGCGGTGGCGGCCGAGCCGCCGACCGCCGCCGTGTCGAGCGGCGCCCTGCGGCAGCCGAGCTTCGTCGGCGCGATCGCCTGCATGGTCCTGCCCGTGCTGCTCATGCTCGCCAAGGCGATCGGCGACCTGACCACCGACAGCGGCACCACCCACGACGTGCTCGACTTCATCGGTACGCCGTCCGTCGCGCTGCTGGCCGGCGTGCTCGTCGCGATGCTGGCGCTGGGCAAGGCGTCGGGCATGCCGCGGGAGCAGGTGCACGAGTCGCTGGGCTCGGGGCTGCCGGCCGTCGCCTCGATCATGCTCATCGTCGCGGCCGGCGGCGGCTTCAAGACGGTGCTCTCCGACTCCGGCGTCGCCCACGTGATCGGGAGCTGGGCCGAGAACGCCAACTTCTCGGCGCTGGTGCTCGGGTGGCTGGTCGCGGTCGGCGTCCGGCTGGCGACCGGCTCCGCCACCGTCGCCACGGTGACCACCGCGGGCATCGTCGGCGGCGTGGCGAGCCACCTCGACCAGCCGCACCTGGCCCTGCTCGTCCTCGCCGTCGGCGCGGGCTCGCTGTTCTTCAGCCACGTCAACGACGCCGGCTTCTGGCTGGTCAAGGAGTACTTCGGCCTGACCGTCGGCCAGACGCTGAAGTCGTGGTCGGTGATGGAGACGGTGATCTCCGTGGTCGCCTTCGTGTGCGTGCTGATCCTCGGCGCGATCGTCTAGCGCCGGTCGAGTGCGGAGGTGGTCGCTAGAGCGACCAGCTCCGCACTGGACGCGCGGTTCAGGAGCGGGCGGCGAGCCGCTCGCGCTGGGGCACCACGGTGTACTTGGGGTCCTTCGCGGAAGCCTGGCCCGCCTCGAAGATGCCGAAACGGGTGCAGACCGAGCCGGCGAGGAGCGCGGCGCCCGAGAGCACGGAGACGGCCCGACTGCGGCCGCCGACGGCAGCGCCCACCGCGCCGACCGCGGTCAGCGCCTGCGCGGCCTTCATCAGCCGCCCCGCCTTGCCGGTGTGGAGCGTCTCCGCGGGCAGGCCCATGGAGCGCTCCATCGCCCGGCCGGCGACCAGGTCGAGTGCGGCTCCCCCGAGGGCGAGCCGGCGCGCCGGCCCTGCCTCGGAGACGGGCGACCCGACCATCGCGAGGCCGGACGCGGCGGCCGCTGCGGACCCGACGAAGACGAACGGCATCTCCCGGTACGCGCTGTGCCAGGCCGGCGTGGCGGTGTCGGAGAGGAGCACGGCGGTGTAGGCGGCGACCGGCGGCGCGGCGAGCGCCGCGACCACGCCGGCCGGCCGACCCGCGGACCGGGCGAAGCGCAGCGGACCGCGCTGCATCGACGCCGGCAGCATCCCGGCGACCTCGCCGGCGGCGGCCAGCCCGACGAACGGCCCATAGGTGGAGAGGATCCAGGTGCCGACCGACATGGGCGAGGTCGGCTTGGCGACGCGCAGCATGTTGACGAACCGGGACGGCTTGCCGAGGTCGTGGACGAGCGCGGCCATCGAGAAGCCGAGCGCGCCGAGCGCACCGAGGCGGCCGACCCGACGCATGCCGGGGCGCCCGGTGAGGTCGGCTCCGGCGGCGAGCAGCGACGAGCCGGCCGCGAGACCGCCCGCGAAGAGGTACGCCGGGATGTCGGCCTCCCACGGCGACGGCTTGACGACCGGCCGGCCGTAGTAGGAGTCGAACTCGGCGTCGGGGACCATCTGCACGCCCGGGCGGTCGGTGGGCCCTTCGATCCCGGGCCCGTGCTGGCGGCGGCTGCCCGCCGGCCGCGACGTACGCGTGCTGCTCATCAGCGCCTTCCCCCCAGGAACGAGACCGCGGCCCCGGCGAGCAGCACCGCCGCAGCGGTGACCGCCTTCTGCGCCATCGCAGGCAGGTCCTTCGTGGTGACCACCGGGTCCGGCGGCAGGCCGTAGACCTCCGGCTCGTCGAGCAGCAGGAAGAACGCCCCCGCTCCCCCGACGCCGTCGTCGGGATCGTTGCCGTAGAGGCGGGCGTCCATCACGCCGGCCTCGTGCAGCGAGGCCACCCGCTGGTTCGCGCGCTCCCGCAGCTCGTCGACGTCACCGAACTGGATCGACTCGGTCGGACAGGCCTTCGCGCACGCCGGCTCCTCGCCGGCGCCGAGCCGGTCGTAGCAGAGCGTGCACTTCTGGGCGATGCCGACGTTCTTGGCGCCCTCGGGGCCGTTGCGGCGCTCGATCACGCCGTAGGGGCAGGCCGGCACGCAGTAGCCGCAGCCGTTGCAGATGTCGTCCTGCACCACGACCGTGCCGAACTCGGAGCGGAACAGCGAGCCCGTCGGGCAGACGTCGAGGCAGGCGGCGTGGGTGCAGTGCTTGCACACGTCGGAGCTCATCAGCCACCGGAAGTCCGGCTTCTCCCCGTCGGAGGCCTCGAGCATGCCGTCCTCGAGCGGCGGCCGGGTGCCCGGCATGCCGAGGTCGACCGAGCCCATCGTCGGGCTCGGCTGCTCGATGAAGGCGACGTGGCGCCACTGGTTGGCGTTGAGGGAGTAGCTGTGGTCGTACGACGACGCAGACCACGCGAAGTGGTCGGCGGGCACGTCGTTCCACTCCTTGCACGCCACCTCGCACGCCTTGCACCCGATGCAGATGCTGGTGTCGGTGAAGAACCCCTTGCGTGCCGGCGGGTCGTCGTACCCGGAGTCGGCGGCGGGGTCGGAGCGCCCCCACAGCTCGTGGGGTCGGAGGGTGGGCAGCTTCACGATCCTGCTCCCGTCGCGTCGGTGATGCCGGCGCGCCGGCGGTAGGAGTCCACCAGCGTCACGGTCGCCTTGCCCTGTGGGCGCCGGCCGGGCTGGATGTCGCAGGTGCCGACCTTGCTCTCCTGGATCAGCACGTTGGGGTCGAGGGTGATCCCGAACAGGTCGTTGGCCGAGTCGCCGGTCACGATCCCGTTCGGTCCCCAGTGGTAGGGGATCCACGCCTGGTGGACGATCTTGTCCTCGA
Source organism: Marmoricola sp. (assembly GCA_051954195.1). Classification (GTDB taxonomy): domain Bacteria; phylum Actinomycetota; class Actinomycetes; order Propionibacteriales; family Nocardioidaceae; genus Marmoricola. The sequence continues at coordinate 13,447 of JBQCHZ010000029.1, forward strand.
CCTTGAGGGGCTTGAGCCGGTCGGTGACCAGCACCCGCGCCTCGATCACCGCCCGGGCGGTGACCACGTGGCACCAGCCCTCGTTGGCCAGGCCGCGCAGCTGCGCCAGCTCCGGCGACACCTCGATGAACATCTCGGGCTGCAGCTCGGCCAGGCGCGAGACGAACCGGCTCATTCCGCCGGCGGTGTGGTGCTCGGTGAGCCGGCTGGTGGTGAACACGAACGGGTAGACCTCGCGATGGGGGTCGGGCGCGCTCGGGTTCTCCGGGTTGTCGGGGCGCACGTACTCCTTGCGGGTCGGGTTCGCCTGCTGGGCGTAGAAGGGGTTGGCGAACGGCGACTCGATCGGCTCGTAGTGCGTGGGCATCGGCCCGTCGACGAGACCCTGCGGCACGAACAGCGCCGCCTTGCCGTCGCTCTGCATGACGAAGGCGTCGTCGCCCTCGATCCCCTCGATGCCGTCGGCTCCCTCGGGTGCGCGGTACGACGGGGGCTTGGTCTTCTCGAAGTCCGGCACGTCGTGGCCGGTCCACTCGCCCTTCTCCTCGTCCCACCACACGTAGCGCTTGCGCTCGCTCCACGGCTTGCCGTCGGGGTCGGCCGAGGCGCGGTTGTAGATGATGCGGCGGTTGGCCGGCCACACCCAGCCCCACTCGGGAGCGACCCAGGACTGCTCGCTGCCGGGCTTGCGCCGGGCGGCCTGGTTGACGCCGTCGGCGTAGACGCCGGTGTAGATCCAGCAGCCGCCGGCCGTCGAGCCGTCGTTCTTCATGTCCATGTAGGAGGACAGCATCTCGCCGGTCTCGACGACGTAGCCGTTGATCTCCTGGAGCACCGCCTCGGCGCTCGGCTCCTGCATCGGGCCGTGCGTGGGGTAGTCCCAGTTGAGATCGAGCAGCGGCCGGTCGCGCTCCTCGGTGGAGTCCTTGAGCCTCTCGCGCATCATCCGGCCCAGGTGGTAGAAGAACCACAGCTCCGAGCGGCAGTCGGCCGGCGGGTCGAGCGCCTTCTCGCGCCACTGCAGCATCCGCTGGGTCTGGGTGAAGGTGCCCTCCTTCTCCGCGTGGGAGGCGGCCGGGAAGAGGAACACCTCGGTGCGGCACTCCTCCGGGACGATCTCGCCGGTGGCGACCTCGGGGCTGTCCTTCCAGAACGTGGCGGACTCGATCTCGAACAGGTCGCGCACGACGAGCCAGTCCAGGTTCGCCATGCCGAGGCGCTGCGCGCGCCCGTGCGAGGACCCGATGGCGGGGTTCTGCCCCAGCAGGAAGTAGCCCTTGACCTTGCCGTCGATCATGTCGAACACGGTCTGGTAGGTGCCGTGGTCGCCGGTGATCATCGGCAGGTAGTCGTAGCAGAAGTCGTTCTCGGGGGTCGCCTTGTCGCCCCAGTACGCCTTGAGCAGGTTGATCGCGTAGGCGTCCGCCTTGGACCAGAACCCCTTGGCGCCCGGGTGGCGGACGGAGTCGATCCATTCCTGGAGCGTCGGGTGCTGGTCGGGCATCGGCATCGGCAGGTAGCCCGGCAGGATGTTGAACAGCGTCGGGATGTCGGTCGACCCCTGGATGCTCGCGTGCCCGCGGAGCGCCATGATGCCGCCGCCGGGACGGCCCATGTTGCCGAGCAGGGCCTGCAGGATCGCGCCGGTGCGGATGTACTGCACCCCCACGCTGTGCTGAGTCCAGCCCACGCTGTAGACCAGCGCCGTCGTGCGCTCGGGGTTGGAGTTGGCCGTCCAGGCCTTGCAGACCTCGAGGAACTCCTCCTCGGTCACCCCACAGGTCTTGGCGACCATCTCGGGCGTGTAGCGCGAGAAGTGCCGCTTGAGCACCTGGTA
>JBQCHZ010000030.1:0-51685 GCA_051954195.1 Marmoricola sp.
GAGGGATGAGCAGTACCGCACCCGCGAGAGGGGCACGTTGCGCGCGTAAGACCAAGTTGTCTTTGGTTGTCGTCGTGGTCGACCTCGACGGCACGGGACGCACCGACGTCTCCACGGGCGTCGGGTTCTTCGACCACATGCTCGACGCGTTCGGCCGGCACGCGCTGCTCGACCTGACCGTCAGCACCGACGGTGACACCCACATCGACGCCCACCACACCGTCGAGGACACCGCCATCGTGCTCGGCGAGGCGCTGCGCGAGGCGCTCGGCGACAAGCGCGGCATCCGTCGCTTCGGCGACGCGACCGTGCCGCTGGACGAGGCGCTGGTCCAGGCCGTCGTCGACGTCTCCGGGCGGCCCTACTGCGTGCACACCGGCGAGCCCGAGGGCCAGCAGTACGTCGTGCTGGGCGGCTCGGGGGTCGGCTACCTGGGGTCGCTCACCCGTCACGTCTTCGAGACCCTGGCCTTCCACGCGCACCTCGCGCTGCACGTGCGGGTGCTGTCGGGCCGGGAGCCGCACCACCTCGTCGAGGCGCAGTACAAGGCATTCGCCCGGGCGTTCCGCGACGCGGTCGCGATCGACCCGCGGGAGACCGGCATCCCCTCCACCAAGGGCGCCCTCTGACCGTGGCAGCGAAGGTCGTCGTCCTCGACTACGGGTCGGGCAACGTGCGATCGGTCGTGCGGGCGCTGGAGCGCGCGGGCGCCGAGGTGACGCTGACCGCCGACCGTCCTGCCGCCCGTGAGGCGGACGGGCTCGTCGTCCCCGGTGTGGGTGCGTTCGCGGCCTGCATGGACGGGCTGCGCGCCGTACGCGCCCCGGAGACGATCGGCCGCCGCCTAGCGGGCGGTCGGCCGGTGCTCGGCATCTGCGTCGGCATGCAGGTGCTCTTCGCCCGGGGCGTCGAGCACGGCGTCGAGACCGAGGGGTGCGACGAGTGGCCCGGCGTGGTCGAGCGGCTGCAGGCGCCGGTCGTGCCGCACATGGGTTGGAACACCGTCGACGTCCCCGAGGGGTCGGCGCTGTTCGCGGGGGTCGAGGACGAGCGGTTCTACTTCGTGCACTCGTACGGTGTGCGCGACTGGATGCTGGTGACCAACGGCCGCACCCGCGCGCCGCTGGTCACCTGGAGCGAGCACGGGCCGGACGGCGACCGGGACCGCTTCGTGGCGGCCGTCGAGAACGGCCCGCTCTGCGCCACCCAGTTCCACCCGGAGAAGTCCGGCGACGCGGGCGCCGCGCTGCTGCGCAACTGGGTGCAGTCGCTCTGAGCGCTGAGATGCGGACCGGGCACCGCCGGTCGGCTCTCTAGGCTGGTTCCATGACCCATCTGGAGCTGCTGCCCGCCGTGGACATCGCCGGCGGTCAGGCCGTCCAGCTGGTCCAGGGCGTCGCGGGCTCGGAGAAGCGCTTCGGCGACCCGGTCGAGGCCGCCCTGCGGTGGCAGTCCGCCGGCGCCGAGTGGCTGCACCTGGTCGACCTCGACGCCGCGTTCGGTCGCGGGGACAACCGCGCGCTGCAGGCGAGGATCGTCGGCGCGCTCGACATCAAGGTCGAGATGAGCGGCGGCATCCGCGACGACGCCTCGCTGGAGGCCGCGATGTCCGCCGGCTGCCGCCGCGTCAACATCGGCACGGCCGCGCTGGAGCAGCCCGAGTGGTGCGCCAGGGCGATCGCGACCTACGGCGATCGCGTCGCGATCGGTCTCGACGTGCGCGGCCGGACGCTCGCCGCCCGCGGCTGGACGCGGGAGGGCGGCGACCTCTACGACGTGCTGGCGCGGCTCGACGCCGAGGGCTGCGCCCGCTACGTGGTCACCGACGTCAACAAGGACGGCATGCTGCAGGGACCCAACCTCGAGCTGCTGCGCGACGTGTGCGCGGTCACCGACCGGCCCGTGGTGGCCTCGGGCGGCATCACCGAGCTGGCGGACCTGGAGGCGCTGGCGGCGATGACCGACCAAGGCGTGGAGGGCGCCATCATCGGCACCGCGCTCTACGAGGGCCGCTTCACCCTCGAGGACGCCCTCGCCCTCACCTGGCCGGACCGCGAGGCCGGCGCATGAGCCTCGCCGTCCGCGTCATCCCGTGCCTGGACGTCGACGGCGGCCGGGTGGTCAAGGGCGTCAACTTCGAGAACCTCCGCGACGCCGGCGACCCGGTCGAGCTCGCCCGGCGCTACGACGCGGAGGGCGCCGACGAGCTCACCTTCCTCGACATCTCCGCCTCCCACGAGGGCCGGGCGACGACGATGCAGATCGTCTCGGCCACCGCGGAGCAGGTCTTCATCCCGCTCACGGTGGGCGGCGGCGTCAGCAGCGTCGCGGACGTCGACCGGCTGCTGCGCGCCGGCGCCGACAAGGTTGCGGTCAACACCGCCGCCATCCACCGTCCCGAGCTGGTCGCGGAGATCGCGGACCGGTTCGGCAGCCAGGTGCTGGTCCTCTCGGTCGACGCCCGGCGTGCGCCGGGCACCGACTCCGGCTTCGAGGTCACCACCCACGGCGGCAGGAAGTCGGCAGGCCTCGACGCGGTCGCCTGGGCCGCTCGGGCCGCTGAGCTGGGCGCCGGGGAGATCCTGCTCAACGCGATGGACGCCGACGGCACCACCGACGGCTTCGACCTCGACCTGATCGCGGCGGTCCGCGCGGAGGTCGGGGTGCCGGTGATCGCCAGCGGCGGCGCCGGCAGGGTCGAGCACTTCGCGCCGGCCGTCGACGCCGGGGCCGACGCCGTGCTCGCCGCCACCGTGTTCCACTTCGGCACGTTGCGCATCGGCGAGGTCAAGGACGCCCTGCGCGACGCCGGGCAGGCGGTGCGCTGAGCCGCCGGCTCAGCCCGGGATCCAGCAGTAGCCGTAGTGGCGGCCCGCCCGCCACTGGTCGTGGGTGGGCCACTCGAAGCTCCAGGTGTACTTCAGCGCCCCGGCGGAGCGGTCCCTCGCCACGGCCTTGCACCGGTCGTCGGCCGACGCCGCGGCGGTCTTGCCCAGGTACTGGGTCCCGGCGGGGAAGTCGACGATGGCGACCGCCTGCCAGCTGTGCTTCTCCGAGCAGATGACCCGCCGGAAGTCGGCCGCGGTCGGCGCCGCCGTACCGCAGGTCCCCCAGCGGTCGAGGGCGTCCGCGCCGTCCAGGACGCCGCGCATCCGACCCGGCAGGGGGGCGAGGCGGCCCTCGTCGGCCAGCGCGACGAGGTCGCACCGGTACCAGCGCGCGCCGAGGTCGCCCTGGCTGACGCTCGGGCCGAACCAGACCGCCTGCAACCGGCTCAGCCTCCGGGTGGTGCGAGTGCCACCGACGTACGCCGGCAGCGCGGCCGGGCACCGGTGTGCCAACTGCGCCTGGACCGCATCGGAGTCCACCGCGAGCAGGTGCCCGTCGGCGAGCAGGTCCAGCGTCCCGACCGCCATCGTCACCGAGGTGTGCCGGCTGTCGCACGGCACCGGCGGGTGCTCGTCGGTGGGGCTCGTCGCCTCGGCGAAGGTGAGCCGGTGGCAGGCTCCCTTCTGCGGTGGCGGCGCCGGAGCGGGTGGTGCGGTGGTCGTGGGCGGCACGCTCGCGGAGGCCGTCGACGCGGTGGTCGCCGACGGGCTCTCTCCCGACGAGCACGCCCCTGCCAGCAGCAGGACGGGAGCGAGTGCCGCTGCGAGCATGCCGCGCTTCATCGGGCTCCTCGTGGTCTCGTCGGGGGTTCGGGCCGGCTCCATGCTGCCACCTTGCGCTCAGCCGGCGAGCAGGGCCGCGATGGTGGCTGCCAGCTCGTAGGCCCGGTCGGTCTGGTCCGGTCCGACGTCGCCCAGGGCCTCGAGCACCTCGAAGCCCTGCTGCCAGCCGAGCGCCCCGACGATCGAGGTGACCGAGCGGACCGCCCCGGTGGTGTCGTAGCGACCGTGCACGTAGAGCCCGAACGGACGTCCCTTCGTCGCTCCTTCGGACTCCGCCCCGCCGCCCGAGGCGTCGAGCGCACCGCCCACCTGCAGGAAGGTGGAGTCGAAGAAGTGCTTGAGCGCACCGGACATGTAGCCGAAGTTCGCGGGCGTGCCCAGGACGTAGCCGTCCGCCCCGAGCACGTCCTCGGCCGTCGCCTCGAGTGCGGGACGCACGATCAGCTCGACGCCCTCGATCGCCTCGTCCCGCGCCCCCGCCGCGGCCGCCTCGGTCAGCGCCTGCATCGAACGGGTGGGGGAGTGGTGGACGAGCAGCAGCCTGGCCATGACCGCACGCTACGGGTCTGGTCGACGCCTTCTGATGGAGCCTGCCCTCGACGCCGGACGGCTCACGTCCGTCTGCTGAACCGAACGTCGCCGTTGGAGAGCCGTTGGTGGCGATAGGTGTGGTCGTGAGCGCGGTGGTGGTGCCAGTTGCACAGGCTCACGCCGTTCGCGAGGTCCGTCCTCCCGCCGGCCGACCAGGCCTCCCAGTGGTGGGCTTCGGTCCAGGTGGCGGGGATGGTGCAGCCCTCAGCACGGCAACGGCCATCGCGCAGCCGGAGGGCCTTCCTCTGCGCAGGGGTGAAGAGCCGCGTCGCGCGGCCGAGGTCGAGGATCTGGCCCTGGCTGCCGAGGACGGCCGGGACGACGTGGGCGGTGCAGGCCAGCCGGCGGGCTTCGCTGGCGGAGATGTCACCTGAGTCGGAGGTGATCACGCCGGCGGTGGCGAGCTCGGCGCGCAGGGCCTGCAGGGAGACGGTGACCATGACCGTCGTGGCATCCCCGCCGTGCTCGGGCAGCCGCTGTGGGTCGAGGTGCTCCAGGAGCGCGGCGAAGGCGAGGCCGCGCTTGCGGGCGGCGGGGATCCGGTCCGCCTCGGGGACACCCGCCACCTCGACCGGTCCGGTGCCCTCCGGCCCGGTGCCGTGCCGAGGGCTGGTGTAGGCGTCGAGGTAGGTGCGGAACCGGTCGGCGACGGCGTCGGGGACCTTCACCGTGATCCGGGTGGAGCCGTCACCGAGGCGCTTGAGATCGCAGCGGGTGGTCTCGCGGGCGCGGCGCTCCTCCGCCTCGAGTCGCTTGGCGTCCTCGACATCGGCGATGGCGGGGTCGATGACGTGCAGCAGGTGCCGGCCGAGGTTGCGCAGCTCCTGGGGCCGATGGGTCGCCGCGAGGCCGGTCATGTGCTCCTCCGCCCGAGCGACCGTTCGGGCCGGTAGGTCAGAGGGGAGGTCGTCGAGGATCTGGGTGATGACGCGGGCCTGGGCCAGGTTCACCGACCCCGCTGCGAGGGCCTGGCCGAGCCGGACCCAGCGGGTGCCGAGGGCGCGGCCGAGCTCGAGGTCTCCGATGACCGGCTTGGGATCGTGCCGGGTCACGTCGGCGAGCCACGCAGTGGCGTCGCGGTGCCCGGTGTCCAGCGCGACGTCCTCGGCTGCGGCCAGCACCTTCAGGCCCAAGGCGGTGATCCGATCCTGCACCCGCCGCAGCCCGATCAGGGCGGCCCTCTTGTCTGCTGGGGTGGCGAACATCGGGTCCAGCTCGGCAACCTCGTCCAGAGCGTGGCCCACGGAGTCGGCGAACCGGATCAGCCGGTGGGGGGCCGCCGCGGTGGTGGTCGGGTTCGCCATACGGCAAGTCTCCCCTCGAACACCGACACTTTCGAGCGTGTGAGCGGGCCTGTGGAGAACGACGTCTCAGGGAGTCGCGGGCGAGGTGGAAGCGCTGCGGTGCGCCTCAGGCGGGCTGGACGCGGCGGAGGGCGGGGCGGGCGATCAGGGCGTAGAGCAGGGCACCGAGCCATCCGGTCAGCACCACGACCACGACCCACACCAGCTTGCTCTGCCCGGCACGCTCCCACACCGGGTCGGTGACCCGCAGCGCCTCGACGAGCGCGAAGAGCCACACCGCCGTCATCACCAGCCCGAGAAGGAGCACGACGAGCACTGCACTGGAACCGCCGGTGAAGAACACGATCGCGCTCCTGGGCCGCCACGCGCACGGATCGGTCCCGCGCCGCTGGGGGCAACACACTAGACGTGCGACGGGTACGCAGTCAGCGGATCGGCACACTCGGGTGCGCGTGCCGGCGCGCCGTCAGAGCGCCTCGAGGACGGCCTGGGCGGCGTTGTGGCCGCCGAGCCCGCTGACGGCGCCGCCGCGGCGGGCACCGGAGCCGCACAGGAGCACCGAGGGGACCTCGGTGGCGACGCCCCAGCGCTGCGCGGGAGTGTCCAGCGCCTCCCGGTTCGAGGCCCACGGCCAGCTCAGGTCGCCGTGGAAGATGTGTCCGCCGGGCATCGCCAGCTCGGCCTCGACGTCCTGCGGCACCTTGGCCTCGAGGCACGGACCGTCGCCGCCCCACATCACGCAGTCCATCAGCGGCTCCTCGAGATGGTCGTCGAGGGCGGCGATCGCTCGGCGGACCGCCTCGGCCTTCGCCGCCTCGCGGTCGGCCTCGAAGAGCGCCTCGGGCATGAAGAGGCCGAAGTAGGTCAGCGTGTGCGCGCCCGAGTCCGCGAGGTCGCCGAGGATGGATGGATCGGTGAGGGAGTGGCAGTAGTACTCCCCGGGTGGAGTGGCCGGCATCCGCCCGCGCGCAGCCTCGTCGTAGGCGGTCGCGAGGTCGGACCAGCCCTCGCCGACATGGAGGGTGCCGGCGAAGGCCACCCGCGGGTCCACGCCGGAGCGGAGCCGGGGGAGTCGGTTGAGCAGCAGGTTCATCTTCAGCTGCGAGCCGCTCGGCTTGGTGCCGGGCTCGGGATCCTCCCCGAGCAGGATCCGCAGCACCCAGGGAGCGACGTTCGACAGCACGAAGCGCGCCTGGACCGCCTGCTCGCGGTCGCCGTCGTGCCAGCGCACGGTGGCGCCGTCCTCGGCCGCCTCGACGGCGCTGACGCCTGCGCCGGCGTGCAGCTCGGCGCCGGCCCCGCGCGCTGCGCGCTCGAGCCCTGCTGTCACCGCGCCCATGCCACCGACGGGGACCCGCCACTCGCCCGTGCCGTTGCCGATCAGGTGATAGAGGAAGCACCGGTTCTGCACCAGCGAGGGGTCGCCCAGGCCGGCGAAGGTGCCGATCAGCGCGTCGGTGGCCACCACGCCACGCACCAGGTCGTCGGCGAAGCGCTGCTCGAGCAGCCCGCCGAGGGGCCGGTGCACCAGCGCGTCCCAGAGTCCCCGATCGACCTGCCCGGCCAGCTCGCGCTCGGTCGGCAGCGGCGCCGTCAGGGTCGGGGCGACGACCCCCGCCACGCCGGCCACGTCGGCGTAGAACGCGCGCCAGGCGTCGTACGCATGGTCCGACCCGGTCACCTCACGGAACGACACCCGCGTCGCCTCGCCCTCGTCGCGCTCGACCAGCAGGCCGGTCGGGCGGCCGCCGCGGACGGTGGGGGAGTACGACGCGGTCCGGCGCGAGCGCAGCTCGACGTCGAGCTCGAGGTCCCGCACGATCTGCTCGGGCAGGAGCGAGACCAGGTAGGACCAGCGCGACAGCTGCGCGCCGGTGCCGGGGAACGCCTCGGTGCTCACCGCGGCGCCGCCGAAGCCCGAGCGGCGCTCCAGCACCAGCGTGCTGAGCCCGGCCCGGGCCAGGTAGGCCGCGGCGGTCAGGCCGTTGTGACCTCCTCCGACGATGACCACGTCGTACGACGAGCGGCGCGCAGCAGGCATACCGAGCACGGTAACGAACCCGAGCCCGGTGCCCGGGCGGCCGTCCTGGTGAAATATTGAATGCTCAACTACTGTTGTGCTCCTCGAAGGAGGTGGGTGCGATGCCCGCAGTGACCGTGGAGGACCTGACCCTGCTGGACCGGCTCGGAGTGCCGGGGCTGGGTGACACCGTGCGACCGGTGAAGCAGGTGACCGAGGCGCCGAAGGGCTACGAGGGCGAGGGCTTCCCGGTGCGCCGTGCGTTCGCCGGCGTCGACCTGCGCGACCTGGACCCGTTCATCCACCTCGACCAGATGGGCGAGGTGGAGTACGCACCCGGAGAGCCCAAGGGCACCCCCTGGCACCCCCACCGGGGCTTCGAGACCGTCACCTACATGATCGACGGCGTCATGGACCACCAGGACTCCCACGGCGGAGGCGGCTCCATCACCGACGGCGACACCCAGTGGATGACGGCCGGCAGCGGGCTGCTGCACATCGAGACGCCGCCGGAGTGGCTGGTGAGCAAGGGCGGGCTCTTCCACGGCCTGCAGCTGTGGGTGAACCTGCCGCGCGCGGACAAGATGAAGGCGCCGCGCTACCAGGACATCCGCTCCGGTCAGGTCGGGCTCACCGCGTCCGGTGACGCGGGCGCCCTGGTGCGCGTGATCGCGGGCCGCGTCGGCGCCACGGAGGGCCCAGGCTCGACCCACACCCCGATGACGATGGTGCACGCGACGGTCACGCCCGGCGCGCGGCTGGACCTGCCGTGGGACCCGTCGTACAACGCGCTGGTCTACGTGCTCTCGGGGCGTGGCGCCGTCGGCATCGAGCAGCGGCCGCTGCGGACCGGGAACCTCGCCGTGCTCGGCGCCGGTGACTTCGTCACGCTGGCGGCCGACGCGCGCCAGGAGAGCCGGACGCCGGCCCTGGACGTCGTGGTGCTGGGGGGCCGCCCGATCCGCGAGCCCGTCGCGTGGGCCGGTCCGTTCGTGATGAACACCAAGGCCGAGGTGATGCAGGCCTATGAGGACTTCCAGAGGGGCCGTCTGGGCACCGTGCCGTCCGTGCACGGCGCTCCGACGACGCTGCAGGAGGGCTGAGCCGGCCCCGAGGTCCGGCCGGTCATGCGGTCCGGCCGGTCATCCGGACGCCCGGCGGGGTCTCTCGGGGAACGGGCGGGGGCCGACTGCCTGCTTCATCACGATCGTCGAGGTCATCCCGCGCACGCCCGGCAGGGCGATCAGCGTCGACTCGTAGAGCCGTTGGTAGGCCGGGAGGTCGGCGCTGACCACCCGCAGGAGGTAGTCGGGCTCGCCGAACAGGCGCTGCGCCTCGACGACCTCGGGGACATCCTCGAGCGCTGCCTCGAAGTCGTGCACGTCGCCGGGCCGCTCGAGGGTCGCGAAGAGGAGCACCGCGAAGCCGTAGCCGAGGCGTGCGCCGTCGACCACGGCGCGGTAGCCCCGGATGGTGCCCTGGCTCTCCAGCTCGCGCACCCGTCGCTGGCAACGGGAGACGCTCAACCCGACCCGGTCGGCGAGCTCGGTGAGGGTGATCCGGCCGTCGGCTTGGAGGACCGCAAGGATCGAGCGGTCGATGGCGTCCATGCGGGTGAAACTAGCGCCGAACGCCCGTGGATGCGCACAAGAGGCGAACATCGTGCGCCTCATCCGGCGTAGCGTCGTGGGTGTGACGACCACTGCGCCCGCCGCCTCCGCCCCGCCGTCCTCGACGGTCTTCGACGAGGTCGTCGACCGCCGCTCGACCAACTCGATGAAGTGGGCGGCGGCGCGCCAGATGCTCACCGCCGAGGAGGTGGCCGCCGACCCGTTGCCGATGTGGGTCGCGGACACCGACTGGCGAGCACCGCAGCCGGTGATCGACGCGCTGCACGCCGCCGTGGACCACGGCGTCTTCGGCTACCCCGCCGGAGCCACTCCCGGCTACCTCGACGCCGTGCGGGGCTGGCAGGCCCGGCGGTTCGGATGGGACGTCGCCCCCGAGTGGGTCGTGCAGACCTCGGGCATCATCACCGCGCTCAAGACAGCGGTCCAGGCGTTCTCGGCCCCGGGCGACTCCGTGCTCGTGCAGCCGCCGGTCTACGTCCACTTCCACCAGGACGTGCTGCTCAACGGCCGCCGGGTCGCCTGGGCGCCGCTGGAGCGCACCGAGGACGGCTACCGGTTCGATGCGGCGGCCTTCGAGGCGGCCATCGAGCCCACCACGCGCCTGTTCATCCTGAGCAACCCGCACAACCCCACCGGCAACGTCTGGTCCGCCGAGGACCTCACGGCGATGGGCGAGATCTGTGCACGGCACCACGTGCTGGTCGTCTCCGACGAGATCCACGCCGACCTGGTCCTCGACCCGGCCCTGCGGCACACCCCCTTCGCCTCGCTCAGCCCGGCCTTCGCGCGCAACAGCATCACCTGCACCGCGCCGAGCAAGACCTTCAACCTGCCCGGGCTCCAGAGCGCGAACGTGTTCATCCCCGACCGGCGCCGCCGCGAGGAGTTCGCGCGTCAGTACGAGCGCAACGTGTTCCCGCTCGTCAACGTGCTCGGCATGGTCGCCGCCGAGGCGGCGTACACCCACGGCGAGCCGTGGCTGGAGGAGATGCTGGGCTACCTGCGGGGCAACCACGCCGCCTTCGCCGAGGGCGTCAACGGTGCGCAGACCGCGGTCCGGGTGCTGCCGGCGGCCTCGCTCTACCTGGCCTGGATGGACTGCCGCGGTCTGGGCCTCGATGCCGAGGAGCTCGACCACCTCATGCTCACCCGGGCGCGGCTGTGGCTCGACAAGGGCCAGAAGTTCGGCCCCGAGGGCCACGGCTACATGCGCGTGAACCTCGGCTGCCCGCGCTCGACGGTCGAGGAGGCGGTGCGCCGGCTCACCGGCGCCCTCGAGGAGATGCGAACCGCCTGAGTTGGAGCGGCGCGCGAGCGGGTACGTCGCAACCACCATGCCGCCCTTGACCACCGACACCGTCGACCTGCCCGGGGTCGACCCGGCCGATCCGCCGTCCGAGCTGGTTCCCGGCCGGCTCTGGCAGGGCGGCTGCCCGGTCGACTACGACTGGGTCCGCGCCCACGACATCGACGTCGTCCTCGACGTCTCCGACGCCGACGCCCACCCCCCGGCAGGCGCGGTCGACGGGCTCATCTACCTCAAGGCGCCGCTGGTCGACGAGGGCGCCGTCCCGGATGCGACGCTCACCCTGGGCCTCGCCGCGCTCGTCGCGCGGCTGCTCCGCGAGGGGCGTCGCGCCCTGGTGCACTGCACCTTCGGGCGCAACCGGTCGGGTTTGATGGCCACCCTCGTCGTCCGCGACCTGCTCGGCATCAGCGGGGCGGAGGCGCTGGAGCACGTGCGGGCGCGCCGTGACCGGGTCGCCAACAACGAGGCGTTCGAGGAGTGGCTCTCCTCGCTGCCCGCGCAGCGCTGACTCCGCTGACTGCGCCTACTCAGACGGTCGTCCGCCAGGCGCGCAGCTCCTCGGCGCACCAGTCCAGCGACAGGCCGCGGCGCCGGCAGTCCCAGAGCCGGAACGCCAGGGCGCCCAGGTCCGCGATCCGGTCGAGCAGCGGCAGGCCGTCCCAGCCCCGGACGTCGTGCCCGTAGGCAGCGCAGAATCCCCGGTAGCTGGTCCGGTCGATCTCGCCCCGGGTGAAGCGCCGGGCGGCCGACGCCAGGTCGTACTCGAGCGGCCCGCGCGCCACCCAGTCCGGGTCGATCAGCCGGGGGCCGTGGGTCGTCCAGAGCGCGTTGTCGAGCGAGACGTCGCCGTGCAGCACGCCGACCCCGAGCTCGGAGCGGATCCCGTCCAGCGCGGCGAGCAGCTCGGCGCGCGCCCCGAGCAACACGGCCGCGTCCGCGGGCGCCAGGTCCGCGACCTGGCCGGGAAGGCGGGAGAGCGGCGTCCAGGGCGGTACGTCGAGACCGGCGGCCTCGTCGTGGAAGGACCGCAGCAGCGCCCCGAGCGCCGGCCAGGTGATCGCACCGTCGACCACCGCCCAGGGCATCAGCGTCACCACGCCGTACGCCGTCTCGACGGGCGCCGCCCGCCAGCCGATCACCGACGGCACGCCGGCCAGCGCCGTGCGCAGCCTCTCGATGCGGACCGCATCGGTGCCCGGCGGGTAGACCTTGACCGCGTCGGCTCCGGCACGGAGCACCACGGTGCTCACGGCGCTGACCAGCTGCACGTCGGTGGCCACCGCGGGCAGCCGTGGCCGCGCCGCCTCGAGGGCGGCGAGGCCGTCCACGGCGCCCCAGCCCACCGCCGGGAGCGGCAGCGGGACGGCCCCGGGGGTCCGGGAGACGGGTTCGGGAGAGACCAGGATCGACACGGCGGGAGCTCACTTCAACGAGGCAGGGCCAGGGGCGGGGCCACCACACGACGTCGGCGAGCGGCTGCTCGCGACCGGGTCGGACGGCGGAGACTAGCACGCCGTCGACGCCCCCCGCGGCCCGATCGGAGCAGCCATCGGACCGGTCATCGGACCGGCCGCCAGGCGGGCGATCGGGTCACGACCGGCCGAGGAGCGGCGTCAGCCACTCCGGACCCATCCACCGCAGGGAGAGCTCCCACGATCCGGCCCTCCCGACCGCGGGCAGCGCGTAGACGACCAGACCGACCCAGGAGGCGACGCCGCGGTCGTCGCGGACCTGCTTCCACTCCAGGAGCAGGCCCAGCCGCTCGCGCGTCTGGATGATCGACGAGCCGGCGCCGATCCGGATCAGCACCGGGCACGGCAGGTCCACGGGCACGCCCACATCATAGAACGTGTGTTCGATCGGCTCGTTCGCTGCGGCGCGCGCCCCGCTGGGTCCGGAGACGAAGAAGGCCCCCGACCTGCTTCGTCGCAGGTCGGGGGCCGTTCCACGTGGGGTGAGTGACGGGACTTGAACCCGCGGCCACCTGGACCACAACCAGGTGCTCTACCAGCTGAGCTACACCCACCATGCGGGCAGGAGCATAGCGGTCGCTCAGCCCTGGGCCGAATCGGGTGCGGCGTCCGCGGCGGGGGACCGGGTCGCGCCGGTGACGCTGCCCTGGACCTGCGCCGCGAGGCCGCGCGCGGTCTCGGTGTCCGGGCCGGGGTCGGGCACGAAGACGGCGGCGCGGTAGTAGCGCAGCTCCTCGATGCTCTCCTGGATGTCGGCGAGTGCCCGATGGTTGCCGTTCTTCTCCGGAGCGGCGTAGTAGGCCCGCGGGTACCAGCGCCGGGCGAGCTCCTTGATCGAGGAGACGTCGACGATCCGGTAGTGCAGGAACGCCTCCAGCGTCGCCATGTCGCGGGCCAGGAAGGAGCGGTCGGTCGCGACGGTGTTGCCGGCCAGCGGCGGCCGGCTGCCCTCGGGGCAGTGCTCGCGGACGTAGGCGAGGACCTGCTGCTCCGCGTCCTCGAGCGTGGTGCCGGCGTCGAGCTCCTCGAGGAGGCCCGACGTGGTGTGCATGTTGCGGACGAAGTCGTCCATCTGCTCCAGCGCCGCGGCCGGCGGCTTGATGACGATGTCGACCCCCTCGCCCAGCACGTTGAGGTCGTAGTCGGTGACCAGGGCGGCGACCTCGATGAGCGCGTCCGCGCCGAGGTCGAGGCCGGTCATCTCGCAGTCGATCCACACCAGTCGGTCGCTCACGGTGCTCGACCCTACCCAGACCGGACGGAGGGGGCCGACCGCCGACCCGGCTCAGCCCGCGCTCAGCGAGTGTTCCTAGGCTGGAGCCATGACACCCGAGGCGGCCCCGCGGATGCCCACCGCGCGCGGTGGTGCGTCCCGTCCCGCGCCGATGACGCCGGAGGACGCCGACTGGGCGCGTCGCAAGCGCCAGCTGCTCACCGCAGGGGGGGTCATCGCCGTGGTGGCGGTGATCGCCGCGGCGGTGTTCTGGTACACCGGTAGCGGCGGGGGTACGACGCGGACCGCTCCGGCGTCGCCCCTCGTGGTGACCGCGGGCGACCACGCGCTCGTGCTCGGCCCGGCCACCGCCCCGCACACCGTCGTCGTGCACGAGGACTTCGGCGACCCGGCGAGCGCGGCCTGGGACCGCGCCACTCGCGACTTCCTCAAGGCCGACGCCGCCGCCGGACTGGTGCGGGTGGAGTACCTGCCGTTCGCCCAGCGGGCCACCGGCTACGGCGCGCAGGCGGCGATCGCCTTCGGTGCGGCGCTCACCGGCTCGGGCGCGCACGGTGCCGAGCACGCGCTCGCGCTGCATGGGCGGCTCTTCGACCACCAGGGCGACACCCCGGCGCCCACCAGCGCCGAGATCGCCGGCTGGGCGTCGGGTGCCGGGAGCGCGGTCGCGCAGGCCCTCCAGGCGGGCGACCGCACCTGGGTCCGGCAGGCCGACGCGCTGGCGGCGAAGGCCGGCGTACGGCAGGTTCCGGTGGTTCTCCTCGACGGCCGCCCCCTCGCGGGCGCGGGCACCACGGCCCGCGCCGACGCGCTCGAGCGCGCCCTGGCCTCGTAGCGGTCGACTCCGCGGCGACGGCGACGATCCGCGGTCGTTGCGCGAACGCAAGGGACTAGGCACCGGCGCTCGCGGGTACCGGTCCGGTGACGGCCGAGGGGTCGTCACGTGGTGGCGGGGCCACCACGCGCACCGGAAAGGCACGTGAGCATGACATCGCCAGGCGACGCCGCGAGGCTGACGTCCGTCGCGGCAGACCTGCACCGCAGCACCGACGAGACCGTCACCGTGGAGCGCATCATCGAGCACAGCCTCGAGCTGTGCGCCGAGGCCGACCACGTCAGCCTCTCCCTGCGGGGCAGACGAGGCACCACCACCGTGGCGGCCAGCTCGCCGCTCGCCGAGCAGGCCGACGCCCTGCAGCAGACGCTGCGCGAGGGACCCGCACTCGACCTTGTCGACCGGCCGCAGTGGTTCCGCAGCGGCGACCTCGCGACCGACCGGCGATGGCCCCGCTGGGGGCCGGCCGTCGCGCGCCTCGGGATCGGGTCGGTCCTGAGCATCGGGCTCCTGAACGCTGACGAGGTCATCGGCGCCCTGAACCTGTTCGCCGGTCCGCCAGGACGGTTCAACGACCCCGTCCAGGTCGACCTCGCCCTGCTGTTCGGCGTCCACGTCGCCAACGCGCTCCGAGCTGCGCGATTGGTCAGTGACCTCGGAGCGGCGATCGGCTCCCGGCACACGATCGGGCTCGCGCAGGGCATCCTGATGGAGCGCTACGGCATCGACCAGGAGCGCGCGTTCGAGTTCCTCCGCCGGATGTCCTCGACCAGCAACCGCAAGCTGCGCGAGGTGGCGGCCGGCGTGGTGGCGGAGGAGCGCGGCGCCGAGAGCGAGCAGGCCGTCGTCGGGGACGACTGCACGAGCCACCTGAGGGCGTGCGCGGACGACGAGCGCTCCGGGCGGCAGCAGGCCGACCTCCGGTCGGCGGATTGACCCACGACAGGGAACCCCCGCGTCAGATGGTCCTGGCGCGGGGGCCCTGCTCGCCGCTGCTTGACGAGCGAGGGTCGCTCCACCCCGCTCTGCTTGGGGGTGCGAGCGACCCCCTGCGCCTTGTGACCAGCGGGAGGAGCAGTGAAACCTACGACGCCCGCCAGGCCCTCCGGTCCGGCAGAGGACGAGGTGCTGAGCGCCCCCGGCAGGATTCGAACCTGCGACCGGCGGATTAGAAGGCCGCTGCTCTGTCCAGCTGAGCTACGGAGGCGGAGCCGCCAGCCTATCCGCGGGGCGGCGGCCCCCGCTCAGGCCCGCGCCGTCCGCCGCTGGAGCAGCGCCATCGCGTGGTAGATGACCACCGCCGCGATCGTGCCCAGCGCGATGCCGGTGAAGGTGGCGTCGCCCGCGCTCAGCGTCAGGTTGCCGATCCCGATGATCAGCGCGGCCGCCGCGGTGTACTGGTTGATCGGGAGACCGAAGTCGACGCGGTTGTCGATCCAGATCTTCACGCCGATCAGGCCGATCAGGCCGTAGAGCGCGACGGTGACGCCCCCGAGGACGCCCGGCGGGATCGTGTTGAGCAGGGCGCCGAACTTCGGCGAGAGGCTGAGCAGCACCGCCACGATGCCGGCCACCCAGTAGGCCGCGGTGGAGAAGACGCGGGTCGCGCTCATCACGCCGATGTTCTCGCCGTACGTCGTGGTGGCGGAGCCGCCGCCCAGGCCCGCCAGCGTCGTCGAGAGCCCGTCGGAGAGCAGTGCCGCGCCGGTGCGCCGGTTGATGGTGTCGTCGCCCACGAGGGCCGCGACACTGCGCACGTGGCCGACGTTCTCGGCGACCAGGACCAGGATCACCGGCGCGAACATCGGCACCACCGACCAGGTCGCGCTCGGGTGGGCGAAGTCCGGCAGCCCGACCCAGCTCGCGGCACGCACCGCGCCGAAGTCGAGCTGACCGCCGATCGCCGCGGCGACGTAGCCGACCACGACCCCGATCAGGATGGAGAGCCGCGCGGCGAGGCCCCGGAAGAGCACCGCGACGACCACCACGGCCGCGAGCGTGATCGTCGCGATCCAGGGCGACTTCTGGTAGTTCGCCGTGGCGGCACCGCCGAGGTTGAAGCCGATGAGGGCGACGATCGCGCCGGTCACCACCGGCGGCATCAGCACCTCGAGCCACCCGGTGCCGGTCGCGGTGACGATCAGGCCGACGACGGCGAGCAGCGCGCCGGTGACCATGATCCCGAACAGCGCCGCGCCCATCCCGTCGCTGTGCAGCGAGGCCTGCACCGGAGCGATGAAGGCGAACGAGGAGCCCAGGTAGCTGGGCAGCCGGTTGCGGGTGAGCAGCAGGAACACCATCGTGCCCACACCGGAGAAGAACAGCGTGGTGGTCGGCGGGAAGCCGGTCAGCAGCGGAACCAGGAACGTGGCGCCGAACATCGCCACCACGTGTTGAGCACCGAAGCCGATCGTGCGGCCCCACGACAGCCTCTCCTGGGGCGCGACGATCGCGTCGTCCCCGACCAGCCGCCCGTCACCGTGCAGCGTCCACGTCATCAGCGCGCGCGCCATGTCCTCGCCCTCACCCTCCGCACCCGGCCGGCGGCCGTCTCGGCCCCGGATCGCGGGTCACTCTAGGACCTCGGCGGCCGGTGCCCGGGACCGCACGGCGCGGCGCGCCGTCGTACGCCGAATCTCTGACAAGCGCCGCGCCGGCGCGGATACTGGAGGGGACCCGCGTGCCGCCGTCGTGCTGCGCCGCGGTGCGAGCAACTGGGCTCGCTCGTCTCGTGGAGGAAGCGCGTCGTGAAGAGCCTCAAGAGGGGTGCCCTGTCGGTCACCGCCCTCGTCGTCGTGGCCGGCACCGCCGCCGCGGTCGTCAGCCACACCAGCCCGCCGGCGCCCTCCGGGGCGATGCGGCTGGCCCACGGCCACCACCAGGGCCCCCACCACGGTCACAAGCCCCGGCTCGCGACGTACGTCCGCGGGCCGGAGACCGTGCCGAAGGCGCCGGCCGGGCGGGGCGCCATCGCCGCCAACGGCAGCGTCCTCGGCGCTCCCGCGCCCGCACCCTCCGCGCCGTCGATGGCGATGCCGCAGCAGCCGAACATCGTCATGATCACCAGCGACGACATGAGCGTGTCGGACCTGCCCTACATGCCGCACGTGCGGCACGTCCTGATGGACAAGGGCACGGTGATGCGCGACGCCATCGCGCCGACGTCGCTGTGCGTGCCCGCCCGGGCCTCGCTGCTCACCGGCCAGTACGCCACCAACCACGGCGACTACGCGATCGCCGAGGGTCGCCACGGCGGCTTCGACGGACTCCCCAGCGGCAACACGCTGCCGGTGTGGCTCCACGAGGCCGGCTACAACACCTACTTCACCGGCAAGTACCTCAACGGCTACGGCGTGAAGAACCCGCGCTACGTCCCGCCCGGCTGGACCGACTGGCGCGCCACCGTGGACGAGTCGACCTACAACTTCTTCAACACGGTCGTGAACCACGACGGGCACCTGCTCCACCAGCCGGGCACCTACTCCACCGACCTCGTCCGCGCCCAGTCCTTCGCCCAGCTCGACGAGCAGCGGAGCAGCCAGAAGCCGTTCTTCCAGTGGATCTCCTACGTCGCGCCGCACTCCGCCGGCCCGCGCGAGCCCGGAGACCCCATGCGCACCCAGCGCAAGCAGAAGTACCGGATCAAGACGACCGTGCCCGCCCCCCGCGACAAGGGCCGGTTCAAGAACCTGCCGCTGCCGCACAACCCGGCGATGTTCGAGGCCGACACCTCCGACAAGCCCGCGGCCTCACCCGCCCGCGGCTACATCGACCCGCACGGCCGCGCGATGCTGCGCATCGACAACGAGCAGCGCATCGAGGCGCTCCAGGACGTCGACCGGTCGGTGGCGGCGACCGTCGCCCGGATCAAGGCGATGGGCCAGCTCAGCCGCACGGTCTTCATCTTCGGCTCCGACAACGGCTACGTCACCGGCCAGCACAACATCTCCGGCAAGCTGTGGGAGTACGACGACATCATCCGCATCCCCATGGTGCTGCGTGGTCCCGGCATCCCGGCCGGGAAGGTGTCCTCGACGCCGGTGTCGAACCCCGACATCGCCACCACGATCGCGGCGCTCGCCCACGCACACCCGGGGCGCGTCCTCGACGGTGTCGACATCATGCCGCGCATCGCCGACCGCGACCTGGTGCGCGTGGTGCCGATCATCGCGTGGCCGGTCAACAACGGGAACAGGCCGCCGCTCTACACCGGCGTCCGGGTGGGCACCTGGACCTACGTGCGCTACCGCAAGGGCGGCCAGGAGCTCTACGACCGCTCGGTGGATCCGTGGGAGGTCACCAACCTCGCCCGGATCCCGCGCTACCGCACGCAGCTGACGCAGATGCGGAACCTGACGGCGAAGTACACCTGGTGCAAGGGCCAGTCCTGCCCGCACACCTACTACCTCCCTCCGTCCGCGGGCGAGCCCGGCGGCACCGACGGCCTGCCGGCCGCCCCGTAGCGGACCGCCGGGGCTCAGAACCGCAGCGTCGCGCTGACCCCGCCTCCGTGGGCGAGCTCGCGGGGGAGGACGACGACCTCGGCGCCGGTGGCGGCCGCGGCGGCGACCAGCACCTGGTCGGCGGGCAGCTCGCCGGCGGTGGCCGCCGAGCCGGGCAGCGCCAGGCCCGGGTGCTCGGCGGGGCGCACCGAGAGGTCGTGCATGGCCTGGAGGTCGATCACGAGCCGGTCGACCTCGGCCCGGACGAGGGCGTCGAGGACGGCGTCGAGACCGGTCGCCACGCCCTCGCCGCGCGCACGTCCGCGGTCGAGGGTCTCGGTGAGGTCCTGCTCGTCGGAGGCCTCGAAGGCGGCGAGCACCCGATGCACCTCCTCCTGCAGGGCCTGCTCGGAGGTGCCCGCGGCCCGGCCGCCGGTCTCCAGCTGCACGATCTCGGGATGGATGCCGGCGAGGTCCTCGGCGAGCAGCGTGCGCGCGCGCACGTCGCCGGCCAGCAGCACCACGCGCGGCGCCGCCTCACGGCACAGCGAGCGCACCGCCTCGGCGACGTCGTGGGCGTTGTCCCGCCACTGCTGCTCGGTGCGTGACTGGTACTCCTGCTGGGCCCAGCCGCCCTCGGGAACCTTGGTGATGTTCTCCGTCGTGCCCTCGACCGTGACCTCGCGGATCGGGGCCGGCTGGTGCGCGACGCGCAGCTCGATGTCGGCCCCGATGCGGTCGGTGTGCACCAGCAGGTACGTCGTACCGTCCGCCGCCAGGCTCATCCAGCCGGCCAGGTCCGGGAGCGGTCCGGTGCCGACGGTCTCGGGCAGCACGGTGTGGCCGGGCGTGAGCTGGTCGAAGACCAACCGGTCCCCGGCAGCGACCAGGGTGCGGCGCACCTCGCCCGGCACGTGCACCGTCTGGTGGAGCCGGTCGCCGATCTCCTCGATCAGCCCGGCGTCGACACCGGCGTGCTCGAGGTCGTGCCGCGTGGTGGTCCACCGCGCGTCGAGCTGCTGGCGGGCGTCCTCGGTGTCGCGGCTGACATCGAGGTGCACGGTCACATAGGGGCCGTCGGCGGCGTACAGGGGCTTCACGGTGTCCAGACGCATGCGGTGCGGGTTGCCCGAGTCCGCAGCACGCAAACGCCCTCAGCCCTCGACGCGCTCGAGGAGCACCAGCACCTCGTAGTGGTCGGTCTGCGGGAACATGTCGAGCAGGCGTCCGCGGACCGGGCGCAGGGAGGGCATCGCCGCCAGGTCGCGGGCAAGCGTCTCCGCGCGACAGCTGGAGTAGAGCACGTGCCGGACGCCGGACCGCTCGAGCCAGCCGGCCAGCTCCTCACCGATCCCGCGCCGGGGCGGGTTCACCACGACGAGGTCCGGCGCCTCGACGGAGTCGCGCGCGTACGCCGTCGCGTCGCCGGCGACGAACCTCGCCCCGGATCCCAGCGCGGCAGCCGTCGCCCGAGCGCTCTCCACCGCCTCGGTGCTCGACTCCACGCCCGTGACCTGCCGGTGTGGTCCGGCCAGGTGCAGTGCGAAGCCGCCGACACCGCAGTAGAGGTCCCACAGCGACCGGGGCGCGAGCTCGTCGACCCAGCGCCGGGCGGTGGCGTAGAGCGCGCCGGCCACCACGGTGTCGGTCTGGAAGAAGCTGCGCGGTCGCAGCTGCAGGACGACCTCGCCCAGCCGCATCGGCAGCGCCGCCTCCTCGGTGAGCACGACCTCGGCCTCACCCTCGAGCACGGCCTTGTGCTCGGGCTGCAGGTTCACCGAGAGCACCCGCAGCCGGGGCAGCTCGGTGCGCAGGGCCGGCAGCTGCTTGCGGATCCGGGGCAGCGCCTCGCTCGAGCGCAGCACCAGGCGCACCATCAGCTCGCCGTCCGGCGACTCGGTGACGATCAGGTGCTTGAGCTCGCCGCGCCGCGCCGCCACGTCGTACGGCGGGACCCGGGCCGCGGTCACGAACCGGGCGAGCGTCGGCAGCGCAGCCCCGATGCCAGGGGTGTGCAGGGCGCAGTCGCGCAGGTCCACGCCGCCGTCGGGACCCAGAATGCCCAGCGTGGGTCGCTCGACCGTGCCGCCCACGACCATCTTGGCCTTGTTGCGGAAGCCCACCTCCGGGCCCGTGGCGGCGGGCTCCCACCGCGGGTCGCCCCCCACGAGCGCGCGGCAGCGCTCCTCCTTGGCGGCGACCTGCGCGACGTAGGGCACGCCGAGCAGCGTGCACGACCGGCAGCGGCCGGCGTCGAAGTGCCGGCACCGCAGGTCACCCACGCAGGCGCGCCATCCACTCCTCGACCGCGTCGGGCTCGCGGGGGAGCGCCGCGGAGAGGTTCCGGGTGCCGTCGGCGGTGACGAGGATGTCGTCCTCGATCCGGATGCCGGTGCCCCGCAGCTCCTCGGGGACCAGCAGGTCGTCGGGCTGGAAGTACAGACCCGGCTCGACGGTCAGCACCATGCCCTCGGCGAGCGGTCCCTCGGCGTAGAGGGCGTCGGGGGCGGCCGCGCAGTCGTGGACGTCCATGCCGAGCATGTGGCTGACGCCGTGCAGGGTCCAGCGGGCGTGCACGCGGCTGTCCGGTGCCAGGGCCTCCTCCGCCGAGCACGGCAGCAGGTCGAGGTCGGCCAGCCCGTGGGCGAGCACGGCGACGGCGGCGTGGTGACCGGCGCGGAACGTCTCGCCCGGGCGCAGTGCCGCGATGCCGGCCTCCTGCGCGCGCAGCACCAGCGTGTAGAGGTCGCGCTGCAGCGGCGTCCAGGTGCCCGAGATCGGCAGGGTCCGGGTGACGTCGGCGGTGTACAGCGACGTCGCCTCGGCCCCCATGTCGAGCAGCACCAGCTCACCGGGGGTGATCGGGCCGGTGTTGTCGATCCAGTGCAGCGTCGTGGCGTGCTGGCCGCCGCCCACGATGGAGTCGTAGCCGATGTCGTTGCCCATGGTGCGGGCCCGCCGGAAGAACGTGCCCTCGATCCAGCGCTCGCCGTAGCGCAGCGCGTTGTCCCAGTCGCGCACGACGTCCTCGAAGCCGAGCGTGGTGATGTCGCAGGCGAGCTGGAGCTGCTCCACCTCCCAGGCGTCCTTGACCAGCCGCAGCTCCGAGAGCACCCGGCTCAGCTCCGCGTCGCGGGCCGGGTCGGCGACGACCGTCGCGTCGACGCGGCTGTCGACACCGCGGTGCACGCGGGTGCGCGGGCCGCTGCGCAGCAGCTCGGGCAGCTCGTCGATGTGACGGGTCTCGACGCCCAGGGAGTCGGCGATCTCGCCGAGCGAGGGCCGGCGCCCGGCCCACAGCTCGCCGTACTGCCGGTCGCGGAAGAACTCGTCGGTCTCCCGCGAGCTGCGCGGGCGCGCGAAGAGCACGGCCTCGCCGGAGCCGTCCACGTCGAGGACCACCACCGCGTCGGAGGTCTGGTTGCCCGAGAGCCACGTGTGCGCCGTGTCGGGCCGGAACCGGTAGTCGGTGTCGTTGGCGCGCACCTTGAAGGTGCCCGCCGGCACGACGAGGCGCTCACCGGGGAACCGCTCGGCGAGCTGCTTGCGGCGCAGCGCCGCCACGTCGGCGACCGGGTGCCGGACGACGTCGAGGGGACGCTCGCCCCAGCCGGTGCGCATGAACCGGGCGTACGCCTGCGGCACCGCCGGGTCGTGGCTCTCGGTCTTCGGTGCGTCGGGCGCGGAGGAGGGTTGGTCGCTCACCGTCCCACTGTACGTCCGGAGCGCGCGAGGGCGCCGATACGCTACCGGCATGACCCGGCGCCGCCACTCCGCGCGATTCACCGTGCTGGTGAGCCTCGTGATGGTGCTCGGGGCGCTCGTGATCGGTGTCGTGCTGCTGTTCTCTGGGGCGCCGGCCGCCCTCGTCGTGGGCACCCTGCTCGCCGCCGTCCCGGTCGTCCCGCTCGTCGGCTGCTACCTGTGGCTCGACCGCTACGAGCCGGAGCCGCGGTCGCTGCTGGTGCTCGGGCTCGGCTGGGGGGCGTTCGTGGCCACGAGCATCGCGCTGGTGCTGCAGGCCTTCGACACCTTCGCCCTCGGCGCCGGCGAGGCCAGCACCGGCGTCGTCGTCGCGCCGCTGACCGAGGAGGGCGCGAAGGGGCTGTTCATCCTGCTGCTGCTGTGGTTCCGCCGCCAGGAGCTCGACGGGGTCCTCGACGGCATCGTCTACGCCGGCATGGTCGGGGTCGGCTTCGCCTTCACCGAGAACATCCTCTACCTGACCTCGGCCTACATGGGGCAGGACGGCAGCGCGGGCGGGCTGGAGAGTGCCGTCGGGCTGTTCGTGGTGCGGTGCGTCTTCTCGCCCTTCGCCCACCCGCTGTTCACCGCGTGCACCGGCATCGGCATCGGCATCGCCGTCAACGCGCGCAGCGGCGCCGTCCGGGTGCTCGCCCCCCTGGTCGGGTACGCCGTCGCCGTGGCTGCGCACGGGCTGTGGAACGCCTCCTTGATGTTCGACGCCGGCGCGGGCGCGGTGGTGACCTACGTCGGGGTGATGCTGCCCGCGCTCCTGCTGTTCACCGCATTGGCGGTGTGGGCCCGCGCCCGGGAGGGCCGGCTGCTCGCGGTGTCGTTGGCCGACTGTGCGCGGCGTGGCTTCCTGCACCCCGCCGAGATCCCCTGGCTGGTCCGGCTGCCCGCGCGCCGCGCCAGCCGCCGCCACGCCGAGGCGGTGGGTGGTCCCGCGGCGCGCGAGGCCATGGCCGCCTACCAGCGCGAGGCGATCGAGCTGGGCTACCTGCACCACCGCTGGCTGCGGGGCACCCCGCCCGCCGGCTTCGCCGAGCTGGGACAGGAGCACGTGGAGGCGATGCGTGCGCTGCGACCGGCACTGGTCTGGCCGCGCCCCACGACCACGACGCGGCTGCGAGCCGCCGGGGGGATCGCCTGATGAGCAGTCCTCGGACCTCCGAGCAGCCCGTCACCGCGATGCTCTCCGCACTGGTGCGCCTGCACGACGCGCTGCAGCACACCCGGCTGCCGCTGGAGCTCGCCGACGTGGAGGAGGCGCGCACCCTGCAGCGCGAGATCGTCTCCCAGCTGGAGGACTACGTCCTGCCCCGGCTCGTCCAGATCGACGCACCGCTGCTGACCGTCGTGGGCGGGTCCACCGGCGCCGGCAAGTCGACGCTGGTCAACTCGCTGGTGGGGGAGACGGTCACCGAGGCCGGGGTGCTCCGGCCCACCACCCGCTCCCCGGTCCTGGTGCACAACCCGGCCGACCGGGCCTGGTTCGACGAGGCCCGCATCCTCCCCGACTTCCAGCGCACCAGCCGTGCCTCCGCCGACCCCGGCGCCCTCCAGCTGGTCTCCTCCCCGCACGTGCCCGAGGGGCTGGCGATCCTCGACGCCCCCGACGTCGACTCGGTCGAGCAGCGCAACCGCGAGCTCGCCGCCCAGCTGCTCGGCGCCGCCGACATGTGGCTCTTCGTCACCTCCGCGGCCCGGTACGCCGACCAGGTGCCGTGGGACTTCCTCCGCCAGGCCGCGGAGCGGTCCGCGGCGGTCGCCGTGGTGCTCGACCGGACGGCGGTGCGGGCGATCCCCGAGGTCAGCGCGCACCTGACCCGGATGCTGGCCTCGCGCGGGCTGCGCGACTCCCCGCTGTTCACCGTGCCCGAGGCCGACCTGGACCCGGGCGGCCTGCTGCCGCAGGCCTCGGTGGAGGCGATCCAGGACTGGCTCGAGGCGCTCGCCGCCGACGCGGACGCGCGATCGGCCATCGTGCGCCAGACCCTGGGTGGCGCCATCCGCACCATCGCCCGCCGCACCCACGTGGTGGCCGACGCCTGCGCCGTGCAGCACCGGGCGGCCGACCAGCTGCGCGGCGACGCCCGGCGCTGCTACGAGCACGCCGCGGAGGAGGTCGACCGGGCCTGCGCCGACGGCACCCTGCTCCGCGGGGAGGTGCTCGCGCGGTGGCAGGAGTTCGTCGGGACCGGCGAGATGCTCAAGAGCCTCGAGTCGCGCGTCGGGTGGGCACGGGACCGGCTGATGAACGCCGTACGCGGGGTCCCGCAGCCGGCCGCCCGCGTCACCGTCGCGGTCGAGTCGGGTCTGCAGACGCTCATCGTCGAGCACGCCGAGGCCGCCGCCGAGCGCGCCGAGGCGGCGTGGCGCGGCACGGCGACCGGACGCGACGTGCTCACGCTCTCACCGACCGACCTCTCCCGCGCCTCGCGCGACCTTCCCGCGCGCGCGGAGCGGCTGGTCCGCGACTGGCAGGCCGGGGTGCTCGACATGGTGCGCGGGGAGGGCTCGGACCGGCGCACCACCGCACGGGTCCTGGCCTACGGCGTCAACGCGCTCGCCGTCTCCCTGATGGTGGTGGTCTTCGCCGCCACGGGCGGGGTGACCGGGGCCGAGGTGGGCGTCGCCGGTGGAAGCGCGGTGCTCGGGCAGCGCCTGCTGGAGGCGGTCTTCGGCGACCAGGCCGTGCGCCGGCTCGCAGCAGCCGCCCGCCGCGACCTCGGCACCCGGATCTCGGCCCTGCTCGAGGCGGAGCAGCGGCGCTTCACCGACCTCCTGGACCACCTGGGCGTCTCCGCGGACCGGGCCGAGCAGCTGCGCGGCCTCGCCCGGGGCGTCGACGATGTCCGGTACCGCCAGGGCGACGGCCTGTCGGCGACAGGACGCATCCGGTGACCGCTCTGCTCGAGGGCGCCCGGCGGGCGCTGTCGCGGCGTACCGACCTCGACGCGCGCGTCGCCGGGCTCGCCGAGGCCGTGGAGGCCTCCCGAGGACGTCTCGACGACGCCGACGTTGACGCGGCGGCGGCCGTCGTCGAGCGGGCCTCGACCCGGCTGCGGCTGTCCTCGGAGCACACCGTGGTCGCGCTGGCCGGTGCGACGGGCTCGGGGAAGTCCTCGACGTTCAACGCCCTGGCCGACCTCGACCTGGCCGCGGTCGGGGTGCGCCGCCCGACGACCTCGTGGGCGACCGCCTGCGTCTGGGGTCAGCAGGGCGCCGGGGACCTGCTGGAGTGGCTGGGCATCCCGCTGCGTCACCAGACCTCGCGCGACTCGATGCTGGACACCGGGCGCGGCACGCCCGACGGCGACCTCCAGGGGCTGGTGCTGCTCGACCTTCCCGACCACGACTCCACGGAGCTGGGCCACCACCTCGAGGTCGACCGGCTGGTCGAGCTCGCCGACCTGATGGTGTGGGTGCTCGACCCGCAGAAGTACGCCGATGCGGCCATCCACGACCGGTTCCTGCGGCCGCTGGCCGAGCATCGCGACGTGATGCTGGTGGTGCTCAACCACATCGACGAGATCGCCCCGGAGCGTCGCGAGAGCGTCCTGTCCGACGTGCGGAGGCTGCTCGTCGCCGACGGGCTCGGCTCGGTGCCGCTCATCGCGGTCTCGGCCAAGACGGGTCTGGGCATCGACGCGCTGCGTGGCGAGCTGGCCCGGCGGGTCGCCGACAAGGCACTCTCCCGGGCCCGGATCGCCACCGACGTCGGCACCACCGCCGGCCGGCTCGCGGCGCTGACCGGCGAGGCGAAGGTGCCGACCCTGGGTCGCTCCGAGCGGGCGGCGCTGACCGACGCCGTCGCGGAGGCGGCCGGGGTCCCGATCGTCGTCGACGCGGTCCGCACCGCCTCGGCCCGCCGGGCCCGCCGGGCCACCGGGTGGCCGCTCACGGCATGGACGTCGCGGTTCCGGCCCGACCCGCTCAAGCGGCTCCACCTGGACCTGTCCGGCTCGGAGAGGGACCTGGTGCGGACGGCGCGCACGTCGCTGCCGGAGGTGGACCGCGTGCAGCAGGCCAGGGTCGACCACGCGGTCCGCGGGGTGGCCGACTCGCTGGGTCGCGGGCTCGGCCGGCCGTGGTCGCAGGCGGTACGCCGTGCCTCGCTGTCCCGGGCCGACGACCTCGTCGACCGCCTCGACCGTGTGATGGCCGAGACCGACCTGGGCGTAGCGCGGATCCCCGCCTGGTGCCGCCTGGTGCGGGTCGTGCAGTGGGCCCTGCTGCTCGCCGCGATCGCCGGGGCGGTCTGGCTCGGTGTGCTCGCGGTCTCGGGCTACCTCCGGGCCCCGCAGCCACGGACGCCGCAGTGGCTCGCCGTGCCCGTGCCCACCTGGCTGCTGGTCGGCGGGGTGGTGCTGGGACTGCTGCTGGCGCTGCTCAGCCGGTTCCTCGTCGGGCTCGGTGCCTCGGCCCGGGCAGCGCGCGCCGAGCGCCGGCTGCGCGGGGCGGTCGAGCAGGTCACCCAGGAGCTGGTGGTCGCGCCGATGGAGGCGGAGCTGGCTGCCTACGGCAGGGCCCGTCAGGGTCTGGCCCAGGCCCGCGACTGACCGTCGCCGGTCCACAGCCGGGGGTGGCGCGCACTTGTCCACAGCCCGCCCGCCGGGCTGTCGCTGCGCGGGGGTGGGGACGCCCAGAGTGGTGCGCGTGCCCGCCGACCGGCGGGCGCTCCCTCATCCCGCGGAGGTACTCCTCACATGAACGACACCCTGGTCACGCTGTCGGGCTACCTGGGCAGCGACGTGACGGTCCGCGACGCCGGCAACGGCGTGCCCGTCGCCGGGTTCCGGGTCGCCACCACGCCCCGCCGCTTCAGCCGCAAGGACGACGCCTGGGTCGACGGCGACACCCAGTGGTACTCCGTCAGCGCCTGGCGGCAGCTCGCGGAGAACTGCGCCCAGTCGCTCCGGCGTGGCGACCCGGTGGTCCTGCACGGCCGCCTGACGGCGGAGGTATGGCAGAACAAGGCCGGCATCGAGGTCAGCTCGATGGCGATCGAGCTGGTCTGGGTGGGGCACGACCTCTCGCGCGGCACCAGCCGGTTCGTGAAGCTGACGCGATCCGGCGAGGCGCCGCAGCCGGGGGAGGAGGCCGGCCGCGAGGACCCGCCCTCGCCCCTGGAGTCGCGGGCGCCGGCCGCCTGAGCGGCTCCGGGCCCCGGTGCGGGGCGGCGGAGGCGGACCGTAGGCTTGGGCACCATGGCCGATTACGTCTTCACCCTCCGCAACGTCCGCAAGGCGCACGGCGACAAGGTCGTCCTCGACGACGTCACCCTGTCGTTCCTCCACGGGGCGAAGATCGGTGTGGTCGGTCCCAACGGCACGGGCAAGTCGACGCTGCTGCGGATCATGGCGGGCCTCGAGCACGCCAACAACGGCGACACCGTCAAGGACCCCGACGCGAGCGTCGGCATGCTCCAGCAGGAGCCGCCGCTGACCGAGGGCAGGACGGTCCTGGAGAACGTCGAGGAGGCCGTAGGCGAGATCAAGGCGAAGGTCGACCGGTTCAACGCGATCTCCGAGGAGCTCGCCGACCCCGACGCCGACTACGACAAGCTGCTCGCCGAGATGGGCGACCTGCAGACCGATCTCGACCACGCGAACGCGTGGGACCTCGACAGCCGGCTCGACCAGGCGATGGACGCGCTGCGCTGCCCGCCGCCGGACGCGATCGTCGACAACCTCTCCGGCGGTGAGCGCCGCCGGGTGGCGCTGTGCAAGCTGCTGCTGCAGCAGCCCGACCTGCTGCTGCTCGACGAGCCGACCAACCACCTCGACGCCGAGTCGGTGCAGTGGCTCGAGGGACACCTGGCCGCCTATCCCGGCGCGGTGCTGGCCGTGACCCACGACCGGTACTTCCTCGACAACGTCGCGAGCTGGATCCTCGAGCTCGACCGCGGCAAGACGCACCCCTACGAGGGCAACTACTCCACCTACCTGGAGACCAAGAAGGAGCGCCTGAAGATCGAGGGCGCCAAGGACGCCAAGCGTGCGAAGGCCCTCGAGCGCGAGCTGGAGTGGGTCCGGTCCAACCCGAAGGCGCGTCAGGCCAAGAGCAAGTCCCGGTTGGCGCGCTACGAGGAGATGGCGGCCGAGGCCGACCGGATGCGCAAGATCGACACCGCGGAGATCAACATCCCCGCCGGGCCCCGGCTCGGCGACGTGGTGCTCGAGGCCGACCACCTTGGCAAGGGCTTCGGCGACCGGGTGCTCATCGACGACCTGTCGTTCTCGCTGCCGCGCGCCGGCATCGTCGGGGTGATCGGCCCGAACGGCGTCGGCAAGACGACGCTGTTCCGGATGATCGTCGGCCAGGAGCAGCCGGACTCCGGCCGCCTCGAGGTCGGCAAGACGGTCAAGATCTCCTACGTCGACCAGAGCCGCGGCGGGCTGGACCCCGAGAAGAACGTCTGGGAGGTCGTCTCCGACGGGCTCGACCACATCAAGGTCGCGAACTTCGAGATGCCCTCACGTGCCTACGTCGCGTCGTTCGGCTTCAAGGGTCCCGACCAGCAGAAGAAGGCCGGGGTCCTGTCGGGTGGGGAGCGCAACCGGCTCAACCTCGCCCTCACCCTGAAGATGGGCGGCAACCTGCTGCTGCTCGACGAGCCCACCAACGACCTCGACGTCGAGACGCTCGGCTCGCTCGAGGACGCGCTCCTGGAGTTTCCCGGGTGTGCGGTCATCACCTCCCACGACCGGTGGTTCCTGGACCGCACGGCGACGCACATCCTGGCCTGGGAGGGCACCGAGGACGAGCCGGGACGGTGGTTCTGGTTCGAGGGCAACTTCGCCTCCTACGAGGCGAACAAGGTCGAGCGGCTGGGCGCCGACGCGGCGCGACCGCACCGGGTGACCCACCGCCGGCTGACGCGCGACTGAGGACCGCGGGCGAGGAGCGCGGAGCCCTCAGCCCTCGCGGCGGATGTCCGCGCTGGCGGCGTGACCGGCCATCAGGTCGTCGCAGACGGCGTCGAAGACGCGGCCCACGGCCTGGATGTCGGGGGAGGACGCGAGGTCGACCAGGTGCTCGCGCACCCCGGCCACATGCACCGGCGCGGCCTCGCGCAGCACCGCCATGCCGTGGTCGGTGAGGCTCGCGGTCACGCCGCGCTTGTCCTCGTCGGTGGTGCCGCGGAGCACGTAGCCGGCCTTCTCCAGCCGCGCGACCGTGTGGGTGACGCGGCTGCGGGAGTGGCACATCGCGTCGGCGAGCAGCGCCATCCGCATCGACCGGTCGGGCGACTCCGAGAGCCGGACGAGCACCTCGTACTCGGGCAGGGACAGACCGTGCTGCTGGCGCAGGTCGCGGTCCAGCCGGTCGAGCAGGAGTGTCGTCCCGAGGATGTAGGCGCGCCAGGCGCGCTGCTGGCGGGCGTCGAGCCAGATGTCGCTGTCTCCGCTCACGGCCCCGCTCATGCTCGAGAGTCTAGGCAGTGACACCGACGCCCTGGGACGCCTCTCCGCGCGGCGGAATGATCCGCGATCGTGATAGTTGAAGTCTCTACCAAAAGGTCGTAGGCTTGTATCAAGTTGAAGGTTCAACAACACCGTCGCGATCCACGTTCCGAGGAGACCCCATGAGCACCGACACCACCACCGCCCCGACCGGCACCGAGATCCCGGCCGGCACCTGGGCCATCGACCCCAGCCACTCCGAGGTCGGCTTCACCGTCCGGCACCTGATGAGCAAGGTCCGCGGCCAGTTCGAGACCTTCGAGGGCACCCTCACCACCGGCGCGGCCCTCGCCGACACCCGCGCGCAGGCGACCATCGACCTCAACTCGATCAACACCCGTGAGCCGCAGCGCGACGCCCACCTGCGCTCCAAGGACTTCTTCGGTGTCGAGGAGCACGGCCCGATGACCTTCACCGCCACCGGCTTCAACGGCGACCGCGCCACCGGCGAGCTCACCATCAAGGGCATCACCAAGCCGGTCGAGCTCGCCGTGGAGTACCTCGGTGTCGACAAGGACCCGTGGGGCGGGACCCGCATCGGGTTCGAGGCCACCACCGAGATCAGCCGCAAGGAGTGGGGCGTCGACGGCAACGTCCCGCTCGACGGCGGCAAGGTGCTCATCGGCGACAAGGTGACCATCCACCTCGCGGTCGAGGGCGTGCTCCAGGAGGGCTGAGCACCTCGAGCCCTCACCGAGACGCACCAGGCGCCCCCGACCTTCCGGCCGGGGGCGCCTTCGTCGTACGCCGGAGCTGCGCTGCAGCTCAGCCCATCCGCTCCAGGATCATCGCCATGCCCTGGCCACCGCCCACGCACATGGTGATCAGGCCGGTGGACTTGTCGTGCCAGTCCAGCGAGTTCAGCATCGTGTTCTGCAGCCGGGCACCGGTCATCCCGAAGGGGTGACCCACCGCGATCGCGCCGCCGTTGACGTTGAGCCGGTCCAGGTCGATGCCGAGGTCCTGGTAGGACGGCACCACCTGCGCGGCGAACGCCTCGTTGATCTCGACGAGGTCGATGTCGTCGATGCTCATCTTCGCGTGCTTGAGCGCCTGCTTGGTGGCCTCGACCGGTCCCAGGCCCATGATCTCGGGCGAGAGCCCGGTGACACCGGTGGACACGATCCGGGCCAGCGGGGTCAGGCCCAGCTCCTTGGCCTTGGTGTCGGACATGATCACGACGGCGGCCGCGCCGTCGTTCAGGGCGCAGCAGTTGCCGGCGGTGACCACGCCGTCGGGCCGGAACACCGGCTGGAGCTGGGAGATCGCCTCGTAGGTAACACCGGCACGCGGGCCGTCGTCGGCGCTGACGACGGTGCCGTCCGGGGTGGTGACCGGGGTGATCTCGCGCTGCCAGAAGCCGTCGGCGATGGCCTTCTCGGCCAGGTTCTGGCTGCGAACGCCGAACTCGTCGAGCTCCTTGCGGTCGAGCCCGCGCATGCGCGCGACGTTCTCGGCCGTCTGCCCCATCGCGATGTAGATGTCGGGGAGCTGCCCGTCCTCGCGGGGGTCGTGCCAGTCCCTACCGCCCTGGGCGTACTCCGCGGTCCGCTTCTCCGCGTCCTCGAACAGCGGGTTGCGGGTGTCAGGGAGGTGGTCGGAGGTGCCCTTGACGAAGCGGGACACGGTCTCGACGCCGGCGGAGATGACGACGTCGGCCTCGCCGGCCTTGATCGCGTGGAACGCCATCCGCGAGGTCTGGACCGAGGAGGAGCAGTAGCGGGTGATGGTCGCGCCGGGGATCTCGTAGCCCAGCAGGGTGGTGACCACGCGGGCCATGTTGTTGCCCGACTCGCCGCCCGGCAGCCCGCAGCCGAGCAGCAGGTCGTCGACGTCGTTCGGGTCGAGCTCGGGGATCTTGTCCAGCGCGGTGCGCACGATCAGCGCGGTCAGGTCGTCGGGACGGAAGTCCTTGAGCGATCCCTTGTTGGCGCGGCCGATGGGGGAGCGCGCGGCGGAAACGATCACTGCCTCGGGCATCAGCTTCAGTTCTCCGATCTGGGGTTGGGTGCCGGCTCAGCCTAGTGCGGGTCCGCCGCGGCGGACCTGGGAGGATCCGAGTCATGCGTCACGTGTACGAGTGTCCGCTGCGCTGGGCCGACATGGACATGCTGGGCCACGTCAACAACGTCACCTGGGTCGACTACCTCCAGGAGGCGCGCGTCGACATGTTCGCGGTGCACGCCGGGTTCACCGGTGTCGCCGACCTCGCGGAGGGCGTGGTCGTGGTGCGCCACGAGGTGGAGTTCGTCGCGCCGTTGACCTTCCGGCGCCGTCCGGTGCTCGTCGACGTGTGGATCACCGACATCCGTGCGGCCTCCTTCACGATGGCCTACGAGGTCTACGACGCCGGCTCGGAGGACGAGGGGTCCGAGCGCCGGGTCTACCTGCGCGCCAGCAGCGTCCTGTCGCCCTACGTCTTCGGCGCCGACCACCCACGGCGGCTCACCGCCACCGAGAAGGACGTGCTGCGGCGCTTCCACGAGCCCGCCACCCCGCGCGAGCCCGTGCCCGCGACCGGCTCCTCCCGGCACGTGCACCCGACCAAGGTGCGCTTCTCCGACCTCGACGTCTACCGCCACGTCAACAACGTCAAGTACGTCGAGTACTTCCAGGAGGCGCGCATCCAGTACGTGATGGACCTCCACACTCGTGGTGAGGAGTGGGGCGACCACGTGATCGCCCGCACCGACGTCGAGTACCTGCGCCCGGTGCAGTTTCGCCTCGAGCCCTACCAGGTGCACCAGTGGATCTCCCACCTGGGCGGGCGGTCCTTCGCGATCGCCTCCGAGCTCCGCGACGGCGAGGAGGTGCTGGCGCGGGGCCGCGTGGTGATGGTGACCTTCGACCGGGCCACCCAGCGCTCGGCACCGATGCCCGCCGACCAGCGGGCGCGCCTGGAGCAGGAGTACGCCGCAGCGCTGGGCTGAGAGCCTCAGCGGTCGGCCGGCTCCTCGAGCTGGTTGACCATGAACTGGGCCGCGTGGGTGACGTACTCCCAGAACTGCGCGTCCTGCTCCGGGGTGAGCCCGGCCGCGTCGAGACCGTCCCTGAAGTGCCGCAGCCAGTGCTCCTTCGCCTTCGGCGTGACGGCGAAGGGAGCATGCCGCATCCGCAACCGCGGGTGGCCACGCTGCTCGGAGTAGGTGGAGGGTCCGCCCCAGTACTGCATGAGGAACAGCCGGAAGCGGACCTCGGCGGGTCCGAGGTCCTCCTCGGGGTAGAGCGCGCGCAGGTACGGGTCCTCGGCGACGCCCTGGTAGAAGCGGTGCACGATCGCGGTGATCGTGGCCTCGCCGCCGATCTCGTCGTAGAAGGTGCTCACTCGTCCTCGCCGTCCTTGCTCGCGCCCGGCCACAGCACGCGCTGCGCGACGGGCATCTCGATGTCCTCGGCCTCGAAGCGGACCTTCACCCGCTCGCGCATCTCGCGGGCCACCCGCCACTGCTCCAGCGGCGCCGTCTTGAGCGTGACCCGGACGACGATCCCCTCCGGCGACATCGACTGCACGCCCCAGACCTCGGGCTCCTCGATGATCACGCCCTGGTAGCGGGGGTCCTCCCACAGCTCGTGGCTCACGTCGCGCAGCACCTCCCGCACCTTGGCGAGGTTCGCGCTGTAGGCCACCGACACGTCGATGACCGTGCGTGCCCAGTTCTGGCTCTGGTTGCCCACGCGCAGGATCTCCCCGTTGCGCACGTACCAGACGGTGCCGTTGACGTCGCGCAGCCGGGTGACCCGCAGGCCGATGGCCTCCACCGTCCCGCTGACGTCGCCCAGGTCGATGGAGTCGCCCACGCCGTACTGGTCCTCCAACGTCAGGAAGATCCCCGAGAGGAAGTCCTTGACCAGGCTCTGGGCGCCGAAGCCGACGGCGACCCCCACGACACCGGCGCTGGCGATGATCGGGGCGACGTTCACGCCCACCTGGGCGAGGATCATCACGAAGAAGATGCCGAAGATCAGCCCGGTCGCGATGCTCTTCGCCAGCGATCCCAGGCTCCTGGCGCGCTGGGCCCGCCGGCTCGACCCGGCCGGCTCGGCCCCCGTGCGCACCGCGTCGGCAGGCCGCTCCTCGACACGCCGGAGCGGGTGCAGGCCGCTGGGCAGCACCCCCTCCTCGGCCCGCCGGACCAGGCGGTCGATCAGCCGGCACGTGAGCCAGCGCAGCACCCACCCGAGGACGACGAGGCCCAGGATCGCCAGCGGCTTGCCGATGACCCACTCGGCGGTGTGCGCCAGGAAGCTGTTGTTCGTCCAGTCGTAGACCAGGGCGCAGGTGCGGCTGCCCGAGTCGCGGCACGGCGGCGGGATGTCCAGCAGTGCGGAGGGGACGAGCATGTGACGGAGGCTACGAGAACGCGGCGCATCGACCCAAGCGAGCACTGGCTATCCTGCTTGTGTGATCGCTCACCGCACCTCGCGTACGCCCCTTCGTGCCGCAGCGGCAGGCCTGTCGCTCTCGCTGGCCGTCGCTCTGCCCCTCCTCGCGGGTGCCGCCTTCGCCGACGACCCCGCCACCTTCCCCGCCGCGCCGCACGTGTCGGCCCTCGACTGGTTCCTGGTGCTGCTGCTGATCCCGGGTGGCATCGCACTGCTGCTCGCGCTGCTCACCGTGCTGCCCTCGATGCTGCGCGGCGACTCCGGCACGTCGGACGCATGGAGCGGTGACCACGAGTGGTTCGGTGGTCCGAGCAAGGGCGTCGACGCGGCGGTCCCGGGCGAGGGCACGGACCGAGGCGGTGCCGGTGGCCAGTACTGACGGCTTCTCCGCCCGCCAGCGCACCCAGGTCGACCGGGCGATCCGGTCGGCCGAGACGGTCTCTCGCTACGAGTTCTCCGTCTACGTCGGTGGCACCGAGGGCGACCCCCGCCGGTGCGCCGAGGCCCTGCATGCGGCTCTCAAGACGCCGGACCGCAGCGTGCTGATCATGGTCGACCCGCAGCGGCGGCTGCTGGAGGTGGTCACCGGCGAGGTCGTCCGGCGCGACCTCCACGACGACTCCGTCCGGCTGGCGGTGGTCGCCATGCAGACTGCCTTCGCCGAGGGCGACCTGGTCGACGGTCTCACCCGGGGTCTGTCGCAGCTCGCCGACGCCGCCCGGCGGCCGCGGTCGCTGCACGTCGGCTGAGGCGGCCGACGCCGGCACTCAGCTCAGTGCGAGTGCGATCAGGGCGAGACGACGTGTGCCGCCACCGCGCGAGCCAGGTCGGGCGTGATCTCCTCGACGCCGTGGGCGCTGGCGGCGTGGGCCGCCACCTGCTCCATCAGCTCGGCGTGGTCGGTGCTCTCGAAGCGGGCGGCGCAGCCCGGCATCACGTCGCCGCAGGCAAGGCGGAAGGTCATCGCGAGTCGTCTCCTCGGTCGGTGGGTCCACCGGCGGTGGGCCGGGGCGGTTCGTCGGTGCGGGCGGCCACCGGCGTGCGCAGCCAGAGCACGGCGCCGTCCTCGTCCTGCTCGACACCCACCGTGCCGCCGAGCGCGACGGTGAGCGCCCGCGCCAGGTAGAGCCCGAAGGTGACCCCGGTGGCGTCGTCGTTGTGGTCGAACGGCTCGAACAGCGCCCGCAGCCGGCGTCGGTCGATCGGGTCCCCCTCGCGCCGCACCGCGAGCGCCCACCAGGCGCCGTCGCGGCGCACCTCGATGCTGCGCCGTCGCGGTGCGGGCGCGGTGTCGGCCGCCCGCCAGAGGTCGGCCACGATCCGCCGGTACGCGTGGGGGTCGGCCAGCAGCACGACCTCGGGGCCGTCGCCGCCGACCTGATCGGGGCCGTCGGGCAGGGTCGCGACGACGTCGCCGACGCGGAGGGGGGTCGGGCGCAGCGGCATCCGCCCGAGGGAGGCGGCAACGAGCAGCTCGATCTCCTCGATCCGCTCGCCCAGCCGGTCCAGGGACTCCTCGAGCCTGCACAGGGCCATGTCGGGCAGGCCGTCGTCCTCGGTGAGCATCCCGACCCAGCCCCGCGCGACGGTCAGGGGGCTGCGCAGCTCGTGGGCGACGGCGGCCAGGAAGCGGTCGCGCTGCGAGGCCTCGTCGGCGTTCGGCTGGTTGGTCACCCGGGCGGTGCCAGCCTCGACGAAGGCCCGGACCCACCGCTCGGCGAGGGCCGGATCCACCGACCAGCGCGCCGCCGCGGTCGCGATCGGGGTGCCGGCGAGCACCTCGAGCACCAGCGCGACCCGCGGATCGCCGGGGGCCGTGCCCGCCGTCATGGCGTGGGCGGCGGGGCGGGCGGTCGGAAGTGCGGAGGGCGCCGTCGCGCGCCTCGCCTCCTCGACAGGTCCCATGTCCGCTCCTGGCTGCTCGGTGGGTCGCCCGGCCGGCCCCACGGCGGGTAGCAGCGCCCCCTCGAGCAGGGTAGGTCGGCCCGGGGCCGGCACCGATACGTCGGACGCCGCGGCGGGGGACTGGTCTGGTCCACCACCGCGGCGCCCTTGCGTTCTTCGCCGCCGTCGGTCAGTCCGCGTCGCGCTCCTGGGCCGCGAGGTAGCGCACGACGTCGGCGCGGCCCTCCACGACGTAGCGCTTCGCGCCGGGGTTGGCTGCGGTCGTCTCCAGCCAGCGGTCCACCGTCTCCAGCAGGTCCGCGGAGGCGAGCGCCCGGGGGAACATCGCCTCCAGGGCCACCGCGGCCTTGTGCGGGCCGAGCGTGCTCCAAGCCGTCTCGGCCGTGTCGAGGTACCGCTGCACGTACGGCGCCAGCACCTCGTCCTGCCCGTGCTGCATGAAGGCCAGCGCGATGCTGCGCGCGGTCTCGTTGGGCGTGGAGGGGTCCGTCGCGGCCCGCCAGGCGGCCGCCTTCGCGTCCCCGTCGGGACGTGCCGCCCGCGCGGCGGCGGCGTGCTCCTGGCCGGTGATGGTGCCGTCCTGTGCGAGCTCGGCGTCGATCTCGGCGTCGCCGGCACGGCCGGCCCGGGCGAGCCCGGTGAGCAGCACCCAGCGCAGGTCCTGGTCGACCTCGAGACCCTCGAACGCCACGCTGCCGTCGAGCAGGCCCTGCATGTCGGCGAGCGCCTCATCGGTGTGCGCGGCGGCGGCGTAGGACCGGACGAAGGTCAGCTGGTGGTCGCTGCCCGGCGCCGCACCCTCGATCAGGGTGCGCAGCCCGCGCTCCCACCGCTGGCGCAGCTCGGCACGCGCCGCGGGCGCGGAGAGGCTGTGCACCGCCTGGGCGGCGTAGGTGGGGATCCGGCTGACACCCCACGCGTCGGTCTCGGCCCCGATGTTGGCCAGCACCAGGTCGACGAAGTCGCCCGCGCGCATCTCGGCGTCGCGGGTCATGTCCCAGGCGGAGCTCCAGCACAGCGCCCGGGCCAGGGAGTCCTCGAGGGAGGAGAGGCCGGAGATCACGGTGGCCAGCGACCGCTCGTCGAGCCGGATCTTCGCGTAGGCGAGGTCCGCGTCGTTGAGCAGCAGCAGGTCGGGCTGCTTCATCCCGACGAGCTTGGCGATGTCGGTGCGGGCGCCCTCGACGTCGACCTCGACGTACTCGCGGCGCACGAGCACCTCGCCCTGCCGGTCGTAGAGCCCGATGCCGAGCCGGTGGCGGCGCAGCGTGGGCCACTCGGCAGGAGCGGTCTGCACGACCGTGAAGGAGGAGTAGGCCCCGTCCCCGTCGAGCTCGAACTCGGGGGCGAGGGTGTTCACGCCGGCCGTCTGGAGCCACTCCTGGGCCCAGCCCTGCAGCTCGCGGCCCGAGGCCTGCTCGAGCGCGCCCAGCAGGTCGCCGAACTCGGCGTTGTCGTAGGCGTGGTCCTTGAAGTACTGCTGGAGCCCGGCCAGGAACGGCTCCAGGCCGACCCACGCGACGAGCTGCTTGAGCACCGAGGCGCCCTTGGCGTAGGTGATCATGTCGAAGTTGACCTCGACGGCCTCGAGGTCGTAGTTGTCCGCGGCGATCGGGTGCGTCGTGGGCATCTGGTCCTGGCGGTAGCCGGTCTGCTTGCGCGCGTTGGCGAAGCCGGTCCAGGCGTCGGTGAACTCGGTGGCCTCGGCCTCGCACCAGTAGCAGGCCCACTCGGCGAACGACTCGTTGAGCCACAGGTCGTCCCACCAGCGCATGGTGACGAGGTCGCCGAACCACATGTGCGCCATCTCGTGGGAGATCACCGAGCAGCGGAACTCGTAGAAGGACCGCGGCTGGCGGCTGCGGGGCAGGTACTCGTCGCGCAGCGTCACGGCGCCGGCGTTCTCCATCGCACCCATGTTGTACTCGGGGACGTAGAGCTGGTCGTACTTCTCGAACGGGTACGCCGAGTCGAACCTGTCCTCGAAGAACGCGAAGCTCTGCTTGGTGATCGTGACGATGTCGTCGAGGTCGCGCTCCAGCTGCGGCACCAGCGACTGGCGGCAGTAGTGGCCCAGCGGGATCTCGTCGAACTTCCCCTGGTAGCTGTCGAAGGCCGCGTGGTACTCGCCGGCGACGATCGCGGTGATGTAGGTCGACATCCGCTTGGTGGTGGGGAAGTGCCACACCGCCTTGCCGTCCGTGAGCGCCTCTGGCTCCGGCGTCGGGGCGTTGGAGACGACCAGCCAGCCCTCCGGCGCGGTGACGCGGAAGGTGAAGACGCTCTTGAGGTCGGGCTGCTCGAAGGTCGCGAACACCCGCCGGGCGTCGGGCACCTCGAACTGGGTGTAGGTGTAGACGCGGTCGTCGACGGGGTCCACGAAGCGGTGCAGTCCCTCACCGGAGTGGCTGTAGGGCATGGTCGCCCGGACGACGAGCTCGTTGGACTCCCGCAGGCCGCCGATCTGGATGCGGTGGTCGGCGTACACCTGCCCGACGTCCAGGCGCTCGCCGTTCAGCGTGACCTCGTGCAGGTCGGCCTCGACGAGGTCGACGAACGTCGACGCGCCGGGCTCGGACGCTCCGAAGGCGATCGTGGTGGTGCTCGCGAAGGTCGTGTCCGAGGTCGTGAGGTCAAGCTCCACGGTGTAGGAGTCGACGGTCAGCAACCGGGCGCGGGTGCGCGCCTCTTCTCGGGTGAGGTTCATTCCTGGCATGCCGGCCATCTTGTCACCCACCTCACACGGCCGGGAATCGTGGCGGGGTGCCGGTGGTTGTGGCCGGCATGGATCCCGCCAAGGACGTTGCCGACTTCTGGTTCGACCCGCTGTGCCCCTTCGCCTGGATCACCTCGCGGTGGATCCTCGAGGTGGAGCAGGTGCGCGACATCGAGGTGCGCTGGCACGTGATGAGCCTGGCCTACCTCAACCAGGACCGCGACGACATCTCCGAGGACTACCGCGCGATGCTCGCGTCGGCGTGGGGACCGGTGCGCGTCTGCATCGCCGCGGCCCAGCAGCACGGCGACGAGGTGCTCGCACCGCTGTACACGGCGCTCGGCACCCGCCGGCACAACGAGGGCCAGGAGTTCACCCGCGAGCTGATCGAGGCCGCGCTCGCCGAGGCCGGTCTGCCGACCTCGCTGGCCGACGCCGCCGACGACTCCTCGCTCGACGAGGACGTGGCGAAGTCGCACCACGCGGGGATGGACGCGGTGGGCAACGACGTGGGCACGCCGACCATCCACATCAACGGCGCGGCGTTCTTCGGGCCGGTGCTGGGCAGCATCCCGCGCGGCGAGGACGCCGGCCGGCTCTGGGACGGTGCCGTCGCGGTCGCCTCGTTCCCGACGTTCTTCGAGCTCAAGCGCAGCCGGACCGGGGACCTGGACTTCAGCTGAGCGTCACTAGGATCGGCTGAGTGACCAAGGTTCTCTCCGCTGTCGCCTGGCCCTACGCCAACGGCCCCCGCCACATCGGCCACGTGGCCGGGTTCGGCGTGCCCTCGGACGTGTTCAGCCGCTACATGCGGATGGCCGGCCACGACGTCCTGATGGTGAGCGGGACCGACGAGCACGGGACGCCGATCCTGATCGCGGCCGACGAGGCCGGGATGACGCCGCAGGAGCTCGCCGACCAGAACCACCGGCTGATCGCCGAGGACCTGGCCGCGCTCGGGGTCTCCTACGACCTCTACACCCGCACCACGACGCGCAACCACACCCAGGTGGTGCAGGAGCTCTTCACCGGCGTCCACCGCAACGGCTACTTCCTGGAGGAGACGACCTACGGCGCGATCAGCCCCTCGACCGGGCGGACGCTGCCCGACCGCTACATCGAGGGCACCTGCCCGATCTGCGGGTACGACGGCGCGCGTGGCGACCAGTGCGACAACTGCGGCAACCAGCTGGACCCCCAGGACCTGAAGAACCCGCGCTCGAAGATCAACGGCGAGACGCCCGAGTTCATCGAGACCCAGCACTTCTTCCTGGACCTCCCGGCGCTGGCCGAGGCGCTCACGGCGTGGCTCGACGAGCGGGAGGCGAGCGGCACCTGGCGGCCCAACGTGATCCGGTTCAGCCAGAACATCCTCGAGGAGATCCGTCCCCGGGCGATGACCCGCGACATCGACTGGGGCATCCCGGTGCCGCTGGACGGATGGCGCGACCACCCGACGAAGCGGCTCTACGTGTGGTTCGACGCCGTCGTCGGCTACCTCTCCGCGAGCATCGAGTGGGCCCGGCGCACGGAGGACCCCGAGTCGTGGCGGGAGTGGTGGAACGACCCCGAGGCCCTGTCGTACTACTTCATGGGCAAGGACAACATCACCTTCCACTCCCAG
The DNA here is from genome assembly GCA_051954195.1 of Marmoricola sp. Classification (GTDB taxonomy): domain Bacteria; phylum Actinomycetota; class Actinomycetes; order Propionibacteriales; family Nocardioidaceae; genus Marmoricola. The sequence continues at coordinate 40,354 of JBQCHZ010000030.1, forward strand.
ATCTGGCCGGCCGAGCTGCTCGCCTACGCGGGGCGTGGTGACAAGGGCGGCGAGCCCGGGTCGTTCGGCGAGCTGAACCTGCCGACCGAGGTGGTCAGCAGCGAGTTCCTGACCATGGAGGGGAGGAAGTTCTCCTCCTCCAAGCGGGTGGTGATCTACGTGCGCGACCTGCTCAGCCGCTACCAGCCCGACGCCTTCCGCTACTTCGTCGCCGCCGCCGGGCCCGAGAACCAGGACGCGGACTTCACCTGGGCGGAGTTCGTCCGCCGCACCAACGACGAGCTGGTCGCGGGCTGGGGCAACCTGGTCAACCGGACCGGGACGCTGATCGCCAAGAACGTCGGTGAGATCCCGGCCGCCGGCGAGCTGACCGAGGAGGACCGCGCCGTGCTCGCGGGGGTCGAGGCGGCGTTCGGCACCGTGGGCGACCTGATCGGCCGGCACCGGCAGAAGCAGGCGATCGGCGAGGCGATGCGGGCCGTCGCCGAGGTGAACAAGTACGTCTCCGACTCCGAGCCCTGGAAGCTCAAGAGCGAGGACCAGCGCGAGCGCCTCCACACGATCCTGCACGTGATGGCTCAGTGCGTGCAGGACCTGAACACGATCCTCTCGCCCTTCCTGCCCTTCTCGGCCAACGCGGTCGACGCGGTCCTCGGCGGTGCCGGGGACGTGCAGCCGATGCCCGAGCTGCGGGAGGTCGAGGACCTCGACGGGGGAGCGGCTTACCCGATCCTCACCGGCGACTACGCGGGCGCCCGGCCCTGGCGGCGTCTCCCGATCGTGCCCGGAACGCCCGTGGCGAAGCCGACGCCGGTCTTCGTCAAGCTCGACCCCTCGGTGGTCGAGGACGAGCTCGCCCGCCTCGCCTCGTCCTGATCGGCCGACGCGACCGGCTCCGACCACTAGGGTCCGGCCCATGCTGCATCCCCAAGCCCGTGCCGCCCTCGCCGAGGAGGAGGGCTACCCGCCGATCGACGACCCCTCGACCGACATCGCCGCCGAGCGGGCCGAGGCCCGTGAGGGCGCGCTGGCCGCGCCGCGCGAGGACGTCGCCGCCGTGGCGGACCTCGACGCCGGCGGCGTCCCGGTCCGCGCCTACCGACCGGCCGGGGCCGGTGCCGAGGCGCTGCCGGCGATCCTGCACCTGCACGGTGGCGGGTTCGTGTTCAACGACGTCGAGACCCACGACGCGGTGTGCCGGCGGCTCGCGAACCGCTCGGGCATGGCGGTCGTCTCCGTTGACTATCGGCGGCCGCCAGAGGACCGCTTCCCGGCCGCACGCGACGACGTCGACGCGGTCGTCGACTGGCTGCTCGCCGGTGGCGCCGGCGCCGGCATCGACACCGCTCGGCTCCTGGTCCACGGGGACAGCGCCGGCGGCAACCTCGCCCTGGTCGCGGCCCTGCGCCACCCCGGCGTGTTCCGGGCGGCTGCGCTCATCTACCCCTTCATCGACGCCCGCCTGCGCGGTGCGTCGTACGACGAGCCGACGGGCCTGTGGGGTCGGGGCGAGGCCACCTGGTACTGGGCGCAGTACGCCTCACGGCCCGAGGACTACGACGACCCGGACTTCTCCCCGATCGACTCGCCACTGCTGCACACGCTGCCGCCGACGCTGCTGGTCACCGCCGAGCACGACCCGCTGCGCGACGAGGGCGAGCTGTTGGCGAGCCGCATCGCGGAGGCCGGCGTGGTGTGCGTCGGGACCCGCTACCTCGGCATGCTCCACGGCTTCTGGCGCCAGGTCGAGGCCTTCGACGCCGCCGAGCCGCTGATGCGGCAGGTGGCCGGGTTCCTGCAGCAGTACGCCTGAGCGCGCCCGCCCGGTCAGCCGGGCAGGCCGAGGTGGACGACCTTGGTGAAGGTCATCTCGTCGAGCAGCTCGGGGCCGTAGCCGAAGCCGGCGCCGCTCACCCCGTGCGGCTGGGCTGCGCCGCCGGGGGCCCCGCCGAAGACCGCGTTGACCTTGACGGTGCCCACCGGCAGCTCGCGCCAGGCGGCCTGCGCGTGGGCCATCGACCCCGTGAGCACCGTCGCCGCGAGCCCGTACCGGCCCTGCGCGGCGCGCTCGAGCGCCTCCTCGAAGCTGCTCACGACGGCCACGGGAGCGACCGGGCCGAAGGTCTCCTCGGTCATCACCTGCATCGACTCGTCGCAGTCGACCAGGACGGTGCAGGGGTAGGCGCTCCCCGGTCCGTCCGGGACGGTCCCCCCGACCAGCGCCCGCGCCCCGCGGCGCACGGCGTCCTCGACCTGCGCGTGCACCTCGGTGCGCATCCGCTCGTCGACCAGGGGCCCGATCGCGCGCTCGCGCGCCTGCTCCACCAGCGCCTCGACGAAGGCGTCGGCGACGTCGGCATGGACGTAGACCCGCTCCACGGAGGTGCAGATCTGGCCGGCGTTCGCGAAGCAGCCGAGCGCCGCCTGCTCGGCCGCCCAGGCGACGTCGACGTCGGCGTCGACCACGAGAGGGTCGTTGCCGCCGTTCTCCAGCAGCGCCTTGGCGCCGGTGCGGGCGGTGGCCTCCGCGATCGCCCGGCCGGCCGCCGTGGACCCGACGTGCGCCACGACGTCGACGTCGCCTCCGGCGAGCGCCGCGCCGGTGGAGCCGTCGCCGACGAGGACCTGCAGGACGCCCTCGGGAAGCGCAGCGGCGATGAGCCGGGCCAGCTCGACACCGGTGTGCGGGGTCCGCTCGGAGGGCTTGAACACCACCGCGTTGCCGGTGACCAGCGCCGCGCCGAGCAGGCCGCAGGGCACTGCGACCGGGTCGTTCCACGGGGTGATGGCCGCGACGACGCCGCGCGGCTCGTGGACCATCAGGTCGGTGGCGTCCCAGCCGCCCTGCAGCGATCGCCCGCCGTGCAGCGGACCCAGCTGGGCGTACTGCTCGAGGGTGCCGATGCCGGCCTCCACCCCGCCCCGGGCGTCGTCGGCCGGCTTGCCCATCTCCCGGGTGGTGAGCTCGGTCAGCCGGTCGGCCTGCTCGCGCACGCGCGCCGCCGCCGCGGCCAGCGCCGCTCCGCGCTCGGCAGGGGCCGTGCGCGACCACTCCTGCGCAGCCTTGCGCGCGGCGGCGACCGCTGCCTCCACGTCGTGCGTGGTGGCGCACTCCAACGTGCCGACGGCACTGCCGTCGCGGGGATCGGTGATGCTCAGCGTGGCGGCCACGGTCAAACGCCCTCCTCGGTGTCGGAGCCGCGCCACCGGCGCGGCCAGAGGCGTCGTACCCGGGTGCTCCGGCGCAACACGGTGGGGGAGACTGTGCGCATGCGCGTGCACATCGGTTGCGACCACGCCGGTCTCGAGCTCAAGGACCACCTGCTCGGCTGGTTGCGCGACCACGGGTACGAGCCGGTCGACCACGGCCCGTGGGTCTACGACGCCCAGGACGACTACCCGGTCTTCTGCCTGCGCGCGGCGGAGGGGGTGGCGGCCGAGCCCGGCAGCCTCGGCGTGGTGATCGGCGGGTCGGGCAACGGCGAGCAGATCGCCGCCAACGACGTGCGCGGCATCCGGGCGGCGCTGGTGTGGAGCGAGGAGACCGCCCGGCTCGCGCGCGAGCACAACGACGCCAACGTGGTCTCGATCGGCGGCCGGATGCACACCGTGGAGGAGATGACGCGGTTCGTGGAGCTCTTCCTCACCACCCCGTTCAGCGGCGAGGAGCGGCACGTGCGCCGGATCGCCCAGCTGACGCACTACGAGGAGACCGGCGAGCTCCCGCCCCTGCCGGCGTCCGCCGCCGGCCACGGCGACCCCGAGGCCTGACCGGTCGTGCCCGAGGGCCACACGCTCTTCCGGCTCGCCGCGGCGCTCACGGACGCCTTCGCGGGCGCTCCCGTCGGGGTGAGCAGTCCCCAGGGGCGGTTCGCCGCCGAGGCGGCGGCGCTGGAGGGCAGCGTCCTCGACGGGGCCGAGTCCGCGGGCAAGCACCTGTTCGTCGCGTTCGCCGGCGAGCGGTACGTCCACGTGCACCTCGGCCTGATCGGGAGGTTCGACATCGTGGCCGGCCCGGTGCAGCCGCCCGTCGGCCAGGTCCGGCTGCGGCTCACCACCGGCCCGGCCGCCGCCGAGCCGGCGTACGCCGACCTGCGCGGCGCCACCCGGTGCGCGCTGATCGGCCCCGACCAGCACGCCGCGGTGCTGGCGCGGCTGGGCCCGGACCCGCTGCGGGCCGATGCCGAGCCGGAGCGCGCCTGGGACCGGATCCGGCGCAGCGACCGGTCGATCGGCGACCTGCTGATGGACCAGGCGGTGCTCGCCGGCGTCGGCAACGTCTACCGCGCCGAGGTGCTGTTCCGGCACCGGATCCACCCGCTGCGGCCCGGGAGGACGCTGCGCCGAGGACAGTTCGAGGCCCTGTGGCAGGACCTCGTTGACCTGCTCGCCGAGGGCGTGCGCCTGGGGCGGATCGACACCGTCCGGCCCGAGCACACCCCCGAGGCGATGGGCCGCCCACCGCGGCAGGACGACCACGGGGGAGAGGTCTACGTCTACCGGCGTACCGGCCAGCCGTGCCACGTGTGCGGGGCGACCGTGCGCACCGCCGAGCTGGCCGGGCGCAACTCCTTCTGGTGTCCGCGTTGCCAACCCTCGTTCCGCTCGCGAGCCGTAGGCTAGGACGGCCGGTCACGGGACCGGCCGGGGCGCCCGCCCCGACCCGACCGTGAGGTACCCGTGTCCACATCCGTGTCGTCGCGACGCACGTTCCGCAGCTGGCCGGTCCGGCTGCGGCGCGAGCTGACCTACTCCGACCGGCTGCCGATGCTGGTGATGGTCGCGCTCGCGGTCGTCGTGATGGTCTGGGGTGCGCTGGACCCGACGCTGCTGCCCTACACCGTGATGGTGCTGCCGATGTTCATCGGCAGCCTCTGGCTCGGGCCGCGCACGCTGCCGTGGTTCGTGGTGGTCTGCCTGATCGGCGTCACCGTGATGGTCGCTGCGCAGCCCACCGTCAACAGCCGCAGCATCGCGCGGATCCTGGTCACCTTCGCGATGGGCCTGTTGATCCTGCTGACCTCGTTCCGGCGCTCGCGGCTGGGCGTGTCCGGCCCGCGCAGCGAGTCGATGTTCGTCGACCTGCGCGACCGGATCGCCCGCCAGGGCGGGCTGCCCGCCCTTCCCGAGGGCTGGCACGCCGAGGCGGCCGTGCGGACGGCCGGCGGCACGGCGTTCGCCGGTGACTTCGTGGTCAGCGGTCAGGCCAGCGGCGACACCCAGGTGGGCGACGCGTTCGGGGTCGCTCTCGTCGACGTCTCCGGCAAGGGGGTCGAGGCCGGCACCCGCTCGCTGCTGCTGTCCGGAGCCTTCGGCGGCCTGCTGGTCGCCCTGCGCCCCGAGGACTTCCTCCCGGCCGCCAATGAGTACCTCTTCCGGCAGCAGTGGGAGGAGGGCTTCGCCACCGCCATCCACCTCCACCTCGACCTGCGCACCGGCGCGTTCGCGCTGCGCAAGGCGGGGCATCCGCCCGCGCTCTGGCTCCAGGCGGGCTCGGGCTCCTGGCGGACCCTCGACTCCGACGGGCCGATGCTCGGCCTCCTCGCCGAGGCCGACTTCGAGACGGTGGAGGGCGTGCTGCGCCCCGGCGACGCCCTGGTCCTCTACACCGACGGCCTCGTCGAGCGGAACCGCCGTGACATCGGCAGCGGCATCGACCGGTTGGCGGGCGCGGTCTCGCTGCTGCCCCGCGACGGCTTCGTCGGCGGCGCCGAGCGGATCCTGGACCGGCTCGCGACCCCGTCCGACGACTGCGGCGTGCTGATCGTGCACCGGGCGGCGTGAGCCCGCACCGATTCCGTCCGGCGCTGCGGGGTGTGGCACGATGTTCCCCGCACGCGCCGGCGCGCAACCGCCTCGCGTGCGCGCGGATGTAGCTCAATGGTAGAGCCCCAGTCTTCCAAACTGGCTACGCGGGTTCGATTCCCGTCATCCGCTCGCAGGCTCACCGCACGACCCGTCCTGGCGGCTCGTCGGCCGCCTGGCGGGGCGTAGCGTAGTGGCTAGCGCGCCTGCTTTGGGAGCAGGAGATCGCAGGTTCGAGTCCTGTCGCCCCGACCGAGCCACCCCACCGACATGAGGAGAAACCTGTGAAGAGCGCCGTCGAGACGCTGAGCCCGACCCGGGCCAAGATCACCGTCGAGGTGCCCTTCGAGGAGCTCAAGCCGAGCCTCGACGCGGCGTACCAGGCCATCGCCAAGCAGATCAACGTCCCCGGCTTCCGCCGCGGCAAGGTGCCGCCGGCGGTCATCGACCGCCAGGTCGGCCGCGGGCCGATCCTCGACGAGGCGATCAACGAGGCGTTGCCCAAGCTCTACGTCCAGGCGCTGCAGGACAACGACCTCGAGCCGCTGGCGCAGCCCGAGATCGACATCACCCGGCTCGACGACAACGAGTCGCTGGAGTTCGTCGCCGAGGTCGACGTCAAGCCGGAGATCACGCTGCCCTCCTACGACAACGTCGAGGCCGAGGTCGACGACCTCACCGTCACCGACGAGGACGTCGCCGAGCAGCTGGAGTCGCTGCGCGAGCGGTTCGGCACGCTCAGCGAGGTGGAGCGTCCCGCCCAGGACGGCGACTTCGTGACGATCGACCTGCGGGCGACCCACGACGGCGAGGACATCGAGGGCGGCGAGGTCAGCGGCTACAGCTACAAGGTCGGCTCCGGGGAGATGCTCGAGGGCATCGACGACGCGCTCCGCGGGCTCTCCGCCGGCGAGGACCGCACCTTCACCTCCCAGCTCGTGGGCGGCGACCTGGCCGGCCAGGACGTCGACGTCCAGGTCACCGTCAGCGCCGTCAAGGAGCAGGAGCTCCCCGAGCTCGACGACGACTTCGCGCAGGAGGCCTCGGAGTTCGACACGCTCGAGGAGCTGCGCGAGGACGTGCGCGCCCGGCTCACCCGCGGCAAGCGCCTCGAGCAGGCGGCCGCGGCACGCGACGCCGTGCTGGAGAAGATCCTCGACCAGGTCGAGGTGCCGCTGCCCGAGTCGATGGTCGACGCCGAGCTGACCGCCCGCAAGCAGGAGCTGCAGCAGCAGCTGATGTACGCCGGGATGACGCTCGAGCAGTACCTCGACAACGAGGAGCAGACGATCGACGAGTTCGACGCCGACCTCGAGAAGCGGGTCCGCGACGCGATCGCCGCGCAGTTCATCCTCGACGCCGTGGCCCGCAAGGAGGAGATCGGCGTCGACCAGAACGAGCTCTCCCAGCACCTGTTCCAGCGTGCGCAGCAGTCGGGGCAGAACCCTGAGGAGTTCGTCAAGCACATGGTCGAGCACAACCACATCCCGGAGATGGTCTCCGAAGTGGTGCGCGGCAAGGCGCTGGCGATGATCGTGGAGTCCGCCACCGTGCGCGACGCCTCCGGCAACGTCGTCGAGCTCAAGGAGCTGCGTCCCGACGGCACGATCGGGGAGCCGGGCGCCGAGACCGACGCGACCGCCGAGACCGCCACGGGCGGGGACGACGCGTCCGCCGAGGCCGGCGACGCAGCCGAGTGAGGCATGGTGCATTCAGTGAACAGTTGTTGACTGAATGAGGGCGGTCTGTCCACACTGAGGGCATGACCGCCTCCGCCGGGCTGCTCGGAGCAGCCGCGTACGCCGCCGAGACCGTGGACGAGCTGGTCGTGGGCGCCGTACGCGACGTGCACACCTCGATCGCCGGGCGCGTGCACCGCGCGCTCGACGCCGCTGCCGGCGGCACCACGCTCGAGCACCGGCTGCACGACGGCATCGCCGTGGGCGTCTACGGCGGCATCGGCTGGGGACTGCGCGGCGCGGCCCGTGCGCTCCGCTCCGCCGACCGATCCGACCGCGTCCCGCGGGTGGAGGGCACCGCCGCGGGGCGGTCGGTGCTCGCCGCGGTCAACGGCTTGGTCGGGGACCGGCTCCGGGAGGAGCGGCCCGAGCTCTTCTTCGAGGCCGCGGTGCGCCACCAGGGTCGTGACGTCGAGCTGGCCGGCGCGGGGATCGCTGCGGCCTTCCCCGACGCGACCGCCACGGTGGCCGTCCTCGTGCACGGATTGTGCGAGAGCGAGGAGCACTGGCGCCGCCGCTCCCGCCCGGTGCGCGGCGACGGCGACGGCGCCCCGCCGTACGCCGTGCTGCTCCGCGAGCTCGGCTGGACGCCGGTCGACCTGCGGCTCAACACCGGTGTGCCGCTGGCCGAGAACGGTGTGGCGACCGCGGCGCTGCTGGCGAGGCTGGTCGAGCAGTGGCCCGTCCCCGTGCGCCGCATCGCGCTCATCGGCCACTCGATGGGCGGGCTGATCCTCCGCGCGGCCTGCGCGGTGGCCGGTCAGGAGCACTGGACCGACCTGGTCACCGACGTGGTGACGCTGGGCACCCCCCATCTCGGCGCGCCGCTGGAGCGGGTGGTCGCCGCCGGCACGCCGTGGCTGGGCCGCCTGCCCGAGGTCGCGCCCGTGGGCCGCATCCTGGAGTACCGCTCCCGCGGCATCCTCGATCTGCGCCAGGGCCTGGCCGCCGACGTGCAGAACCTTCCGCACGCCCGCTACCACCTGGTCGCGGGCAGTCTGACCCGCTCACCCCACCACCTGGTCGCCCGCACCCTGGGCGACCTGCTCGTCCCGCCGCGGTCCGCCCTGGGGCTCCCGCGCGGGGCGGCGCCGATGTTCCCCGACGCCGACCTGCTCCACATTCCGGGCGCCGGTCACTTCGATCTCCTCAACCACGATGATGTGCACACCGCCCTGCGTGCGTGGCTGGCGGACCGGCCGGACGCCACGCCCGCACGACCCCGAGCACAGGAGACCGCCCGACCATGAGCGCAGCCACCGCCGCCGATCAGACCGGACCCGTCCCGATCAGCGCCACCGTCGAGATGGCCGCTCCGGCCGAGCAGGTCTGGGCCGTGGTCTCGGACCTGGGCCGGATGCCCGAGTTCAGCCCCGAGCTGCGGCGGATCGTGCCGCTGAACCGCCGGCGCGGCCTCGGTCAGCGCGTGCTCGGCATCAACCGGCGCAAGGGCGTGGTCTGGCCCACGACCTCGGTCGTCACCCGGTGGGAGCCGGGGCGTGCGGTGGCCTGGCGCACCCGTGAGTCGGCTGCGACCTGGGTCTACGAGATCGAGCCCTCCGACGGCGGCTGCCGGGTGACGGCCCGTCGCGTCCTGTCGACCTACAGCCTCGGGTCGAAGCTGCTGACGCCCGTCCTCGGCGGCGCGCGCGGTCACGACGACGAGCTGCAGCAGGGCCTGACCACCACCCTGGAGCGGATCCGGGCGGCGGTCGGGGGCTGAGGTCTCCGCTGTGGGCGAACACCGGCGGTTTCCCTCCGGTTTTGCCACAGCGGTTGTCTAGGGTCGGGGACGTGAACGCACGAGACATCGTCGAGACGCCCCCGACCGGTCCGGCCACGCCGCAGATGAACGGCGGCGGTGGCACGTACGGCTTGGACGACCACATCTACCAGCGCCTGCTGCGCGAGCGCATCGTGTTCCTCGGGTCCGAGGTCCGCGACCAGAACGCCAACGCGATCTGCGCCCAGCTGCTGCTGCTCTCGGCCGAGGACCCCGAGGCCGACATCTTCCTGCACATCAACAGCCCCGGCGGCTCGGTGGACGCGGGCATGGCGATCTACGACACCATGAACTACATCCCCAACGACGTGGCCACGGTCGGCATGGGCCTGGCCGCCTCGATGGGCCAGTTCCTGCTGTGCGCCGGTGCCGCCGGCAAGCGCTACGCGCTGCCGCACGCGCGGATCATGATGCACCAGCCCTCGGGCGGGATGGGCGGCTCCGCCTCCGACATCAAGATCCAGGCCGAGCAGTCGCTGCACATCAAGCGGGTCATGTTCGACCTGATCTCCCAGCACACCGGCCAGCCGCTCGAGCAGATCGAGCGCGACGCCGACCGCGACCGCTGGTTCACCGCCGAGCAGGCGAAGGACTACGGCTTCATCGACCACGTGATCGCCAGCGCCCGCGAGGCGGCCGACGAGGGCCGTCCGGCCCGCAACAAGTGAGGGCACACCTGTGAACTACTACATTCCCCAGTGGGAAGAGCGGACCTCCTACGGCTTCCGCCGGATCGACCCCTACGGCAAGCTCTTCGAGGACCGGATCATCTTCCTCGGCACCCCGATCAGCGACGACATCGCCAACGCGGTGATGGCCCAGCTGCTGTGCCTGGAGTCGATGGACCCCGACCGCGACATCCAGATCTACATCAACTCGCCCGGTGGCTCGTTCACCGCGATGACGGCGATCTACGACACGATGAACTTCATCCAGCCCGACGTGCAGACGGTGTGCCTGGGCCAGGCCGCCTCCGCGGCGGCGATCCTGCTCGCCGCGGGAGCCCCCGGCAAGCGGCTCGCGCTGCCCAACAGCCGGATCCTGATCCACCAGCCCTACACCGAGGGCACCTACGGCCAGTCCTCGGACATCGAGATCCAGGCCAACGAGATCCTGCGGATGCGCGAGCTGCTCGAGCAGATGATCGCGCGGCACTCGGGCAAGACCGCCGAGGACGTCAGCCGCGACATCGAGCGCGACAAGATCCTGACCGCCGACGCGGCGGTCGAGTACGGCCTGATCGACGCGATCCTGGAGTCGCGGAAGGCCGCCGAACTGGTCTGACCAGTGGCGGCGGATCGACCGTGTCCTCGCCCCCGCAGCGCGGGGGAGGGGGTACCGTCGACACAGCCCGGCAGGAGGTCCCGCCAAGGGGCCACACAGGTGCGCGCGAGCGGTCGCGCACCGCGGAGATTGGGGACGGATGGCACGCATCGGTGACGGGGGCGACCTGCTCAAGTGCTCCTTCTGCGGGAAGAGCCAGAAGCAGGTCAAGAAGCTGATCGCCGGCCCCGGCGTCTACATCTGCGACGAGTGCATCGATCTCTGCAACGAGATCATCGAGGAGGAGCTCAACGAGACCACCGAGGTGGCGCTCGAGGAGCTGCCGAAGCCCCGGGAGATCTTCGAGTTCCTCAACTCCTACGTGATCGGCCAGGAGCAGGCGAAGAAGTCGCTCGCGGTCGCGGTCTACAACCACTACAAGCGCGTCCAGGCCGGCGTCGCGGCCGCCACCGGCGGCAAGCACAGCCGCGACGAGGCCGTCGAGGTGGCCAAGTCCAACATCCTGCTGATCGGGCCGACCGGCTGCGGCAAGACCTACCTGGCCCAGACCCTGGCGCGGATGCTCAACGTGCCGTTCGCGATCGCCGACGCCACCGCGCTGACCGAGGCCGGGTACGTCGGCGAGGACGTCGAGAACATTCTGCTCAAGCTCATCCAGGCGGCCGACTACGACGTCAAGAAGGCCGAGACCGGGATCATCTACATCGACGAGATCGACAAG
>JBQCHZ010000031.1:0-40745 GCA_051954195.1 Marmoricola sp.
GGCCGCGACTTCGGGCACACCCGCAACTACTCCGAGGAGGTTGCGGCCGTCGTCGACGCCGAGACCAAGAGGTTCCTGGCCGATGCCCACCAGGAGGCCTTCGACATCCTCGAGGAGAACCGCGACGTGCTCGACGCGCTCGTGCTGGCGCTGGTCGACCGCGAGACGCTCGACAAGGCGGAGATCGCCGCGATCTTCGAGCCGCTGCGCCGGCGCCCCGAGCGGCCGGCCTGGACCGGCTCGCCGACCCGCGTGCCGTCCTCGATCCCGCCGATCGACATCCCCCAGGAGGTGCGCGACCGCGCATCCAACGGGACCCGCCCCGAGGGCAGCCAGGGCGCGGTGATCCTCACCCCGCCCGGCGGCGGGGGCGACGTGCACGGCGACGCGGGCCTCAACCCGAGCGCCGGGACAGGAGAGCCGCCCCGTGAGTGATCTCGTGAGTGAGACCGCGCCCAGCAACGAAAGCACCGACGGCACCGGCGGCACCGGGGGCACCGCCCCGAGCACCGGGCCGGCCCCGATCACCCACACCGGCGGCGCCATCGCTCCGTTCGACCACGACCGGGCCCAGGCCGCCGTGCGCGAGCTGCTGATCGCGATCGGCGAGGACCCCGACCGGGAGGGCCTGCGCGACACCCCCGCCCGGGTGGCCCGGGCCTACGCCGAGCTCACCGTGGGCCTGCGCCAGCAGCCCCAGGAGGTGCTCACCACCACCTTCGACCTCGGTCACGACGAGATGGTGCTCGTGCGCGACATCGAGCTGTGGTCGATGTGCGAGCACCACCTGGTGCCCTTCACCGGGGTGGCGCACGTCGGCTACATCCCCCGCGAGGACGGCAAGATCACCGGCCTCTCGAAGCTGGCGCGGCTGGTCGACGTCTACGCCAAGCGACCGCAGGTGCAGGAGCGCCTCACCACGCAGATCGCCGACGCACTCGTCGAGATCCTCGAGGCGCGCGGCGTCATCGTGGTGATCGAGGCCGAGCATCTGTGCATGACGATGCGGGGCGTGCGCAAGGCCGGCGCCCGCACCATCACCTCGGCGGTGCGCGGCGTCATGCACAGTCCCGCCACCCGTGCCGAGGCCATGGCGCTCATCAACGCCCGCTGAGCCGCGGCCCGGATGCGGACCTCGACGCTGCCCCCCCGCCACGTCGCGGGCCTGCCGATGCGGCACAGGCCGCTCGTGATGGGCGTGGTCAACGTGACCCCGGACTCCTTCTCCGACGGGGGGCGCTACCTCGCGGCCGACGCCGCGATCGCGCACGCCCTCGAGCTGCTGGCCTCCGGGGCGGACCTGGTCGACATCGGCGGCGAGTCCACGCGGCCCGGTGCCACCCGCCCGTTGGTGGTCGAGGAGCTCGACCGGGTGGTCCCGGTGATCGCCCGGCTGAGCGAGGCCGGCGCCCTGGTGTCGGTGGACACCATGCGCAGCGAGGTCGCCCGCGCGGCCCTGGACGCCGGAGCGGTGCTGGTCAACGACGTGTCGGGCGGCCTGGCCGACCCGGCCATCCTCGAGGTGGTGGCCGCCGCAGGGGCGGCGTACGTCGCGATGCACTGGCGCGGCCACGCGGACGTGATGCGCGACCGCGCCCACTACGACGACGTCGTCGCAGAGGTCCGCAGCGAGCTGGGCGAGCGAGTCGACGCAGCGGTGGCCGCCGGGGTGTCCCCCGACCGACTGGCGATCGACCCCGGGCTGGGCTTCGCCAAGACCGCGGAGCACAACTGGACCCTGCTGCGGCACCTGGACGAGCTCGACCTGGGCCTGCCGGTGCTCGTCGGGTCCTCGCGCAAGTCCTTCCTGGGCACGCTGCTCGCCGCCCCCGACGGCACCCCGCGGCCGGTCTCGGACCGGGAGGCCGCGAACACGGCGCTGACCACGATCGCGGCGCTGGAAGGGGTCTGGGCGGTGCGCGTGCACGAGGTGCGCGCGAGCGTGGACGCCGTCAGGGTCGTCGACCGGTGGCGGCAGGCCGGTCCGGTCGCGGGTAGGGTCGGGGTCGACCATGACTGATCAGCTGGCGGTGCGCGGGATCGAGGTCTTCGCCCACCATGGAGTGTTCGAGTTCGAGCGACGCGAGGGCCAGACCTTCGTGCTCGACCTCGTCCTCGGCATGGACACCGCCCCGGCCGCGGCCGGGGACGACCTGTCCCGTACGGTCGACTACGGATCGCTCGTAGCCGCCGTGAAGCAGGCAGCTGAGCGCGATCCCGTCGACCTGATCGAGACGCTGGCGCAGCGCATCGCCGAGGTGTGCCTGGTGCCGGAGCAGGTCGAGTGGGTCGAAGTCACCGTGCACAAGCCGCACGCCCCGTTGGAGGCGACGTTCTCGGACGTCGCGCTCACGATCACCCGGAGCCGTCCGTGACCGAGTCCCCGAACCCGAACATCGTCGACACCGACACGTTGACCGGCGAGATGCACCCGATCCGCCGCGCCGTCCTCGCGATCGGCTCCAACCTGGGCGACCGCCGCGCCAACCTCCAGGGCGCGGTCGACTCGCTGGTCGACACCCCCGAGGTGTGGGTGACGGCCGTGTCGCCGGTCTACGAGACCGCGCCGGTCGACTCGCCCGAGGAGGCCAAGGACTACCTCAACGCCGTCGTGCTGCTCGACACCACGCTGTCGGCAGCGACCCTGTTGGACCGGGCGCTCGCCATCGAGGCCGCCTACGGCCGGGAGCGTCCCGAGGGCGACGCGGGCCGCAACGCGCCCCGCACGCTCGACGTCGACCTGGTCGTCGTCGGGGACCGTCGCGCCGACGACGACCGGCTGGTCCTGCCGCACCCGCGCGCCGCGGAGCGACCGTTCGTGCTCGCGCCCTGGTTCGACGTGGAGCCGGACGGCGCCATCCCGGGCGCCGGTCCGATCGCGGACCTGCTCGAGAAGGCCGGTCGCGACGGGATCAGCCGGCGCGACGACGTCGAGCTCCTGCTGCAGTGAGCCGCCGGTGTCGGCGCTGCTGAGGGACCGGTCGAGGATCCGCCCGCGATGAGCGCGGACCGCGACCCGGAGGAGCCTCGCGGCACCGTCCACCCGACCGGTCCCGCCGGGCCCTCGGTCTTCGCCGGGCTCGGCCTGGTGGCCGGGTGGGTCGTGCGCCCGTTGAGCCTGCGCGCCGGTGCGGCCGAGCCGCACGTCGGCTGGACCACGGTGGGCGTGGTCTGGTTCCTCGCCAGCATCGTCGCGGGCGCGGCGTGGACCACCTGGCGGATGGGTCGCGCCCGGGTCCGGCTCGAGCCGCACCGGGCCGTGAACCGGCTCGTGCTCGGCAAGGCGTGCGCGCTGGTCGGGGCCGCGCTGGCCGGTGGGTACGCCGGCTTCGCGCTGGCGCACCTCAACGTGCCGGACGCCGGCCAGGCCTCCACCCAGCTCCTCCACGCTGCGATCGCGGCGCTGGGCGGGGTGGCGATGCTCGTCGCCGCCCTGCTCCTCGAGCTCGCCTGCCGGGTGCCGCCGGACCGCTGAGCGGTCGCCCGGCCGTCCGGTGCGGTCCTCCGCTGCGGCGCGGCTCCCCGGTTCGGATCCTCTCCGCCCCTAGGCTTCGGCCATGGCCGCCTCTCCCGCCCGTCGTCGTCAGCGCAGCGTCCGCGTGAGCGTCGCTGTCGCGTTGATGGTCGTCGCCACCGTGGCGGTGCTCGCCGCGCTCGCCACCCGGTCGGTGCCGGTGCTCAGCGCCGCCGCGGTCCTCGTGCTGCTGCTGGGCTGGGCGGCGTTGCGGATCACCTGGACCGAGGTGCTCCAGTCCCGACGTGACAACGCCCTCGACCGGGTCGCCACGGCCCAGGCGTACCGCTCGCTGTTCTCCGAGCGGGCCGCTGAGCACGCCGAGTTCACCACCGCGATGACCGAGCGGCTCGCGGAGTCCCAGCTGACGATGCGCGAGCTCCAGGCGCTGCTGGTGCAGGAGCAGCTGCGGGCTGCATCGGCCGAGAGCCGTCTGGGCAGCACCGCGCGCGGACTGGGCGAGGCGACCGCACGGGTCGCCGAGCTCGAGCAGGAGCTCGCCCGCCGGGCCGCCGAGGAGGAGGCGGCGGCCGCCGACGCCCTCGCCAGCTGGGAGGCCGACGGCGGCGGGCTCAGCGACGACCCGCGCGCCGCGGACCTGGCCGCCTTCGAGGAGAAGGTGACCGCCTCGGTGACCGCCCGCACCGCGGACGCCCGCACCGCCTGACCGCGATCAGCACGGCGGTGCCGCCTCGGCGGCGGCACGCGCGCCGGCTGACACGCTGGCGCGCAGCATGGTGTGCACGCCGTTGGGCGTGAGCACGCCGAGGAAGCGGGCCCCGTCACGCACGCCGACGACGCCCTTGTCCTGCCGCATCATCAGCGCCATGGCCTGCTCCAGGGTCGCGTCGGCCTCGACCGTGCCACCGAGCTCGGAGGCCGCGATGCCGTCGAGCGGCTCCAGGTGCGCCGGGTCGATCCGGGTGACCGCAAGACGGCGGATGCCGCGCGAGGCGCCCACGAAGTCGGCGACGAAGTCGTCGGCCGGCGCTCCGAGCACCTCGGCGGGCGGCGCGTACTGCGCCAGCCGGCCGCCGACGTCGAAGACCGCGACGAGGTCGCCCATCCGCACCGCCTCGTCGATGTCGTGGGTCACCAGCATCACCGTCTTGCCGAGGTCGTGCTGCAGGTGCAGGAACTCGTCCTGCAACCGGACCCGCACCACCGGGTCGACCGCACCGAACGGCTCGTCCATCAGCAGCACGGGCGGGTCGGCCGCGAGTGCACGGGCGACGCCCACCCGCTGTCGCTGGCCTCCGGAGAGCTGGTGGGGGTACTTCGCGCCGAGCTCACCCGGCGGCAGGCCGACCAGGTCCATCAGCTCCTCGGCCCGGGACCGGGCGGTGCGGTCGCTCTCGCCGTAGAGCTTGGGCACCGTCATCACGTTGGCGAGCACGGTCTGGTGCGGGAAGAGGCCGACCTGCTGGATGACGTAGCCGATGCCGCGGCGCAGCTGCACCGGGTCGACGCGGGTGACGTCGTGGCCGTCGAGCGTGATGGTGCCGCTCGTGGGCTCGATCAGCCGGTTCACCATCTTCAGCGTCGTCGACTTGCCGCAGCCGGACGGTCCGACGAGGCAGACGATGGAGCCGCGGGGTACGTCGAGATCGAGCGCACGGACCGCCACGGTGCCGTCGTCGTAGGTCTTGCCCACGCCTGCGAGCCGGATCATCGGCTCTTCGGTAGCGTCCATGCCGTGACCCTACTGGCGGTGGTGCCGCAGGCGGCGGACTCGTGCTACAGCCGGGCCGTCAACGACTGGTTCTGCCCGGCCTACCTGCACGACTACCACGCGGAGCTGACCCACGCCACGGTCGAGCACCTGTGGATCACCGTGGTCTCGGTGGTCGCCGGCTTCGTGATCGCCCTGCCGCTCGCGCTGCTGGCGCGGCGGGTGCCGCGGCTGGAGTCGACGATCATGGGCATCGCCACGGGCATCTACACGATCCCCTCGCTGGCGCTGTTCCCGCTCGTCGTGCCGTTCACCGGGCTCACGCCGACGACCGTGGTGATCGGCCTCGCGCTGTACTCGCTGACGATCCTGGTCCGCAACACGCTCGAGGGCCTGCGCGGCGTTCCGGAGGAGGTCCGCGAGTCGGCTCTCGGCATGGGGTTCTCCCGCCCACGGATGCTGCTGCGCGTGGAGCTGCCGCTCGCCCTGCCGGTGATCATGGCGGGGCTGCGGATCGCCACCGTCTCGACGGTCGCCCTCACCACGGTCGGCGCGATCGTGGCGTACGGCGGACTCGGCAACCTGCTCTCCGACGGGGTGAGCTCGAACTTCAAGGCCGAGATCCTCGCCGCCTCGGTCATCTGCGTGGTGCTGGCCTTCGCGCTCGACGCGCTGATCGTGCTCGCCCAGCGGATGCTCACCCCGTGGACGAGGGGGGTGCGCTGAGATGCTCGCCGACGCGTGGCACTACCTGCTCGACGGCAGCAACTGGCAGGGGTCCCAGGGGATCGCCACGCTGCTGCTGCAGCAGCTGCTGCTCACGATCACGGCGTTGGCGATCGCCGCGGGTGCGGGTCTCCCCGTCGCGCTGTGGCTGGGTCACCTCGGGCGCGGCGGCGTGCTCGCGATCAACGTGTCCAACGTCGGCCGAGCGGTGCCGACCTTCGCCGTGCTGGTGCTCCTCAGCGTCGGCCCGGCCGGCACGGCGGTGCTCGGGCCCTACGGCCGCGCCGGTCTGGCGACCCTGATCGCGCTGGTGCTCTTCGCGCTGCCGCCGATCATCACCAACGCCTACGTCGCCGTGCGCGAGGTCGACGCAGACGTGGTGGAGTCGGCGCGCGGCATGGGGATGAGCGGCGACCAGCTGTTCCGCCGCGTCGAGCTGCCCCTTGCGGCACCGCTGGTGGTCGCCGGCCTGAGGCTGGCGCTGGTGCAGGTGTGGGCGACGGCGACGATCGCCGCCCTCGTCGCCGGCCCGGGGCTGGGCCGGATCATCACCGACGGCTTCTACCACTCCAACTACGGCGAGGGCTTCGCCGGAGCGGTCGTCGTCGCGGTGGTCGCGCTGTTGCTCGAGGTGCTCGCGGCGGTGGCGCAGCGGGCCGCGGATCCGGTGGGTCGCAGCCGGCGCGACGTGGACCGGACGACCACCTCGGTCGAGCCGGTCTCGGACGAAGAGGTTGAAGGAGCACGCGTCGGCTGAGAGGGTGGGCGTCGCGTCGGCGCGTCAGGCCCGGCCGGACACGCGTGGCACTCCGCCACGGGACACAGAAGGTAGGACCGATGAACGTTCGTCGTGCACTCCTGGGCATCGCCGCGGTCGGCGCCCTCGTCACCATCACCGCCTGCGGTGGTCCGTCCTCGTCGGGCGACAACACCACCGGCAACGGCGCGAGCAAGGGCTCGATCACGATCTCCGGGCAGAACTTCCCCGAGGCGACCCTGGTCGCCGACATGTACCAGCAGCTCCTCGAGCACGACGGGTACGACGTGTCGACCAAGCTCGTCGCCACCCGCGACGTCTACATGGGCAGGTTCCCCTCCTCCGTCGACATCGTCCCGGAGTACCTTGCCGGCATCGCGGACTTCCTCAACACCCAGGCGAACGGCGCGAAGGCCGCCCCGGTCTCCTCCCCGGACGTGAGCGCGACGCTCGCCGCGGCGCGCAAGCTCGCGGACGCGAAGGGCATCACGCTGCTCGAGCCGTCGAAGGCCACCGACGCCAACGCGTTCTTCGTGACGAAGAAGTACGCCGACGCGCACCAGCTCACCGACCTCTCCTCGCTGGGCAAGAGCGGTGAGTCGGTCGTCCTCGCGGCTGCGCCCGACTGCAAGGGCCGCACCGACTGCGCCGGCGGGCTCGAGAAGACCTACAAGATCAAGATCTCCAAGGTGCTGCCGCTGGGCTACGCCAGCGACCAGACCTACCAGTCGGTGCTCAAGGGCGAGTCACAGCTCGGGGAGACCAGCACCACCGACGGGTCGCTGGAGTCCCAGGGCCTGCAGCTGCTCGACGACGACCAGCACATCCAGCCGGCGCAGAACCTGCTGCCGGCGGTCAGCTCGGCGTTCCTGGCCAAGCACCCCGACGTCAAGAAGAGCCTCGAGGGCCTGATGAGCGTGCTCACCACCGACGACCTCACCCAGCTCAACGGACAGATCGGCAACGAGCGCAAGAAGCCCGAGGATGTCGCGAAGTCCTACCTCCAGGACAAGGGCCTCCTCGACTGAGTCCCCGACCGCTCGCGGCGCGTGCGCTCGGCCGGGCCCGCCGCTCGTGGGAGGCCCGGCCGGCCGGGCGCGTCGCGCACCTCGTGACGGTCTCGGCCGGCCAGCGGCGCCTCCTGGACGAGACGGTGCACGCCGTGACGTCGCAGACCTACCGCGACAGCGCAGTCCACGTCGTCGGGTGGGGTCCCGGCGAGGAGCACCGGGACCTCGCCACGGCGCGCAACCACGCGTTGGCGACGGTGCGGGCGCGCTACGCCCGGCTGGTCGAGGCCGGCGACCTGCTGCCCTGGCACTCGACGGCGCTGCTGGTGCGGGCCCTGCGCTCGTCGCCCGCGGGCTCGGCAGCCGGACGCAGCCAGCGCGCCGGGGGCTGGCGCGACCAGGCGTTCACCCCCGCGCCCGGGGTCGAGCCGGGTGGCGGTGACCGGCTCCTCGACCTGGCCGCGTGGCGGTCAACCGGAGCGGCCTTCGCTCCCGAACACGGTTCCTGGGGGGACGCGACGCTCGCCGGCCTCGACGCCGAGGCGGGATGCACCACCCTCGACGCCGTCGTCCACGAGGACCTCGGCCGCACGGCGGCCCTGCCGTTCGGGCACCTCCGGCGCTGGGCCGCCGAGGTCGACGCCTGGGCCGCGGCGGTCTCGGCGGTCGCCGCGCCGGGGGCCGGCTGGGCCTGCGCGGTGCTCGACACCCGGCTGCCGGCGGTGCTCTCGGACGTCGAGTCGCTCACCGCGGCCCAGTGGGAGGCGCTGGTGGCGATCGCCCGCCGGCTGTGGCCCCTCGCCGACCCCGAGCGGGTGCGCGCGACGTCGCGGGTGCTGACCCGCCTCGTCGCCGACGACCGGCGCGAGGAGGCGACCCGGTTGGTGATCGACCGGTGGCGCGGTCCCGACGACATCGCCACCACGGTGGGGGGCGGTGCCGTGCACGCCGACCTCGGCCTCCCGGCGCTGCCGGAGGAGGCCACCGTCCTCGGCCGCGCCGAGACACCACTGGTGCTGTCCCTGCAGGCGCGGTCGGCCACCGAGCTCGAGGTGGTCGGCTTCGTCCGCGAGGTCGAGACCCTCGAGCCGCCCACCGTCGTGGCCACGTCGGGGGGCCGGAGGCTGCGCTGCACCGGTTCCAGCACGCCGCGCGCCACGCTGGTGGCCGGCGAGGCCGAGCACTGCCACGACCACGCCTGGTTGCGCATCGAGCGGCCGTCGACCGGGCGGGTCGAGGTCACGCTGACCAGCCAGGGCGTGACCCGCGGCGGTGTTCTCGACGTACCCCCCGGCCAGGCGCCGCTCGCGCCGCACACCGATCCGCGACCCGACGACGAGATCGGGCCGTACGCCCAGGCGCGCCTGCAGCGCTGGTACGCCGGACCTCATCCGGTGGAGCCGGACCTGGTCTACTTCCAGGCCTACACCGGGCAGTCGGCGACCGACAGCCCGCTGGCCGTCCACGAGGCGCTGCGCCGGGTCCGGCCGGACCTGCGGACCCGCTGGCTGGTCGACCGGCCGGGCGTGCCGCTGCCCCCGGGCGCGGAGCCGGTGCTGCTGCGCAGCCGTGAGTGGTACGCCACCCTCGCGCGCGCGCGGTGGCTGGTGACCAACATCGAGATGGACGGGTGGTTCCGCCGCAAGCCGGGCCAGGACCTGGTGCAGACCTTCCACGGCAACCCGGGCAAGACGATGGGACTGGCGGCCTGGGAGCGCGCCGGGTACACCCCCCGGCGCATCGAGCGCCTGCTCGACCACGGGCCGCGCAACTGGACCCTGCTGGTCAGCCCCAGCCCGGAGATGACCCGCCACTACCGCGAGCAGTTCCGCTACGACGGCCCGGTCATGGAGCACGGCTACCCGCGCGACGACGTGCTGGTCGGGCCCGACGCGGCGGCCGTCCGCGAGCGCACCCGTCGGGCGCTCGGCATCGGCGCGGACCGGACGGCCGTGCTGTACGCGCCGACCTGGCGCGACGAGCAGGCCACCGACCACCGCGCCGCGCGCCTGCACGAGGGCTTCGACGTGGCCGCTGCGGCGGCCGCCCTGGGCGAGGGCCACGTGCTGCTGCTGCGCGGGCACCGGTTCCACCGCGACCAGGTGCGGCCGGGAGGTGCGCGGGTCCTCGACGTGACCGCCCACCCCGACGTCAACGACCTGATCCTCGCCGCCGACGCCGCGGTGCTCGACTACTCCTCGCTCCGCTTCGACTTCGCGCTGACCACCCGCCCGATGGTGTTCTGCGTCCCGGACCTCGAGCAGTACGCCGAGGGACGGGGCTTCCTCTACGACTACGCCGAGTCGGCCCCGGGCCCGCTGCTGCGCACGACGGAGGAGGTCGTCGAGGCGCTGCGCGACCTGGACGGTCTCGCGGCGTCCTACGGCCCGGCGATCGCAGCGTTCAACGCGCGGTTCAACGCCTACCAGGACGGCCACGCCGCCGACCGGGTGGTGGCGGCGATGCTCGGCTCAGCCGCGGGCTGAGCGCCGCAGGCGCCGCAGGACCCGGTGACCGAGCTCCCGGGCCAGCTCACGCCCGCCGAGCGCGTCCGGCGCCGAGGCTCGCGCCGGCTCGACGGCGCGGGCCTGGGCGCGGGCGGTGCGCACCTCGCGCCGCTGCAGGTCCATCGCGCCGGTGAGCAGCCCGGCCACCGCCTCGCCGAGCAGGTCCATCGAGACCGAGGCGACCACCGGCGGGTCGTCGTCGGCCACCAGCCGGCCCCGGACCCGGAGCGTGCCGGGGTCGCCCACCACGTGCACCCCGGACGCGGCCAGCGCCTCGAGCGCGTCCGCCTGGGCGTCGCACCGGTCGGCGACCAGGTCGACCGCCCAGCCCGGGAACCCGGGGATCGGCGGGGCGTCCGGCGGCCGGGGCGCGTTGACCAGGCGCTTGGCCAGCCCGCCCTGGACGATGCGACGGTAGGCCGTTCCGGGCAGGTCCTGGCCGGCGAAGACCTCGTTCACCCGCCGCAGCAGCTCCACCTCGGGGTAGGACAGCGAGCGGTTCGCGCCGGCCTGCCGGGGCGGCGTCAGGAGGCCCTCGGGCAGGCCGAGCGCGGTCTCGAACCAGCGCGGGACAGCGCGGTGGTCGTGCTCGTCGGCGACGACGACCGTGACCTGCCCGGGCTCGAGGCGGCGCCGCCACCGGGCCACCACCGCCGCGACGTCCTGGGGCGACCACAGCAGCCGCCTCTCCCAGTCGGTGCTGGTCTCGTCGAAGACCATCCGCAGGTAGTCCGGCCAGGACAGTCGCATCCGGGCCTTCACCCGTTGCTGCCACTGCGAGGGCAGCAGCCGGTCGAGCCGTCGTGCGACGTAGACGAGCTGGATCCGGTCGGGGCCGAGACTGCCCGCGATGCGGTCGACGGCCGCGTCGTCGGCACGGCCGAGGTCCTCGTTGCTCAGGCAGACGCGGGGCAGGTGCGTGGACCGGATCTCCTCCGCCAGGTCGTCCCAGGCGTGCGGCCCGGGAGCGGGCGCACCGATGGGCGCGCCCTTGCCGAGGACGGCCCAGCCGGCCTCGAACGCGCGACCGGCGTAGTGGACGCCGTGCTCGCGCATCTCCGGGGCCCTGGCCTCCATGGCGCTCTGGAGGGCCGTGCTGCCGGTCTTCTGGGGACCCACGTGCAGCAGGACCGTGCCGGGCACGACGGGCGGCTGGCTCATCGTCGTCCTTCCCTGGGGCGTAGCCGGGCGGCGGCCCGGCGGGCGAGCTCGCGCGCCAGCGCCCGGCCACCGGCGGTGGTGAGGTCGGCGGCCGGCGGAGCGGCGGGGGCGCGCATCGCCTCGGCCCGCTCGATGGTGTCGGCCACCGCCTGCGCGACCAGGTCGGTGCGGACGGCGCTCAGCTCGAGCGGGCCGTCGTAGGGCGTGAGCCGGTCGCGTACCCGGAGGCTCTCCGGGTCGCCGACCACCCGCACTCCGGCGGCCGCGATCTCCGCCACCTGGCGGTCGGCCCGGTCGGCCACGCGCTCGAGCGCCCAGTCCGGGAGCCCTGGGATCGGTGCGTCGCCGGGGTGGCGGACGGAGTTGGTCCACCGGATGGCCACACCTCGGCGCACGAGCTGCAGGTAGCGGCGGTGCGGCCAGTCCTCGTCGGCGCAGCGCTGGTTGATCCGACGCAGCGCCTCGGCCTCGGGGAAGGTGTAGGAGCGGTTGTTGACCACCTCGGGCGCGACCAGGGTGCCGCGCGGGACGTCGAGCAGATCCTCGAAGACCGACGGCAGGAAGGCGTGGTCGCCGTGGTCGAGCACCACCACGGTGATCCGCTCGGGCGGGACGAAGCGGCCCCAGCTGCGCAGCACCGCGGCGACCGACTGGCTCTCCCACATCAACCGCCACTCCCACGACGCCTCGTTGGCGTCGTCGAGGACGTGGTCGAGGAAGGCGCCGTAGGACCAGGTCATCCGCGCCTTGAGCCGCTCCTGCCAGTGCGAGGGCAGCAGCCTGTCGTAGCGCCGGGCGACGTAGACGAGGTGGATCCGCTCGGCACCCAGGTCGCCGACGATGCGCTCCACCACGTCGTCGCTGCCGCGGGAGAGGTCCTCGTTGCTCAGGCACGCACGAGGCAGCGTCGTCCCCGAGAGCTGCTCGACGAGTCGCTCCCACAGCTCGATGCGCGGCTCGGGCCGGCCCAGCGGTGCGCCCTGACCCAGCACCGCCCAGCCGGCCTCGATCGGCCGCCGGTGCGGGCCGGGGTAGAGGACGCCGAGCTCCGCGAGCGCGGCCCGGGCGTCGTGCATCGCCTCCTGGATCGCCGTCGACCCGGTCTTCTGCGGGCCGATGTGCAGCAGCAGCGACCCCTCCGGGAGGGGATCCACCAGGCGCTCGGTCACCGGACGTGCTCCGGCGCGAAGAACGCCTCGTAGACCCGCTCGGTGGCGTGGCCGTCGTTGAGCGTGTTGAACCGGCGGTTGAAGGCGGCGATCTCGTCGGCGTAGGTGCGGCGCACCCCGCCGAGGTCGCGCAGGGCCGTGGCCACCTCGGCGGTCGTCGTGGTCCACGGCCCCGGCGCGGTCCCCTCGAAGGGGAACAGCGGCGTCCGCAGGGCGAAGTACTCCTCACGGTCGGGCACGAAGAACACCATCGGCTTGCCGGTGATCGCCCAGTCGAAGCGCAGCGAGGAGTAGTCGAGCACGGCGACGTCGGCGGCCAGCGTGAGGTCGTTGACCTCGGGGTAGTCGGTCACGTCCACGACGTGGGCGGTCCCGGTCACCCGGTCGAACTCGCGTTGGTTGTTGTTGTGGCCGCGGACCAGGATGGTGAATCCCTCGCCGAGGGAGCGGGCCAGGCCTGCGAGGTCGAGGGCGTCGAAGCGGCGCGCGGCGAAGGTGCGGGTGGTCAACCGGTCGCGGTAGGTCGGGGCGTAGAGGACCACGGTCCGGTCCGCCGGCACCCCCAGCCGCTGGAGGACCCTCGAGCGCACCGCCGCCGCGTCGGCCGTCACCAGGGGATCACAGCGGGGGTAGCCGGCGACGAGCACGTCGCCGTCGTAGTCGTACTGCTCGCGGTAGTAGGCCACGCACTCCTCGCTCGGCACCAGGATCGTGTCCCACTGGCGATTGACCTTGCCGACCTCGTACTGCAGCTCCTCCTCGGTGAGGCCCTTGCTGCGCCAGAACCCGATCCCCATGGACTTGAACGGGTAGCCGTGGAACGTCTGCAGGTAGCGCTGGTAGGGCCGCCGGCGGAAGGTCAGCGGGAGCTCGACGTTGCTGCACAGGTAACGGCTGGACGCGAGGGCGTCGTACCACTCGGCGCTGTTGAGCAGCAGCGGGACGGAGCCCTCAGGCACGACCGTGGAGCGGTCCGCGACCCCCCAGTAGCGGACCAGCTCGGGACGCCGCACCGCCAGCGCCCGGTCCAGCTGGAGCTGGCTGTCGGTCGCGAACTCGCCGCGGTAGCAGCCGAACAGCACGCTCTGGGTCGGCTGCGCCTGCCGGGTGCGGTAGGCGTCTCGCAGCCGGCGACGGTTGGGAGCGCCCAGGGCGTCGGCGGGCAGGGGCGGCTCCAGCTCCAGCTTGAGTCGTCCGTCGGCCGCGTGCGCCACCCGGAGGTCGACGGCCGTGCCGTAGCTGCGCTGCGGCATCCGGCCCGCGAAGGACGGCGTCACCAGCGTCACCGAGGCCGGGTCGGCCCCCTCGACCCACAGCTCGTAGCGACCACTGGGTGCCAGGTGCTCCGGCTCACCGAACTCGCTCGTGGCGAGCTCGTGCTCCAGCAACCACCGTCCGTCCCGCTCGGTGACCGACCGCCGTGCCAGGCGCAGCCGTGGGTTGCCGAGCACGATCCGCTCGGGCAGGTCGTCGGGGTGGTCGTCGCGCTCGACGGCGAGGGTGAGGGTCCGCTCGCCCAGGGTGACGCCGGCGACGCGCAACAGCGGGCCGCCCCGCACCAGCTCGGCGCCGGCGTCGGCGCCGGGCACCCAGTGGGCTCCGGGCGCATCGCTGCTGGTGGTGCCCTGGCTCCACACGGGCGCCTGCCGGTGGCCGTCCACGACGACGAGCAGCCGCCACGCCAGCGTCGCATCGGCGGGCAGGGTGGCCGAGAACTCGACGTACCCGTCCCCGGACCGCATCCGCGCCGCGACGGCGGGGGCGTCGTGGCGGTCGAGCAGCACCCGGCCGACCCGGCGTCCGGCAGGGACGGCCAGGCGACCGCCGACCGTGGTGCCGGTGGCGTGCAGCGCCTCGATGAGGACCGGCTCCGGCTCGAGGTCGAGGCAGAAGCCGCGCGCGTCGTCCCAGACGCCGCGGATCACGCCGTTGCCCCGGCGGGTGCCGTTCGGCCTGGTGCCGGCCGCCTCCCACACCGACTCGCGCAGGGCTCCCGTGCCGCTCAGGCCGTCGTAGCCGACCTCGACCTCGAGCTGCCAGCGCGCGCGGCGCGCGGGAAGGGCCGCGAGATCGACGGTGGCGGTGAAGCCCGCGCCGTCGTAGGGCGCGTAGGCCTGCTTGCTCCAGATGTTGGCCTCGGGGAGGACGGTGGGCGCCACCTCCACCCCGACGCGCTCGCCGTCCTCGGCGACCAGCCAAGCCCGGAAGTCGGCCGAGCGGCCGGTGATCCCGACCCCGCGGAGATAGGCCCAGCCGTCGAGGCGGAGCGTGTCGGGGTCCCACTCCGCGTGCTGGAGCACGCCCTCGAAGTGGCACTCCAGCGTGGACAGCCGGCGCACCCGCGGCGGCAGGTCGGCGAGGAACGGCAGGGAGTCGGGGACGACGGCCTGCACCACGCCGTCGACGACCTCGGTGGGCGGCACCATCCCGATGTCCTCGAAGTAGCCGGTCACCTCGGCGACGTCGTCCCAGCGGCCCTCGGCGACCAGCTCCGCGCGGATCTTCTGCCGCACCGTGACGAGGTCGAGTGCGCGGTCGGTCGCGCGGTCCAGGAAGGTGCGGTAGGTCGCGGCGAGCAGGTTGCGGTACATGTCCCCGGCCCGCAGGGCGTGGGCGATGAACGGCGGGAAGTCGACCTCCAGGGTGCGGCCGACCCAGAGGTCTCGCACGAAGTCGCTCGCCTCGGCGTCGAGCATCTCGCGCGCCTCCTCCTTGACCGCGATGCGGTCGAGGAGGTTCTCGATGTTCGCCTTCTGCTGACCGGTCGAGGTGCCGTTCTCGCGGATCCGCCAGTTGTAGGTGACCTCGTGAAGGATGTCGAACCGCTCGGCCCGGGCGTAGGCGGTGAGCATCGGCACGTGGTCCTCGTAGGCGATGTGCCCGCGGAAGTCGCCGACCCGGTCGCGCCAGAACGCCGTGCGGAACATCCGGTTGCAGGCGATGATGTCCTGCATCGCGTTCGGGAACTCCTCGAGCGTGGTGCCCAGCCGGTCCGCGGCGTGCACCGTGCGCGCCCACACGGTGGGCGTGTACTCGTCGTGACGGAACCGGCGCACGCTGCCGACGCAGAAGTCCGAGCCGCTCTGGCGCAGTCGCTCGATCATGTGCGCGAACGCGCGCGGGGGCACGGTGTCGTCGGAGTCGACGAAGGTCAGGAACTCCCCGCGTGCGTGCCGCACGCCCAGGTTGCGGGCCGGCCCCTGGCCCGACTTGGGCTGGGTGAGCACCCGGACCCGGGGGTCACGCCGCTCGTAGGCGCGGAGCACGTCGAGGCAACCGTCGGTCGAGGCGTCGTCGACCGCGATCACCTCGAGCTCGTGCAGGGACTGGGTCAGCACGCTGTCGAGCGCCGCCGGCAGGTACTCCACGACGTTGTGGACCGGCATCACCACCGTCAGGACCGGGGTCAGCCCGCGCCGCTCGTAGCGCACCAGCGGGGTGCCGCCGATCCGGCGGGCGGCCCTCTTCAACCGAGGCGTGCTGACCCGACGGGCGGCGCCGAGCACCGTCTGACGCAGCGGGCGGGTCGGCATCGCACCTCTTTCTCGCAGCCGGATCCGAAGGGACGGACGGGTCCGGGAAGTCTAAGTGGAGGGCTCGTCCTCGGATCGCGCGTGGTCGCGGACCAGGGACCGGAGGACCGCGCCGGCCGCGCCGACGTCCCCCACGGGCGAGCGGTAGGCCGTCTCGATCCCGCTCAGCACACTGCCCGGCTCGTACAGGGCCCAGACGGGCGTCCCGCTGCCGAGGTAGTCGGAGACCTTCGACGGCAGGTAGGGGTTCAGGCGGTGGTGGCCGGAGGTCGCTGCGTCGTTGACCAGCAGCAGGTCCATCCGGGTGGTGAGCTCGAGGAACTCCAGGTACGGCAGGTAGGGACGCACCCGGACGACGTCGGCGAGCCCCGCGCGGGTGACCTCGTGCTTCACCTGCTCGGCCCGATCGGTGAAGACGTGCAGGCGCACGCGTCGCCGGTCCGCCATCGGGAGTCCCGCGAGCGCTCGGGTGACCTCGGTGAGCACGCGGGTGGCGTAGAAGACCCCGAAGTAGCCGATGTCCACGACCCCGGGCCCGGTGAGGTCGTGCTCGGCCCGCGCCATCCGGTAGTACTCGGGCGGGAGGGTCGGGTGCGGGCTCACCCGCGAGATGCTCCGGGCGCGCTCGGCGAGCCGCTGGTCGCGGCAGTACCCGAGCATGTAGTCGCGCTGGTGCTCGTTGGTGAAGAGGATCTCGTCGGCAAGGGCGTAGGCGACGAGCTCGGCCCACTCGAACAGCGGGGCCGGTCCGGGTGGCTGGGGGAAGCCGGCCTCGGCGAGCGCGGTGCGCAGCAGGTCCTGGAGCCCGTCCTCGGCCATGTCGTTGGCCCGCTCCTCGCCCTGGGCGTTGAATCGCAGGGGGTCGGAGAACTCCGCCTCCCACCGCACCCCGGGCTGACGGATCTTGAGCGCGGCGGCGGCGAAGTGCGAGGCGACGGCCATCGCGCGGCTGTACACCGAGCGGTACGGCCGGCCCTTCTCGGCCTCGAGCTCCTCGACCGTGGCGAGCGCGCCGTCGACGAAGTCGCGGATCAGCGACCAGTTGGAGAAGCTGGCAGCGCCCGGCAGCACCCGCGCCTGGTCCACCACCTCCTGCGCGATCAGGTCGGACCGCGGGTCGCGGAGGCGGAGGTCGCCCATCGCCTGGGAGATCACGTCGGTGACCACGCCCCGCTCGCGGAGGCGGCGTGCGGCGACGAGCCCGCTGGTGTCAAGGTAGGGGGTGAAGCAGTAGAGGATCGCCAGGTCCTGGGCCCGTCCCTGGTTGACCACCGGCCACGGGAGGTCGTACAACCCCCGCGCACGCGCCTCGGCGACGACGTGACCGTGCTCGTCGGGGTGCCGGACCAGGTAGCGGTTGACGTGCTCGGCCTGTGCGGTCTTCATCGACTCAGCGATCCGGGCGATGGCCGGGCGGGAGCGGTCGACGTGGTTGACGGCGGCGATGCAGTCCAGGCGCTGCAGGACGCTGAAGTCGAAGCCGTGCTGCTGACGGCCCAGGCTCCCGTGCCGGAGCGTCCGGAAGTACGTCGAGGCGGGATCACGCGGCAGCACCCGGAAGCGGAAGGGCCCGAGGGCGAAGAGCGCGAGCCAGTAGACGAAGTCCTCCCCGCTGCGCAGGCACTCGTCGTAGTGGACCTGTCGGGCGAGCTCGAGCGGAGCGAGCTTCCCGGCGTTCACCGACAGGGCCGGGATCAGCGGCGAGGGCCCGACGTCCGCCAGCCCGACCGTGCGACCCTCCAGGCTGGCGATCCGGCGGCCGTAGTAGCTCTCGTAGTCGGGAATCGCGGTGTCGGGGTCGGCGCCGAACTCGACGTTGCCCAGGTGGGCGACCGGCACGACGCCGTCGGCGGCAGCGCCCAGCAGGTCCTCCAGGTAGCGCGGCCCGACCCAGTCGTCGTCGTCGACGAAGGTGACGTGGCGACCGCGCGCGGCGTGCAGGCCGACGTTGCGTGCATGGCCCAGCCCCGGGCGCGCCATCTCCACCACCCGCACCTGCAGCGCCGGATGCGCGGCGGCGAAGGCTGCGACCACCTCCGGGGTCGGACACGCCGGGCCATTCTGCACGACGAGCACCTCGAAGCGAGCCGGATCCAGGGTCTGGGAGGCGAGCGAGTGCAGGCAGACCGGGAGCCGCTCGTGACCGAGATAGGTCGTCACCAGGACGGTGACGTCGACGCCGCCGTGCGCGGTCGGTCGACCGGCTGGGAAACTGTTCGCGACGTCAACCATTCCTTGTCCTGTGCAGCGGGGCCAGGGCGCCGTAGGAGACCCCATGGCAGATCGAGAGAACCGTACGGCACCCCCTCGGGTGGCCGTCGGGCCGAGCCGGACCGACGCGGCCGACCTGGTCGGCTCTCGGTGGGAGGGCTGCTACGTCACCAGCTACGACGACCTCGCGGAGGTCGACCTGGACGTCGTGCGGCAGCTCGGGGTCGCCGCCGGCGACGGCATGGCATCGCTGCTCGACGACGCGTGCGCACGCATCGAGAGCGGCCAGGACCTGGTGGTGGAGGTCGAGCACGGGCCCGAGGGCGCCGACGGTCCCGTCGCGGCCGCCTTGGCGGCACACCCAGGGGTCCACGTCGTGGGCGTGCACGACCTGCACCACCGGCGGGTGCTGGAGCTGGCCGGAACGGCGCCGGCCCCCGACGCGGTCAGCCGCCTCCTGCTCCGCGCACTGGCACCGGCTCCCGACGCACCCGCGGCTGGGCACCGCCCGACACCCGCGCCGCGGCCGCGAGCCGGACGGCGACGGACCGCCGCCGCGGCGCCGGCACCACGCAGACGACCGGTGCGGCCGAGCCGCAGGATCGCGCTCCTCGCGACGGGCGGCCTGGCCGTGTTGCTGCTCGCGGTCGTGGTCGTGGCCGGGCTGGCCGGCGGCGGCGACGCGCTGGGCCTCGCGCTGCTGGCCATCGCCGTGGCCGGCGAGGTGCTGGCCTGCGCGCTGCTCCTGGCACTGCTCGGACGGCCCCGGGCCGATCCGTCCCGCGGAGTGCGCGAGAACCGCCGGATCCTCGTCCGCCGCACCGGGCGGGTCCTGGAGCGCCTGCGCGACCTGCGCGGAGTGCCGGCCGAGCTCGCCTCGCTCCGGCGTTACGTCGAGGTGCTCGCCGAGACCCAGGCGCTGATGGCGGCGGGCCTCCGGGAGCGGATCGACGACCTCGAGCAGTCGGACGCCGCGGCGCACCGGCACACCCACGGTCGGCTCGACGCCATGCTCGGCCGTGGCGAGGACGACCGGCCGGACGGCGGCACACCGCCACCGCTCGACTGAGCCCGGCGACCGAGCAGGGCGCCGCCCTCGCGGCCTCACCCGCGGTCGGCGCCCAGGGGGTCGTCGCGGCGCACGTCGACGACCAGCCCCGTCTCGCCGCTCACCAGCACGTCCAGCGAGCGGCGGGCGACCTCGCGGGAGTCCAGCAGCGTGCCCGGCGGCTCCTCGCCGAAGGCGCTACTGCGCATCGGGGTCGCCGTGCGCTCCGGGTTCACGCAGTTCACCTGGACGCCGTCGCCCGACCACTCGTCGGAGAGTGCCTGGGTCAGGTTCACCACCGCGGCCTTCGCCGAGGAGTAGAGGCTGTAGCCGCCGCGCCCGCGGGTGTAGGAGCTGGAGGTGAAGAACAGCAGGCTGCCGCGGGTCTCCCGCAGGTGCGGATAGCACTCCTGCGCGATCACGATCGGGGCCACGTAGTTGACCTCGGTCGCGGCCCAGATCGTCTCGTCGGTCGTGTCGGCGAGCTGCTCCCGCGGCAGGATGCCGGCGGTGTTCACAACGTAGTCGAGCCGCCCGGTCGCGGCGAGCACATGGTCGAGCGCGGCGCGGATGTCGGCCCGGCGCTGGACGTGGGTGCCGGTGGTCGAGCGGCTGAAGGGGAAGACCTCCGCCCCGTGCTCCCGGGCCAGGTCGGCGATGTCCGCCCCGATCCCATAGCCGCCGCCGAGCACGACCAGGGTGCGCCCTTCGAGAGCGCCCCGGTAGCCCGTTGCGTCGCGGCCCGGGAGGGCCTCGGTGCTGAGCTGGAACAGCTTGTCGGCCAGGTAGACGTCGATCGGCTCGGTGACCTTCATGTTCCGCTCGTCACCGGTGACGACCCAGATCGGGACGTCGGGGGTGTAGCGCAGCACCACCGAGCAGTCGTCGGTGGCGGTGAAGTCCGGGTCGTCGGCGGCGACGGCGTAAGCCCGACGCAGCGCGCCGGCCCGGAACGCCTGCGGCGTCTGCCCCCGGCGCAGTCGGGAGCGCGGCGGGATCGCCTCGATGGTGTTGTCGTCCCCGACCTCGATGATCGTGTCCGCGGAGGGGATCGCGACGTCGACCGCCTCGAAGCGCTCCAGCGCCTCGAAGCACTCGGTGATGATCCGCGGGCTGACCAGCGGCCGGACGGCGTCGTGCAGCAGCACCAGCGCATCGTCGTCGGGGATCCGGGCCAGCGCCCGCTCCGTGGTGCCGTTGCGGGTGTCGGCTCCTTCGAACACCCGCACCGGCGTGACGAGCGGCCGGTCGCGCAGCAGGGCGTGGACGGCGTCGAGGTGTCCCGCCGCCATCATCACGACGATCTCGTCGACCATCGGGTGGGCGTCCATCCGGGTGAGCGTGTGCTCGAGGATGGTGTGCCCGGCGATCTTGATCAGCTGCTTGGGGATCTGCAGCCCCACCCGCGCCCCGACGCCTCCCGCCAGCACCACCGCGACCCGCCGGCTCATCCGCGTCCTCCCGTCGTCGTGATCCTGCGCCTGACCCGCCCCGCCCACCGCCGCGCGGCGAGGACCGGCGAGGACGCCTCCCTGCGCTTCAACCGTGCGTCGAGCTCGCGGGCGCGCCGTCGCTGCTCGTCGTACGCCTCCCGGTACGCGTCGCGCTCCCGGGTCACCGGCTCGGCGGCCGCCTGCTCGATCGCGTCGATGCGGGCGAGCAGGTCGGCGTCGGTCCCGGTGCGCCGCAGGTGGATCTTGTGCAGCTCGGCGAGGAAGCGGTGGTAGTAGTCGGGGGCGTAGTGCACCCGACCGGCCTTCCACGGGTGGTCCGCGGTCGAGGGCACCCGGAGCGGCCGGAGGTCGATCACGTCCCAGCCGTAGGTGGCGATGCAGTAGTCGTCGAGCCGTGCCCACAGCTCGTTGCCCCGCGGGACGTCGAAGCGCCGGATCTTCTTGAAGCGCGTCAGCGGGATCGGCAGCGGGTGGCCCGGCGCGGCCACCTCGTCGGTGTTCCAGCCGCGATGCACGATCACGTGCGTGTCGGGGCAGTGCTCGGCGAGGTGGCCGGCGAACCGGTCGAGGGCCTCGCGCCACACTGCGAAGTAGCCGTCGGGGTCCTCGAAGATGTCCAGGCGGCGTCGGATGCGCCCGCCCTCGTCGAGGTGGCGCCAGAAGCCGGTCTTCATCAGCTTCCAGCGGTTGCGGGTGAGATAGCGGCCGTCGTCGAGCTGCACGACGCCGAAGTGCACGTCGCCGTAGAAGTCGAGGATGAGGTAGTCCGGCTGGGTGGCGACGACGTCCTGCAGGAACGAGCGGTCGAGCTCGGTGCGCACGTTCCACAGGCCGTAGGCGGGCATGCCCGGTGGCGCACCGACGTCGGTGACCTCGTCGAAGGGCGGTGACATCAGGGCGATCATCGCCATCTGGTTGGCGGTGAGATCGCAGCTGAAGAAGCGCTTGTAGTCGGGGTTGAAGCGCGAGTTGAAGTTGTCGCGCGTCAGGCAGCTCCCGGCGACGGCCACCACGGACGGACTGCTCATCGGCTCTCCTCCACCGCGGGCTCGACCGCACCGTCCGCGCCGATGCGCGGCGTCGGGACGGGCGGCCGGTCGGCCTGGCTGCGGTTGATCGCGCGGAGCGCCTCGACGACGCGCTCGCAGCAGCGGCCGTCGCGATCCGGGAACGTCGCCGCGATCCGGTGGGCGTACGGCGGGGCCGGCGTCCCGCCGTGGTCGAGTGCGCCGACCGTCGCGGCCACCGCCTCCTCCGCCGTCGTCGTCACCGGCCCGAAGCCGTCCCGCTCGTAGCGGAAGTAGCCGGCGCGGCCGACGTGACCACCGCCGAGCACCTCGTCGCGGTCGAACTGGAAGTACACGACCGGGCGGTCCAGGTAGGCGGCGTTGAAGGCCACCGACGAGAAGTCGGTGACCAGCACTCGCGTCCGGGCGAACAGCGCCTGCACGTCACCGTCGTAGGCGAGCGGCTCGACGTGGTCGGGAAGGTCGAGGCGGGGCAGAAGCGGCTGCAGGTTGGGGTGGGGCAGGAACCCGACCCGGGCCCCGTGTCGCGTGGCCGCCGCGGCCAGCTCCGGGCTGCGCAGGAACGCGGTCCAGGACCGGAGGAAGGTCGACGCGAGGGCGCGCTCGACGTCGATGTCACGACGCTGTGTGCCCGTCTCCATCGTGGGCAGCAGATCCTTGCGCCAGGTGGGGGCCACCACCACGAGGTCCCGCGCGCCCGGCGGCAGCGCCTCGCCCACCGAGCGGAGCCGGTCGAACCTCGGCAGGCCGGTCAGCTGTACCTCGCGCGTGGTGAAGCGGTACGGCGTGTGGTCGCCGGCGATCGAGGCGTGCTCCTGCACCGTGCTGGTCACGAAGAGATCGATGTCCTTGGAGTTCAGCCAGCTCGAGAGATCGTCCTTGATCACCCCGTGCTGGAGGAAGGTGAAGCGCCACCGCGGGCGCATCAGCTCCAGCACCGCCGGAGGATTCATCACCGCCTCGTCCGCGTGCGAGGAGATCAGGTGCTCGGCGTTCGCCATCAGCAGCAGCCACTCCAGCGAGCCGTGCGCGACCAGCCGGTCCGCGTGGCCCTCGCGCCGGAAGCGCTCCCACTCGGGCGTGCCCTTCTCCAGCACGAACCACGCGTTGACGTCGCGGTGGTGCTCGCGCAGGTATCGGAACAGGATCTCGCCGCTGTCTCCGGCGTCGTGGATCCGGTCCATCAGCACCCAGGCCCCGCCGTAGCGGCGGCCGACCCTCTCGGTCCCGATCCTCCGCGCAGCCTGCCGGGCGAGGCGGCTCGTCGGCACGGGGTCCGCCAGCGCGGCACGCTCCTTGGCGCGCCGTCCGGCCACGGTGCCGAGCTCCCAGCGCACCAGGCCCGGCTGTGCGGCGACGACAGGGAACGGCGGCCGCTGGAAGACCAGCGGGACCGGCTCATCGTCGAGGCGCACCTGGAGCGTGCGGCCGGCGGGCAGCCACAAGATGCGCTGGTGCAGCAGGCGCCGCCCGACGTACTCGAGGTCCCGGGTCTTGGCGTGCACCGGCTCGATCGGCTCGCCGTCGGCGAGCACCTGCTCCACGGGCCGGTCGCCGGTGTGGAAGTACGTCGCCCGCACCAGCCGCTGCCGGCCGTCGAGCTCCTCGAGCAGCACGAACGGCTCGTGCCAGGGCTCGTCGCGGTACCCGTGCTGGAGGACGTAACGGGGGATCCGTGCCACGGGGGCGCTGGCGTGCGGCACGACGTCGTCGAGGTCGAGCGCGTCCAGCGCCTGCCGCATCAGGTGGTGGAAGCGCTCGGCGGCCGGACCGTCGGTCGGTGCACCGGCCGGGACGCGGGAGTCGGTCATCGTGAAGTAGAACGACAGGTCGAAGACGAGGTGGTTCTGCAGCCACATCGGGAGCCGTCCGAAGCGCTCCCGCGCGGCGTCGACGACGTCGAGGTAGCCGTGCTCGAGCACCTCGGCGTACCGGCCGGGATGCGCCCGTGAGCGCTGCAGGGTCGAGCTCTTGTCGGTGCGCCGGCGGTAGTGGTACCGCGCCGACTGCAGGAATCCCGCGAGCGGCCGGTCGAAGCCGAGCAGGTAGCGGATCGTGAAGTGGCCGTCCTCGAAGATCGGCCGGATGCGCGGGTCGAACCGCTGCCCGGTCGCCCGCAGCCGATCGCCGCGGAAGAACGCCGCCGGCGCGCTGCCCTGGAAGCTGCGGCCGTCCGCGACGAGGTCGACGAGGCGGTCGTAGTGGAACATCCAGCGGAGCGGGTGGTCGTTGGCGAGCCTGCCGTCGCGCAGGCTCCACCGGTTCGCCGCGACCAGGTCGGTCCCGGGGTGGGCGAGCAGGAAGCGGTCGACCGCCGTCAGGTAGTCGGGGTCGAGGACGTCGTCGGGGTCGGGGAAGCTCACCCACTCCCCGCGCGCGAGCGCGAGGCCCGCATTGCGGGCGGCGCCCTGCCCGGCGTTCTGCTGGTGGACCACCTGCACCGTCCCGCGCCGGCGCGCCGCCCACGCGTCGAGCAGGCCGGGCGAGGCGTCGGTCGCGCCGTCGTCGACGAGCACGACCTCGAACCGGTCGGCGGGGAAGGTCTGGGCCTCGAGCGAGGCCAGGTAGTCGGGGAGGAAGTCGGCGACGTCGTGGACGGCGCTGACCAGGGTGAACCGGGGGCGACTCCGGGCGTCGTTCACGTGCGCCTTCCCGAGGCTCGGATCGCGTCGAACACCCGGGCGCAGCAGGAGCCCTCCCGGTCGGGGAACGTCGCGACGATGCGTTCGGCGTACGGCGCCGACGGCGTCGGTCCGTGGTCGAGCGCCTCCACCGTGGCACGCACGGCGTCGGACGCGGTCGTCGTGACCGGTCCGAAGCCGTCGCGCCGGTAGTCGAAGTAGCCGCCGCGACCGACGTGTCCACCGCCGAGCACGGTGTCCTCGTCGAACTGGAAGTAGACGACCGGCCGGTCGAGCCAGGCGGCGTTGAAGGCCACCGAGGAGAAGTCGGTGACCAGGGCCCGGGCCCGGGCGAACACGCTCTGCACGTCACCGGTGTAGGTCAGCCTCTGGACGTGGTCGGGCAGCTCGAGGTGGGCGAGCAGCGGCTGCAGGTTGGGGTGCGGCATGAAGCCGACCCGCACGCCGTGCCGGCCGGCCGCGGCGCGCAGCTCCGGGGAGCCCAGATACTCCGACCACTGGCGCAGGAACTCGCTGCCGGCCAGCGCTCCCGCCGACAGCTCGCGTTGCTGGGTCCCCGGTGTCGTCGGCGGGAGCAGCCCCTGACGCCACGTCGGTGCCACCAGGATCAGGTCCCGGTCCTCGGGCCGGACGGCTGCGGCGGCCGCGCTCAACCGGTCGAACCGCGGGAGCCCGGTCAGCACCACCTCGCGGGTGGTGAAGACGTAGGGCGTGTGGTCCTCGACGATCGAGGCGCGCTCGGCCACGGTGCTGGTCACGAAGGTGTCGATCGGCTTGGCGTTGAGCCAGACCGACAGGTCGTCCTTGATGACCCCGTGCTGGAGGAACGTGGTCTGCCACGACGGCCGGGTGAACTCGAGGATGGCGGCCGGCGCCAGGACCGCGTCGTCGGCGTGCGAGGAGATCAGGTGGGCGGCGTTGGCCATCAGCAGCCGCCACTGGAGCGAGTCGTGCGCGACCAGCCGGTCCCGGTGGCCCGAGCGCGCCAGGCGCTTCCAGTCCTCGGTGCCCTTCTCGAGGACGAACCAGGCGTTGACCTGGGGTTGGTGCTCGCGGAGCCAGCGGAACAGGATCTCCCCGCTGTCGCCGGCGTCGTGGATCCGGTCCATCAGCACCCAGGCCCTGCGGTACCGCTCGGACGCCTTCGGCTCGCTCGCCAGCCGCCGGGCGCGCTGACCGAGCTTGCTCATCGGCCACGGACCGTTGGCCTGGTCGAGCTGGTCCAGGTGCCAGCGGACCTGGCGCGGGGTGACCGAGCGGCGGGGCACCGGTGGTCGCTCGAAGAACAGCTCGGCGGCCTCGCCGTCGCGCCGTACCGCGAGGTCGCGGTCGGCGGGGAGCCACGCAATGTGCTGCTGCAGCAGCGGACGGCCCGCGTAGACGAGGTCGCGCACCTTGCCGTGCACGGGACGCTCCGGCAGCCCGTCGACCAGGTACTCGATCTCGGCCGGGGTGCCTGAGGAGTACCAGGTCGCGCGCACCAGCTTGCGTCTGCGGTCCCGCTGGTCGATCAGCACGAACGGCTCCTGCCACGGCTCGTCGGCGTACCCGTGCGCGAGCGCGTAGCGAGCCGTCCTGCGCAGCGGCAGCGACGAGTGCAGGATCGTGTCGGCCAGGTCGGCCTCGCGCACGAGCCGGCCCACGAGCTCGTGCATCCGCTCGGCGACCGGACCGCCGACGGGGGCGCCGGCGGCCGAGCCGGAGTCGGTGCGGCCGTAGTAGCCCTCGAGCTCGTAGGCCAGGAACGACTTCAGCCAGCCGGGCACCTCGCCGTGGGCCTCGCGCGCCCGACGCGCCACGTCCAGGTACCCGTGCTCGATGACGTCGGTGTAGCGGCCGGGGTGCGCGAGGGAGGTGCCCAGGGTGGACGTGCCCGTCGAGCGCTTGCGGTAGTGGTAGCGGGCCGAGCGGAGGAAGCCGACCTTCGGGGCGGCGAAGCCCAGGAGGTAGCAGCTGGTGAAGTGCCCGTCCTCGAAGTTGGGACGGATCCGGGTGTCGAAGGTGATCCCGTCCGCGCGGACGCGGTCGGACCGGAAGAACGCAGCGGGCGCACTGCCGTGGAAGTACCCCGGCTCGTCGGCGAGGTCGACGACGCGGTCGCGCTGGAACAGGCTGCGCAACGGGTGGGTGTTGGCCGGCTCGCCCTCGTCGTCGAACCACAGCAGCCGGTGGGTCGCGACCATGTCGACGGCCGGGTTCTCGGCGGCGAAGGCGTCGACGCGGGCGAGGTAGTCGGGCTCGAGCACGTCGTCGGGGTCGGGGAAGGAGACCCACTCGCCGGTGGCCACCGCGAGGCCGGCGTTGCGCGCCGCGCCCTGGCCGGCGTTGGCCTGGGTCAGCACCCGCACGGCGCCGGGCCGACGGGCGGCCCATTCGGCGAGGAGCCGGGGCGAGGCGTCGGTCGAGCCGTCGTCGACCATGACGATCTCGACCCGGTCGAGCGGGAAGGACTGCGCCTCGATCGAGGCGATGAAATCCGGCAGGTAGGCCTCGACGTCGTACACGGCGCTCACCAGCGTGAAGCGCGGTCGTCGGTCGCTGCTCATCCGTGCTGTCCTCGTCGGTGGGGTCCTCGGGCGGCTCCCGACAGGTCCGGGCCGGGCCCGGCACATCGTTCCACAGCGGCGCTCACCGGTTGAGGAGGCGGCGTACGGGCTCGTCCAGGTACGGCGCCAGCGTCCGCGCGAACGTCGCCGTCATGTGGGAGCCGTCGAAGTAGGTGATCACGCCGCCGGTCACGGCATGACACGTCGGGCCGTCGCAGATGTGGTCGGTGAGGTCGACCGCGGCGATGCCCGGATCATCGACCTGCCGCACCGCCGTCACGGCGGGCTCCGGGGGGAGCCAGTCCTCGCGGGAGCCGTCGCACCGGGCGTAGTCCTGCCCCTGCTGGGCGACGCAGTCGGGGATCGACGCTCCCGGAGCCGGTGTGTCGCGCAGCACCAGCACCTTGGCGCCGGCGTCGCCGAAGCGGCGCAGGACCGACAGGTAGCCGTCCCGGTAGGCGGCGGTGCTGCCGGCGTAGGTGTGCCCCACCGCCGCGACCGAGATCCGGTTCGAGACCACCACCAGGTCGGGGCGGTCGGCGACGACGCGCCTGACCGTGCGGTCGGTCCAGGCGCTGCACGCCTTGCTGTTGGCGGCGGTGTCGAAGTCCTGCGCCACGTCGGCGAGGGCGCAGCGGCTGGCCAGGTAGGTGTCGATGCGCCAGTGGTGCCGCTCGGCGAGCGCCTCGAGGGCCGGCAGCCACTGACCGGCGTGGGAGTTGCCGACCAGGGCGATGTGGACCGACGAGCGGTGGTCGCCGAAGGAGCAGCGCTTGGTGGGGTAGTGCGGCAGGTAGGACCAGCAGTCGGTGCCCCCCACGTCGGCGTAGGCGTCGGCCTTGTCGCTCGCCGCGTCGACCGAGGCAGGCAGGAGGTGGTCGTAGGGAACGGCTGCGCAGTCGCGTCCCGGGTCCAGGGCTCGGGCGCCGAAGCAGGGATCGTTGCCGGAGACCGCCCGGGCGAGGGCCTGCTGCGCGTCGGCGCGGTCGTGCCGGACCTCGAGCAGCTGCAGGCTGCACAGGCCGACGACGACGGCCATGCCCAGCGCACCGAGGACGTACGGCTTGCGCAGCGGCCGGCCCCACCGCGGCTTGCGGAACCGGTCCTCGACGAAGCGCTTGGTGAGCCCGGCGAGCACGAGGGTCGCCACCACGATGGCCAGGCGATCAAGATTACCCAGGTGGCCGCCGCTGACGTAGGGCACGAGCACCACCATGGGCCAGTGCCAGAGGTACACCGAGTAGGAGACGTCTCCCAGCCACTGCACCGGACGCAGTGCCAGCAGCGGCCCGGGGGTCGACCGGTCCGAGGCGCGCGGGTGGGCGGCGATCACCATCACCGTGCCGATCACCGGCACCAGCGCCTGGTAGCCGGGGAAGGGGGTGCGCCCGGTGTAGGTCCACGCCGACCAGGCGATCGCCGCGAGCCCTCCCCACCCGAGCACGAGAGCGATGCCGGCCGGCGGCACCCGGGGCCGGTCGTCGCGCCCGAGCGCGCGCGGCGCGGTGGCCACCGCGAGCAGACCGCCGGCGGCGAGCTCCCACATGCGCGTCGGGGTGATGAAGTACGCCGCCGCCGGGTTCGAGGCGGTCTCCGTGACGGAGTACGCCAGCGAGGCGGCCGCGATGACCGCGAGGCCGAGCCCGACCACCGGCGCGGCCCGGCGGCGCAGCGCCCGGGCGAGGAGCGCGAGCAGCAGGATCGCGATCGGCCACACGAAGTAGAACTGCTCCTCGACCGACAACGACCAGAAGTGCTGCACGGGGGTCGCGGCGTTCTCGGCGGCCAGGTAGTCGACCGCGTCGTGGGCCAGCAGCCAGTTGACGACGTAGAGGGCCGCCGCTCGGACCTGTCGCGCGGTGCCCTCCCACTGCGTGTCGGGCGCGACGAGGCGCGACGCGACCAGCGTGGCGGTCAGGACGAGCAGGGAGGCCGGCAGCAGCCTCCGGATCCGCCGGCTCCAGAACGTGGCGAGGTCGCGGGGGCCCCGCGGGGGGCTCCCCAGCAGGTGGGAGGTGATCAGGAAGCCGGAGATCACGAAGAACACGTCGACGCCGACGAAGCCGCCCCCCAGCCAGCGGGCCGAGAGGTGGTAGACGACCACGATCGACACCGCGACGGCACGCAGTCCCTGGATGTCGGTGCGCAGCCCTCCGGACCGGTCCGGGGACGAGCCGTCGCGGGCGGCGTGGGACCGCGTGGCCGCCGAGATCGTCGACACGTCAGCTCCTCGGGAGGGGTCGGGGGGCGGCTCGCAGTGTACGGTCCGGCGCGCCTGTGATGCAGGCCACCGAGCGGCCCCTGTCGGGCCCGGCGGCCCGGGCGTACGCTCGTCGGGCACCATCCATCGAGTAGTCCGGTACCCGTCCGCGGGACTGGAACGAAAGGCGATGAGTCACGATGACCCGTGTCGGGGTTGTCGGCGCCGGCCGTGTCGGCGCCGTGCTGGCCGCGGCCCTGCGCGCCGCCGGCCACGATGTCGTCGCCGTGGCCGGGGAGTCGTCCGCATCGCGGGGGCGCGCGGCCGCCCTGCTCCCCGGCGTCCCGCTGCGCAAGCCCACGGACGTCGCCCGCGCCTGTGACCTGCTTCTGCTCACCGTGCCCGACGACATGCTGGCCAACGTGGTGGCCTCGCTCGTGGGTGCCGGTGCTATCGGTCCCGGCCAGCAGGTGGTGCACACCAGCGGCCGGCACGGGCTCGCCGTCCTCGCTCCGGCGGCGGCAGCGGGGGCGCAGGTCCTCGCGATGCATCCGGCGATGACGTTCACCGGCACCGCCCTCGATCTCGGTCGGCTCGGCGGCTGCGTCGTCGGCGTCACCGCGGCGGCGGGCGAGCGTGCCGTCGCGCAGGCCCTGGTCGCCGACCTGGGCGCCACGGCGATGTGGGTGCCGGAGGAGCGTCGCTCGCTCTACCACGCCGGACTCGCCCACGGCGCGAACCACCTGGTCACGCTGGTCGCGCAGGCGATGGACCTGCTGGTGGCCTCCGGTGCCGAGGACCCGGCGGCGGTGCTGCGACCGCTCCTGGGTGCCGCCCTCGACAATGCGCTCACCGCGGGTGACGCCGCGCTGACGGGCCCGATCGTGCGCGGCGACCTCGGCACGGTGCGCGCCCACCTCGAGGAGCTGCGGCGCACCGAGCCCGACACCTTGGCCTCCTACGTCGCACTGGCCCGCGCGACCGCCGACCGGGCGGTCGTCGACGGGCGCCTGCTGCCGATCCGGGCCGCCGCGCTCCTGCGGCTGCTCGACGAGGCCGCGCCCGCTTCCGCCGGAGCGCGCCGGTCGTGAGCCGGTCCGTCGTGCTCGCGCCGACGCGCGAGGAGCTCCGGCGAGCCGTCGGTGCGGCGGGCCCGGGGCGGGTCGCGCTGGTGCCGACGATGGGCGCCCTGCACGCGGGGCACGCCGCGCTGGTGCGCCGCGCCCGGGCGGAGGTCACCGGCCCCGTGGTCGTCTCGGTCTTCGTCAACCCGCTGCAGTTCGCCCCCGGCGAGGACCTCGACCGCTACCCCCGCACCCTCGAGGCGGACCTCGACGTGTGCGCGGAGGCCGGCGCCGACATCGTCTTCGCGCCCGCGGTCGAGGAGGTCTACCCCGGCGGCCTCCCGGTGCCCGGCGACGACGGTGCGGCCGACGGCGTCACCGTCGACCCCGGGGCTCTGGCGACCGTCCTCGAGGGCGCCTCGCGACCCACCCACTTCCGCGGCGTCCTCACCGTGGTGGCCAAGCTGTTCGCACTGGTGCGCCCCGACGTCGCGGTGTTCGGCGAGAAGGACTACCAGCAGCTCGCGCTGATCCGTCGCATGGTCGAGGACCTGTGCCTGGACATCGAGGTGATCGGTGCCGAGACCGTGCGTGACCCCGACGGCCTGGCGCTCTCGAGCCGCAACCGCTTCCTCGCTCCCCAGGAGCGCGCCGCCGCCCTGGCGCTGTCCCGCGCGCTGCGGGCCGCGCAGGAGCGTGCCCGGTACGGCGTGCCGGCGGCCCGGTGGGCCGCGATGCGGGAGCTGCAGGCCGAACCGGGCCTCGTGCTGGACTACCTCGCCCTCCGCAGCCCGGACCTCACCGAGATCGCGGACGATCACCCCGCCTCGCTCGAGGCACGGGTCCTGGTCGCCGCCCGCGTGGGCAGCACCCGGCTGATCGACAACCTGCCCGTCCACCTCGGGTCGGCCACCGCCGCGAGCACCGAGACACCAGAAGGGGGGAGCTGAGATGCTCCGCACGATGATGACCGCCAAGATCCACCGCGCCACGGTGACCCAGGCCGACCTGCACTACGTCGGCTCGGTCACCGTCGACGAGGACCTGCTCGAGGCCGCGGACATCCTGCCCGGCGAGCTGGTGCACATCGTCGACGTCACCAACGGCGCGCGGCTGCAGACCTACACGATCGCCGGCGAGCGCGGCTCGGGCGTGCTGGGGATCAACGGCGCCGCTGCCCGGCTGGTCCACCCCGGCGACGTGGTGATCCTGATCGCCTACGGGCAGATGGACACCGCCGAGGCACGGGCGTTCGAGCCCCACGTGGTGTTCGTCGACGCCGACAACCGCATCCTCGGGACCGGATCGGACCCGGCCGAGGTGGTGCCGGGCGGCGACCTGGTCCGCGGCGACCTGCACTCCTTCGCCCCCTCCGACCTCGCAGTGCAGCACTAGATGGCGCTTCCCGAGCGGCTCGCCGCGACCGTTCCGGGCTGGACCACCGAGGCCGACGTCGTGGTGGTCGGCTCGGGCGTCGCCGGGCTCACGGCGGCGCTGCGGCTGCGCGAGGGGGTCGGGCGCGTCCTGCTCGTCACCAAGGACGTCCTCTCGGCGGGATCCACGCAGTGGGCCCAGGGCGGCATCGCCGCCGCGCTCGGGCCCGGCGACACCCCCGCGCAGCACGAGCACGACACGCTGGTGGCCGGAGCCGGCGCGTGCGACCGGGCCGCGGTGGACGTGCTGGTCACCGAGGGACCGGCGGCGGTGCACGAGCTGATCGCCCTCGGCGCCGTCTTCGACCACGCGCCGGACGGGGCGCTCTCCCTGACCCGCGAGGGCGGCCACCACCGCGACCGGATCGCGCACGCGGGCGGCGACGCCACCGGCGCCGAGATCCAGCGCGCCCTCGTCGCCGCGGTGCGCGCAGCCCCCGACATCGAGGTCGTCGAGCATGCCCTCGCGCTGGACCTGCTCCGGTCCGCGGACGGCGGCGTCGCCGGGCTGACCCTGCACGTGATGGGGGAGGGACAGCGCGACGGCGTCGGAGCGGTCCACTGCCGCGCCGTGGTCCTCGCCTCCGGCGGGCTGGGCCAGGTCTTCTCCCAGACCACCAACCCGCCGGTCTCGACGGGCGACGGGATGGCGCTCGCACTGCGGGCGGGCGCGGTGCTGCGGG
This sequence comes from Marmoricola sp., assembly GCA_051954195.1. Classification (GTDB taxonomy): domain Bacteria; phylum Actinomycetota; class Actinomycetes; order Propionibacteriales; family Nocardioidaceae; genus Marmoricola. The sequence goes on from JBQCHZ010000031.1 coordinate 32,359, forward strand.
ATCTGGAGTTCGTGCAGTTCCACCCCACCGTGATGTGGCTGGGGCCCGACTCCCGCGGGCAGCAGCCGCTCATCTCCGAGGCGGTGCGCGGTGAGGGCGCCTACCTCGTCGACGACGCGGGCGTGCGGTTCATGCAGGGGGTGCACGAGCTCGCCGACCTCGCGCCCCGCGACGTCGTCGCGAAGGCGATCACCCGCCGGATGCAGGAGCAGGGCCGCCCGCACGTGTGGCTCGACGCCCGGCACCTGGGACCGCCCGAGGACCGCGAGGCGTTCTGGCGGCACCGGTTCCCCACCATCCTCGCCTCCTGCCGCGCGCACGGCATCGACCCGGTCACCCAGCCGATCCCGGTCGCGCCCGCGTGCCACTACGCCAGCGGCGGGGTGCGCACGGACCTGTGGGGCCGCACCGACGTGCCCGGCCTCTACGCGACCGGTGAGGTGGCGTGCTCCGGCGTGCACGGGGCCAACCGCCTCGCCTCCAACTCGCTGCTCGAGGGACTGGTGTTCTCCCGCCGCATCGCCGACGTGCTGCCCGGCGACCTGCGGCCCTGGGCGGAGCCGGACGCGGACCGTCGCGTCGCGGCCGTCGTCGACGGCGACGTCCGGGCGGCACTCCAGGCGTCGATGACCGAGCGTGCCGGCGTGATCCGCACCGCCGCGGGCCTCGACGCCGCCCACGTGCTCCTGGCCGGGCTCGCCACGACGACGGGACCGGTCGGGACCGCGGGCTGGGAGACGACCAACCTGGTGACCGTGAGCACCGCGCTCGTCGCCGCAGCGCGCCTGCGCGAGGAGACCCGCGGCTCCCACTGGCGCGAGGACTTCCCCGAGCGTGACGACGCCGCCTTCGCCGGCCACGTCGACGTGACCCTGGGCGACGGCGCGCTCGGCGTCACCTTCGTCCCCGCCCCCGCCACCGACGGAGTCCCGGCATGAGCCTCACCCCGGACACGAGCACCCCGCTGACGTCGTACGACGCCCTGCCGCCCGCGCTGCTCGAGGAGCTGGCCACGGCCGGCCTGGACCCGCGAGCGGTGCACGCGGCGGTGCTGGCGGCACTGGCCGAGGACCTGCCGGCGGGTGGCGTCGACGTGACCAGCGTGGCCACCATCCCCCCGGACGCCCGCGCCGAGGCGGTCGTGCGCGCGCGTGAGCGAGGTGTGGTGGCGGGTCTCGGCGTCGCCGCACTGGTCTTCCACACCGTGCTGGGCCCGGACGTCGTGATCGGCGACCGGCTGGACGACGGCGCGCACGTCGAGCCCGGAGACGTGGCGCTGCGCGTCGCCGGTCCCACCCGCGGCCTGCTCACCGCCGAGCGGACCGCCCTGAACTTCGCCAGCCACCTCTCCGGTGTCGCCACCGCCACGGCGCGGTGGGTCGCGGCACTGGAGGGCACCCGGGCCCGGGTCCTCGACACCCGCAAGACGCTCCCCGGCTGGCGCGCGCTGGAGAAGTACGCCGTGCGCTGCGGAGGCGGTGTCAACCACCGGTTCTCGCTCTCCGACATGGCGATGGCCAAGGACAACCACGTCCAGGCCGCCGGGGGCGTCGTCCCCGCCTGGCGGGCGATCCGCGAACGGTTCCCCGACGTCCCCGTGGAGGTCGAGGTGGACCGGCTCGACCAGCTCGAGGAGCTCCTCGCCGTCGGCTGCGCCCACGTGCTGCTCGACAACATGGACACCGCCACGATGGCGGAGGCGGTCCGCATCACCGCCGGGCGCGCCGTCCTGGAGGCCTCCGGCGGCCTCACCCTGGACCGGGCGCGCGAGGTCGCCGGGACCGGCGTCGACTTCATCTCCGTCGGCGCACTGACCCACTCCGTGCAGGTCTTCGACCTGGGCCTGGACCTGGCGTCGTCGGAGGTGCGCTGAGGTGCGCCTGCTGTGCTCGGACATCGGCAACTCCCACACGACGATGGGGGTGCTCGAGGACGGGCAGGTGCTCGACCACTGGAGGGTGGCCACCGACGAGCGGCGCACCGCCGACGAGTGGGCGGTACTCGTGCGCGGCCTGCTCGAGCACGCCGGTCACGCCGCTGGTGAGGGCATCGCCGGCGTCGCGGTGTGTGCGACGGTGCCGGCGGTGCTCCACGAGTGGCGCGACATGCTGGCGCGGCCCCACGGCGTGATGCCCGAGGTGGTGCCCAGCGTCGTCGTCGAGCCCGGCACGCGGACCGGCGTCCCGGTGCTGATGGACAACCCGCGCGAGGTCGGGGCGGACCGGATCGTCAACGCGCTGGCGGCCGCGACGCTCTACGACGGTCCGGTCGTCGTGGTCGACTTCGGCACCGCCACCACCTTCGACGTCGTCACCGCCCGCGGCGAGTACGTCGGCGGCGCGATCGCTCCCGGCATCGACATCTCGCTCGAGGCGCTCGGCCGCCGCGGCGCGCAGCTGCGCAAGGTGGAGCTGCTCCGGCCCCGCTCGGTCATCGCCAAGAACACCGTGGAGGCGCTCCAGTCGGGCATGCTGTTCGGCTTCGCCAGCCAGGTCGACGGGATCGTCGCCCGTATGACCGAGGAGCTCGGTGTCGGCGTCGCCGAGCTGAACGTCGTCGCGACCGGCGGCCTCGCCCCGGTCGTCGTCGACGAGTGCCGCTGCTTCACCGACCACCAGCCCTGGCTGACCCTGCTCGGCCTGGAGATGGTCTTCCACCGCAACCGTTGAGTTGCCCCTCGTGGTGGCGCGAGTTGCCCGTCGTGGTGCGGTGAGTCGTCACTCGTGGCCGATCAGACGCGGTCGACAGCGCTCCGCGGATCGATGAGGACCTTGGCGTGCCGCTCGGGGTCGGCCAGCGCGTCGAACGCCGCGGCCACGCCGTCGAGGCCGACCTCGCCGGTCACCAGGGGGGTGGGGTCGACCGTGCCGTCGGCCACCAGGTGCAGCGCCTCGCGAAACTCCTGGGGCTGATAGGCGAAGACGAACCGCAGGTCGATCTCCTTGTTGATCGCCATCGCCGGCTGCATCCGGTCGATCTCCATGCAGACGCCGACCACCACGACGCGGGTCGCCAACGGTGCGTGGTTGACGATGTGGTCGATGATCCCCGGGACGCCGACGCACTCGAAGACGACGGGGCCGCTCGGCGTCGCGCCGACCGCCTCCGCCGCGCGCATCACCTGCCACCAGGGCAGCAGCGGCACGGCGCGGAGCTTGTCCATCGAGCCGACGGCGAGCTCGAAGAGGTCGTTGGCGTCGGTGAGGTGGCGGGTCTGCTCGAAGTGCGTCCATGGCGACTGCTCGGCGGGGTCGACGACGACGTCCGCGCCGCACCGCTGCGCCAGGGCCCGGCGCCCGGGGGAGAAGTCGCTCGCGATCACGGTACGCACGCCGCGCGCCTTGAGCATCAGGATCACCGCCAGGCCGATCGGCCCGCAGCCCACGACCACGGCCGTCTCGCGGCGCCCCACCCCGCTGCGCCGTACGGCGTGCCACGCCACCGCCAGGGGCTCGGTGAGGGCCGCCGTCTCGGGAGCCAGCCCGTTGGGGACGGGCATCGTCAGCGACTCCTGCACCAGCACCCGCTCGGCGTAGCCGCCCGGCGCCTTCGCCGAGAGCCCGGTCATCTGCACGCCGTCGGGCCGGCGCAGCATCGGCAGCGCGACCACCGGTGTGCCCGTCGGCCAGCGGCGGTGCGTGCGCCCGCCGTACTCCAGCACCGTCCCGCTGAACTCGTGGCCCATCACGACGGCCTGGTCGCGTCGCATCACGTCGGTGTAGCCGATCGCCGCCGCGAGATCTGCCAGCTCGTCGGCGTGATGACGCGCGTGCAGGTCGGAGCCGCAGATGCCGCACCGCGTCACCTCGAGCAGCACCTGACCCGGCCCGGGCTGTGGCTCCGGCAGGTCGTCGACGCGGAGCCGGGCGTCCTGGCACACAACCGCTCTCATGGGTCCGCAGTGTGGCACCGGCGTCGGCTGCCGCGGGCGAGGGAGGTTGGATGGGGGCGAGACGAAGGAGTTCGCCGATGACCAGCTTCCCCACCGACCACACCGTCGCCGTCCTGGGCGGCACCGGCCCGCAGGGTCGCGGCCTGGCCCGCCGGTTCGCCGCCGCGGGCCTGACCGTCGTGCTCGGCAGCCGCAGTGCCGACCGCGCCGCGGCCGCTGCCGCCGAGCTCGCGGCGGCGACCGGGGGCGCGGTGACCGGCGCCGACAACGCCGAGGCCGCCCGGCAGGGTGACGTGGTGCTGGTGGTGGTGCCCTGGGACGGGCACGCCGAGCTGCTGCGCGAGCTGGCGCCCCGGCTCGAGGGCAAGGTCGTCGTCGACTGCGTCAATCCGCTCGGCTTCGACAAGCAGGGCGCCTATGCCCTGCCCGTGGAGGAGGGGTCGGCGACCGAGCAGGCCGCCGCGATCCTGACCGGGAGCACCGTGGTGGGCGCGTTCCACAACGTCAGCGCCGTGCTGCTCGAGGACGCCGACGTCGAGCGCATCGAGACCGACGTGCTGGTGCTCGGTGACGAGAGGGAGGCCACCGACCTGGTCCAGGCGTTGGCCGACACCATCCCCGGGGTCCGCGGCGTCTACGGCGGCCGCCGGCGCAACGCCCACCAGGTCGAGGCCCTGACCGCCAACCTGATCAGCATGAACCGTCGCTACAAGGCCCACGCCGGGGTCCGTGTCACCGACGTCTGACCGGTCGGGCGCCCGGGCCGCTCGGGTGGCCGCGGCGGCAGGCGTCCGATCCGGCGCCAGTAGCCTGCGGGCATGACCGAGGAGCCCGACGACCTGCCCGAGCAGCTGCAGGTGCGGCGTGAGAAGCGGCAGCGCCTGCTCGACGGCGGTCGGGAGGCCTACCCGGTGACCGTGCCGCGCACGCACACCGTGCAGGCGGTGCGCGACCGGTACGACGGGCAGGTCCTCGAGCCGGACGCCCACACCGGCGAGACGGTCTCGATCACCGGCCGGGTGATCTTCCTGCGCAACACCGGCAAGCTCTGCTTCGTCCGGCTCCGCGAGGGCGAGGGCGCCGAGATCCAGGCGATGCTCTCGCTCGCGGACCTCGGCGAGGAGTCGCTCGCCGACTTCAAGGCGCTCGTCGACCTCGGCGACCTGCTCTCGGTCACCGGCGAGGTGGTGACCAGTCGCCGCGGAGAGCTCAGCGTGCAGGTCGGCTCCTGGCAGTTCGCCGCGAAGACGCTGCGGCCGCTGCCGAACGAGCACCGGCCGCTCTCGGACGAGGCGCGCATCCGGCTGCGCTACGTCGACATGATGATCCGTCCCGAGGCCCGCGAGATGGTCCGCACCAAGGCGACGGTGCTGCGCAGCCTGCGCGGCACGCTGGACGCGCGTGGCTACACCGAGGTCGAGACGCCGATCCTGCAGCTGACCAACGGCGGCGCGGCGGCCCGGCCCTTCCGCACCCACCTCAATGCGCTCGACCAGGACATGCTGCTGCGGATCGCTCTCGAGCTCGACCTGAAAAGGGCGATGATCGGCGGCGTCGACAAGGTCTACGAGATCGGTCGTACCTTCCGCAACGAGGGCCTGGATTCGACCCACGCCGCGGAATTCTCGATGCTCGAGGCCTATGAGGCCTACGGCGACCAGTTCACGATGATGGAGCTGACCCGTTCCCTGGTCCTCGACGCGGCGCGGGCGGTCGGACGAACGGTCGTTCCCGGCCGTGACGGCTCCGAGATCGACCTCGAGGGGGAATGGCGCCGGGCGCCGATCCTCGAGCTGGTCTCGGAGGCGTTGGGGGAGGAGGTCACCGCCGAGACCTCCGAGCAGGTGCTGCGGGCGCACGCGGAGCGGCGCGAGGTCGAGCTGCAGCCCCGGTGGGGCGCCGCGGAGATCGTCGTCGAGCTCTACGAGCAGCTGGTCGAGGACCACCTGCTCACGCCGACGTTCGTGATGGACTACCCCGCTGCGGTCAAGCCGCTCGCCAAGGCGCACCGGAGCATTCCTGGCCTGAACGAGGCGTGGGACCTCATCATCAACGGCGTCGAGCTGGCGCCGGCCTACTCCGAGCTCAACGACCCGGTCGTGCAGCGCGAGCGCCTGGTGGCGCAGTCGCTGCTGGCGGCCGCCGGCGATCCGGAGGCGATGGAGGTCGACGAGGTCTTCCTCAAGGCCATGGAATTCGGTATGCCCCCGGCCGGCGGAATGGGAATGGGCGTGGATCGATTGGTGATGCTGCTCACCGGGGCCGGAATTCGGGAAACGATCCTTTTCCCGCTCCTGCGCCCGGAATGATGCTTTTTCCGCGAGCGGTGGATACTCTGCGCCCATGGCTCAGAAAGTGAACATCGTGCTCGTCGACGATCTGGACGGGAGCGAGGCCGAGGAAACCGTTGTCTTCGCTCTCGACGGTCGTGAATATGCGATCGACCTGAATGCCGAGAATGCCGCCAAGCTGCGGGACGCCTTCGCGCCCTACGTCGCCCACGCCCGGCGCGAGGGCGCGCCGGCCCGCGGGTCGCGCCGGGGCCGGGCGCGGAGCAGCGCCGCCGGCGGTGCGACCGCGGCCGAGATCCGCGCCTGGGCGCGGGACAACGGTCACGACGTGCCCGAGCGGGGCCGCGTCTCGGCGGAGGTGCGCGAGGCCTACGAGGCCGCGCACTGAGGGTCGCCCCGTCCGGGGACGAGCCGATCGCCGCAACGGTTCGGCTGGCACCGGTTTCGCTGAGAGCGAATCCGCGCTTGCGCCGGAACACGTAGGCTGGCCGAGGGGTTGGAGCAGGTGCCGCAGGGCACCCCGACCAGCCCCGGCGATCCCCAAGGAGCGATACATGTTCGAACGGTTCACCGACCGAGCGCGACGCGTCGTGGTGCTGGCCCAGGAAGAGGCCCGCATGCTCTCCCACAACTACATCGGCACCGAGCACATCCTGCTCGGCCTGATCCACGAGGGCGACGGCATCGCCGCGAAGGCCCTGGAGAGCCTCGGCATCTCCCTCGAGGGCGTGCGCGCCCAGGTCGAGGAGATCATCGGGCAGGGCCAGCAGGCCCCCACCGGCCACATCCCCTTCACGCCGCGGGCGAAGAAGGTGCTCGAGCTGTCCCTGCGCGAGGCGCTCCAGCTGGGCCACAACTACATCGGCACCGAGCACATCCTGCTCGGCCTCATCCGCGAGGGCGAGGGCGTCGCCGCGCAGGTGCTGCAGAAGCTGGGCGCCGACCTCAACCGGGTGCGCCAGCAGGTCATCCAGCTGCTGTCCGGCTACCAGGGCAAGGAGACCCAGACCGCCGGTACGGCGCCGGAGGCCGGCCCGTCCTCGAGCCTGGTGCTCGACCAGTTCGGCCGCAACCTGACCCAGGCCGCCAAGGAGGGCAAGCTCGACCCGGTGATCGGGCGCGAGCAGGAGATCGAGCGGGTCATGCAGATCCTGTCCCGCCGCACGAAGAACAACCCCGTGCTGATCGGCGAGCCCGGCGTCGGCAAGACCACGATCGTCGAGGGCCTGGCCCAGGACATCGTGTCCGGCAACGTCCCCGAGACGCTCAAGGACAAGCAGATCTACACCCTCGACCTCGGCGCGCTCGTCGCCGGCTCCCGCTACCGCGGTGACTTCGAGGAGCGCCTGAAGAAGGTGCTCAAGGAGATCCGCACCCGCGGCGACATCGTGCTGTTCATCGACGAGATCCACACCCTCGTCGGGGCCGGTGCGGCCGAGGGCGCGATCGACGCCGCCAGCATCCTCAAGCCGATGCTGGCGCGCGGGGAGCTCCAGACCATCGGTGCCACCACGCTGGACGAGTACCGCAAGCACCTGGAGAAGGACGCCGCGCTCGAGCGCCGCTTCCAGCCGATCCAGGTCGCGGAGCCCTCGATCGCGCACACCATCGAGATGCTCAAGGGCCTGCGCGACCGCTACGAGGCGCACCACCGCGTGACCATCACCGACGAGGCGCTCGTCTCGGCGGCGACCCTGGCCGACCGCTACATCTCCGACCGGTTCCTGCCCGACAAGGCGATCGACCTCATCGACGAGCTGCACACGCTCGTGGGTGCGGGTGCCGCCGAGGGCGCGATCGACGCGGCCTCGATCCTCAAGCCGATGCTGGCGCGGGGCGAGCTGCAGACGATCGGTGCGACCACGCTCGACGAGTACCGCAAGCACCTGGAGAAGGACGCCGCGCTCGAGCGCCGCTTCCAGCCCATCCAGGTCGCCGAGCCGTCGATCGCGCACACCATCGAGATCCTCAAGGGCCTGCGCGACCGGTACGAGGCGCACCACCGCGTCACGATCACCGACGAGGCGCTCACGGCCGCGGCCGAGCTCTCCGACCGCTACATCCAGGACCGGCACCTGCCCGACAAGGCCATCGACCTGATCGACGAGGCCGGCTCCCGCCTCCGCATCCGCCGGATGCGCACGCCCGGCGACTACCGCGAGCTCGAGGACGAGATCGCCAACGTCCGCCGGGAGAAGGAAGGC
>JBQCHZ010000032.1:0-15658 GCA_051954195.1 Marmoricola sp.
GCCGCGATCTGCGCCTTCGGAACGCCCTCGCCGGCAAGCCGACGGATCAACGCCCAGTCCTCCAAAGTGATCACTCTCCGATCGTCGTGAGTGTTCACTTTTCAAGCGTCGCAACTGTTCAGTTTTCGAGCGTCGCCGACAGACCTTCGCGACGTCTTCCACCTGTTCTGACCTCGACGCGATCAGTGCGAGGCGAGCGCCGGCGCGGCACGGGAACCCTTGTTTTACTGAGCGATAGCTCTGCTGTGATCCGCCGCTGGCACCCACGGCCTAACGAGCAGCGCACGACGGGAGAACCCGAGATTGAGGCCGCCCGGAGCCGCCCGACTCTTGCCAGACATTCAGGCCGGAGGGCGGCTGGTGACACCAACACTCTGCCGGAGGCAGGCGTGGCTCGTCAGCGGGCTCTTGAAGAAGCGTCGCTAGGCGAGCGACATGTCCGTCAGGACTGATCGCGAAGGCGTCGGAGCTCAGCACGCATCTCGGTACGGATAGTCGAGCGCTGCTGAGCGTCCTTGAGGCGCTGCTGCCGCGTGGGCGGCTCCGAGTCGTCGCGGAGCCACTCGACGCATTCCTTCGATGCCAGGGCAACGTCGACCCCATCGCGGTCGAGGCACCAATCCTCGATCAAGTCGGACTCCTCGTACTCTCGTTCGATTGTCTGGTGGAGCTGCCACGTCGGTACGACCACCCTGCTGGAGTAGTGCACCCAGCGTTGAAGCAACAGGTTCACGCCGAATGGTGAGAGAGAGGCGATCCGTTCGGTCAGCTCACTTGGAGCCGCGAGCTCGAGCTTGTTGAAGTTTGCAGCCTGATGCCGCTTGCCCGTTTCGATATCTGGGCGAAGGTCCGGCAATGGCATCACGTTGTAGTTGCCCTGCCACGCCTCCTCTGAAAGAGGTCGGCGGTTGCCAACCTCCGCGACCAACAGCTTCGGAGCCAAAGTAACGCCGTCGACCCGCATCGCGCACGGGTGTTGAAGGACCATGACCGTTCGAGCCCGAACCTCACTGGTAGGTCCGAGAAGTGGCACGTTGTCGTAGACGTCCCCGGTAAAGACGGGACGTTCCGCGACGACCTCCTGGCCGCGGGCACGGTAGAGCTTCGCCGAGGCGGGCTTCCCCGCCTCGAACGGCGCCTCCAAACCGCGCCCCATCGCCATCAGTCCTTCAAGCGCATCGAGCGGTTGCCGTCTTCGCCGACGAAGACCTCGAAGTTCGACCTGTAGCGCTCACGCCAGTCCGGGTCGTACTGCGTCAGCAAGACCTCCGGGTCCATCTGACCGTGAGCGAACTCAAAGACGAGGTCCGCCCGGTCCTCGGAGTACAGGTCGATTGGGGTGACCGGGACGTCCTTGACCAGCGGAACCTCGAACCAAGACGCAATCTCCTCAACCATGTAGTGCTTGCGAATCAGGTCGCACGCGGCGAGAAGGCTCGCGACTCTTTGGCGACTATCACCTGAGGCCTTATCCCCACGTCGCCACTTCTGCATCGCCGGCACGCTGACCCGAACCATCCGGGCAAGATCGCGCCAAGCAAAGCCCATGTCACCGAGCTCGCCCAGCATGGTGACTACGCTGGCTTTGGCTCGCTCGGCGCTCAGCATTCGCCACTCAAGGTCGTGACTGCGCTTGTGGAGGTCGCCGAAATCCTCGGCAGTGAGATCAGCTCGCTGTCGATTAAAGCCAATGTCCTCAGTCAGCCGCTCCACCTGCCCCCGAGCTCGGGCAAGGTCGCCACTGGTTGCGGTACTGCTGGTTCCGGTAGTGGGTCCACCACTCGCCGTCGCGGCGCTTGTTGCGGTGCCAACTTGCTGCTGATCATTCGCCACGAAGGACCTCCCTTCTCAGTCGCTCGGTGATAAGGCTCTCGAAAATTTCACGGACAGGGGCATGGAGCCGATCGGCAACCTCCAGGACACGTTCCGTTTCCAAACGAGGGACGACTTGCGACGGCTGCCAGAAACTGTCGATGTCGAGGAGGAAGTATGGCCCCGGTGGTGGCATCGGCCGACGCAAGTCGGGTGTGGACTCGGTCGCATGACCGACCTGCCGGCCGTAGCGGAGTCCGAGGGCTTGGTCGTCTTCACCCATGAAAATCGCCAATCCCTGCTGCTGACTCAGCCGCAGTCCGGCTGGGAGGCTTTGGGGACCCCCAGCCTCCGGGGCTGGCCCAAGCAGGCTCTGGTGCACCCACTCGGACCAAGTGATAACCGAGTCGCCATCGTCTCTCGGCACCCGGATCTCGTCGATGTAGCGCATCCCGACCCGTTCCACGCCAACTTCGCCAGCGCTCGCGGTCCGCGCGTCCAGGATGAGCTTGAGTAGCTCCCGGGTCTTTTCGTAATGCAGGTAGTCAGTCGTCTCCACCATCAGGGCGTCGGTTCGCACCGTGACCGCCGTGCGCTTGTCCCTGCTCGACCAGCGCGGGAACGTGCCACCTTGCGCTTGGGGGGCGCCGCCAGCCTGAAAGGCCAGCGTAAGGTTCTGAACCTCGCTGCGCAGCGGCAGATGGTCGGCGAGCGCCGCGTTGATTCTGCTCAGGCCGCTCGGTCCCAACGGCTCGCACAGCGAATGTCGTACTTCGACCGCGACGAGAACGATGGGCGCATTCGGATAGACCTCGCGTTCCCTCACAGCCGTAAACTGTACCAGTAGAGAAACAGGAACGGAAACCAATACTTGAACTCGGAGAAGAACCGCTCCGGGTCAGAGTAGCCACGGCGACTCTCCGAGAGGGAGACGCGGAGGCGGTGGACCTCGCGCGCTAGCCGCATACCTTGTCGTCGAAGCGGGCTCAACAAGAGCTCCGGCACGGGGCACCGGTACGTGAGCAGCGGCCGGTACGTCACCAAGGGCTACGCGCGGCTCAAACCAAACAACACCGTCACCGAGAACGGTTGAGGGTGCTCGGAACCGGCGCCAGCGGGTCGCCGGCGTCCGGACCCACTTGACCTCAACACGTAGAAGCGCTGACCGGGGACAGCACGTTCGAGAGAGAGCACAACTACCCGACGGCGGTCCCGTAGAGCCCGAGCACGGCGACCGCGCCGGACTAGGGTGCTGCACAGAAGTGGCACAGCAGGCCGCGCTCGACCCTGCGCGAATACGACCAGCGGGTCTTGTACAGATAGGGGCCGGGTTTAGGTGGATCTGCCCAGTCATCACCTATCCGCAGCATAGCCGGAGGACGTCGCCGTCGAAACGGCGACGTCAGGAGGCGCGGGCCGGGCGGTCGTGCCGTGCCCGGCCGCTCGGCCGCTCGGTCACCGGCAGGGCGGCGCACAGGGCGCCGGGATGCAGGCCGAACGCTCTCTCCAGGCGGCGCCGGCTCGCCTCCCGCGGGACGCTGCGGCCGCTCTCCCACGACCGCACCGCGTCGCACGACACCCCCGCCCTGAGCGCGAGCTCCCGCTGGGTCAGGCAGCCCCACGCTCGCAGCGTCCGCAGGACGTCGCAGAGGTCGCCCGCGACCCAGCGCCGCGGATCGAGCACGCGAGGAGGCTCCACCCCGACGGCCGCAGCGACCGTCGGCACCGGCACCTCCAGGCCCCGCGCGAGCTTGCGCAGCGCCGCCAGCGGCGGCACGTCCTCACGACGCTCCCACCGGCTGATGGCATGGCAGGAGAGCCCCGACCGGTCGGCGAGCCGCCGCTGTGAGAGCCCGGCCCGCTCCCGGAGCCGCCGCAGCGGCGACCTCCGTGCGGGCGCTTCGGCCGTGACCGCCTGCTGCCGCATCAGCTGTCGCAGCAGGGGCTCGGGCACGGCCAGGGCGCTGCTCAGGCGCGGAAGCAGGCGGACCGGTACGCCGCACCGGCCCGACTCCCAGTTGTAGACGGTGTGCGTGGGCACGTCGAGCGCCACCGCCAGCCCGGCGGCGGGCACTCCGGCAGCACGCCGAACCGCCCGCAGGCCGGGGGCGCGCAGCCGGTGGGAGCGCTCCGCCGGCGGCCGCCAGGTGTCGAAGAATCCGGCGACGGCATCGACCTCGACCTCCAGGGCGCGCGCGAGGCCGACGACGTGACCCGGTCCCGGCAGCCGCTCGCCGCGCTCCCATCGCAGCAACGAGGTGGGATGGACGCCGAGCCGCTCGGCAAGGTCGTCGGTGCGCAGGTCGAGCTCGCGCCGCCGCTCTCGCAGGAAGGGCGCGACGGCGGGAGAGGTGGTCAGCACGGCCGCCTCAGGCGGGAGCCGGCACGCGCAGCGACGTCGCCTCCCGGGCCACCTGCTCCACACCGGCCCAGTCGTGGGCGGCGAGCAGCGAGGGGGAGGCGACCCAGGTGCCACCGACGCACCCCACGTTGGGCAGGGCGAGGTAGCCCGGAGCGGCGGCCGCCGAGATCCCACCCGTGGGGCAGAACCGGGCGGCGGGAAGCGGGGAGGCCAGCGACCGCAGGAACCCCGCCCCGCCGCAGGCCTCGGCGGGGAAGAACTTGAGCTCCTCGATGCCTGCCTCCAGGAGGCGCAGAGCCTCCGAGACCGTCGACACGCCCGGCAGCACCGGCAGGCCGGTGGACCGCATCGCGTCCAGCAGCGCCGGCGTCGTGCCCGGCGACACCAGGAACCGGGCACCCGACCGGGCGGCAGCCTCCGCGAGCGCCGGCGAGGTGATGGTTCCGGCCCCGACCACGATGTCGGGGACCTCCGCCGCGATCGCCCGCACCCCGTCGAGCGCGGCCGGTGTCCGCAGGGTGAGCTCGATGACGCCGATGCCACCGCGGACCAGGGCCAGCGCCAAGGGAACGGCGTCCGCCACGTGGTGCAGGACCACGACCGGGATGACCGGGGAGAGGTCCAGCAGCGAGCCCTCACGCGTGGCGGACATCGGCCAGCACCTCCTCGTCAGCGGCGCTCCGGCCGGCACGGTCGTGGTGATCCTCCGGGCCGTCGGTAGACGGAGGACCGGTGAGCGGTGAGAACACCGTTGCGCCGGCGTCCGCGGGACCGACGGCGGCGCGGAAGAGCGCGAAGAGCTCCCGACCGGTCCCGCGCGCTCCCACGGCGGTGTCGTGCTCGTCGGGTGAGCGGCGGGCCACGGCGTCCGCGTCGGCCACCTCCAGGCGACCGGTCAGCGTGTCGACGGTGACCATGTCACCGTCGCGGACGCGGGCCAGCGGTCCGCCGACCGCCGCCTCCGGGGTCAGGTGGATGACCGCAGGCACCTTGCCCGAGGCGCCGGACATCCGTCCGTCCGTCACCACGGCCACCTGCTGGCCCCGGTCCTGCAGCACACCGAGCGCGGGGACCAGCTTGTGCAGCTCGGGCATGCCGTTGGCGGCGGGCCCCTGGAAGCGGATCACCGCGACGAGGTCGCGTCCGTCGAGCTCACCCTTGTCGAAGGAGGCGAGGAACGCCGCCTGGTCGTCGAAGACCAGCGCCGGCGCGGTGACCACCCGGTGCTCGTCGCGGACGGCGGAGACCTTCGCGACCCCGGCGCCCAGCGGACCGCGCACCACCTTGAGGCCGCCGTCGGCCGCGAACGGCTCGGTCGCCGGCCGCAGCACCGCGTGGTCCAGTGACCGCTCGGGTCCGGCCACCCACTCCAGTGCGCCGTCCACGAGGCGCGGCTCGGCGGTGTAGCGGGAGAGACCGGGGCCGGCCACCGTGCGCACGTCCTCGTGCAGCAGCCCGGCCTCGAGCAGCGTCCGGATGAGAAAGGCCACCCCGCCGGCGGCATGGAAGTGGTTCACGTCCGCCTCGCCGTTGGGGTACATCCGCACCAGGAGCGGTACGACGGCGGAGAGGTCGTCGATGTCGTCCCAGGTCAGCGTGATGCCCGCCGCCTGTGCCATGGCGACCAGGTGCAGCGTGTGATTGGTGGAGCCTCCACTCGCGAGCAGGGCGACGCAGGCGTTGACCACCGTCCTCTCGTCCACGACCTCGCCGATCGGCGTCGGCTCCTCGCCGTGCGCGGCGATCCGCACGGCACGGGCGGCGGCGGCGTCGGTGAGCGCGTGGCGCAGCGGCGTACCAGGGTTCACGAACGAGGCGCCGGGCAGGTGGAGGCCCATCACCTCCATCAGCAGCTGGTTGGAGTTCGCGGTGCCGTAGAAGGTGCAGGTCCCGCCGGAGTGGTAGGAGGCGAGCTCGGCCTCGAGCAGCTCCTGGCGACCGGCCTTGCCCTCGGCGTAGCGCTGGCGCACCTGCGCCTTCTCGCTGTTGGGCAGGCCCGAGGTCATCGGACCGGCCGGGACGAGGATCGCCGGCAGGTGCCCGAAGGTGAGCGCGCCGATGACCAGGCCCGGCACGATCTTGTCGCAGACGCCGAGCAGCGTGGCGCTGTCGAAGACGTCGTGGGACAGGGCGATCGCCGTCGCCATCGCGATCACGTCGCGGCTGAACAGCGACAGCTCCATCCCTGCCCGGCCCTGCGTCACGCCGTCGCACATCGCGGGCACGCCGCCGGCGACCTGGGCGGTGCCACCGGCCCGGAGGGCGGCGCGCTTGAGCTGCCGGGGGAAGTCGGCGAAGGGCTGGTGGGCCGAGAGCATGTCGTTGTAGCTGGTCACGATCGCCACGTTGGGCCGCAACGAGGCCTGGAGGAGCTCCTTGTGCTCGGGCTCCGCGGCGGCGAGGGCGTGCGCCAGGTTGGCGCAGGCCAGCCCGCCCCGGGCGCTGCCCTGCTGACGTGCCTCGGCGATGCCGGCCAGGTACGCCGCCCGCGGGACGCGGCTGCGGTCCTGGATCCGGCGCGTCACCCGCTCGACGACGGGGTGCGGTGGCCCGATGGAGGGTGCGGTGGTCACAGGCTCTGCTCCTGCCAGGTTCGGCCGTCACGTTCGAGCAGCGTCGCCGCGGCGACCGGCCCACTCGTTCCGGCGGGATAGGTCGGGGGAGCGGTGGGGTGGGACTGCCACCGCTGCAGGATCGGCTCGACCCAGGCCCACGCCGCCTCGACCTCGTCGCGGCGCATGAACAGGGTCGGGTTGCCGCGGATGACGTCGAGCAGCAGCCGCTCGTAGGCGTCGGGGCACCGCTTGTCGTGCGCCGCCGCGTAGCTGAGGTCCAGTGACACCGGCCGCAGCCTGATGCCGCCCGGTCCGGGCTCCTTGGCGTTGACCTGGAGCCGCATGGTGTGGTCGGGCTGGACCTGGATGTGCAGCCGGTTGGGCGCCACCGCCCCGTCGCTGTGCGGGAACATCACGTGCGGCGGCGCCTTGAACACCACGACGATCTCGGAGGACTGGCGGTCCATCCGCTTCCCGGACCGCAGGTAGAACGGCACCCCGGCCCAGCGCCAGTTCTGCACCTCGGTGCGCAGGGCGACGAAGGTCTCGGTGGTGCTGCGCGGGTTGCCGGACTCCTCGGCGTAGGCCCCCACCGGCGAGCCGTCCACGAGCCCGGCGCCGTACCGGCCGCGGACGACGTCGCGGTCCACGCGCTCGGGCGTCATCGGCCGCAGCGCCTGCAGCACCTTGAGCTTCTCGTCGCGGACCGTCTCCCGGCCGACGTACGTCGGCGGCTCCATCGCCACCAGGCAGAGCAGCTGCAGCAGGTGGTTCTGCACCATGTCGCGCAGGGCGCCCGCGTCGTCGTAGTAGTCCCCGCGGTCACCGACCCCGAGCGTCTCGGCGACGGTGATCTGCACGTGGTCGACCCATTGGGAGTTCCAGAGCGGCTCGAGCAGCGTGTTGGCGAAGCGGGTGACCAGGAGGTTCTGGACGCTCTCCTTCCCCAGGTAGTGGTCGATCCGGAAGATCTGGTGCTCCTCGAACACCGTGCCGACGGCGTGGTTGGTCCGCCGGGCCGAGTCCAGCGAGCTCCCGATCGGCTTCTCCACGACCACGCGAGCGGGCGCGTCGGTGACGCCGATCTCCTCCAGCCGCTCGCAGATCGGTCCGAACAGGCCGGGTGCGACGGCCAGGTAGAAGACCGGGATCGCGCCGGCGGGATCGGGGTTCTCCTTGAGGAGTCCGTGCAGGGCCGACCAGTCCGTGGGCCGGTGGGCGTCGAGGTTGAGGAAGCGCAGCCGTGTCAGCAGGCGTGCCCGCGTGTCGGCGTCCAGCTCGGCCGCCGGGAGGGCCCGGGCCAGGGCCGCCTCGGCCGTGCGGCGGAAGCCGTCGTCGTCGAGCTCGGCGCGGGAGACGCCGATGATCCGCGTCTGCGGCGGCAGCTCCCCTTCCCGCTCGAGGCAGTACAGCGCGGGAAGGAGCTTGCGCAGCGCCAGGTCCCCGGTCGCGCCGACGATCACGAAGTCGACGTTGTCGGGTCTGGTCGTCGCCAGTTCGGACGTGGGTAGGGTCACATCTGCACGCTAGTGGACTAGTTACGCCTCATGCAACGCCGCATATAACTTACTAAGGCGTAAGGTCCGCCTCTACGATGGCGCGATGGTGTCGCCAACGCGGAGCGCGGACCGGGTCGCGTCCGCCGGTGAGCTGCTGGCGTTGGTGCGGGAGGGGCGCGCGGGCACGCGCAGCGAGCTGAGCCGCCTCACCGGCATGTCGCGGACGGCCGTGGTCAACCGGGTCGGAGCTCTGCTGGACGCCGGGCTGCTGCGCCAGGTGGAGGAGCACGAGGCCACCGGGGGCCGTCCGGCGGCGCGGCTCGCCTTCGCCCCGGAGGCGGGGGCGGTCCTCGCGGTCGCGATCGGCCGCTCGCGGGCCCAGGTCGCGGTGACCGACCTGGCCGGCCAGGAGCGCGGGACCCGGTCCTTCCGGCTCGCGGAGCAAGCGGCGCCCGACGCGGTGCTGTCCGAGGTCGTCGACGGCCTCCGCGAGCTGATGCCCTCCGCGGGGGCGCCCGTCTTCGGGATCGGGGTGGGGCTGCCGGGCGTCGTGGACCCGGTGCACGGCTCGAGCCTGGGCTCGCCGGTGATGCGCTCCTGGCGCGGGGTGCCGCTGCGGCCGGCGTTCGCCGCCCTGGGCGAGTACATCCCGCTCTTCCTCGGCAACGACGCCCACCTGCTCGCGCTCTCGGAGCGGCTGGGGCATGCGACCAGCTTCGACGACATGATCGTCGTCAAGGCGTCCACGGGTCTGGGGCTGGGCATCGTGTCGGCTGGGCAGGTGCTCCACGGCCGGCTCGGGGCCGCCGGTGACATCGGGCACACCAAGGTCGCTGCGGCATCCGAGCTGCTCTGCCGTTGTGGGGACACCGGCTGCGTGGAGACGCTGGCGGCCGGCTGGGCCCTCGTCGCCGAGCTCGCCGGGGCGGGCCGGCCGATCGAGCATGTGCGGGACGTCGTACGGCTCGCCCAGGACGGGGATGCCGCCGCGCGCGCCCTGCTGCGGCGCAGCGGACGGGTCGTGGGGGAGCTGCTCGCGGTCGCGGTGGACCTGCTCAACCCGCAGGCGATCGTCCTCGGCGGCGACATGGCCGCCGCCTTCGACGTCTACGCCGACGGCGTGCGCGAGTCGATCTTCCGCGGTGCCTCGCCGCTGGCCGCGCGTGAGCTGCAGATCGTGCCGGCGACGTACGGCGAGCGGGCCGGGCTGGTGGGCTGTGCCGCGCTCGCCCTCGAGCACGTGCTGGCGCCGGCGGCGATCGACCGGCGCCTGTCGCCCGGCGGTTGAGCTCCGTCCGGCCGGTCAGGGTCGGCGCGGGGGCGCCACCGAGTCGCGTTCGTGCAGCGTCGGCTCGAGCAGGACGTCACGGGGCGGCAGCGACGGGTCCTGGATGCGCTCGCTGAGCAGCCGCATGGCGGTCGTCCCGAGCTCGAGCAGGGGCTGCGCCACCACGGTGAGTCGCGGCTGCAGGAGGTCGGCCCAGGGCAGGTCGTCGAAGCACACCAGCGAGACGTCCTCGGGCACCGAGAGCTCCTCCTCGCGCAGCGCCTGCAGGATCCCGAGCGTCATCGCGTTGTTGCCTGAGACCACCGCGGTGAACGGCGGCCGTGCGCGCCTGCGCCCCGTCGCGGTCCGCAGCGCCCCGCGCAGGGCGGCCCGGGCCACGTCCCGGTCGGAGCCGCCGTCGAGGATCAGCGGATCCGGCATGCCGTTGCGCTCCACGCCCCGCTGCACCCCGGCGATCCGCTCCTCGGTGGTGGTCAGCCCGGGGATCCCCGCGACCATGCAGAGCGAGCGGTGTCCGGCGCGGTGCAGCACGTCGACCAGCTGTGCGGTCGGCTCGACGCTGTCGACCCGTACGTTGTCGAACCCGAGTCCCTCGGTCGGTGCTCGGTCCAGCAGCACGGTGGGCGTCCCGCGCGACTGGAGGAGCTCCAGCGTCGTGTGCGGGTCGGCGGAGGGTGCCAGGACGACGCCGTCGACCCGCCGCCCGACGAAGGCCCGCACCGCCTCCCGCTCCCGGGCCGGGTCGTCGTGGGTGTCGACGAGGAGGACCAGCCGGTTGGTCGAGGCGGCCTCGCGCTCCAGGGCGCTGACCACCTCGGTGAAGTAGATGTTCGAGATGGCCGAGGTGGCCACGCCGATCGTGTTCGTGGTGCGCGAGCGCAGCGACTTGGCGATCTGGTCGTCGACGTAGCCGGTCTCAGCGATGGCGGAGCGGACCGCTGCCTCGGTGGCGGGCGCGATGCTGCGGGTCCCATTGATGACGTGCGACACGGTGCTCGGCGAGACCCCGGCCCGGCGGGCCACGTCGCGCATGGTCACCACGGTCGGCCGTCACGGATCACGCGATCACCGTGCACCGGCTCCACCACCCATGCCACAGCCTCCTGCTCACCGTCGGGGAACCCTAACCCGCCCACGGCGTCCCGGTGGACCCCTCAGGGGGCGAGCTGCTCGCGGAGCGCACGCACCGCATCGGCCATGACGGCGGCGAAGTCCGCCTCCGGGTGGTCCACCCAGTCCTGCCAGGCCACGTCGAAGGCGAGAAACGCCAGGCGCGCGGCCAGGGTCGCCGCCCGCTCCGGCGCGCCCCGATCACGCAGGCCGGCGGCGAGGGCGTCGCCCACGCGGGCGGACTTCATCAGATCTCGCTCGCGGAGCTCGGTCGACGACGCGACCAGGGCGCGCACCTCGGGGGCGTATGCCCGGAACTCCGCGATCCCGGTGCCACCGGCGGTGAGGGCGGCGAGGGCCGCGTCCAGTGGCGACAGCGACGGATCGGCCTGCTCCAAGTGCCGCGCCACCGCCGCCTCGAAGGCTGCGGCGCCGCTGAAGAAGATCTCGCGCTTGTCGGGGAAGTGGTTGAAGAACGTGCGCCGGGTCAGGCCGGCGGCCGCCGCGATCTCGGCGACCGTGACGGCGTCGTACCCGCGCTCGCGGAACAGCGTCATCGCGGCGTGCTGCAGCCGCTGCCGCGCGTCCGGCTCCCAGCGACCCACTCCGGCACTGTAGCGGCGGGCCGCGGTGGTTGCACTAAGTGCAATGAGCGGGCACCATGGTGATTGCACTTAGTGCAATCCCTGCGTCGAAGGAGCACCCGATGGTCGCCGCACCCCGCTCCGAGCCCCCCAACCGCGCCGCGTGGATCGCCGCCCCCGGGGCGCGCCTCGAGGTAGGGCCGGCGCCCTACTCGCGGCCCGGCGAGCACCAGGTGGTCGTGCGGGTGCGCGCCGTCGCCGTCAACCCGGCGGACTGGATCGTCCAGGTCGCCGGCCGGCTGGCCTACCGCTGGTTGCGCTACCCGACCGTGCTCGGCACCGACGTGGCCGGTGAGGTGGTGGAGGTCGGTGACGCGGTGACCCGCTTCGCGGTCGGTGACCGGGTGGCCGGTACGGCGGTCGGCACCGACAAGGACGCCAACCGCCCGGCCGAGGGCGCCTTCCAGCACTACGCCGTCCTCGGCGAGCGGATGACCCTCCGGCTTCCCGACGATCTCCCCTTCACGCAGGCGGCGGTGCTGCCGCTCGCGGTCTCCACCGCGGCGACGGCGCTGTTCTGCGCCGACCACCTCGCGCTGGACCGCCCGGGCCCGAGCCCTGCCCCGGCCGGCGCCACCGTGCTCGTGTGGGGCGGTTCGACCAGCGTCGGCACCCAGGCCGTCCAGCTCGCCGTCGCGGCGGGCTACGACGTGATCAGCACCTGCTCGCCCCACAACGCCGCCTACGTGACCGCGCTCGGAGCCCGCCGGGTCTTCGACTACCGCAGCCCCACGGTGGTCGAGGACGTCGTCGCCGCGCTCGAGGGTCGGACCCTCGCCGGCGCCATCGCACTGGGACCGACCGCGGCCCCCGCCTGTGTCCGCATCGCCGCACGGTGCGGCGGCCGCGCGAGGGTCGCGATCGCGACCCCGCCGGTGACCTTCGACGGCCTCGCGCCGGAGAGCCGCACCCGATCCACCGTCGCGCGCACGGTGCTGCGGCTGATCACCTCCAACATCGCCCTCCAGATGCGTGCTCGGCCCCGCGGCGTCGGGTTGCAGTACATCTGGGGGACCGCGCTCAAGGACACCGACGTCGCCGACGCGGTCCTGGGCGCCTACCTGCCCGACGCGCTCGCCACCGGCCGGCACCGGGCGCTGCCGGAGGCCCGGGTCGTCGGCGATCGCCTGGAGGACCTCCAGGAGGCCCTCGACCTGCAACGCCGAGGCGTCTCCGCGGCCAAGCTGGTGGTCGCCCTGGAGCGGTGAGAGACCCGCGGCGGCACCGACCGCCTCCTGGTCCGATGATGAGGTCATGAGCCTCGACGTGGACGCTGTCCGACGCGACTTCCCGGCCCTCGCCGAGGGCATCGCCTACTTCGACGGGCCCGGCGGCACCCAGGTGCCGCGCCAGGTCGCGGACGCGATGGCCGCCACGATGACCTCGGGGATCTCCAACCGCGGCCGGGTGACCACCGCCGAGCAACGGGCCGACGCCGTCGTCGTCGCCGCCCGCCACGCCGTGGCCGACCTGCTCGGCTGCGACCCCGGCGGGGTCGTCTTCGCGCGCTCGGCGACACAGGCCACCTACGACGTGTCCCGCGCGCTGGCGAAGACCTGGGGCCCGGGCGACGAGGTGGTGGTCACCCGCCTCGACCACGACTCCAACATCCGGCCCTGGGTGCAGGCCGCCGAGGCGGCCGGTGCGACGGTGCGCTGGGTCGGCTTCGACCGCGACACCGGCGAGCTCGGTGTCGACGACGTGCGCACGCAGCTGTCGGACCGCACCCGCCTGGTCGCGGTGACCGGCGCGTCCAACGTCCTCGGCACCCGGCCGGATCTGCCCGCGATCGCGGAGAGCGTCCACGCGACCGGCGCGCTGCTGTACGTCGACGGCGTGCACCTGACCCCACACGCCCCGGTCGACGGGCCCGAGCTGGGCGCCGACTTCTACACCTGCTCGCCGTACAAGTTCTTCGGCCCGCACCACGGCCTGGTCGTCGCGGCGCCCGAGCTGCTCGCCGGCCTCGACAACGACAAGCTGCTGCCCTCGGCCGACGTGGTGCCCGAGCGCTTCGAGCTCGGCACGCTCCCCTACGAGCTCCTCGCCGGGACCACGGCCGCGATCGACCACCTGGCGGGCCTCGCACCGGACGGTGCCGGCAGCACCGGGCGCCGCGCGCGGATCCTCGCCTCGATGGCGGCGGTGGAGGCGCACGAGGACGCGCTGCTGGACCGGCTCCTCGAGGGCCTGCGCCGGATCCCCCAGGTCCGGCTCCACGGCGACCCCCGGCGCCGGACGCCCACCGTCTTCTTCAACCTCGAGGGGCATGAGGGCCGCGAGGTGTACGAGCACCTCGCCTCTCGGGGGGTGAACGCGCCGGCCAGCAACTTCTACGCCCTCGAGGCCTCCCGTTGGCTGGGCCTGGGCGACACCGGCGCCGTGCGCGCCGGACTGGCGCCCTACACCGATGCCGACGACGTGGACCGGCTGCTCGCCGGGGTCGCGGAGCTCGCCCGGTGACCGGCCGGGGAGTCCTCGTCACCGGCGGATCGCGCGGCATCGGCGCGGCGATCGCCCGGGCCTTCGCCGACCAGTGCGACCGCGTCGCGGTCCACTTCGGCTCCTCGGCGGCCGGGGCCGAGCAGGTCGCTGCCTCGCTCCAGGGATCCGGACACACCTCCGTGCAGGCCGACATGGCCGACGCCGAGGCGGTACGTCGGGCGGTGGACACCGCCGCGGAGCGGCTCGGACGCCTTGACGTGCTGGTCAACAACGCCGGCATCTTCGTCGCCCACCCGCCGTTGACGACGTCCTACGAGGCCTGGCAGCGGGCCTGGTCCGACACGCTCGCGACGAACCTCGTCGGCGCGGCGAACGCCTCCTTCTGCGCGGTCCCGCACCTGCGTGCGGCCGGCGGCGGCGCTATCGTCAACGTCTCGAGCCGGGGGGCCTTCCGCGGGGAGCCGGCCAATCCCGCCTACGGCGCCTCGAAGGCGGGTCTCAACGCCTTCGGGCAGTCGCTGGCGCTGGCACTCGCTCCGGAGGGCATCAGCGTGGGGACGGTGGCGCCGGGGTTCGTGCAGACCGAGATGGCGCGCGAGGTCCTCGACGGGCC
Source organism: Marmoricola sp. (assembly GCA_051954195.1). GTDB lineage: Bacteria > Actinomycetota > Actinomycetes > Propionibacteriales > Nocardioidaceae > Marmoricola. The sequence continues at coordinate 14,329 of JBQCHZ010000032.1, forward strand.
CGGCGGCGACGCCGTCCGTGCGCAGTCGCCGTTCGGACGGGTCGCCCGCCCCGAGGAGGTGGCCGCGGCGGTGCTGTGGCTCGCCTCGCCGGAGGCACGGTTCTCCACGGGAACGATCATTGACGTCAACGGCGCGTCCTACCTGCGCAGCTGAGCCGGCACCGGGCTGCGACACTGTCGCGCGTGACCGGGGACCGTGACGAGCGTGCGTGGGACCGGATGCGGCGCGCAGCGGTCGAGGAGTACGCCGCCCGCCACGTCGAGCTGTCCCTGGTCGGACCGGCCTACACCGAGCTGGTCAGCGGCATCCTGGACGACGCCGGCATCAACTACCTCAGCGTGACCGGCAGGACGAAGTCGGTGACGTCGTTCGCGGAGAAGGCGGCGCGGACCCACGACGGCGTTCCGCTCTACGACGACCCGCTGCGGCAGATCACCGACCAGATCGGCGTCCGGGTGATCACCTACCTGCACAGCGACGTCGCGGCCGTGGCCGACCTGCTCGGGGACCAGTTCCGGGTGCTCGACGACCGGGACCTCGGTGAGGAGAACGCCAGTGCCGGCCGCTTCGGCTACGCCAGCCGGCACGTCCTGCTCCAGCTCGACGCCGACTCGGAGCTGGGGGGCGAGCACCCCGACCTCGTCGGCCACCGCCTCTCGGTGCAGATCCGCACGATCCTCCAGCACGCGTGGGCGGAGTTCGAGCACGACGTCCGCTACAAGGGCGACATCCCGCTGGAGCAGGCACCCGGCATGGACCGCCGGTTCACCCTGGCGGCGGGTCTCCTCGAGCTCGCCGACAAGGAGTTCTCCCGGATCAGGGACGCCCTCCAGGCCGGCCTGGGCGATGCGCGCACGGCGCCCGCCGACGAGGACCCCCGCCTCAGCGCCCAGGAGCTGGCCGCGTTCCTCGCGGGCCGCTTCCCCGATGCCGGGTGGTCGCGCACCGACCACTACAGCTGGATCGCCGGGCTGCTGCTCGAGCTCGGGATCACGTCCTTCGACGAGCTCGGCGCGGTCCTGGCCGCCACCGACAGTGCCGCGCTCAACGAGCGGATGGGCTACAAGTACCCGCCCGGTGCCGTGCGCCGGCTCGACGACGCACTGCTCGCCTCCTTCGGCGAGCGCTACCTGCGCCTGCATCCCAACGCCCACCGCACCGAGCTGCTGCGCGCGCGGCTGGGGAAGCTGCGGCCCGAAGGCGACGGTCCTCCCGACTGATCCCCCCGCCGGGCCCCCCGAGGGATAACCCCGGCTGAAGGCCCCGGCCGGCGCACACGGGAGAGCCGGGGGGGGCCCGGGGGGCGGGGGCTGGCTGCGGGGGGGGGGC
>JBQCHZ010000033.1:0-3313 GCA_051954195.1 Marmoricola sp.
GAGGCGCTGCACTTCGCCATGGTGTGGCTCTACGTCGCGGGCCTGTCCACGCCGGACCGCGGCCTCCCGCCGGGCTGGTATGCCGTCTTCCTCCTGCTGCGCGTGGGCGGGGTGGCGTGGCTGGTCGTCCGGGTGTGGCGCGGCGTGGCCGCCGTCCCGGCACCCCGGCAACCGGCGCCCACGGCATACGCCCCCATGGACAGGGACGTGGCGGAGGGCGAGGTGCGCGAGGACGAGCTCGACGACGACGAGCTGGCCGGCGACTTCGCGGGCGCGCCGGACCGCCTGCTCGTGCGGATCACCTGAGCCGGCGTCCGGTTCGACGGGGCCTGTGGAGAACGATTCGGAGTTGTCGTCGCCGCCCGGTACCCTTGTCAGGTTCCCCCACGGCACGAGCCGGCGGGGGATCGCACTGCAACCCTCCTGTCACGGAAGGACCGTGACCGCCACAGACCAAAGGAGGCGGGTTACCAGCATGCGTCAGTACGAACTGATGGTCATCCTCGACCCCGAGCTGGACGACCGCACGGTCGCTCCGTCGCTCGACAAGTTCCTCACCGTCGTGACCAAGGACAAGGGCACCGTCGACAACGTCGACGTCTGGGGCCGTCGTCGCCTGGCCTACGACATCAAGAAGAAGTCCGAGGGCATCTACGCCGTCGTCAACTTCACCGCTGAGCCGGCCACGGCCAAGGAGCTGGACCGCCAGCTCGGCCTGAACGAGTCGGTCATGCGCACCAAGCTCCTGCGCCCCGGCGCCTGAGCAGCACCGATCCGAACCCCGGTCCCGCACCGCGCGACCCGGACCACCTGACACGAACAGGGGACACGCTCCATGGCTGGCGACACCGTCATCACCGTCATCGGCAACATCACCGGCGACCCCGAGCTGCGCTTCACCCCCTCGGGCGCTGCCGTCGCGAACTTCACCGTGGCCTCCACGCCGCGGCAGTTCGACCGGCAGAGCAACGAGTGGAAGGACGGCGAGACGCTGTTCATGCGCTGCTCGGTGTGGCGTGACGCGGCGGAGAACGTCGCCGAGTCGCTGCAGCGTGGCACCCGGGTCATCGTCACCGGCCGCCTGAAGTCTCGCTCGTACGAGACCAAGGAGGGCGAGAAGCGCACCGTCATCGAGATGGAGGTCGACGAGGTCGGCCCCTCGCTGCGGTACGCGACTGCGAAGGTCAACAAGACCCAGCGCTCCGGCGGTGGCGGCGGTGGCTTCGGTGGCGGCGGCCAGCAGGGCGGCGGCTACGGCGGCGGCCAGCAGCAGGACGACCCCTGGGCGACCGGTCCCTCCGGTGGCCAGCAGGGCGGCGGCCAGCAGCAGGGCGGCGGCCAGCAGGGCGGCGGATGGGGCCAGGCCCCGTCCTACGACGAGCCCCCGTTCTGATCGACCTGGTCAGAGGGACCTGACCGGTCCGGATCATCCGGTATGCCGGTGGCGCACCGCTCGCGGTGTGAGCACATGGCATACCTCCAGCAAGACCAGCACCACCACCATCCCTGGGGAACCAGGGCTCATCCTGAACACGACGTGTTCGAACGACAAGGAGAGCACCACGATGGCCAAGCCCGTTGTGCGCAAGCCCAAGAAGAAGGCCAACCCGCTGAAGGCGGCGAAGGTCGAGAACATCGACTACAAGGACACTGCGCTGCTGCGCAAGTTCATCTCCGACCGCGGCAAGATCCGCGCTCGCCGGGTGACCGGTGTGTCCGTCCAGGAGCAGCGGCTCATCGCCACCGCGGTCAAGAACGCCCGCGAGATGGCGCTGCTGCCCTACTCCAGCTCGTCCCGCTGAGCTCGGGCGCTAGGAAGGAACTGACATGAAGGTCATCCTGACGCACGAGGTGAGCAGCCTCGGCACCGCCGGTGACGTCGTCGACGTCAAGGACGGCTACGCCCGCAACTTCCTGTTCCGCCGTGGCCTGGCCACCGCGTGGACCAAGGGCGGGCAGAAGCAGGTCGACGCCATCGCCAAGGGCCGTGAGGTCCGCGAGGTGAAGACCCTCGAGGAGGCCAAGTCCATCAAGGGCAACCTCGAGAACGGCACCGTCAAGGTCGTCGCCCACGCCGGTGCGGCCGGCCGGCTGTTCGGTGCGGTCTCCCCGGCCGACGTCGCCGACGCCGTCAAGGCTGCCGGTGGCCCGGAGCTGGACCGCCGCCGGATCGAGATCCCGACCCCGATCAAGTCGGTGGGCTCGCACCAGGCGACCGTCCGGCTGCACCCCGAGGTGCAGGCCACGGTCAAGCTCGACGTCGTCGCCGGCTGACGACACCAGGTCGACAAGGGCCCGATCCCCGCACGGGGGTCGGGCCCTTTCGTCTGCCGCCGTCCGGGCGCACCATGACTCCATGGAGACGTGGGACGCCCTGCGGGCGAGACGGAACGTCCGGAAGTTCACCAGCGAGCCGGTGCCCGACGACGCGCTGGACCGGATCCTCGACGCGGGCCGGCGCGCGCCCTCGGCGGGGAACTGGCAGCCCTGGGACTTCGTCGTCGTGACCGACCGGGCGCAGTTGGCCGAGCTCGCGAAGGTCTGGCAGGGCGCCGGACACGTGGCCGGGGCGGCAGCCGCGATCGCGCTGGTCGCCCCGGAGCCCGAGGACGACCGGCAGGCCGGGCTGCTGCAGTACGACCTGGGCCAGGCGACGTATGCGATGACCGTGGCCGCGGCGGACCTCGGCATCGGCACGGGGCACGCCGCCGCCACGGACCAGCGCCAGGCCAGGGCGGTGCTCGGCCTCCCGGACGGGCGGTTCCTCGCCTACGTGCTGTCGGTCGGCTACCCGGCGGACAAGCCGCTGGCGGTGCTCACCCGGCTGGACCGGCGCCCCTTCGACGAGGTCGTGCACCGCGGCACCTGGTGACCGCGTCTGAGGGCTGGCGTGCCGTGGCGCGGACCGGCCGCTCGGGTCAGGATGGTCCGCATGGGCAGGCGGGTGGCGGTCGCGGCGACGGGTCCGGTCTCCGCCGACGCGGGGATGGCGGCGGCCGCGGCCGGGGGCAACGCGGTCGATGCCGCGATCGCGGCGATGGTCGCGGCGATGACGACCGAACCGGGGATCGTGTCGGTGCTCGGCGGTGCGTTCGTCACCGTGTGGCCTGCCGGCGGCGAGCCGGAGGTCGTCGACGGGAACGTCGAGATGCCGGGCCGGGGCCTGCCGCGCGATCGGTTCGGGAGCGGCCTGCGGGAGGTGACCACCAGCTACGGCGGCGGCCTCACCCTGTATGCCGGGCACGGCAGCGTGGCCACGCCCGGCGCCTTCGCCGCCCTCGGGGTCGCCCACGACCGGCACGGTGCCGCGCCG
>JBQCHZ010000034.1:0-93761 GCA_051954195.1 Marmoricola sp.
CTACTCCTACGGCGTGATGATGGCCGGCAAGCTCAAGGAGCTCATCCCGCGCCAGCAGTTCGAGGTGCCCATCCAGGCCGCGATCGGAGCCCGCGTGATCGCCCGCGAGAACATCCGCGCGATGCGCAAGGACGTCCTCGCCAAGTGCTACGGCGGCGACATCACCCGCAAGCGCAAGCTGCTGGAGAAGCAGAAGGAGGGCAAGAAGCGGATGAAGATGGTCGGCCGCGTCGAGGTCCCCCAGGAGGCGTTCGTCGCCGCGCTCTCCACGACGCAGCCCGGGGAGAAGTCCAAGAAGTGAGCGTCGACGTCCGGCCCGTCGGCGACGAGGAGTGGCCGGTCGTCGCCTGGCTGTGGCAGGCGTTCCGGACGGACATGGCGCCGGTCGTGAACGGGCTTCCCTACGCCGACGGTCGGTTCGCGCACGGACCGCTCGACGCCTACCCGGCGCCGGGTCGCGCAGGATGGCTGCTGCGGGCGGCTCATCCCAACACCGGTGAGCCCTCCCCGGTCGGGTTCGCGCTCGTGTGCGGGATCGACGGCGGCTGCCGCCGGCTCGACGGGTTCTGGATCGCGGCTCCCGTGCGCCGCCTCGGCGTCGGCCGCGCGTTCGCCCTCGACGTCCTGCGCCGCTACGACGGCCCCTGGGAGGTGGCCTTCCAGCACGACAACGCCGCCGCCGGCGCGTTCTGGCGCTCCGTCGCCCGTGCCGCCTGGGGCGAGGCGTGGAGCGAGGAGCAGCGAGCGGTCCCCGGCCGGCCCGACGTGCCGCCCGACCACTGGATCACCTCGGCGTGAGGCTGCCCGACGGCGTGCTGGCGACGTCCGCGCAGCGACTTCGTCGGCGCGTTCTGTCCGAGCGCGGACCCGAGTGGGCGGCGTTCGTGGAGCGGCTCCCACGACTGGTGGCCGAGCTGCTCGAGGAGTGGCAGCTGCGCGCCGAGGACCGGACCATGCACGGCCACTGCGCGCTCGTCGTGCCCGTGCTGCAGGCCTCCGGTGAGGCTGCCGTGCTCAAGGTCGGCTTCCCCGACGAGGAGTCCGAGCACGAGCACCTGGCGCTGACGAAGTGGGGCGGCAGGGGAGCCGTGCGGCTGCTGCGCGCCGATCCGCGCCGGCGGGCCCTGCTGCTCGAGCGGCTCGGCGAGGCCGGCCTCGAGGAGGCATGGGACGTCGAGGCGTGCGAGACGGTGGGCGGTCTCTACGGCCTCCTGCACGTGCCGGCTCCACCGCAGCTGCGCTCCCTGTCCTCGTACGTCGCCCACGTCGGCGACCGGCTCGCCCGGTTGCCGCGCAACGCCCCGGTTCCGCACCGGCTGGTCGAGCAAGCCGTGTCCCTGATCGGTGACCTCGCCGCCGACCCCGCGACCGACGGCACCTTGCTGCACACGGACCTGCACTACGGCAACGTGCTGGCGGCGGACCGGGGGTCGTGGTCGGCCATCGACCCCAAGCCGCTGTCGGGAGACCCGCACTACGAGCCGGCGCCGCTGCTGTGGAACCGCTACGAGGAGCTCGCGGGCGACGTCCGCAACGGCGTCCGCCGGCGCTTCCGCGCCGTCATCGACGCAGCGGGGCTCGACGAGGACCGCGCCCGCGACTGGGTGGTCGTGCGGATGCTCGACCTCGCTCGGCAGCGTCTCGAGGAGCCGCCCGGCGTCCGCCGCCGGCTCCCGACCGACCAGCTGCTCACCCGCTGCGTCGCGATCGCGAAGGCGGTGCAGGACTGAGCGCGCACGTCAGCCGCGGAGCAGGTCCCGGGCGAGCCAAGCCCCGAGCACCAGGCCCGCCACCATCCCGCCATAGCCGGCGGCCTCGCTCGGGGCGGTGCTCAGGAGCAGGAGTGCGGCGGCCGGCACGAGCACCAACGGCGACGAGAGCCCTGCTCGCCATGCCGCCACCGCGGCGGTGACGAACGCGAGTCCGCTCACCATGATGAGGACCACGATCGGGCCACCAGCGTGGTGGAAGCGCTGCAGCGCCTCCACCCTCTCGCTCATCGGAAGGCTCGAGGCCGTCAGCCCGGAGACGACGAAGTGGTTCATCGCGATGCCGACCAGACCGGCGGATGACAGGACCGCGATGACGCCGGTGGCGTTCGCCCAGCCGGCACCTCGTCCCCGCACGGCGCCCACGAGGGTCAGCAGGCCGGCCAGGGTGAGCACCGCTGTCAGCACCTCGGCCCAGGCCAGCCCGGCGATCTGATCGGCATGGCCGACCGCCTGCTGCAACGTGGCGGTCTCGTTCGCGCGGTCGTCCAGCGGGTCGAGCAGCGGACTGCCGACCAGCATGACGAGGAAGGTTGCGGGGAGGCTGAGTGCTCCGACGGTGCGGCGCAGACGCAGGGCGGCCCCCCGGAGCGGCCGCTCGAGCGGGAGCGACGGGTGGAGAGCAGGTGCGTGGACGGTCATGGGGACTCCTCCGGTTCGGAACGGACCCCGTGACGCTACGAACGGCGGGCCTCTGGCCGCGTCACGCCCGAGCACGATCCGTTCGCCCTCCGGGAGGAGCCTGCGCGGCGAAGGGATCGTCCTGTGGTCGGAGCGCGATCCGTCCCGAAGACGACGCGCGTCGCCTCCTTCCGCCGTACCGTCGCCCCATGCGCCTGCGTCGGCCGTCCACCCTCGACTGGGTCATCGCCGCGGTGGTCTGCGTCGTCGGTGTGGCCGACCTCGCCGAGACGGTCCGGGGGCCGCGGCCGGTGGCGGCGGTGGCGATCCTGGTCTACGTCGCTTGCCTGCTGCTGCGTCGCACCTCGCTGTGGACCGCCGTCGTCGTCGGCTTCGGCACCATCGTCGTCACGTTCTCCCTCGGACTCTCCCAGGAGAACTTCCTCTCCTCGGTCATCGCCTGCCTCGTCCTGGTCTGGTGGGTCGGCTACGCGCTGCCGGCACGAGAGTCCGTGCTGGGCTGCTGCTTCGCCTACGCCTGCGTGGCGGGGACCAGCGCCGACGGTGTCACGAACCTCGTGTGGCTGGTGCTGGTCGTCGGCGGGGCCTGGGCGGCGGGGCGGGCGCTGCGCAGCCGCCGCCTTCTCATCGAGGACCTGCAACGGACCACGGCGGCTCTCGAGCGCAGTCGGGAGGAGCTGGCCGATCGAGCGGTCGCGACAGAGCGGCTGCGCGTGGCCCAGGAGGTCCACGACATCGTGGCGCACTCGGTCACCGTGATGCTCGTCCAGGCCGAAGCCGCGGGCCGGGTGCTGCAGTCGTCGGCGGCCGACCCCGTGGCTGTGGAGGCTCTGCACGCCGTACAGGAGTCGGGTCGCGGCGCCTTGGCCGAGCTTCGCCAGCTCCTCGGAGTGCTCCGACCCCAAGGTCCAGCTCTCACGGCCCCCGCCCCGGGGCTCGCCGACATCGCGACGCTCGCCTCCTCCTACCGTGACGCCGGACTGCAGGTGACCTGCGGACCGCCGGCCTGTGGTGACCTCCCGGCCACCGTCCAGTTGACCGCCTACCGCGTGATCCAGGAAGCGCTCACCAACACGCTGCGCCACTCCCGGGCGAGCGAGGCTCGGGTCGATGTGGCGAGCGTGGGCGGTGTTCTGCGCGTCGAGGTCGTCGACCCGGGGCCCGCGAGGCCCGACACCGGACAACCGGGTCATGGCCTCGTGGGGATGCGCGAACGCGTGGAGGCGTGCGGGGGAGAGGTCGTCGCCGGTCCGTGGCAGGAAGGCTTCCGGGTCCTCGTCACCGTGCCGGTGGCCGCCGGCGAACCGATCGCGCCGGTCGAACATCTGGCGCCGACCGTTGTGCCTGTCCCGGGGACGGCTTCGTGATCCGCGTCATGGTGGTCGACGACCAGGCACTGGTGCGTCGCGGCTTCGCCATCATCCTCGGTCAGGAGGCCGACATCGAGGTCGTGGCGGAGGCCGGCGACGGAGGCGAAGCGATCGCGTGCTGTCGCGAGCTGGAGCCCGATGTCGTCCTGATGGACGTCAGGATGCCGGGGATGAACGGCGTGGAAGCCACCGCCTCGATCACCCGCACGACCTCCAGCCGTGTGCTGATGCTGACCACCTTCGACCGCGATCAGTACGTCTACGACGCGATCCGGGCGGGCGCCAGCGGCTTCATGCTCAAGGACGTCCGACCCGACGACCTCGTGCATGCCGTCCGGACCGTGGCGGTGGGGGACACGATGCTGGCTCCGGCGATCACCCGGCGCCTGGTCGAGGAGTTCTGCGCGCGCCCCGCTCCGGGGAGGCAGCCGGCGGCGGTGGCCGCCCTGTCGGAGCGAGAGCGTGAGGTGCTGGTGCTGATGGCACGGGGGATGTCGAACGCCGAGATCGCCGCAGAGCTCTTCGTCTCACCGACCACCGTCAAGACGCACGTCGCCAAGGTCCTGATGAAGACCGGAGCGCGTGACCGGGTGCAGGCGGTGGTGACGGCCTACGAGTGCGGGCTCGTACGCCCCCACTGAGCCCCGCCGCGGAGGGGTACCTCCTACCGATGGAGCCCACCCTGCAGTTCGTCGGCAACGCGACCACCGTGCTCCGGCTCGGACCGTTCACCCTCCTGACCGACCCGAACTTCCTGCACCGGGGACAGCTGGCCTACCTCGGCAAGGGCGTCTTCAGCCGGCGCCTGACCGATCCGGCGCTCGAGGTCGAGGACCTGCCGCCACTCGACGCGGTCGTGCTCTCCCACATGCACGGCGACCACTGGGACCGCGTCGCCCGTCGCGGCCTCGACCGGGACCTGCCCATCCTGACCACGCCCGCGTCCGCCCGGGCACTGGGAAGGCAGGGCTTCGGCCAGGCCGTCGGCATGCCGACGTGGACCACCGAGGAGCTGAGCCACGGCGACGCGACCCTGACGACCACCGCGCTCCCCGGACGGAACGGCACCGGCCTCGGGAGCCTCCTGGTGCCGCCGGTGATGGGCAGTCTGATCGAGCTGCAGCAGCCCGGGGCGGAGCCGTTCCGGCTCTACGTCAGCGGTGACACCCTCTTCGTCGACGAGCTCGGTGAGATCGCCGAGCGGTTCCCCAGGGTCGACGCCGCCGTCCTCCACCTCGGCGGGACGACGCTGCCCGGCGGCCTGCTGGTCTCGATGGACGACGTCCAGGGCGCGGCGCTGCTCGAGCTGATCGGTGCGGCGACCAACGTCCCGGTCCACCACTCCGACTACGGCCGCTTCCGGTCGCCCATCGAGGACTTCCGCGAGCAGGTCCGGCGTCGCGGGACGGCCGAGCGCGTGCGCTGGGCAGCGCCGGGGGAGACGGTCGGGCTGGGACCCGTCGTACCGGGATCCGCCTGACACGCCCGCTGCGGGCGGGGTTGGATGTCTTGGTGACCTCCTTCGTCCGCTCCGTCAACGTCGGCCTGCCTCGACCGAAGGACTGGTCGGGCGTCGGGACCACCTCCATCGACAAGCGGGCGGTCACCGGGCCCGTCGCCGTGCGCGCCGTGGGTCTGGCGGGCGACGAGGCGGCCGACCGTCGTCACCATGGCGGTGCCGACAAGGCCGTCTACGCCTTCGCGCGCGAGGAGCTCGACCACTGGGAGGGCGTCCTGGGGCGGCCGCTGCGCGACGGCCAGTTCGGGGAGAACCTCACCACCGAGGGCCTCGCCGTCGACGACGCCGAGGTGGGTGAGCACTGGGAGGTCGGCACCGCACTGCTCGAGGTGTGCTCGGTGCGGATCCCGTGTGCGAACTTCGCGTCCTGGCAGCAGGAGAGCGGCTATGACGCCACGGCGTGGATGCAGCGCTTCCTCGGCCACGGCCGCTCCGGCGCCTACCTGCGCGTCCTCCGGGAGGGCGTCCTGGCCCCCGGCGACGCGGTCCGGGTCGTGCACCGGCCCGGCCACGGCGTGTCGGTCGCGACGATGTTCCGTGCGCTCACGACCGACCGGGCCCTGCTGCCGCAGCTGCTGGCCGTCGAGGACCTGGTGCCGCAGGCGCGCGCCAAGGCCGAGGCGTACGCCGCGCGGCTGTCCATCTCTTGACGAGGATGTGACCCGCGAGTAGCCGCGGTGATTTAGGGTCACCCCCATGTCGACCACCGCGACGATCCAGCACGACCCCGCCATCATCGAGAAGCGCCCGGTCAACGTGGCGCTGCAGTTCCTCCAGCGGGTCGAGCAGTCCGCCGATCACGAGGCGTTCCGGTTCCCCGAGGGCGAGTCCTGGACGTCGGTGACCTGGCGCCAGACGGCCGCCGACGTCACCAAGCTCGCCGGCGGCCTGCTGGCGCTGGGACTGGAGCGGGAGCAGCGCGTCGGCATCGCGTCCTCCACGCGCTACGAGTGGATCCTCGCCGACCTGGCGGTGATGTGCGCCGGCGGTGCGACGACGACCGTCTACCCCTCCACGATGGCCGAGGACGTGGCCTACATCCTCGCCGACTCCGGGTGCCGGGTGGTCTTCGCCGAGGACGACGGCCAGGTGGAGAAGCTGCGTGCGCACCGCTCGGACCTGCCCGAGCTGGAGAAGGTCGTCGTCTTCCCCGGCACCGCGACCGACGGCGACTGGGTGATCTCGCTGGAGGAGCTGGAGAAGCTCGGCGAGGGCTATCTCGCCGACCACCCCGGCGTGATCGAGCAGATCGCGCTGGACATCCCCGGCGACCAGCTCGCGACGCTGATCTACACCTCCGGCACCACCGGCAAGCCCAAGGGCGTCCGGCTGCTGCACCAATCCTGGACCTACGAGGGCGCCGTGGTGCAGGCCCAGGGGATCCTCGGTGAGGACGACCTGCAGTTCCTGTGGCTGCCGATGGCCCACTCCTTCGGCAAGGTGCTGCTCTCCGCGCAGCTCGCCTGCGGCTTCGCCACCGCCATCGACGGGCGCATCGACAAGATCATCGACAACCTCGCGATAGTCCGGCCCACCTTCATGGGCGCCGCGCCGCGGATCTTCGAGAAGGCCCACGCCCGGGTGATGACGATGACCGCCCAGGAGGGCGGCCTGAAGGAGAAGATCTTCACCCAGGCGTTCGTCGTCGGGCGTCAGGTCGCCGAGCTCAGGCGCGCCGGCAAGCCGGTGCCGCTGACACTGCGCCTCCAGCACGAACTGTTCGACCGGATCGTGTTCGCCAAGGTCCGGGACCGCTTCGGCGGACGGGTGCGCTTCTTCATCTCCGGGTCCGCGGCGCTCAACCGGGACATCGCGGAGTGGTTCGCCGCGGCCGGCGTCGTGATCCTGGAGGGCTACGGCCTCACCGAGACCTCCGCCGGCGCCTTCGTCAACCACCCCGACGACAACCGGATCGGCACCGTCGGGCCCGCGATGCCGGGCTCGGAGGTACGCATCGACGCCACCGGCGAGGTCCTCATCAAGGGCCCGCACGTGATGGCTGGCTACCACAACCGGCCCGAGGACACCGCGGCCGCGATGACCGAGGACGGGTTCCTGCGCACCGGCGACAAGGGCGCCCTCGACGCGGACGGGTTCCTGACCATCACCGGCCGGATCAAGGAGCTGTTCAAGACCTCCGGCGGCAAGTACATCGCCCCGAACGCCATCGAGGCGAAGTTCAAGGCGCTGTGCCCCTACGCCAGCCAGTTCATGGTCTTCGGCAACGACCGCAACTACTGCGTCGCGCTGGTCGCGCTGGACCCCGAGGCGCTCCCCGAGTGGGCGAAGGAGAACGGCCTCGGCGACGCGCCGTACGCGGACGTGGTGGCCACCGACGCCTGTCACGCGATGGTCCAGGAGTACGTCGAGAAGCTCAACGCCCAGCTGAACCGCTGGGAGACGATCAAGAAGTTCGAGATCCTCGACCACGACCTCAGCGTGGAGTCCGGCGAGCTGACGCCGTCGCTGAAGGTCAAGCGCAACGTCGTCGAGGGCAACTACGCCGAGATCCTGAACGGCTTCTACTCCTGAGCCACGCACCTGCTCTCGGGTTCTACGTCCACGTCCCGTTCTGCTCCGTCCGCTGCGGCTACTGCGACTTCAACACCTACACCGCCACCGAGCTCGGCGGCGGCGCCTCGCAGGCGTCGTACGCCGGGCAGGCGGTCGCGGAGGTCGAGCGCGCCGCCGCTGAGCTCGGGGACCGCCGGGTCGGGACGGTCTTCTTCGGTGGTGGCACCCCGACCCAGCTGCCGGCCGGCGACCTGGTGCGCATCCTCGGGGCCATCGACACCCGCCTGGGCCTGGCGCCCGGCGCGGAGGTGACCACGGAGGCCAACCCCGACAGCGTCACGCCCGCCTCCCTCGCGCAGCTGCGCGAGGGCGGCTTCACCCGCATCTCGTTCGGCATGCAGTCCGCCGTCCCGCATGTGCTCGCGGTGCTCGACCGCACCCACGACCCCGAGCGGGTGCCGCAGGTGGTCGCGTGGGCGCGCGCCGCCGGATTCGACCAGGTCAGTCTCGACCTCATCTACGGCACCCCGGGGGAGACCGGTGCCGATTGGCAGGCCTCGCTCGACGCGGCGCTGTCCAGCCGGCCCGACCACGTCTCGGCGTACTCGCTGATCGTCGAGGACGGCACGGCGCTGGGTCGCCGGGTGCGTCGCGGGGAGCTGCCGCTGCCCGACGAGGACGACCTGGCCGACAAGTACCTCCAGGCCGAGGACGCCCTCGTGGCCGCCGGACTGGGGTGGTACGAGGTGTCGAACTGGGCGCGCGACGAGGCGGCCCGGTGCCGGCACAACCTCGGCTACTGGCGCAGCGACGACTGGTGGGGCATCGGGCCCGGCGCGCACTCCCATGTGGGGGGACGGCGGTGGTGGAACGTCAAGCACCCCCGGGCGTACGCCGAGCGGCTCGCCGCCGGCACCTCCCCGGCCCTCGACGGCGAGGACCTCGACCAGGACACCCGCCGGGTCGAGGACGTGATGCTCCGCGTGCGGCTGCGCGAGGGCATGCCGGTGACGGAGCTGCCCGACCCGGTGCTGGTCGACGCGCCGGTGAGCCGGGGCCTGGCGGTCGTCGAGGACGGCCGCCTGGTGCTCACGGTGCAGGGGCGGCTCCTCGGCGACGCCGTGGTGCGGATGCTGCTGCCCTGAGGTCGACGGCCCTTGCCCCCGAAGGGCGAGGGCTCAGTGCACCAGCCGCAGGATCAGCGGGTAGCGGAAGTCCTCGCCGTTGCTGGCCTTCACCGCGGCGATGATCGTCAGCGTCAGCCACGCCACCCCGAGCGCGCCGAGCAGCAGGAAGCCGATCAGCAGCAGGCACAGCACCAGCGCCACCAGCCCGTAGATCAGCACGCTGATCTGGAAGTTCAGCGACTCGACGGCGTGCCGCCGCACGAACGCCGACTCGCCGCCCTTGATCAGCAGCACGAGCAGGGGGCCCAGGAACGCGAGCGCGACGATGCTCGCGACGAGCGCGCCCCAGTGCGCGGCGCTGGCCCAGGTGCGCTCCTGCGCCGGCGCCATCGGCGCGGGCCCGTAGTAACCGGCCATGTCTTCCCCCTGTGCCGTGTGCGGGGTTCTCACCCCGTCACGAAGTCGATGAGCTCCTCGACCCTACCGAGCAGCGCCGGGTCGAGGTCCTCGAAACCACGGACGCCGCCGAGGATGTGCTTCCACGCCCGCGCGATGTCGGCCTGGTCGCGGTGCGGCCAGCCCAGCTGCTGGCACACGCCCTTCTTCCACTCCAGATGGCGGGGGACCTTCGGCCACGCGGCGAAGCCGAGCCGCTGCGGTTTGACGGCCTCCCAGATGTCGATGAACGGGTGGCCGACGATGAGGACGTGCTTGCCGACCGCCGAGCGGCGTACGGCGTCGGCGATGCGGCTCTCCTTGGAGCCGGCGACGAGGTGGTCCACGAGCACGCCGACCCGTCGCTCCGGCCCCGGACCGAAGTCGCGCAGGTGGGCCGAGAGGTCGTCGACGCCCTCGAGGTACTCCACGACCACGCCCTCGATGCGCAGGTCGTCGCCCCACACCTTCTCGACGAGCTCAGCGTCGTGGCGGCCCTCGACGAAGATCCGGCTCGCCCGCGCCACCCGCGCCTGCACGTTCTCGACCGCGACCGATCCCGATGCGGTGCGGGTGCTCTTCTCGGGCCCCTTGCGCGTCGGCGGGACCAGCACCACCGGCCTGCCCTCGAGCAGGAAGCCCGGCCCGAGCGGGAACGTACGTCGCTTGCCGCGGCGGTCCTCCAGGGTGACCGTCTGCAGGTCGCGCTCGACCTTGACGATCTCCCCGCACCAGTCGGTGGTCACCTCCTCGACCACGAGGCCGGGATCCGCGCAGATCTCGGTCGCCCGGCCCCGCTTCGGCACGCGCCAGTCGCCGGCGAGCACGTCGGAGCCGTACCGATCGGGGAAGGACACCGCCCGGACGCTACCCGTCGAGGGGGGACTTCCCGTCGCACGAGTGGGGTGTTTCTTCTCCGATGAGTTCGGCGTTCCGGTCAGCGCTCGGTCAGGGACTCCCGACTCACCGGACCGGAGCTCCCCACTCAACGCAGGAGGGGGAGGGAGCGGGCGCCCGGGGGGAGGTGGGCGTAGCCGCGGCGGACGGCCGCGGCCAGGCCGGCGGCGGGGAAGGGCCAGCTGCCCTCGGCAAGGGCACGCTCGAGCGGCACGCCGGCGGCGCCCAGGGCCCGGATCGTCTCCGCGACGGCCGCGACGTCCTCGCGCTGGTCGGCCACGAAGGACCGGTCGACGACGGCGCCGTGACCGGGGACCACGACGGTGCCCGGTCCGCAGAGCTCGATGACCAGGTCGAGAGTGGCCGGCCACTCCAGCGGCCAGGAGTCGTCGCCGTAGCCGGGGGCGGCGGACTCCTCGATCAGGTCGCCGCCCAGCACCACGTCGGCGTCGGGCACCCGGACGACCAGGTCGCCTCCGGTGTGCCCGCGCCCGGGGTGCACGAGCTCGACCTGCCGGTCGCCGAGGTCGAGCACGGTGGCCGAGGAGAAGGTCCGGCCGGCGGGAAGGATCGCGGTCGCGATCACCTCCTCACCGCGGGGCTCGGAGGGGTCGGCGGCGTACTCGCGCTTGATCCGCTCGCCGGCGGCGACGGTGCGCGCCGCTGCCTCCTCGTGCGCGAGGAGCTGCGCGTCCTCGAGCCCCAGCGCGTCGCGGAAGGTCAGGTTGCCGAAGGTGTGGTCGAAGTGCTCGTGGGTGTTGACTACCGCGGTCACGGGTGCGACGCCCAGACGCCGCACGCGCTCCACGACCGCGCGCGCCGCCGCGGCGGAGGCGTGGGTGTCGACCACGACCGAGCCCGTGCGCCCGGCGACGACCACGACGTTCAGGTCGAACCACTCCTGGCGCGCCACGAGGACCCGGTCGGCGACCTCGACGAACTCCGATCCGCTCACCCGGCCGACGGTAGCGGTGCTTCGGGCTCCGGTCCGACTGGCCGGGGGTAGTAGGCTTGGCACTCAGGCGGCGCGAGTGCCAGCGGACTTTGCGGTCGTCGCCACCCGGGGCCGGTTGCGAGGAGGTGCGGCATGTCGCAGGACGACCGACGGCTCGCCGTGCTGCGCGCGATCGTCGAGGACTACGTCTCCACCCAGGAGCCGGTCGGGTCCAAGACGCTCGTCGAGCGGCACCAGCTCGGGGTCTCGCCGGCGACCGTGCGCAACGACATGGCCGCCCTGGAGGAGGACGGCCTGATCGCGCAGCCGCACACCAGCGCGGGCCGGGTCCCCACCGACAAGGGCTACCGGCTCTTCGTGGACCGGCTCACCACCGTCAAGCCGATGAGCGCGGCGGAGCGCCGCGCGATCGCCAGCTTCCTCGAGGAGGCGCACGACCTCGACGACGTGGTGCAGCGCAGCGTCCGGCTGCTCGCCCAGCTGACCCAGCAGGTGGCGATCGTGCAGTACCCCATCCTCTCGGCCTCGACCGTGCGGCACATCGAGGTCGTCTCGCTGACGCCGTCGCGGCTGCTGCTGGTGCTGATCCTGTCCACCGGGCGTGTCGAGCAGCGGCTCGTCGAGGTCCCCGCCGAGCTCACCGAGTCCGATCTCGGCGAGCTGCGCCAGCGGCTCAACCGCGCTGCCGCGGGGCAGCGGATCACCGATGCGGTGACGGCGCTCGGCGAGCTGGCCGACACCGCCGACGCGGCCGTGCGCACGCCGGTCGCGGTGGTGGTGACCGCCCTCGTGGAGGCGATGTCCAACCACCGCTCCGACGAGCGGATCGTCGTCGGCGGGACCTCCCACCTGGCCCGCTTCGGCGACGGGTTCGAGGCCACCATCAAGCCGATGCTGGAGGCCCTCGAGGAGCAGGTGGTGCTGCTCAAGCTGCTCGGCGAGGCCACCTCCAACCGCGCCCTGACCGTGCGGATCGGTCGCGAGGGCCCGTACGAGGAGCTCGCGACCACCTCGGTGATCTCCTCCGGCTACGGCCCCGGCGAGGAGGCGCTCGGCGCCCTCGGTGTCGTCGGGCCGACCCGGATGGACTATCCCGGCACGATGGCGGCCGTCCGCGCCGTCGCCCGCTACGTCTCCACCATCCTCGACGAGTCCTGACCTCGAGAAAGCTGTGCGCCTGAGCCGATGAGCGACCCGTACGCAACCCTGGGCGTCGACCGCGACGCCGACGCCGACACCATCAAGAAGGCCTACCGCCGGCTGGCCCGGCAGCTGCACCCCGACGTGAACCCCGACGCCGACGCGCAGGAGCGGTTCAAGGAGGTGTCGGCGGCCTACGAGGTGCTCGCCGACCCCGAGAAGCGGCGGATGTACGACCTGGGCGGCGACCCGTTCGGGCGTGGGGGCGGGGGCGCCGGGTTCGGACAGGGCGCCGGCTTCTCCTTCACCGACATCATGGACGCCTTCTTCGGTGGCCAGCCGGGAGCCGGCGGGCAGCACGGCCCGCGTCCCCGTGCCCGCCGGGGTCAGGACGCCCTGGTGCGCCTCGAGGTCGAGCTGGCCGAGGCCGCCTTCGGCACCACCGAGGAGCTCAAGGTCGACACGGCCGTGGTGTGCGAGACCTGCGAGGGAAGCGGCGCCGCGCCGGGCAGCAGCCCGGTGACGTGCGAGACCTGTCACGGTGTCGGCGAGGTGCAGCAGGTGCAGCGCTCGTTCCTCGGCGAGATCCGCACCCTGCGCCCCTGCCCGGCGTGCAAGGGCTACGGCGAGCTGATCCCCGACCCGTGCCGGGAGTGCGCCGGCGACGGCCGGGTCCGCTCCCGCCGGTCCCTGACGGTGAAGATCCCCGCCGGGGTGGACACCGGCACCCGGGTGCAGCTCGCCGGCGAGGGTGAGGTCGGTCCCGGCGGAGGACCCGCCGGCGACCTGTACGTCGAGATCCACGTGCGACCGCACCCCGTCTTCACCCGCGACGGCCAGGACCTGCGCTGCCGCGCCACCGTCCCGATGACCGCCGCCGCGCTGGGCACCACGCTGCGCCTGCCGCT
This sequence comes from Marmoricola sp., assembly GCA_051954195.1. Classification (GTDB taxonomy): domain Bacteria; phylum Actinomycetota; class Actinomycetes; order Propionibacteriales; family Nocardioidaceae; genus Marmoricola. The sequence goes on from JBQCHZ010000034.1 coordinate 13,277, forward strand.
GCTCGAGGCCGACGTGGTCGACCCCGACGACGACGAGCACGACGACGCCTCCTTGTGGGCCGACATCGACGTGCGGCCGGGCACCCAGTCGGGCACCGAGCAGGTGCTGCGCGGGCACGGCGTGCCGAGCCTGCGCACCGGCGCCCGGGGGGATGTGATCGTCACGATCGACGTCGAGACGCCGGCCCGGCTCGATCCGCAGCAGGAGGCGCTGCTGCGCGAGCTGGCGGCACTGCGCCACGAGGAGTCGCCCGGCGGCCGCATCGCGCCCGGTCACCGGTCGGTCTTCGACCGGCTCAAGGGCGCCTTCAAGTGAGCCGGGTGATGGCCGGCGTGCTGGCCGGCGTGCTGGCCGGCGTGGCGTCGCGAGCGGGCACCGCCCGGCGATGACGCTGCCCGTCTTCTGGGCACCCGACCTGGCCGCCGCCGGCGTGCCGCGCGTCGGCGGCACTGTCGCGCTCGGGGGCGACGAGGGCCACCACGCCGCGGTCGTCCGCCGGCTCCGCGCCGGGGAGGACCTGGTGCTCACCGACGGTGCCGGCACCGCGGCGACGGCGCGGGTGCACGAGGTCTCCCGCTCCGGCCTCGTCGCCGAGGTCCTCGACGTGCGTTGCGAGCCGGCCGCGACGCCGCGCCTCACGGTGCTCCAGGCCCTCGCGAAGGGCGAGCGCGGCGAGCTCGCCGTCGAGCTGATGACCGAGATCGGCGTCGACCGGGTGGTGCCGTGGGCCGCCTCCCGGTCGGTCGCGGTGTGGCGCGGCGAGCGCGGTGCGAAGCCGCTGGCCCGATGGCGCGCGACCGCGGTGTCTGCGGCCAAGCAGTCGCGCCGGGTGTGGTTCCCCGAGGTCGCCGACCCCGTGGACCGTGCCGGCGCCGTCGCGGAGGCCGAGGCGGCCGACGTCGTGCTGGTGCTGCACGAGGAGGCCGACGTGCCGCTGCGCGCCGTACCGATGGAGGGGGCTGCGGAGGTCGCTCTCGTGGTGGGACCCGAGGGCGGGATCGCCCCGGAGGAGCTGGCGGCGTTGCGTGGGGCCGGACCCCACGTCCACGTGGTCCGGCTCGGGCCGACGGTGATGCGGACCTCCACCGCCGGCGCGGCCGCTGCGAGCGCGCTGCTCGCACGCACCGACCGCTGGCGGTGACGAGCAGGATCGGCCGGAGGCGGCCTCAGTCGATCCGGATCGCCTTGGTGTCGGTGGTGACCCCGTTGCCGTGCCCGTCGGAGGGGTCGGTGTCGCTGACGCTGAGGGTGTAGCCGCCTGCGGGCGCCTGCAGCACGAACGCGAACGGCGACAGCGTGCAGCACTGTCCGGCCGTCGTGTAGCCGTGCTCGACGACGGTGCCGCCGCGGCGCAGCTCCCAGACGACGTTGCCCTCGTAGGCGGCGGCGTCGCCGCGCACAGTCGTCCCCGAGCGGAGCCGCGCGTCCTGAGGCAGGGTGAGCGAGACCGGGGAGAGCTGCTGGTCGGCGCTGCCCTGGTCGACCGGCTGGTCGAGGGGGCTGCCCAGCAGCGTCGTCACCGGCACCCCGCGGACCGTGATGGAGACCGGGACGGGACGCTGCAGGGCGGCGTCGAGGGTCCACACGAGTGCCTGCGCGGCCGCCTCGCCCTCGCCGGGCGCGCTGCCGGTCGGTGCGGAGCTGACCTCGTGGTCGAGGTCGATCGTGACCACGTCGCCGCGGTCCGCGACCCGGGCGCGGGTGCCCGCCGGGAAGCCGGAGCGGTAGTCGGGGTCGTCCGGGCGACTGAGCGCCGCGTCGACCGCCGCCTGCGCGGTGCTGCTGGTGACGTGGTGGAGCACGTGCTGCTCGCTGAACAGCCGGGGTCCGGCGGCGGTGTCGCCCAGGTAGTAGACCTCGAGCGTCAGGTCGCGGCCCACCGCCGGCGCGGCCGCCGGCCGGGGTGGGGGCGTGCTCTGCTGGAGCCAGGCGAGGCCCCCGAGCAGCAGCGCGACGACAGCGGCGACCGCGAGCACCGGCACCGACCGGCGGCCGGGTGCGGCCGACGCCTCGTCGTCGCCGGCGAGCCGCGCGAGCACGTCGGTGGTGTCGTGGCGCGGCTGCACGTCGTCGACGGCGCCGTGGAGCAGGGCGCCGATGTCGCCGTCCTCTGTCGGATCGGTCGTCATCGGGCCTCCCTGGGTGCGGTCGGAGCCGCGGCTCCGGGGCGGGTCGTGCCGAGCCGGGCGCGCAGGGCGGCGGCCCCGCGGGACGCGTGCGTCTTGACCGAGCCCGGGCGGATGCCGAGGGTCTCGGCGATCTCGGCCTCGGAGAGGTCGAGGTAGTGCCGCAGCACCAGCACCTCCTGCTGCCGGCGGGGGAGCAGCGCGAGGGCGTCGAGCACCTCCCGGCGCTGCGCGTCGGCGAGGACGCCGGCGTCGGCGCCGGCCGCCGTGCCGGGGCCGCCGTCGGTGCGGCGATGACGGTCGACGACGGCCCGGTGCCGCAGCGCCGAGCGGGCGCGGTTGACGACGGCGGTGCGCAGGTAGGCCGCCGCGCGCTCGTGGTCGGCCAGCACCGGCCAGCGCCGGCACATGTCGGCGAACGCGTCCTGGACGAGGTCCTCCGCCGTGGCGCGGTCCCGCACCAGCAGCACCGCGGCGCGCAGCAGCGGCACCCGGTGCTCGGCGTAGAGGGCGGCGAGCGCCGTGCCGACGTCGGCCTCCCGGTCCTCCGGGGACGGGACGGCGCCCGGCCCGCCGGGGGAGGCCCACGGGTCCATGGCGCACCCCCTGCTGCTGGCCGGCGCGAGCCGGGTCGGTGAGGACAGGGTCACGCTACGTCCACGCGTGAGCCGCCCGGTCGGTTGACACGAGGGTGCCGTCAATGTGCCGGGAAGGTGCCGGAAAGGTGCCGGAAAGGTGCCGGGAAGGTGCCGGGAATGTGTTCGCGCACCGGGCGGGACGCCTGGGTAGCATGGGCGACGTACCGCAGCCGACCAGAAGGGCCGCCCCGTCGGGGGCCTCATGACCGAAACCAGCACGGGCCCCGTTCCGCCCGCCGCGCCGACGCGGCACACCGTCACGGTGCCGAACAGCATCAACATGGTCGCCCTGCTGGGTCCGGCCGACGAGCACCTCGCCCTCCTCGAGCGCTCCTTCGGCGCCGACGTCCACGTCCGCGGCAACCGGATCACGCTCAGCGGCGAGCCCGCCGAGGTCGAGCTCGCCGAGCGGCTCCTCGACGAGCTGGTCACCATCATCCGCACCGGTCAGGGGCTCTCGACCGAGACCGTCGAGCGCGCCATCGAGATGCTGCGCTCCCAGGCCGACCCGGCCGAGCGGCCCGCCGACGTGCTCTCGCTGAACATCCTGTCCAACCGCGGCCGCACCATCCGCCCCAAGACGCTGAACCAGAAGCGCTACGTCGACGCGATCGACAAGCACACGATCGTCTTCGGCATCGGGCCCGCCGGCACGGGCAAGACCTACCTGGCGATGGCCAAGGCCGTGCAGGCGCTGCAGGCGAAGCGGGTCAACCGCATCATCCTGTCGCGGCCGGCGGTCGAGGCCGGTGAGCGGCTCGGCTTCCTGCCCGGGACGCTGAGCGAGAAGATCGATCCCTACCTGCGCCCGCTGTACGACGCCCTGCACGACATGGTCGACCCCGAGTCGATCCCCAAGCTGCTGGCGGCCGGCACCATCGAGGTGGCGCCGCTGGCCTTCCTGCGCGGCCGGTCGCTCAACGACTCCTTCATCATCCTCGACGAGGCGCAGAACACCACGCCGGAGCAGATGAAGATGTTCCTGACCCGGCTGGGCTTCGGCTCCCGCATCGTGGTCACCGGCGACGTCACCCAGGTCGACCTGCCCGGTGGCACGAAGAGCGGCCTGAAGGTCGTCGAGGGGATCCTCGACGGCATCGACGACGTGTCGTTCAACCGGCTGACCGCCCACGACGTCGTGCGCCACCGCCTGGTGGCCGAGATCGTGGCGGCCTACGACCGCTACGACGTCGACCACCCGCCGCGCCCGCGCGGGTGAGCGAGGAGGATGCCGGCATGGGCATCGAGGTGCTGAACGAGTCGGGGATGGCACTCGACGAGCGGCGTACCCAGCGACTGGCGCGCTTCGTGATGGACGAGATGCGGGTGCACCCCCTGGCTGAGCTGTGTGTGACCGCCGTCGACGAGGCGACGATCGCGGAGCTGAACGCCAAGTGGATGGACAAGGAGGGCCCGACCGACGTGCTGGCCTTCCCCATGGACGAGCTGCGCCCCGGCACCGTCACCGAGGAGCCCGAGGAGGGGGTGCTCGGAGACCTCGTGCTGTGCCCGGCGGTGGCATCGGCGCAGGCCGAGACCGCAGGTCACAGCACGACCGACGAGCTCGACCTGCTCACCGTGCACGGCATCCTGCACCTGCTCGGCTACGACCACGCGGAGCCCGACGAGCACAAGGAGATGTTCGACCTCCAGGCCGAGCTGCTCGGTCGTTGGCAGGCCGCGCCACCCGCATGAGGCAGACATGAGGGCCGACAGTCCGGCTCTGCTCCTGCTGGTCCTCGCCCTGGTGGTGCTGGCCGGTCTGCTCAGCGCCGCCGAGGCCGCGCTGGCGTCGTACTCGCGCGCCCGCGCGGAGGAGCTCGCGGACCGTCGCCGGTCGGGGGCCCGGCAGCTGCTCGAGGTGCTCGCGGACCCGCCGCCCTACCTCAACACCGCCCTGTTCCTGCGCACCCTGTGCGAGGTGGCCGCGGTCGTCGTCGCCACGTTGATGATCACCGGCAGCTACGGCCGGCACGCAGGCGCGATCGTCGCCGCGGTCGTGGTGATGGTCGTGGTCTCGTTCGTCGTCCTCGGCGTCGGCCCCCGCACGATCGGGCGCCAGCACGCCGATGCGGTGGCGTTGGCCTCCGCCGGTGTCCTCCGGGTGCTCACGGGCGTCCTGGGCCCGGTGCCCAAGCTGCTGATCCTGCTCGGCAACGCGCTCACACCCGGCCGTGGCTTCTCCGAGGGACCGTTCTCCTCCGAGGCGGAGCTGCGCGAGATGGTCGACCTCGCCGAGGCGTCCAGCCTGATCGAGTCCGACGAGCGGGCGATGATCCACTCGGTGTTCGAGCTGGGCGACACCACCGTGCGCGAGGTGATGGTGCCGCGCACCGACGTGGTGTTCATCGAGCGCCACAAGACGTTGCGCCAGGCGATGTCGCTGTTCCTGCGCTCGGGCTACTCCCGGGTGCCCGTCGTGGGGGAGGACCTCGACGACATCCTCGGCTTCGCCTACCTCAAGGACATCTCCAAGCGGGTCTTCGACCGGGCGGACGCGCAGACCACCGAGCAGGTCGAGTCGTTGATGCGCCCGGTCCTGCACGTGCCCGACTCCAAGCCGGTCGACGACCTGCTGCGCGAGATGCAGGCCGCGCGCCGGCACATCGCGGTCGTCGTCGACGAGTACGGCGGCACCGCCGGGCTGGTGACGATCGAGGACGTCCTGGAGGAGATCGTCGGTGAGATCGCCGACGAGTTCGACACCGAGGAGGTGGTCTCCGAGGCGCTGGCCGACGGCTCGGTGCGGGTGTCCTCACGGTTCCCCGTGGACGACCTGGAGGAGCTGACCGGCGTCGAGCTGGCCGACGCCGCCGTCGAGGACGTCGACTCCGTGGGCGGGCTGATGGCCAAGCACCTGGGCAAGGTCCCGATCCCCGGCTCGGTGGTCCACGTCGGAGGGCTGCTGCTGACGGCCGAGGGCAGCACCGGCCGCCGCAAGCGGATCGGCACGGTGGTGATCACCCCGATCGAGCCCGACGCGGCCTCGGTCGAGGACGCGGTGGTCCCCGCCCGCCAGGACCGCTCCTAGCCTCGGCCATACTCGGGGCCATGGCCGACCCGCACGCCGAGACCCTCTCCGCCGAAGACGGCAAGCTCGTGGTGCTGGCCCGGGCGACCCGGGCCCGCACCGGCGCCGCCGAGGGCGCGGCCCTGCGCGACCTCGACGGCCGTACCTATGCCGCCGCCACCGTCGACCTGCCCTCCCTGCAGGTCTCCGCGCTCGCGGTGTGCGTGGCGATGGCCGTCGCCAGCGGAGCGAAGGGAGCCGAGGCCGCCGTCGTGCTCACCGAGGGTGCACCGGAGGACGTGGACGTCGCTGCGCTGCGGGACCTGGCGGGCGCGGGTGTGACGGTGCACACGGGAACGCCGGCAGGCCGCATCCAGGGGCGTCTCAGCACCTGAGTGCCGGTTGTCCGATTCGTTGCGGGCCGCAACAGGTCGGTAGAGTATTCGCCGTGCCGTTGAAGGGACGACCTGCCCACGACGCCGCGGTCGGCAGGCTGCGCGCGTCCTACGACCGCATCGGCCGCGACCAGCCGGTCCGGCTGGCCAAGCGCACCTCGAACCTGTTCCGGCCCCGGGTCGCGACGACCGCTCCCGGCCTCGATGTCAGCGGCCTCGACGGCGTCATCTCCCTGGACCTCGTTGCGCAGACGGCCGACGTGCAGGGGATGTGCACCTATGAGGACCTGGTCGCCGCGACGCTCCCCCACGGCCTGATCCCCACCGTGGTGCCGCAGCTGCGCACGATCACCCTCGGCGGCGCGGTCACCGGCCTCGGCATCGAGTCGACCAGCTTCCGCAACGGCCTGCCCCACGAGGCGGTCCTGGAGATGGACGTGCTCACCGGGGCGGGCGAGGTGCTCACCTGCCGGCCCGAGGGCGAGCACGCGGACCTGTTCGCCACCTTCCCCAACTCCTACGGCTCGCTGGGCTACGCCACCCGGCTGCGGATCCGGCTCGAGCGGGTGCCGGGGTACGTCGCCCTGCGGCACGTCGCCTTCGACGACGCGGACGCGCTGGCCGCGGCGATCGAGCGGGTCACCGCCGAGGGCAGCTGGGAGGGGGAGCGGGTCGACGGCCTCGACGGCGTCGCCTTCAAGGCGGGGGAGTACTACCTCACGCTCGCCCGGTTCACCGACGAGGCGGGCCGGACGTCGGACTACACCGGCCGGCGGATCTTCTACCGGTCGATCCAGCAGCGGCCCACCGATCTGCTGACCATGCACGACTACCTCTGGCGCTGGGACACCGACTGGTTCTGGTGCTCGGGCGCCTTCGGGGTGCAGCACCCCGTGGTCCGTCGGCTGTGGCCGCGCCGCCTCAAGCGCTCCGACGTCTACCACCGCCTGGTGGGGCTCGACACCCGCTTCGGCATCGCCGACCGCCTCGACCGCCGCGCCGGCCGCCCGCAGCGCGAGCGGGTCATCCAGGACATCGAGGTGCCGGTCGGCCGCCTGGCGGAGTTCCTCGACTGGTTCGACACCGCCGTCGGGATGCGGCCGGTCTGGCTCTGCCCGCTGGTGGCCCAGCGCTCCTGGCCGACGTACCCCCTGCGCCCCGGTGAGACCTACGTCAACGTCGGCTTCTGGGGGACCGTCCACGTGGGCGACGCCGCCCCGGAGGCACCCACGAACCGCGCGATCGAGGAACGGGTGCACGCGCTCGACGGCCACAAGTCGCTCTACTCCGAGGCCTTCTACGACCCCGAGACCTTCGACGCGCTCTACGACGGCGGCAACCTCGCCGCGGTCAAGAAGCGCTACGACCCCCACGGACGACTCACCACCCTCTACGACAAGGCGGTACGACGACGATGAGCCTGCTGATCCCCACGATGTCGCTCGCCGAGGCCTTCAGCTCCCTGCTCAACGGGGAGCTGCCGTTCCGGTTCACCGCCTACGACGGCAGCAGCGCCGGGCCCGAGGACGCGCCGTTCGGGCTCAACCTGCGCACCGAGCGCGGACTGGCCTACCTGCTCACCGCCCCCGGTGACCTCGGCCTGGCCCGCGCCTACGTCCAGGGCGACCTGGAGGTCGTCGGCGCCCACGCCGGCGACCCCTACGACGCACTGATGCTGGTCAAGGGCGACAAGACCGGCCTGAAGTTCCGCGCCCCGTCGCCGACGGAGCTGATCGCGCTGCTGCGCTCGGTAGGGCTGAGCAACCTCAAGCCGCCGCCGGTGCCCGAGCAGGAGCACCTGCCGCGGTGGCGCCGGATCGTCGAGGGGCTGATGCACTCCCCGGAGCGCGACGCCGAGGTGATCCACCACCACTACGACGTCTCCAACCGCTTCTACGAGCTGGTGCTCGGCCCGTCGATGACCTACACCTGCGCGCTGTTCCCCACCGAGGACGCGACGCTGGAGGAGGCGCAGTACGCCAAGTACGACCTGGTCTGCCGCAAGCTCGGCCTGCAGCCCGGCATGCGGTTGCTCGACGTCGGCTGCGGCTGGGGCGGCATGGTGCGCCACGCCGTCGAGCACTACGGCGTCACCGCGCTGGGCGTCACCCTCTCGGCGGAGCAGGCCGAGTGGGCCCAGCACCGGATCAAGGCCGACGGCCTCGACGACCGCGCCGAGGTGCGGCACATGGACTACCGCGACGTCGAGGAGACCGGCTTCGACGCGGTCAGCTCGATCGGCCTCACCGAGCACATCGGCGTGGCCAACTACCCGGCGTACTTCGGCTTCCTGCGCGACAAGCTGCGCCCCCACGGCCGGCTCCTCAACCACTGCATCACCCGCTCGGACAACAAGAAGACGACCACCGGTGCGTTCATCGACCGCTACGTCTTCCCCGACGGCGAGCTCACCGGCTCGGGACGGATCATCACCGAGATCCAGGACCAGGGCCTGGAGGTGCAGCACGAGGAGAACCTGCGCATCCACTACGCCAAGACGCTCGCCGGGTGGAACCGCAACCTGGTCGAGAACTGGGACGCCTGCGTCGCCGAGGTCGGCGAGGCCACGGCCCGGGTGTGGGGCCTCTACATGGCCGGCTCGCGGATGGGCTTCGTCACCAACGAGATCCAGCTGCACCAGGTGCTGGCCACGAAGACCGACGCCGACGGCGACAGCGGCTACCCGCTGCGGCACGGCTGGAGCCACTGACCGGCCGCCGGCTGCGGCGAACCGCCCACGGCCGGCGCCGTCGCCCGGCAGACTGTGCCGGTGCGTCCCGGTCGGCTCCTCTGCGGTCTCGTGGCGGTCGCCGTCGGGCTCCCGCTCGCGGTCGGGGGCCCTGCCCACGGTGCTTCCGGGGGCGGCGGTCACCTCTCGCGCGCGGACCGGACGGCCGCCCGGATGCCGGTGGGCGGTGACCCCGTCGTCGCCGGAGCGACCTACCGCGGCGACTTCCCCGACCCCAGCGTGCTGGTGTGGAAGGGCACCGCCTACGCCTACGGCACCCGCACGGCCGGCCTCAACCTGCCGGTCCTGACCTCCACCGACCTCGCGACCTGGACCGCGCCGACGCCGACGGCGACGCCCGACCCGACCGGTGCGTCCGGTCCGTCCACCGGCACCGCCGACGCCCTGCCCGACGTGGCGCAGTGGGCCGACTGGCACGACCACGCCGGGCACCGCGCCGCCCTCACCTGGGCGCCCTCGGTGGCCCTGGTCGAGGGCCGCTTCGTCGCGGCCTACGCGACCACGGTTGCCGGCAGCACCGGCCCGGTCGGCGGCCGGAGGATGTGCATCTCCGTCGCGGTCGCGGACTCTCCGCTGGGGCCGTTCGTCGACGACTCCGCCGCGCCGCTGCAGTGCCCCGCCCGACGGGGTGCGATCGACCCCCAGATCTACACCGAGGACGGCCACGCCTACCTGCTGTACAAGACCGAGGACCTGACCCTGGGCCACCCCACCCGGCTCTGGATCCGCGAGCTGACCCCCGACGGCATGCACCTGCTGGCCGGCGGCGCGCCGCAGCTGCTGCTCCGGGCGCGCCCCTACCCGAGCTGGGAGCGCAGCGTGGTCGAGAACCCCGCGATGGTCGTGGTCGGAGGTCGGCGCTACCTGCTCTACTCCGGCGGCGGGTGGGCCGGCACCGGCTACGCCGAGGGGTACGCCGTGTGCCCGAGCCTCACCGCACCGTGTACGCGGCCGACGGTCCGCCGGGTGCGCTGGGTGCGGAACGCGCACCAGCGCCGGCGACCGCACCGCAAGCACCGCCGGCGGCACGTCCAGCGGCACCGGGTCGTGCGGCAGGTGGCGGCGCCGCCGCTGCTGGCCACGGGGGGCGCGGTGGCGGGTCCCGGGGGAGGGATGGCCTTCCTCGACGCCGACGGGCACGTGCGGCTCGCCTACCACGCCTGGGACGCCGGACGGGTGGGCTATCCCGCCGACGCCTCGTGCCGGGCGACGGCCGAGGGGTGCCCGCAACGCCGCCTGCACGTCGCCACGCTGGCCACGACGGCTGCCGGAGGGCTCGCGGTCGCCGCGCGGGACGCCGTACCGGCCCGTTAGCCTTGCCGGAGTGAGCAGCCGACCGACGTCCCACCGCGCCCGGGTGCTCGGGCGCACGCCGTTGTCGCCGCACCTGGTCCGGGTGGTGCTCGGCGAGGTGGACGGCTTCGTCTCCACGGGCATCCCCGACGAGTGGGTCGGCCTGGTCGTGCCGGGGCAGTTCCAGAGCCGCTACTACACCGTGCGGTCGTGGGACGGTGCCGAGCTGGTGCTCGACGTGGTCGTCCACGACGAGGGACTGGTCACCGAGTGGGTCCGCACCGACTGTGTCGGCGAGGAGGTGACGCTGACCGCTCCCAAGGGCTCCTTCGCGCTGCCCGAGGACGCCCGGTGGGTCGCGCTCGTAGGCGACCTGACCGCGCTGCCGGCGATCGCCCGGATCCGGGAGAGTCTGGCGTCGTTCGCGGGCGAGGTCGTCGCCGTGGTGGAGAGCCCCGACGGGCCCCTGGAGGGCTACACCGACGCGATGTGGGTGCGGCCGCCCGGGGTCGGGGCCTCCGGGCTCGCGGCCCTCGTCGAGGGTCGCTCCTGGCCCGAGGACCCGGGGTACTTCTGGATGGCGGGGGAGTCGGCGCAAATGCGCGAGATCCGCCGGCACGTCCGCCGCTCGCTCGGGTGGGACAGCCACCACCACGACCTGATGGGCTACTGGAGCGGGGCCCGGGCACGACAGGCGCGGGCGGTCGATCCGGGCCCGATCTACGCCCGCGGGAAGGCCGAGGGCCGCTCGGATGAGGAGATCTGGGCTGCGTACGACGAGGCGCGGCATGGCTGAGCAGCAGTCGTTCCGCAGTGGGTTCGCGTGCTTCGTGGGCCGGCCCAACGCGGGCAAGTCCACGCTGACGAACGCCCTCGTGGGCTCGAAGGTCGTCATCACGTCGTCCAAGCCGCAGACGACGCGGACCGTCGTGCGCGGCATCGTGCACCGCGACGACGCGCAGCTCGTGCTCGTCGACACCCCGGGGCTGCACCGCCCCCGCACGTTGCTCGGCGAACGCCTCAACGACCTCGTGAAGACGACGTGGGCGGAGGTCGACATCGTCGCGGTCTGCTTCCCCGCCAACGAGAAGCCGGGGCCCGGGGACCGGTTCATCGTCAACGAGCTCGCCAAGGTGCGCCGGACGGTGAAGTTCGCCGTCGCCACCAAGACCGACCTGGTCAGCCCCGAGCAACTCGGGGCGCACCTGCTCGCGATCCAGCAGCTCGGCGAGGAGACCGACACCGAGTGGGCCGAGATCGTTCCCGTCTCGGCCCGGTCCGGTGCGCAGGTGCAGCTGCTGGCCGACCTCTTCGTCGACCGGCTGCCCGAGGGTCCGCAGCTCTACCCCGACGGCGAGCTCAGCGACGCCCCCGAGGAGGCCCTGGTCGCGGAGCTGATCCGCGAGGCGGCCCTCGAGGGCGTGCGCGACGAGCTGCCGCACTCGATCGCGGTGGTGGTGGAGGAGATGGCGCCCGATCCCGATCGTCCCGCCGACCGGCCGCTGCTGCGGGTGCACGCCAATCTCTTCGTCGAGCGCGACTCCCAGAAGGGCATCGTGATCGGGCACAAGGGCGCCCGCCTGCGCGAGGTCGGCTCCGCCGCCCGGCACCAGATCGAGGCGATCCTGGGCACGCCGGTCTACCTCGACCTCCGCGTCAAGATCGCCAAGGACTGGCAGCGCGACCCCCGCCAGCTCCGCCGCCTCGGCTTCTGACCCCGTTCAGTTGCCCCTTGTGGTGGGTCCAGTTGCCCCTCGTGGTGCCTTCAGTGGTCAGTCGTGTCCGGGTGAGTCGACGGTTGTGGCCCTAGGAGATCTCGCGTCGCCACGAGCCCGCGACTCGCGTCACCACAAGCGGCAGCTCGCGTCACCACAAGGGGCACGTCAACGGAAGGCGGGGACCCCGGTGAGGGCCTGGCCGATGACGAGCTGGTGGACCTCGGTGGTGCCCTCGTAGGTGAGCACCGACTCCAGGTTGTTGGCGTGCCGCAGCACCGGGTACTCCAGGGTGATGCCCGCGGCGGCGAGGATCGTGCGGCACTCGCGGGCGATCGCGATCGCCTCGCGCACGTTGTTGAGCTTGCCCAGGCTCACCTGAGCCGGCGCCAGCGTGCCGGCGTCCTTGAGCCGGCCCAGGTGCAGCGCGAGCAGCATCCCCTTGCCGAGCTCGAGCGTCATGTCGGCGAGCTTGGCCTGGGTGAGCTGGAAGCCGGCGAGGGGACGGCCGAAGAGGTCGCGCTCGGCGGCGTAGGCGATCGTCGCCTCCAGGCAGTCGCGGGCTGCACCCAGGGAGCCGAACACGATGCCGTAGCGCGCCTCGTTCAGGCACGACAGCGGCCCCGAGAGCCCTCGCGCCTCGGGCAGCATCGCCGCCGCCGGCAGCCGCACGCCCTCGAGCACCAGCTCACTGGTCACCGATGCCCGCAGCGAGAGCTTGCGCTTGATCGCCGGGGCGGAGAACCCCGGTGTCCCGGTCGGTACGACGAAGCCGCGCACCGGGCTGCCCTCCTCGTCGGTGCGGGCCCAGACCACCGCGACGTCGGCGACCGAGCCGTTGGTGATCCACATCTTCGTGCCGTCGAGGACCCAGTCGTCGCCGTCCCGCCGGGCGCGGGTGCGCATCGACGCGGGATCGGAGCCGGCGTCGGGCTCGGTCAGCCCGAAGCAGCCGATCGCCTCCCCAGCCGCCATCCGCGGCAGCCACTCCTGCTTCTGGTCCTCCGAGCCGAAGTGGTGGATCGCGAACATCGCCAGCGAGCCCTGCACCGAGACCAGCGACCGCAGCCCGGAGTCACCGGCCTCGAGCTCCATGCACGCCAGCCCGTACGCGGTCGCCGACGTGCCGGCGCAGCCGTAGCCGTCCAGGTGCATGCCGAGCACGCCGAGTCCGCCGAGCTCCCGAGCGAGCTCGCGAGCCGGGATCGAGCCGGATTCGAACCACTCCGCGATGTCGGGCTTGATCCGGTCCTCGACGAAGCGGCGCACGGTGTCGCGGATCGCCCGCGACTCCTCGTCGATCAGCGCGTCGGTCCCGAACAGCTCGAGCGGGGTCTGCGTCCGGTTCTGGGCGGTCATCGTTCCTCCGAGGGTCGTGGGGCGGGTCAGACGAAGGCGCTGATGCCGGTCTCGGCACGCCCGATGAGCAGCTTCTGGATCTGGCTGGTGCCTTCGTAGAGCGTCATCACGCGGGCGTCGCGCAGCAGCTTCTGCACCGGGTACTCGTCGATGTAGCCGTAGCCGCCGAAGGCCTGCACCGCGAGGTTCGAGGCCTTGACCGCCATCTCCGAGGCGAAGTACTTCGCCTTCGACGCGGCGACACCGTAGGGCTCGCCGCGCTGGAGCAGGTCGGCGGCGCGCCAGGTCAGCAGACGGGCCGCGTCCGCGTCGACGGAGATCTCGGCGATGATCTCCTGGACCAGCTGGTAGGACGCGATCGGGCGGCCGAACTGCTCGCGCTGCCGGGTGTAGTCGACCACCGCCTCCAGGCAGGCCTGGATGATGCCCACGCAGCCGGCGGCCACGGAGATGCGGCCGGTGTCCAGAGAGCGCATCGCGATCTTGAATCCCTGGCCCTCCTCGCCGATCAGGGCGTCGGCTGGGACCCGCACGCCGGCGAAGGAGAGCTCGGCGGTGGCCTGGCCGCGCAGCCCCAGCTTGCCGTGGATCTCGGTGCGCTCGAAGCCGGGGGTGTCGGTCGGCACCAGGAAGGCCGACACACCGCGCGGCCCCGGCTCGCCCGTGCGCGCCATCACCAGGCACACGTCGGCCCAGGTGCCGTTGGTGATGAAGATCTTCGAGCCGTCGATGACCCAGTCGTCCCCGTCGCGGACCGCTCGCGTGGACAGGTTGCCGGCGTCGGAGCCGGTGTCGGGCTCGGTCAGGCCGAAGCAGCCGAGCAGCCGTCCGCTGGTGATGCCGGGCAGCCAGCGCTGCTTCTGCTCCTCGGTGCCGTGGGCGAGCACCACCTTGCCGAAGAGCCCGGCGGAGACCGACACGATGCCGCGTACGGCGGAGTCGGCACGGCCGAGCTCCTCCATCGACAGGCAGTAGGTGAGGTAGTCGCCGCCGAGCCCGCCGTACTCCTCGGGGAAGGTGAGACCGAAGAAGCCGATGTCGCCCATCTTCGCGATCACGGCGGTGTCGACCGACTCCCGGCGGTCCCACTCCGCTCGGTGCGGGACGACCTCCCGCTCGAGGAAGTCGCGGGCGAGCTGCTGGAACGCGCGCTGGTCGTCGTTGAGGGCGAGGTCCATGCTGCTCCGATGCTCGGGCTGTGCTGCCGGGCCCATTCTGGCGCGCCCGCGCGCCGTCTCCACGCGGGGGCCGCTGACATCCGTCATGGCGAGGTCGTGACGGCTCCCTCAGGCGCCGAGCGCGGCGGAGCGGCGATGCTGGTGGCATGCCGTCCTCCCTCCCCTCCGCCGCCGCCGTGCCGGCGATCCGACTGGACGCGGTGACGCGGTCCTTCGGGCAGGTGCGAGCCGTGCGCGGCATCGACCTCAGCGTCGCCCCCGGCGAGGTGGTCGCCTTCCTGGGACCCAACGGGGCCGGCAAGACCACGACGATCGACATGATGCTCGGTCTCGGGACGCCCACCAGCGGGAGCGTCGAGGTGTTCGGGCTGACGCCCCGCGAGGCGGTCGCTCGCGGCCTCGTCGCCGCGGTGATGCAGACCGGCGGCCTGCTCAAGGACCTGACCGTGCGCGAGACGCTGCGCTACACCGCCAGCCTGTTCGCCGACACCCGTCCGGTCCCCGACGTGCTCGCCGACGCCGGCATCGAGGCGATCGCCGAGCGCAAGGTGGGCCGCTGCTCCGGCGGAGAGCAGCAGCGGCTGCGCTTCGCGATGGCACTGCTCTCCGACCCGGCGCTGCTGCTGCTCGACGAGCCGACGACCGGCATGGACGTGGAGGGCCGCCGGGCGTTCTGGTCCGCGATCCGCGCCGACGCCGCGCGCGGGCGCACGGTCCTGTTCGCCACCCACTACCTCGAGGAGGCCGACCAGTACGCCGACCGGATCGTCCTGGTCAGCCACGGCCGCGTCGTGGCCGACGGCTCCGGCGCCGAGATCAAGGCGCTGGCCAGCGGTCGCACGGTCCGCGCCACGGTGCCCGGTGCGGGCGCCGCGCTCACCTCGACGCTGTCCTCGCTCGGGGGTGTGGACAGCGTCGAGGTGCGCGGCGACACCGTGATCGTGCACGCCAAGGACAGCGACGCGGTCGCCCGGCACCTCCTCACCACCACCGACGCACGCGACCTCGAGATCACCGCCAAGGGCATCGAGGAGGCGTTCCTCAACCTGACGGGCGGAGCCGACCAGGAAGGAGCCGCGCGATGAGCGCGACCAGCACCCTCGACCCGACCACCCGCCGGGTGCCGCCGCTGGGCGGCTTCAACCTCACCGTGCTCGGTATCGAGCTGCGGCGGATGCTCCGCAACCGCCGCACGATCGTGTTCACCCTCGTCCTGCCGGCCGCCCTGCTGCTCAGCTTCAGCAGCCAGAGCGGGGCGCAGGAGCGGGTGGGGGAGGGCAACGTCGGCGCCTACCTCCTGGTGTCCATGGGCCTGTACGGCGCCGCCCTCACCGCGGCCGCCGGCGGCTCGATGGTGGCCGTGGAGCGCGCGCTGGGGTGGTCGCGACAGCTGCGGCTCACGCCTCTGCACCCGGTGGCCTACGTCGTGATGAAGGCCGTCGTCGCGCTCGCCATGGGCGCCCTCGCCGTCGCGGCGGTCAACGTCGTCGGGCTCGTCCAAGGACAGGCGTCGATGCCCGTCGGCACCTGGATCGCCTGCGCCGTCGTGACACTGTTCTGCACGCTCACCTTCGCCGCCCTCGGCGTGTTCGTCGGCTACGTCGTGCCGGGCGAGAACGCCATGCAGGTGCTCGGGCCGGGGCTGGCGGTGCTGTCGTTCCTCGGCGGGGTGTTCATCCCGCTCGACCAGTACGGCGAGACGATCCGCCACGTGGCGTACTGGACGCCCATGTACGGCGTCGCCGAGGTCGCCCGCGCACCGCTGACCCACGAGCTGCCCTGGTTCGCGCTCCTCAACGCCGTCGGGTGGCTGGCGCTGTTCGTGGCCGGCGCCGCCTGGCGGATGAGCAAGGACACCGCCCGGGTGTGACCCGGGCGCACTAGCGTGACCGCCGTGGGCACCATGACCGCCGCGAGCACCGCGAGCACCGCGAGCACCACCGGGCAGCGCCCGGGTCCGCGGTCCGACCGCCGGGGCCTGGCGGTGGCCGCGTTGTGGCTGTTCTACCTGGCGCCGGCCTTCGCGGACGGCTGGCAGCGTGGCGGGCTGCGCGGGGGACTGGGCATCGTGCTGACCCTGGTCTTCGCGATCGCCTACCTCGCGGTCTTCGCCCGGATGCGCTACCGCGAGCCCGGCACCGCCTTCCGGGCGCCGCTGGGTGGGCTGCGTGGTGGCACCGTGGTGCTCGGCCTCGTCGCGCTCGGGGTCGCCGACTGCTGGGCCATCGGGCAGGCGGCCACCGCGACGGTCGTCTACATCGCGGTGGTCGGCGTGATCTGCCTGCCCGCTCTGGTCGCCTGGGCCACCTCGATCGGCCTGGGCGTGGCCAGCTTCGTCGCCTCGGTCACCGTGGCGGGCTGGCAGCGCGACACGGGCGTGCTCTTCGGCGCGATGGTGGCGACCCTGGCCATGTGGGGCATCTCGCAGGCCATCAACCGCAGTGCCGACCTGCTGGCGGTGCGCGGGGACAACGCCCGGCTCGAGCTGGCCGACGAGCGCAACCGCTTCGCCCGCGACCTCCACGACATCCTCGGTCACTCGCTGACCGTCATCACCGTCAAGGCCGAGCTGGCGAGCCGGCTCCTCGACCTCGACACGGAGCGGGCGCGGGCCGAGCTCGCCGACCTCGAGCGGCTCTCCCGCGACGCCCTCGCCGACGTGCGCCGGGCGGTGGAGGGCTACCGCGAGCTGACCCTGCCCGGCGAGCTCGCGCGGGCGCGCACGGCGCTCGCCGCCGCCGAGATCGAGGCCGACCTTCCCGGGTCGGCGGACGAGGTGCCGAGCCAGCTGCGCGACCTCTTCGCCTGGGCGATCCGCGAAGGCGTCACCAACGTCGTGCGCCACAGCGGTGCCCGGCGCTGCCGGGTGGTGCTCGCCGCCGACCACGTCGAGGTCCGCGACGACGGACGCGGACCGCTCGGCGGCGAGCCCGGCCACGGCCTGGTCGGCCTGCGGGAGCGGGCCGCGGCGGTCGGCGGCACGGTCCGCACCGAGCCGCTCTCGCCGGGCTTCGCGCTGCGGGTGTCGGTGTGAGCGGGCGGATCCGGCTGCTCCTCGCCGACGACCAGGCCCTGGTGCGCGGCGCCCTGGCGGCGCTGCTGGGACTCGAGCCCGACCTCGAGGTCGTCGCCGAGGTCGGGTCCGGCGACGCGGTGGTCGCCGCCGCGGTCCAGCACCGCCCCGACGTGGCGCTGCTCGACGTCGAGATGCCCGGCATGGACGGGATCGCCGCCACCGCGGCGCTGCGTGCCGCGCAGCCCGACGTACGCGTGCTGATCGTGACCACCTTCGGCAGGCCGGGCTACCTGCGCCGGGCGATGCAGGCCGGCGCGGCCGGCTTCGTCGTCAAGGACACCCCGGCGCCGCAGCTCGCCGACGCGGTGCGCCGCGTCCACGCCGGGCTGCGGGTCGTCGACCCGGTGCTGGCGGCCGACTCGCTGGTGGCGGGGGAGTCGCCGCTGACCCCGCGCGAGACCGACGTGCTCCGTGCCGCCCGGGACGGGGCCACCGTCGCGGTCATCGCGCGCCGGCTGTTCCTCTCCGAGGGCACCGTGCGCAACCACCTCTCGGCCGCGATCGGCAAGACCGGCGCACGCAACCGTGCCGAGGCGCTGCTGACCGCCGACGGCAACGGCTGGCTCTAGCCGCGGCCCGGACGGTCGACGGCGGCCAGTAGCGTGATCGGGTGACCTGGGACGGCCTGTACGACGACGCCGACCGGGAGCGTCTGGTCCCGGAGGCGCCGAAGCGGGTGGACGCGCCCGAGCGGACGCCGTTCGAGCGCGACCGCGCCCGCCTGGTGCACTCCGCGGCGCTGCGGCGGCTGGCCGCCAAGACCCAGGTGGTCGGGCCGCAGACCGACGACTTCGTCCGCAACCGGCTCACCCACAGCCTCGAGGTCGCCCAGGTCGCCCGCGACCTGGCCCACCCCCTGGGCTGCCACCCCGACCTCGCCGAGACCGCGGCACTCGCCCACGACCTGGGGCACCCGCCGTTCGGGCACAACGGCGAAGAGGTGCTCGACCGGCTCGCGGCGGAGTGCGGGGGGTTCGAGGGGAACGCCCAGACCCTGCGGATCCTGACCCGCCTGGAGGCGAAGTCGGTGGCGCCCGACGGCACGCCGCTCGGTCTGAACCTGACCCGGGCGACGCTCGACGCGTGCACCAAGTACCCCTGGACACGCGCGCCCGGGGGCGGGAAGTTCGGGGTCTACGCCGACGAGGAGCCGGTGTTCGCCTGGATGCGGTCCGGCGTGCCCGGGAGGCGTCGCTGCGTGGAGGCGCAGGTGATGGACTTCGCCGACGACGTCGCCTACTCGGTGCACGACCTCGAGGACGGCGTGGTCGCGGGCCGGATCGACCTGGCCCTGCTCGACGACCCCGGTGAGCGCGCCGCGGTGTGGCAGACGGTGCGCGATTGGTATCTCGCCGACGTCGAGGACGCCGCGCTCGACGAGGCGCTGGCCCAGCTCCGCGCCGTCGGGTCCTGGCCGGTCACGTCGTACGACGGGAGCCGCGCCGCCCTCGCCCGCCTCAAGGACCTCACCAGCGACCTCATCGGCGTCTTCTGCGGGGCGGTGCAGCGGGCCACCCGGGGCGTCCACGGTGAGCGGCCGCTGGTCCGGCACACCGGTGACCTGGTGGTGCCCGCGGCGACCGTGCGGCAGGTGCACGTGCTGAAGGGCGTCGCGGCCCACTACGTGATGCGCACCGAGGAGCGCCGGGTCCTGATGGAGCGCGAGCAGCAGCTCATCGCCGAGCTGTTCGCGGTGCTGCGCGAGCGCCCCGACCACCTCGACCCGGTGTTCGCCGCCGACCACGCGGCGGCACCCGACGACGCCGGGCGCACCCGGATGGTCGTCGACCAGATCGCCTCGCTCACCGACGCCTCGGCGGTGAGCTGGCACGCCCGCCTGGCAGGAGGACCCCGATGACCGAGCCGCTGGTGTGGCTGCCCTTCGACCCCGCCGACCTCGGTGAGCCGCCGGCCGGCCTCCGCTACGCGACCGTGCGCCCCGAGCGTGGTGAGGGCGCCGAGACCGCCGCGGAGGTGCGGTTCTACGTGCCCTCCTACCAGCTCGGTGCGGTGGGTCCGGAGCTGTTCGCCCCGATGACGCACCTGGAGGTCGTGCAGACGATGACCGCCGGCGTCGACAACGTCCGCGCCGCGGTGCCGGCCGGCGTCACCTTGTGCAACGGGCGCGGCGTGCACGACACCTCCACCGCCGAGCTGGCCGTGGCGCTCACCCTCGCGAGCCTGCGCGACATCCCCGGCCACGTGCGCTCCCAGGACGCGGGTGCGTGGCAGCCCCGCTGGGGCACCTCGCTGGCGGACCGGCAGGTGCTCGTCGTGGGCTACGGCCAGATCGGCGCGGCGATCGAGGAGCGGCTGCTGCCCTTCGAGTGCACGATCACCCGGGTGGCCCGTACGGCGCGGGAGGGCGTGCACGCGGTGGACGAGCTCCCCGCGCTGCTGCCCGCGGCCGACGTGGTGGTGCTGATCCTGCCCGGCACCCCGGAGACCCGTGGTCTCTTCGACGCCGACCTGCTGGGCCGGATGAAGGACGGTGCGCTGCTGGTCAACGTCGCCCGGGGGCCCGTCGTCGATACCGACGCGCTGCTCGCCGAGCTGGGCGCGGGCCGGCTGCACGCCGCGCTCGACGTCACCGACCCGGAGCCGCTGCCTCCCGGCCACCCGCTCTGGACCGCGCCGAACCTGCTCATCACCCCGCACGTCGGCGGTGCCAGCAGTGCCATGTGGCCGAGGGCGCTGCGCCTGGTCCGCGAGCAGCTGGCGCGCTACGCCGCCGGGGAGCCGCTGGCGAACGTGATGACGGGCGCCTACTGAGACTCGTTCTCGGCGCGATCGTCGAAGGACACCTGGATCTCCTCGAAGCCCTTGGCGCGCTGGGCCTTCGCCTGTCCGGCGTAGGCCTCGACGTCGGCGGCGGTCAGCTCGACGTTGTCGGTGAAGGGGGTCAGCAACGCGCGCGGCCACAGCCGCTCGGCGCGGACCACGTTGACCTCCATGCAGAACACCACCGTGACCGCGAGCAGGTAGAGGTAGGCGAGCAGCCCCAGCACGGTCGCGAAGACGGCGTTGGTGGCGCTCGCCTTCTGGATCACCTGCGCGACGTAGACGTAGCTGAAGTTCTGCAGGAGCTGGAGGACCAGGGCGGCGATCAGGGCGCCCGGCAGCAGCTCGCCGATCGAGAGGCGTCGGTTGGGGGCGAGCTGGAACGCGACCATCAGCACGACGGTCGAGATGACCAGGCCGCCGACGAAGATCAGCACGCCGCTGACCGTCCCGGACCGCACGGTGCCGTGCAGGACCGCGAGGCCGATGGTCGCGATCAGCAGGGCCAGCCCTGCGGTGAGGACGAGCACCACGGAGCGGCCCCGGGCCAGGAACGGGTTCGGCCGGCTGTTGCGCGGCACGTGCCAGATCGTGTTGCCGGCGTACTGCAGCGCCTGGGCGACCCCGAGCGCGCCGTAGGAGGCACCGGCGAGGCCGACCACCACGGCCACGGTCCCGCCGCTGAACGCCTCGGGCGCCTTGAGCTGGTCCCCCAGCACGGGGAACTGCGCAAGCGCGGTGTCGAGGAGCTGCTGCTGCAGGTGTGGGTGTCCGACGAGGACGACGCTGAGGATCGTGGAGCCGAGCAGCAGCAGCGGCAGGATCGAGACCAGCGCGTAGTAGGTCAGGAGCGCGGCGAGGTAGTTGCCGAAGTCGTCGAAGAACTTGTAGAAGCAGCCGATCGGGAAGCCGAGCACCGGGACGCGCTGCTGCAGGCGGTCGAGCCGCTGGCTCACCGTCATGCGCGCCTCCCGCCGATCGTGGTCCCGACGAGCAGGACGCTACCGACAGCGGGGCGCCCGCCGTCGGTGTGCCCGCATAGACTCGCCGCCGTGGCGGGGCGGATCAGGGACGACGACATCGCGGAGGTGCGCGAGCGGGCGCGCATCGACGACGTGGTCTCGCAGTACGTCACCCTGCGCAGCGCCGGCGGCGGCAATCTCAAGGGCCTGTGCCCCTTCCACGACGAGAAGTCGCCCAGCTTCAACGTGACGCCGTCCCGAGGGATGTACCACTGCCTGGCCGGGGAGACCGAGGTGCTGACGTGGGACGGCATCCGGCCGATCAGTGAGCTCGCCGGTGGCACACACCGGGTTCTGGGCAGGCATGCCGACTGGATCGAAGCACCGTTCAAGTCGTACGGCGTTCAGCCGCTGCTGAAGATCACGCTGACCCGAAATCGGCAGGTCAAGGAGGTCTTCGCGACCGACGAGCACCGGTGGTTCCTGAGGACGTCGAACGGTGTCGGCAAGCCATTCCGGGAGGTGTTCACCAAACATCTCAAGCAAGGCGACCGGCTCGCTTACACCTTCCCCCGCAACCACAGTCGTCAGACGACGCCCTCCCCCTTCGGCATCGCGCACGGCTTCACGTTCGGCGACGGAACGCGCCTGGGGGCTGGCTCCGTTGCGCTGATCTGCCCGCCGAAAGACGAGGCGATGCTCAAGTGGTTCCCGAACAGCGTCATGTCGGTGAAGGACGACAAGGGCAACCTGCTCGTCCACCACTTGCCTGCCTTCTTCAAGGACCGGCCGTCGCTCGACGAGTCTCACTCATACCTGCTCGGCTGGCTGGCCGGCTACTTCGCGGCTGATGGCTGCGTAGCGGCCGATGGCACAGTCATCCTGAACTCGGCGGACCGCGCGAATCTCGAGTTCGTCCGCACGCTCTGCACGCGTCTCGGGATCGGGACCTACGGGATCACCATGCAGATGCGCCCAGGTTTTCCCGGTCGCGATCCTTCGCCGCTGTACCGAGTGCACCTCGTGAACGAGTCGCTCAGCGAGGAGTTCTTCCTCATTCCTTCTCACCGGGAGCGGTTCACCACTGCGCACAAGCAATTCGCCCGTCGGGGATGGGTCGTCCAGTCCGTCGAGGAGACAGACCGTAGGGAAGAGGTCTTCTGCGCCGAGGTCGAGGACGGTCACGCCTTCGTCCTCGCGGACAACATCCTCACCGGCAACTGCTTCGGCTGCCAGGCCGGCGGCGACGTCATCAAGTTCGTGATGGAGATGGACGGGCTCGGGTTCACCGAGACCGTCGAGCGGCTGGCGGAGAAGGTCGGCGTGCAACTGCGCTACGAGGAGGGCGGCCCGGCCCGTCCCAGCGGTGGCCCGCAGCGACCCCGGCTGGTCGAGGCGCACAAGGTGGCCGAGGCCTACTTCACCGACCTGCTCACCTCGCCCGAGGCGATGCCCGCGCGACAGTTCCTCGACCAACGGGGCTTCGACCGCGACGCCGCACAGACCTTCGGGGTCGGGTTCTCGCCGGCCGGCGGCGAGCAGCTGCTGCGCCATCTCCGCCAGAAGGGCTTCACCGACGCCGAGGTCGTCGCGAGCGGTCTGGTGGGGGAGGGCCGGGGACTCTACGACCGCTTCCGGGGCCGGCTGATGTGGCCGATCCGAGACGCCAGCGGCGACACCATCGGCTTCGGCGCGCGCCGCATCCTCCCCGACGACCGGATCGAGGCGAAGTACCTCAACACCCCCGAGACCGCGATCTACAAGAAGAGCCACGTGCTCTACGGCCTCGACCTCGCCCGCCGGGAGATCGCCCGCGCCTCCCAGGCCGTCATCGTCGAGGGCTACACCGACGTGATGGCCTGCCACCTCTCCGGGGTCAGGACGGCGGTGGCCACCTGCGGCACCGCCTTCGGCGACGACCACGCCCGGGTGATCCGGCGGCTCCTCCAGGACCACGACGAGTTCCGCGGCGAGGTGATCTTCACCTTCGACGGCGACGCGGCCGGCCAGAAGGCGGCGCTGCGGGCCTTCGAGGGCGACCAGATCTTCGCCGGGCAGACCTACGTCGCCGTCGAGCCGTCGGGGCTCGACCCGTGCGACCTGCGGCTCGCGGAGGGCGAGGCCGGCGTGCGCGAGCTGGTGGCACGGCGCATCCCGCTCTACCGGTTCGTGCTGGCCAACGTGGTGCAGCGCTACGACCTCGACCGCGCCGACGGCCGCATCGACGCCGTGCGGGAGGCGTCCCGACTGGTCTCGGCGATCCGCGACCGGTCCAAGGTCGACGCCTTCGCCCGCGAGCTTGCCGGCATGGTCGGGGTCGACCCCGACGAGGTGCGCCGCGAGGTACGCCGCGCCGCCGCCCGCGCCGGCGCGCCGGGGAACGAGCCGGAGCAGGTCGCCGCGGCCGCGCGCCCCGCCGAGCTGCCGGACCCCCGCGATCCACGGCTGCTCCTCGAGCGGGAGACGCTCAAGTTGGTCGTGCAGCGGCCCGACCTCGTCGCCGCCTCGATGGGCGACGTCGACGACAGCGACTTCACCCACCCCGCCTACGCCGCGCTGTGGCGGGTGGTGGCCGGGCTCGGCGGCCCGGGCGCCGCCGACGACGGGTGGCCGCACCGGCTCCAGGGTGCCTGCCAGGACGAGCGGCTGCGCGACCTGGTCACCGCGCTGGCCGTGGAGGCCGTCCGGTCCCAGCGCGAGCCCACCCGCGGCTACGCCGACCAGCACGTCCACCGGCTCCGCGAGCTGACCGCGCTGCGCCGCATCGCCGAGGTGAAGTCGCGACTGCAGCGCACCAACCCGGTCGAGCAGGCGGGCGACTACAACAAGATGTTCGGCGAGCTGGTGGCCCTCGAGCAGCACCGGCGACAGCTGCGCGAGCTCGCGACCGAGTCGGTGGAGTGAGGTCCGGGTGAGTCTGCTGCGACGCACGGGCGGTCGGCCCGGGTGGGCGAGCGACCCGAGCGGTGAGCGGGTCCTCGCCGCGGCGGCCGCCCGGAGCGCCGAGGGGCCGGACGACGTGTGGCTGGTGGCGACGCGGCGTCACCTCGCCGTGGTGCCGCACCCCGACGCCGCCGGGATCGCGCCCGAGCTCTGGCCCTGGGACCACGTCCGGACGGCCCGCTGGGACGCCGACGCCACCACGCTCCGGCTCGACGAGGTCGGCAGCTGGGGCGAGCACCGCCGCAGCGCGGCGTACGTCCTGGGGACCGGTGACGGTGACGGCGCGGCGCTGGTGCAGCTGGTGCGCGAGCGGGTGACCGCGAGCGTCGTCCTGAGCCGACGCGTCGCGGTGCAGGGCGCTCGGGGCTTCGAGGTCGTCGCCCGCCGCAACCCGGCCGGCGGTCCGGTGGAGTGGCAGGTGGAGTTCGACGCGGGCGTCGAGCCGTCCGATCCCGGGGTCGCCGAGCGCGCCGACGCGGCGCTCGCCTCCGCCCGCGACGAGCTGGGCCCCTCCGACGGCACGTCGATTTAGCCGCCGGCCCCGTCCTTGCTAGTGTTTCCCCGCGCGATCCCCTGTAGCTCAACTGGCAGAGCATTCGGCTGTTAACCGGAGGGTTGTTGGTTCGAGTCCAACCGGGGGAGCGATCAGACCCCGCCCGACCTGCGTCCGCAGGTCCGGCGGGGTCTTCGCCGTCGCGGGTGCCGGCGGCCGACCGGAGAGTGGCCGCGCCGGAGGTCGCTCGCGCGCGAGGAGGTGGAGCCGTGCCGGTCATCGACCTGAACAGCGATCTGGGCGAGGGCTTCGGAGCGTGGCGGCTCGGCGACGACGAGGCCCTGCTAGACCTCGTGACCAGCGCCAACGTCGCCTGCGGGTTCCACGCCGGCGACCCGGCGATCCTGCGGCGCGTGTGCGACCGGGCCGCCGCGCGTGGCGTGGTCATCGGTGCGCAGGTCAGCTACCGCGATCGCGCCGGCTTCGGCCGCCGGTTCCTCGACGTCGAGCCCGACCTGCTGACCCAGGAGGTCCTCTACCAGGTCGGAGCGCTGCAGGCGTTCGCCGCCGTCGCCGGCGCGACCGTGCGGTACGTCAAGCCGCACGGCGCCCTGTACAACGCGGTCGTCGACCACGAGGACCAGGCCCGCGCGGTGGTGCGCGCCGTCGTGGAGCTCGACCCCGGTCTCGCCCTCGTCGGCCTCCCCGGCTCCGTCCTGCTCCGGCTCGCGGAGACGGCCGGCCTGCGGACGGTCCACGAGGCCTTCCCCGACCGCGCCTACACCGCCGCCGGCACGCTGGTCGCCCGGGGCGAGGCCGGAGCCGTCCTCACCGATCCCGACGCGGTGGCCGAGCGCTGCCTCGCCCTCGCCACCGGTCAGCCGATCGTGGACGTCGACGGGCGGCCGCTGGAGATCGCCGCGCAGTCGCTGTGCGTGCACGGTGACACCCCGGGGGCGGTGTCGATCGCGCGCCGTGCCCGGGAGGTGCTGACCCGGGCCGGCGTGGAGATCGCGCCGTTCGCCGGCCGATGAGGCTGCTGCCCAGCGGCTCCACCGCCGTGCTGGTGGAGGTTGACGACCTGGCCGCCGTGCTCGGCCTCCAGGCCGCCCTCGCCGCCGCGCCCCCGCCGGGAGTCGTGGACGTCGTCCCCGCAGCCCGCACGGTGCTCCTGGTCGTCGACCCCGCGGTCACCTCGGTGGTGCGGCTCTGCGAGCACGTCCGAGCGCTCGACGTGACCCGGGCCCACCGGGCGCCGACCGAGCTCGTCGAGATCACCGTCGACTACGACGGGCCGGACCTGGTCGAGACCGCCGCGCTGCTGCAGTGCGATCCTGTGGAGCTGGTCCGGCGGCACACCGCCGCCGAGTGGACCGTCGCGTTCGGCGGCTTCTCCCCGGGCTTCGCCTATCTCACCTCGCCGGACTGGCCCTGGGAGGTGCCGCGCCGGCCCTCGCCGCGCACGCGGGTGCCGGCGGGCTCGGTCGGGCTGGCTGCCGGGTTCTCCGGTGTCTACCCGCAGGGCTCGCCCGGCGGATGGCACCTGATCGGGCGCACCGACCAGGTGCTCTTCGACCCCACGCGCGACCCTGCCGCGGTCCTGCGGCCCGGGGCACGGGTCCGCTTCGTCGCCGGGCAGTCGCGGTGAGCAGGCAGCACGCCGACCGCGCGGAGCCGGCGGGTGCCGTGACGATGCGGGTGCTGGCCACCGGGCCGCTGACGACCTACCAGGACGCCGGACGCCCCGGGCACGCCGGGACGGGCGTGGGCCGGTCCGGCGCCTGCGACCGCACGGCGTACCGCCTGGCCAACCGGCTCGTCGGCAACCCCGAGGACGCGGTGTCCCTGGAGGTGACCCTCGGCGGGCTGCGGCTGGAGGCCCGCGACGACGTCGTGGTCGCCACCGCCGGTGCCCGCTGCCCGGGCGACATCGCCCACAACGCGCCGCGCCGGCTGCGAGCCGGCGAGGTGCTCGAGCTCGGTCCGCCGGCCAGCGGTCTGCGCACCTACGTCGCGCTGCGTGGCGGCCTCGTCGCCGAGCGCGCGCTCGGGTCCTGCGCGACCGACGTCCTCAGCGGCCTGGGTCCGCCCCCACTCGCCGTGGGCGACGTGCTGGTGGTCGGTCGGCCGGTGCTCGCCCTGCCCGGCGTCGACCTCGCCGCGGTCCCCGAGCCCGAGCCGGGCGACCTCGCGGTGGCGGTGACGCCGGGTCCGCGTCGCGACTGGTTCACCGACGACGCGTGGGGGTCGCTGCTCCGGCAGCGATGGACGGTCACCAGCGACAGCAACCGGGTCGGCGTACGCCTCGCGGGGGAGCCGCTGGCGCGGCGGGACGACGCGGAGCTTCCGAGCGAGGGCATGGTGCGGGGTGCGCTGCAGGTGCCGCCCTCCGGGAGGCCGGTGCTGTTCCTGGCCGACCACCCGGTCACCGGCGGCTACCCGGTCATCGCCTGCGTCCGCGAGGAGGACGTCGACGCCTGCGGCCAGCTCCGTCCCGGGCAGGGGCTGCTGCTGCGCTCCTGAGCACACCGCCGTCGGGCATCCGCGGCTGGGTGCGGCCGCTTGATCGGGCCCCTAACCTGTTGAGAGACGCAACCTTGTGTCGCCCTGACCGCCGTACCCAGCGAGGCTCCCGTGACCGCCACCGCGCCGAAGCCGTCCGTCGCCGAACCGACGCACGACGGCACCTACACCCACCGCCAGGTCCTGACGATCCTGTCCGGCCTGATGATGGGCATGTTCCTGGCCGCCCTGGACCAGACGATCGTGGCGACCGCGATCCGGACCATCGCCGACGACCTCAACGGGCTGTCGATCCAGGCGTG
Organism: Marmoricola sp.; assembly: GCA_051954195.1. Taxonomy (GTDB): domain Bacteria; phylum Actinomycetota; class Actinomycetes; order Propionibacteriales; family Nocardioidaceae; genus Marmoricola. Next base: position 40,821 of record JBQCHZ010000034.1, read on the forward strand.
GGTGACCACCGCCTACCTGATCACCTCCACGATCGCGACGCCGATCTACGGCAAGCTCGGTGACCTGTACGGCCGCAAGAAGCTGTTCCTCTTCGCGATCACCGTCTTCATCATCGGCTCCGCAGCCTGTTCGTTCGCCACGTCGATGTACATGCTGGCGGCGTTCAGGGCCTTCCAGGGCATCGGTGCGGGCGGCCTGTTCACCCTCGCCCTGGCGATCATCGGCGACATCGTCTCGCCGCGCGAGCGGGCCCGCTACACCGGCTACTTCATGGCGGTCTTCGCGACCTCCAGCGTGCTGGGGCCCGTGGTCGGCGGCCTGTTCGCCAACGCCGACTCGATCTTCGGCATCACCGGCTGGCGCTGGGTGTTCCTGGTCAACGTGCCGATCGGCATCGCGGGCCTGTTCGTGGTCAGCGCGACGCTGCACCTGCACCAGCAGCGCCGGGAGGCGCGGATCGACTGGTGGGGCGCCGCCGCGCTCGTGGTCGGCCTGGTGCCGCTGCTGACCGTCGCCGAGCAGGGCCGGACCTGGGGCTGGGCCTCGGGCCGCTCGCTCGCCTGTTACGTCATCGCCGCCCTGGGGCTGGTCGCCTTCCTGGTCGCCGAGCGACGCATGGGCGACGATGCCCTGATCCCACTGCGGATCTTCCGCATCCGTGCGGCCTCGGTGACCATCGTCGCCAGCGTCGTGGTCGGGATGGCCATGTTCGGCGGCATCACGATCCTGCCGCTGTACTGGCAGATCGTCCACGGCGCGACGCCGATGCAGTCCGGCCTGCTGATGCTGCCGATGGTGATCGGGATGATGACCGCCTCGATGGCCAGCGGAATCTTCACCTCGCGCACCGGCAAGATCCGGGGCTTCCCCATCGTCGGGTCGGCGTGGGCGTCGGTCGCGCTCATCCTGCTGTCGTTCATCTCCGCCGACACCTCGGTGGTGCTGGTGATGGCCGGCATCTTCCTGCTCGGCCTCGGCCTCGGCCAGTGCATGCAGCCGCTGACCCTGATCGTGCAGAACGCCGTCCCGCCCCGCGAGATCGGCGTGGCCACCAGCTCGGCGACCTTCTTCCGCCAGATCGGCGGCACGCTCGGTGTCGCGGTGTTCTTCTCGATCCTGTTCAGCACCGTGGGCGGTCACATCCGCGACGCGCTGGGCGCGGCGGCGCGACAGCCGGCCTTCCAGCACGCCCTGCACGACCCGACCGTGCTGGCCAATCCCGCCAACCGCTCGGTCGCGGAGTCGCTGGCCCACCGGGGCGGCGGGGGCGGCGGCGTGGTCGGGTCGGTGCTCGACGACTCCTCGGTGCTGCGCCGGATGGCCGACGTGATCTCCCACCCCTTCCGGGTGGGGTTCGCCCAGTCGATGGACCCGGTGTTCTTCACCGCTGGCTGCCTGGGCCTGGTGGCATTCGCGGTGCTGCTCCTGATGCCCCACGTGGAGCTGCGGGCCACCAGCGCCTCGGCGGCCGCGCGCGCGGAGACGGTGGACGCCTGACCCTCAGTCGCCCCAGCCCATCGGGAACACCTCGAACGGCGCCGCGTAGGTGACGCCGAGCCGCTGACCGGCCGGACGCGCCCCTCCCTCGAGGAACTCCGCAGGGTCCCAGTGCTCCCAGCCGAGGCCGTCGATGTAGGCGCCGTGTGCCTGCAGGGAGGCGACACCGGCCTCGAAGGTGGCGGTGGTGTCGACGCCGTGGGCGGCCTCCGGTGAGCCGAAGGCCCACACCGCTCGCACCCCGCCCCACTTCTCCAGGCCGCCCTGGCTGATCTGCTCGGGGAAGACCCAGCGGTTGCCAGCGTCGCGCACGGCGTCGACGACCGCGCGACCCACCGCGATGTGGTCGGCCTGGTTGAGGTTGCGACCGCCCCAGGTGTCGCGGAAGTTGCCGGTGATGACGATGTCGGGACGGTGGCGGCGCACCTCGGCGCAGAGCAGGCGGCGCAAGGGCACGCCGTACTCCAAGACGCCGTCGGGCTGGTGCAGGAAGTCCACGGAGTCCACGCCGACGACACGCGCGGACTCGACCTGCTCCGCCTCGCGCACGGTGCGGCACTCCGCCGGCGCGAGCCCGTCGATGCCGGCCTCCCCGCTGGTCACCATCGTGTAGCCGACCCACTTGCCCTGACCGGTCCAGCGCGCGACCGCTGCCGCGGCGCCGAACTCCATGTCGTCGGGGTGGGCGACGATGCACAGCGCCCGCTCCCAGTCCTCGGGCAGGGGCTCCAGCGGCTCAGGTCGGTCCATGTCGCGACGCTACCGCCGTCGCTCGATTCGGCGCGCCCCGCGCCGCGGCACTACCCTTGACCGGTGAGCGAGACTGAGGACCCGACCGTTCGATTCGCGGACCTCGGCCTCGCCGATCCCGTGCTGCGCGCGGTCAACGACGTCGGCTACGAGACGCCCTCGCCGATCCAGGCCGCTGCCATCCCGCCGCTGCTCGAGGGCCACCACGTCGTGGGCCTGGCGCAGACCGGCACGGGCAAGACCGCCGCGTTCGCGCTCCCTGTGCTCTCCCGCATCGACGTCTCCGATGCGCGCCCGCAGGCACTGGTGCTGGCGCCGACCCGTGAGCTGGCGCTGCAGGTGTCGGAGGCCTTCGAGCGCTACGCGGGGCGGCTGAAGGGCCTGCGCGTGCTGCCCGTCTACGGCGGCCAGGGGTACGGCGTGCAGCTGTCCGCGCTGCGCCGCGGGGTGCACGTCGTGGTGGGCACGCCCGGCCGGGTGATGGACCACCTCGAGAAGGGCACGCTCGACCTCTCCGCCCTGCGGTTCGTCGTACTCGACGAGGCCGACGAGATGCTCAACATGGGTTTCGCCGAGGACGTCGAGCAGATCCTCTCGGGCACGCCGGCGGACAAGCAGGTGGCGCTGTTCTCGGCCACGATGCCCGCCCAGATCCGTCGGATGACCAAGCTGCACGCCCCCGGCGCCGTGGAGATCAGCGTCAAGGGCAAGACCCAGACCGCCAGCAACGTGAGCCAGCGCTACCTCCGGGTCGCGCACCACCAGAAGCTCGACGTGCTGACCCGGATCCTCGAGGTCGAGAACTTCGACGGGATGATCGTCTTCGTCCGCACCAAGAACGCCACCGAGGAGCTCGCCGAGCGGTTGCGTGCCCGCGGCTTCTCGGCCGCCGCGCTCAACGGCGACGTCGCCCAGGCACAGCGCGAGCGGACCGTCGACCAGCTGCGCAAGGGCAAGCTCGACATCCTGGTGGCCACCGACGTCGCTGCCCGCGGGCTGGACGTGGCGCGGATCAGCCACGTGGTCAACCACGACATCCCCACCGACACCGAGTCCTACGTGCACCGCATCGGTCGCACCGGCCGGGCAGGACGAAGCGGCAACGCGATCTCCTTCGTGACCCCGCGGGAGAACCACCTGCTCCGATCGATCGAGAAGGCCACCCGCTCCACCCTGGAGCAGATGGGCGTGCCGAGCGTCGAGGACGTCAACGCCACCCGCGTCGGCAAGTTCACCGAGGCGATCACCGCGGCGCTCGGCGACCCGCAGCTCGAGACGTTCCGCGAGCTCGTCCGTGCCTACGAGTCCGAGCACGACGTGCCGGCCAGCGACATCGCCGCCGCGATCGCGGTGCTCGCCCAGGACGGCGAGCCGCTGCTGCTCGAGGACCTCCCGGAGCCTCCGCCCGCGACAGGACGGGACCGGGGCGAGCGCAAGGAGCGGCGCGGTCGCGACGACCTGCGCACCTGGCGGATCGCGGTCGGCAAGCGGCACCGCGTCGAGCCGCGGCAGATCGTCGGCGCCCTGGCCAACGAGGGCGGCCTGCGCCGCAGCGACTTCGGGCGAATCGACATCAAGCCCGGCTTCTCCCTGGTCGAGCTGCCCGACCTCGATCAGCAGACCCTGGACAAGCTCGCGACCACGCGGATCTCGGGGGTGCTGATCGACCTGCAGCCGGACGCGGGCCCGGGGCGCGGCTCCCGGCCGTCGTACGGCGACAAGGGACCGCGCCGCGGCGGTCCGCCCACCGGCGACCGCAAGCCCCGGCACCGCCAAGCCCGCGACTGATCCTCGGTAGGCTGCCCCCGCCACGGGGCGGTAGCTCAGCCGGTCAGAGCAGAGGACTCATAATCCTTGGGTCGTGGGTTCGAGCCCCACCCGCCCTACGACGCCGTCAACGCTTCACGTTCGCGCCCTTCCCGGACCCGAGAGGGGCGCAAACGTGCAGAACGGACGCCCGCTCGACCTGTGGGCATGACCCTCCTCTCCCGGGCTACTCGTCCGGGCATGGACCGCACGCCGCTTCCCCGCAGCGTGCGGCAGCGTGCCCTCGGGGGTGGCGTGGGGGTGGCCGTCCTCGCGCTGCTGTTCGTGCCGCTCGAAATCGCGACGGTGACCTCGGATCGCGCGGGCGCGGGCCTGCGGGTCTCGGTGTTCGTGATCGGCATCGGGCTGCCCGCCGTGCTCGGTCTGCTGATCTGGAGGCAGGTACGTCGCCTCCGCAGTGACCCGGACCTGCTGCGCCGCCAGCCGAACAGGGCGGCCACGCGCGTGCTGCGGTACGGCAACATGGGTGTTCTCGTGATCGCCCTCGCGTCACGACATCTTGTGGGCACCGGCGGCTGGAAGACCTGGGTCGTCTTCGGCGGCGTCGCCCTCGTCGGGTCCGTCCTCGTGGTCCGCTGGGCTCGCCACTACGACCCCCGCATCCACTACTTCCGGCGTCCCGACCCGCTGCCCGAGGGCCAGGAGCCCGACGAGGGGCCGGCGCCGCCGCCCTGGTGAGCGGCGCGCCGGGAGCTTCGACGCGGCACCCTCCTTGCTGGTTCGGCCACGCGCGGAGGCGATTCCGGCATATCGTCCCTGCGTCGGCGCCCGGGAGGGGCGCCTCGACCTGGGGAGACACTCGTGCGGACCTTCGTCCGCGTCCTGGCGCTGCTGTGCGCCCTGACGCTGCCCGCGGGCATGACCGTCGCGCTGATCACGCCCGCGCAGGCCGCGGGGTCGCCTCGGGCGCTCAACGGCGCGCGCATCAGCCAGGACCTGCGCGCCGCGATCGCGCACCTGCCCGGGGCGGGTGCCCGGCCGGCCGGCTACGCACGGACCGCCTTCCGGCTCTGGGACGACGTCGACCACGACTGCCGGGACACCCGCGCGGAGGTGCTCGCCGCGGAGTCGGAGGTCCGCGCCACCGGTGGCTGCACGATCCGCACCGGTCGCTGGTACTCCTCCTACGACGCCCGCACCTACACGGTCGCCCACGACCTCGACATCGATCACCTGGTGCCGCTCGAGGAGGCCTGGGCGTCGGGCGCGCGCGGGTGGAGCAGCGCCCGCCGGGAGGCCTACGCCAACGACCTCGGCGACCCCCGCACCCTGGTGGCGGTGTCGTCGCACGAGAACCGGTCCAAGGGGGATCGCGACCCGGCCCAGTGGCTGCCCGCCCACGGCGTGTGCTCCTACGTCACCCGGTGGGTCGCGGTGAAGCTGCGCTGGGGCCTGAGCGTCGACCCGGCCGAGCGTACGGCGCTGGCGGGCATCGCCCAGCGCTGCAGCGACCGGCGGGTGAGCACCCACCGCGCGCGTGTGGTCGACAGCACCGCCCCGAGCGCCGGGTCGTCGGGAGGCGGGGGCACCACCGCGACGCACGCCTGCACGCGGACGTCGTCGGGGTCGTGCATCTCCGGCGGGCAGTTCTGCCCCCAGGCGTCGTACGGCGTGGTCGGCTACGACGCGTCGGGCCACCGCTACGTCTGCAGCGGCGACCGGAGCCATCCGCACTGGCAGTAGCGCCCCGTCCTCGTGGCGGGTGCCCGGCATGGCAGGACGGATGACAGGCTCGGGGACGTGGACATCCCCCTGATCCAGATCGACGCCTTCGCCGACGGTCCGTTCACCGGCAACCCGGCGGCGGTGATGCCGTTGCAGGACCGGCTGGACGATGCGCTCCTGCAGCAGATCGCCGAGGAGAACAACCTCTCCGAGACCGCCTTCCTCCTCCGGCGGGCAGCACCGGACGGTGCGCCAGAGGGTGCACCCGACTCGCCCGGGGAGCCGGCGTACGACCTGCGCTGGTTCACGCCGGCGCTGGAGGTCGCGCTGTGCGGGCACGCCACGCTGGCCAGCGCGGCGTACCTCCTCGACGACGTGCACCCCGAGGCCGACCGGATCCACTTCCACACGCTGAGCGGCCGGCTGACGGTCGAGCGGGCCGGAGAGCGGCGCCTGGCGATGGACTTCCCGGCCGACCACCTCGAGCCGGTCACCGTCGACGAGCAGGTCGCGTCGGCGCTCGGGTGCCCGGTCCTCGAGATGTACCAGGCCATGGACCTGGTCTGCGTCGTGCCGGAGCCCGCGATGGTGGCGGCCCTGACGCCCGACCACACCGCGCTGGTGCGGCTGCCGCAGCGCGGCGTCGTCGTCACGGCCGCGACCGCGGGGCACCGCGACTGGCCGGGCACGGACTTCGTCTCCCGCTGGTTCGGTGCCGGCGCGGGGGTGGGGGAGGATCCGGTCACCGGGTCCGCGCACACCCAGCTGATGCCCTACTGGGCGCCCCGGCTGGGCCGCGACCGGTTGCGGGCCCGCCAGCTCTCCGCGCGCGGCGGCGAGATCGACTGTGAGCTGCGCGGGGACCGGGTGCGCCTGGTGGGCGGCTACCGGCGCTACCTCGAGGGCGTCGCGCACGTCGAGGGCTGACCGGCCGGTCCCCGGCGCGACGGCCCCGCGGGGCGCGCCTCAGCAGTCGGCGCAGGTGGCGAAGACCTCGAGGGTGTGCGAGGCGTCGCGGAAGCCGTGAGCGGCGGCGACGGTGCGCGTCCACTTCTCGACGGCGGGCACCTCCACCTCGACGGTGCGGCCGCAGCTGCGGCAGACCAGGTGGTGGTGGTGGCTGTCGCTGCAGCGGCGGTAGACCGCCTCGCCGGTCTCGGCACGCAGCACGTCGAGCTCCCCGGCCTCGGCCATGGCCTGCAGGGTCCGGTAGACCGTCGAGAGCCCGACGGGCTGGCCCGCATGGCGCAGCGCGTCGTGCACCTCCTGCGCGGAGCGGAAGTCGTCGCGTCCGTTCATCACGCCTGCGACGGCGCGCCGCTGCCGGGTGGGGCGCAGGCCCTCCCCGGCGCGGTCAGTGCTCGTCATAGTGACCTCCGTGCACGGCGTGGCGGTGTCCGTCGTGGAGATAGTCGACGTGGTCGCCGTGCTCTACGGCGAGGTGACCGCATCCCGGACCGTGCTGGTGTGCGTGCTCCTCACGACCGAACGGCGCCTCGCCCTGCTCGACCGGGAAGGGGACGCGGGCCGCGCGGCGCCGCTGCACGAGGACGCCGACCGGTGCGGTGAGGACGAACCCGGCGAGCGCGACCAGCACGATGGTGGGTCCCGACGGGATGTCGACGTACGCCGTGGTGGTGAGCCCGATGACACCCGCGGCGGCCCCGAGCGCCATCGCCGCCACCATCGTGCTGCGAAAGCCGCGGCTGAACTGCTGGGCGGTGGCGACCGGGATCACCATCAGTGCGCTCACGAGCAGGAGTCCGACGGTGCGCATGGCCACGCTGACCGAGACGGCCGCGAGCACGGAGATGAGGACGTTGTAGCCGGTCGCCCGCAGGCCGAGCGTCCGTGCGAAGGGCTCGTCGTTCGACACCGCGAACAGCTGCGGCAGCAGCGTGAAGGACAGCACCAGCACCAGTCCGCCGAGGACGACGGAGACGACCAGGTCGCTGGTCGACAACGAGGTGATCGACCCGAACAGGTACCCCTGGAGGGCAGCGGTCCCGCTGCCGGCCAAGGAGATCAGCACCAGGCCGTCGGCGATGCCTCCGTAGAAGAGCAGCGCCAGCGCGATGTCGGCGGTGGCCCGCCCGCTGACCCGGATCAGCTCGATCGCGAGCGCCCCGAGCACCGCGATGCCCACCGCCGAGTAGGTGGGCGAGGTCCCGGTCAGCAGGCCGAGCGCGACGCCGGTGACGCAGATGTGGCCGATCCCGTCACCGAGCAGGGCGAGCCGCCGCTGCACCAGGTAGGTCCCCACGGTCGGCGCGGCGAGCCCCGTCACGGCGGCCGCCAGCAGCGCCCGCAGCATGAAGGGACTGCCGAGGATCTCCCAGAAGCTCATCGGTCACCTCGCTCGAAGGGTGCCCGCACCCCGGGGCCCGGTGCGAGGGTCGCGGTGGTGGCAGGGGAGTGGTCGTGGTGGTGGATGTCGCCGTGGGCGAGGCTGGGGTCCGGCGCGCCGTCGTGCACGAGCCGGCCCTGGCGCATCACGAGCATCCGGGTCAGCAGCGGCTCGAAGGGTCCGAGCTCGTGGAGCACGACGAGGACCGTCGCGCCGGCAGCCACCCGGTCGGCGATGGTCGCGGCGATCGCGTCCTGGTTCACCAGGTCCACCCCGGCGTTGGGCTCGTCGAGCACGAGCAGCTCGGGCTCACCGGCGAGCGCGCGGGCGACGAGGACGCGCTGCTGCTGACCGCCGGAGAGGGTGCCCACGGCGACGTCGGCGCGCTCGGTCAGGCCCACGGCCGCGATGGCGTCCCGCACGGCCGCGCGGTCGGCGGTACGGGCCGGGAGGAACGCCCGGCGGTGCGCGAGCCGGCCGGAGCCCACCACCTCGCGGACGGTGGCCGGGACGCCGACGGCGATGCTGGAGCGCTGCGGGACGTAGCTGAGCCGGGTCCAGGCGTCGAAGCGGTCCAGCGGCGTGCCGAAGAGCCGGACCTCGCCGGCCGCCGTCGGCACCAGCCCGAGCAGCGCGCGCACGAGCGTGGACTTGCCCGATCCGTTCCCGCCGGTGAGCGCGACCACCTCGCCGGCTCGGATGCTGACGCCGAGCTCGCGCACCACCGGGCGGCCGCCCAGCATCACGCCCAGGCCGCGGGTGTCGAGGACCGGCTGGTCCGCCGCCGGATGGGTCATGAGCAGTCTCCCGCCGTACGCAGCGCGGCCAGGTTGGCGCGCATCAGGGTGAGGTAGGTCGCGTCCGGGTCGGCGGACGAGAGACCCTCGATGGGGTCCAGGACAGCGGTGCGCACGCCCACGTCGCCGGCGAGGGAGCGGGCGAGGGCCGGGCTCGCCAGCCGCTCGGAGAAGACCGTCGTGACGTGGAGGCGCCGGATCAGCTGCGCCAGCTGCGCGAGGTGACGCGCCGACGGCTCGGCATCGGGGGAGATGCCGGCGATCGGCTCGATCCTCAGGTGGTAGCGGCGCCCGAGATATTCGAAGGCGTCATGGCTGACGACCACCGTGCGGATGCGGCACGACGCCAGGCCGGTGCGGTAGTCGCGGTCGAGGGCGGCCAGGTCGCGCTGCAGGTGCCGGCCGTTGCGCCGGTAGGCGGCGGCGTGCGCGGGGTCGGTGGCGATCATGGTGGCGGCGAACGCTCGGGCGACGCGGGCCAGCAGGACCGGGTCCTGCCAGAAGTGCGGGTCGAGGTCGTCGGCGGTCGTCTCGACCTGGCTCGACGGCGGCGGCCGGAGCCGGACCACGTCGGCGACGTCCACGGAGCGCCGGGGAGGGGTCACCTGCATCGCCCGGTCGACCGCCGGCTGCAGGCCGTGCTCGTAGAGCCCCACGTCGGCGGCCGAGAGCAGGGCGGTCTGGCGCACGGTCAGCGTCAGGTCGTGCGGCTCGACGCCGGGCTGGGTCAGGTTGGTCACCCCGGCGTGGGCGCCGACGATCCGCTGGGCGACGAACTGCAGCGGGTAGAACGCCGTGACGACATGTGCCCTCCCGCCGGCGCCCGGTCGCGGCAGTCCTGCGCACCCGGCGAGACAGGAGCAGCCCAGGAGCACCGCGAGCACCAGGGCGGTGGTCAGCGGGCGGCGGGGCATGGGAGCGATTCTCAAAGAAACTGACAATCATTGTCAACGCATATGCTGTTCGTGTGCTGGTGATCACCCGCTTCCGCGTCCTCGAGGAGGACGAGTCCTCCTTCGCCGTCGCGCTGACCGGCGTGCGCGACGCCTTGGCGGCCGCACCTGGCTTCGGCTGGGCCGAGACCGGTCGGAACCTCGACGACCCCTCGCTGTGGGCGCTGGTCACCGGGTGGTCCGACGTCGGCAGCTACCGCCGCGCGCTGTCCTCCTACGACGTGAAGCTGGCCTTCGGGGCCCTGCACCAGAAGGTGCTCGAGGAGCCGTCGGCCTACGAGCCGGTCACCGGCGACCTCAACCGCAACGTGCCTCGTTAGGCTGGGCCCTTCTGGTGCCCGGCAGCCGGTCGGGCGCGCCCTCTTCCAGGAGCTCCCGTGGCCAAGCCGCCTCCCACCACCGTCGACAACGTCGTCTCCCTCGCCAAGCGGCGGGGATTCGTCTACCCGTGCGGTGAGATCTACGGCGGCACGCGCAGCGCCTGGGACTACGGCCCCCTCGGCGTGGAGCTGAAGGAGAACATCAAGCGCCAGTGGTGGCGCGCGATGGTGCAGTCGCGCGAGGACGTCGTCGGCCTGGACTCCAGCGTGATCCTGCCGCGCCAGACCTGGGAGGCCTCCGGCCACGTCGCGACCTTCAGCGACCCGCTCACCGAGTGCCAGGCCTGCCATAAGCGGTTCCGCGCCGACCACCTGCAGGAGGAGTACTTCGAGAAGCAGGGGGAGAAGAAGGGCCTGGCCTCCCCGGACGACGTCGACCTGGCCACCTTGGCCTGCCCCAACTGCGGCACCCGGGGCGCGTGGACCGAGCCGCGCCAGTTCTCCGGACTGCTCAAGACCTACCTCGGCGTGGTCGAGGATGAGTCCGGCCTGCACTACCTGCGCCCGGAGACCGCGCAGGGCATCTTCCTCAACTTCGCCAACGTGGTGACCAGCGCCCGGCGCAAGCCGCCGTTCGGGATCGCGCAGATCGGCAAGAGCTTCCGCAACGAGATCACGCCCGGCAACTTCATCTTCCGCACCCGCGAGTTCGAGCAGATGGAGATGGAGTACTTCGTCAAGCCCGGCGAGGACGAGGAGTGGCACCAGTACTGGATCGACGAGCGCACCCGCTGGTACACCGAGCTCGGCATCCGCAAGGACAACCTGCGCCACTACGAGCACGCCCAGGAGAAGCTGAGCCACTACTCCAAGCGGACCGTCGACATCGAGTACCGCTTCAACTTCGCGGGCTCGGAGTGGGGCGAGCTGGAGGGCATCGCCAACCGCACCGACTTCGACCTGAAGACCCACAGCGAGCACTCGGGCACCGACCTGTCGTACTTCGACCAGGCGGCCAACGAGCGCTACGTGCCCTACGTCATCGAGCCGGCGGCCGGACTCAGCCGCAGCCTGATGACGTTCCTGGTCGATGCGTGGACCGAGGACGAGGCGCCGAACACCAAGGGCGGCGTCGACAAGCGCACCGTGCTGCGGCTGGACCCGCGGCTGGCGCCGGTGAAGGTGGCCGTGCTGCCGCTGTCGCGCAACGAGGACCTCAGCCCGAAGGCCAAGGCCCTGGCGGCCGAGCTGCGGCAGAGCTGGAACGTCGAGTTCGACGACTCCGGCGCCATCGGTCGCCGCTACCGCCGCCAGGACGAAATCGGTACGCCGTACTGCGTGACCGTCGACTTCGACACCCTCGAGGACGGTGCCGTCACCGTGCGCGAGCGGGACACGATGAGCCAGGAGCGGATCTCGCTGGAGGGCGTCCGCGGCTGGTTCGCGGAGCGCCTGCTCGGGTGCTGACCTGACCGGTTCGCCGTTGCAGGACTGGCACAATGGCTCGGTGATCCGACGCGAGCGACGCCTGCCGACCCTGCCTGTCCTGGGCCCCGCCCTCGCGCTCGTGGCGGTGGTGGCACTGGCCGGTTGCGGGGGTTCGAGCACGCCGGGGGCGGGCGCGTCCCCGTCCGGCTCGTCCGCGTCCGGGTCCTCGTCGACGGCCGCGGCGCCGACCCCCAGCGTCCCGGTGCCCAGCGGCGTGACGCTGACCGACCCGGGCACCGAGCTCGGCTTCGGCGCGACGGCGACGGTGCCCTACCGGCCCAACGACAAGCGCGCCAGCGTGCTCGCCCTGACGGTCGAGGGTGTCGCCCGCGCCCGGCTCAAGGACTTCTCGGCCTACGTCCTCGACAAGCGCACCCAGGCGTCCACGCCGTACTACGTGCGGGTCCAGGTCCGCAACGTCGGCGCCGGGCAGGTCGGCGGCACCGACGTCCCGCTGTGGGCGGTGGACCAGAAGAACGTGCTGATCCACTCCTCGAGCTTCACCAACTCCTTCCAGCGGTGCCCGTCGCCGACCCTGCCGCGCGACTTCGGTCCGGGGGCGACCCTCGACACGTGCCTGGTCTACCTCGTGCCGGACAAGGGCACGCTGACCTCGGTGAGCTTCCGCCCGCTGCAGGCCTTCGACCCGATCACCTGGCACGGCACCGTCACCGGGCCCGGGAAGGGCGGCCACCACCGGTCGCACGGGAAGAAGAAGTCCTGAGCACGCCGACCTCGCTCCGGCTGGGCCTCTTGGAGGTGCCCAGCCCGGTGGTGCTCGCGCCGATGGCCGGCATCACCAATGCGGCGTACCGCCGGCTGTGCCTGGAGCAGATGCACGCCGTCGGCTCCAGCGGACTCTTCGTCTGCGAGATAATCACCAGCCGCGGGCTCGTCGAGGGCGACGAGACGACGCGGGCGCTGCTGACCTTCGACGAGCTCGAGACGGTCCGCTCCGTGCAGCTCTACGGCACCGACCCCGTCTACCTCGGCAAGGCGACGGAGATCCTCTGCGCGGAGTACGGCGTGGCCCACGTGGACCTGAACTTCGGCTGCCCGGTGCCCAAGATCACCCGCAAGGGCGGTGGTGCGGCGCTGCCCTGGAAGCGGAACCTTCTGGGCGAGATCCTGCGGAGCACCGTCGCCGCGGCGGCGCCGTACGGCGTGCCGGTGACGATGAAGACCCGCAAGGGCATCGACGACGAGCACCTGACCTTCCTCGATGCCGGCCGGATCGCGGAGGAGTCCGGTGCGGCAGCCATCGGCCTGCACGGCCGGACGGCCATCCAGGCCTACTCGGGGCAGGCCGACTGGGACGCGATCGCCGCGCTGGTCGACCACGTCTCCATCCCGGTGCTCGGCAACGGCGACATCTGGGAGGCGGCCGACGCCCTGCGGATGGTGGAGCAGACCGGCGTGGCCGGGGTGATCGTCGGTCGCGGCTGCCTGGGTCGCCCGTGGCTCTTCCGCGATCTCGCTCTCGCCTTCGCCCCTGCCCGTCGAGCGCAGTCCGGAACCGTCCTCCCCACCCTCGGCGAGGTCGCCGGCATGATGCGCCGCCACGCCGAGCTGCTCACCGAGCACCTGGGGGAGGAGCGGGGGTGCAAGGAGTTCCGCAAGCACGTCAGCTGGTACCTCAAGGGCTTCCCCGCCGGGGGCGAGCTGCGGCACGCGCTCGCGTTGGTCGCGGACCTCGCCGAGCTCGACGCGCTGCTCGCCGACCTCGACCCGGACGCCGCCTACCCCACGACAGAGCTGGGCACGCCGCGCGGCCGCCAGGGCGCACCGCGCAAGCGCGTCGTGGTGCCTGACGGCTGGCTCGACGACCAGGAGACGCCCGCCTCGCTGGAGCGCGAGGACACCGACCCTGCCAGCGGCGGGTGACCCCTCTCACGCGGCGCTGAGAGGCCCCGATGCGGCGGTCGTGACCATTCCGTGATTTCATCGTCGGCGTCGACCGAGGGCTCGGGGGAGCCTCGGCGGCATGACGTCGTCGAGCCGGAGGACTTCTGACGTGCCCCAGGGCAAGCACCGGGCGAGCCATCGCGCCCCGTCCTCGCGACCGCTGCGCACCGTGATGCAGGCGGCGTCCCAGCGGTCCCGGGTGGCCTTCGTCGTGGCTCCGCTCGCCACGGTCTCGGTCGTCGGCGCCGGGGTGGCCGTGGCCGCGCATGCGCCCGGCCGGGGCGCACCGGCCGCCACCGCAGCCGCCGACCGCCTCGAGCAGCCCACCGCCACAGCCACCGGCACCGCCTCGCCGACCTCCGCCAGCGCGGCGCTGCCGGATGCGACGGCGCACGCACTGTCGTCCTCGGCGCTGACCGGGGCCAGCCGGAGCCTGAGCATCTCCCGCGGCCTGGACCGCCTGGCCGTTCCCGAGGTGAGCGCCCACCGCTGGACCACCGCGCCGCTCGACCTGCGGCTCTCCCCGGGCGCACACGTCGCAACCGACGGCGTCTTCGACGCCGGCAAGCGGATCGCGATCACCGGCGAGGAGCACAACGGGTACGCCCAGGTGGTCGTCGACGGGCACGCCCGCTGGGTGACCGCCACCTACCTCGCCGACCACAAGCCGGCGCCCGATCCGGCGTCGCGGGGGCCGGTGTTCGAGCCGTGCGCCGCGACCGCCTCGGTCGAGCACGGACTGGTCCCCGCTGCGGTCCGCGCCTGGGAGGCGGTCTGCAACGCGTTCCCCGAGGTGACGACGTACGGCGGCGTGGCGAACCGCCCCGAGCACGACACCGGCCACGCGGTGGACGCCATGGTCTACGGCGACTCCGCGCTCGGCGACCGGATCGCGGCCTTCCTGCAGGCCCATGCCGCCGAGCTCGACCTCTACGACCTGATCTGGCAGCAGCACATCTGGACGCCGGTCCGCGCCAGCGAGGGCTGGCGCCTGATGCCCGACCGCGGCTCGCCGACCGCCAACCACATGGACCACGTCCACTTCGCCGTCAACTGACAACGCTGAGCGGGCGGAAACGGCGCGCTGCGGACCGCCGAGCGGGCGAAGAGTGCGCGCTGCGGTTCGTACGTCTCCATCGCACGTTCGCGCCGTTCTGGGGGCTCAGAAGGGCGCAAACGTGCGACGCAGACCCGCCCGGTTCCGATCAATCTTGAGTGCGACACGTCGGCATCCCGAACCTCTTGAGCCGCCCCTGGCCGACTGTGCAGCGGATGTCAGTCAGCGTGTGGCCGGGATCCGCTGCGCAACCGGTCGGCGAGCGACGGGGTGCGCCGCGAGAGCCGAGAGCCGGCCCCGACCCGTCGGGCACCTCCTCGTCGCTGCGCTGCCGGTGACCCGAGGGCGGCCGCGGGTCGGCAGCGCGCCGTCTCCGCCCGCTCGGCGGCCCGCAGCGCGCCCTTTGTGCCCGCTCGGCGGCCCGCAGCGCGCTTTTTCCGCCCGCTCGGCGGTGGGTGACGCGCCGTTTCCGCCCGCTCGGCGAGGGGTGGGGATGATCGCGGGGCGCCGTAGGGTTGGCTCCTCGTGAGCACCGGACCGGACCGCCCCGCCCGCGGGGGATCGACGCTGCGGGACGGGTTCGGGGTCCTGGGCGTGGCGATCCGGCGAGAGCCGTGGGTCTTCACGCTCTCAACCCTGGGCAGCGTGGTCTTCGGGGCGCTGACGGTGGCCGACGCATGGGTGCTCGGCTGGTCCACCGACCACGTCGTCGTGCCGGCGTTCCGGGACGGGCGGATCGGCGCCGGTGCGCTGTGGGCGGTGCTCGGGCTGTTCCTCGCCGTGGCTCTCGTGCGCGCCGTCGGCATCGTGGCCCGGCGGCTCGGGGCCGGGGTGATGCAGTACCGGATGCAGGCGGCCTACCGTCGCGAGGTCACCCGCCAGTACCTCCGCCTGCCGCTGTCCTGGCATCAGCAGCACCCGACCGGCGAGCTGCTCTCGAACGCCAACTCCGACGTCGAGGCGGCGTGGGCGCCGATCGCGCCCCTGCCGATGGCCGTCGGGACGCTGGCGATGATGGTGATCGCGGTCGTGCAGATGCTGCTCACCGATCTGCCCATGGCAGCTGCGGGGCTGCTGGTCTTCCCGCTCGTGATCGCCGCGAACCTGCTCTACCAGCGGCTCTCCTCGCCGCTCTACACCCGCATCCAGGCGCTGCGTGCCGAGCTCAGCGAGATCGCGCACGAGTCCTTCGACGGCGCGATGGTCGTCAAGACGCTGGGGCGGGAGAGCGAGGAGACCGACCGCTTCGGGGCGAAGGCACGCCAGCTCCGCGACGTCGGCATCCGCGCCGGCCGGGTGCGCGCCGCCTTCGACCCGGTGCTCGAGGCGCTGCCGAACCTCGGCGTGCTGGCCGTCCTGGGCATCGGCGTGCTCCAGGTCCGCGCCGGGACCGCCGACGCCGGCGACGTGGTCACCGTCGCCTACCTGCTCACCGTGGTGGCGTTCCCCATCCGCTCCCTCGGGTGGCTGTTGGGCGAGTTCCCGCGCTCGGTGGTCGGCTTCCGGCGGGTGCAGCGCGTGCTCGACACCCCCGTGGAGACGTCCTGGGGCGACCGGCGGCTCCCCGGTGGGCCCGGTGCCCGGTTGGAGCTGCGCGGGGTGCGCCACGGCTACCTGCCGGGGCGCCCGGTGCTGGCCGACCTCGACGTCGTCGTCGAGCCCGGCCGCACCACCGCCCTCGTCGGCCAGACCGCCTCGGGCAAGAGCACGCTCACCACGCTGCTGCTGCGACTGGTCGACCCCGAGGGCGGGTCGGTGCTGCTCGACGGCGTGGATCTGCGCGAGCTCGCTCCCGGCGAGCTGGCCCGGCACGCGGCCCTGGTGCCCCAGACCGCGTTCCTCTTCGACGACACCGTCCGGGGCAACGTCACGCTGGGCGCCGACGTCTCCGACGAGCAGGTCTGGGCCGCCCTGCGCACCGCCCAGGCCGACGGCTTCGTCGCGGCTCTTCCCTCGGGCCTCGACACCGCCCTGGGCGAGCGCGGCACGTCGCTCTCGGGCGGCCAGCGCCAGCGCCTCGCGCTCGCCCGCGCCCTGGTGCGGCGCCCGCGGCTGCTGGTCCTCGACGACGCGACCTCCGCGGTCGATCCCGAGGTCGAGGGCCGCATCCTGGCGGCGCTGCGGTCCGGCGGCGCGGACGCGACCATGCTGCTGGTCGCCTATCGCAAGGCCACGATCGGTCTGGCCGACGAGGTGCTCTTCCTCGCCGGCGGCCGCGTGGTCGACCGCGGCACCCATGCCGAGCTGGTCGGCCGCAACCCGGCGTACGCGCGCCTGGTCAACGCCTACGACGCCGCGGAGGTCGCCCCGGGAAGGATGGCACGGTGAGCGCCGGGAGCAGCACGGTGGACGCCGTGGAGCAGGCGGGCGCGCTGCGGATCATCCGGCGCGGCGTCCAGCTGTCCCCGGAGCTGGCGCAGGGACTGCGGTGGACGCTCCTGCTCGCCGTCCTCGGTACGGCGGGCCGCGTCGTGGTCCCGATCGCGGTGCAGCAGACCCTCGACCACGGGATCGACACCGCCGGCGGGGTGGACCTGCCGTTCGTGGGCCGGATGGCGGCGCTGGCCGCCCTGGCCATCGCGATCACGGCGTTCTCCTCCTACCTGATGACGGCGCGGCTCTTCACCGCCTCCGAGCGCGGTCTCGCGACCCTGCGGACCAAGGCGTTCCGCCACGTGCACGACCTGCCCCTGCTGACGCAGAACACCGAGCGCCGGGGCGCGCTGGTGTCCCGCGTGACCTCCGACGTCGACCAGGTGAGCCAGTTCATCGTCTTCGGCGGCATCACCGGCATCGTCAGCGTCGGCCAGATCGTCGTCGCGACCGTGATCATGCTGGTCTACAGCTGGCAGCTGACCCTGGTGGTGTGGCTGTGCTTCGCGCCGCTGTTCGCCTCGCTGCGGTTCTTCCAGCGCCGGCTCTCCCAGGCCTACGGCGTGGTGCGCCAGATGGTCGGCCAGATGCTCTCGCTGGTCTCCGAGCCGGTCGTGGGGGCGGTCGTGGTCCGCTCCCACGCCATCGAGGACCGCACCCAGGGGCGCATCGACGAGGCCATCGACCGCTACCAGGAGGCGAGCACCCGCGCGCAGGGCCTCACCGCGTTCTCGTTCTCGCTGGGCGGGGTGTCCGCGGGGCTGGCCAACGCGCTCGTGCTCATCGTCGGGGTGGAGCTCGGACTCGCCGGTGACGTCAGCGCGGGCACGGTGCTCGCCTTCGCCTTCCTGGTCACGCTCTTCGTGGGGCCGGTTCAGATCGGCACCCAGGTGCTCACCGACGCCCAGAACGCGCTGGCCGGGTGGCGCCGCGTGATCGGCATCCTCGACACGCCGGCGGACCTGACCGACCCCGGCCCCGGCGGTGTGGAGCTGCGGCGCGGTGCCGTGCCCGTCGCCTTCCGGCACGTCGACTTCGGCTATCCCGGCGGCCCGCTCGTGCTCGTCGACGTCGACGAGGGGTTCGCTCCGGGCAGCCGCGTCGCGGTCGTCGGCGAGACCGGCTCGGGCAAGACCACCTTCGCCAAGCTGCTCACCCGGCTGATGGACCCCAGCGCCGGCGAGGTGCTCGTCGACGGCACCGACCTGCGCCGGATCACCTTCGCCTCGCTGCGCCGCCGGGTGGTGCTGGTGCCGCAGGAGGGGTTCCTCTTCGACGCCTCCCTGCTCGCCAACGTCCGCTACGGCGACCTCGACGTGACCCGCGACGCCGTCACGCGCGCTGCGGCGGAGCTCGGCCTCGACGACTGGCTCGCCGGGCTGCCCGACGGTCTCGACACCCCGGTGGGGCAGCGCGGCGAGTCGCTCTCGGCCGGCGAGCGCCAGCTCGT
The DNA here is from genome assembly GCA_051954195.1 of Marmoricola sp. Lineage (GTDB taxonomy): Bacteria > Actinomycetota > Actinomycetes > Propionibacteriales > Nocardioidaceae > Marmoricola. The sequence goes on from JBQCHZ010000034.1 coordinate 59,251, forward strand.
GGCGCTGCTGCGCGCCCACCTCGCCGATCCCGACCTCCTGGTGCTCGACGAGGCGACGAGTGCGGTGGACCCCGCGCTGGAGGTGCGGATCGGCCGCGCGCTCGAGCGGCTGATGAGCGGGCGCACCAGCGTCACGATCGCGCACCGCCTCTCGACGGCCGAGGCCGCCGACGAGGTGCTGGTCTTCGACCGCGGCCGGGTGGTGCAGCGCGGACCCCACCAGCGCCTGGTCGACGAGCCCGACGGCGTCTACGCGCGGCTGCACCGCAGCTGGGTGGCGCAGCAGGCGCGGTGATGCCTCGTACGGCCCTTTTGCGATACGTCTCACACCGATTCCGTCCACGAATCGCGGTCGCGCGTCCTAGGATCGACGGGCCCCGCCCACCGCGGGGCGACGTGGAGGCACGCCGAGTCCTGCCAGCCGCCACGTGCCCGGCAACAGCACTGGCAGGAGTGGGGGACCCACAGGTTCCACGTCCGACCCGGAGACGGGACGGACTCGGGGTGAAGCCATCGCCCGATGGCGGAGCAACCTTCCAACGCTCCAACCCGACAGCTCACCTCACAGGCGTGGGAAGGAACCACCATGCCTGCGATCCTGCGCACGGCACGCTCCGTCGTGCTCGTCCTGACCACCCTCGCCTGCACCCTCGGCGCCGTCGTCGCGGTGACGGCCCCGGCGGCCGACGCCGCCACCGGCCCGCGTGCCACCCGGCTCCAGCACGCGCTGCGCGTCGCGCGCCACCAGATCGGCGATCCCTACCGCTACGGCGCCGACGGCCCGGGCGCCTTCGACTGCTCCGGCCTGACCTACTTCGCCCTGCACAAGCGGGCCGGCATCCGGCACTTCCCGCGCACCTCCTCGGCGCAGGCGCGGTTCACCCGCCACATCCGCCGCAGCCACATGCGCAAGGGCGACCTGATGTTCTTCACCGACGGCGGTCACGTCTACCACGTCGGCATCTTCGACGGCTGGCGCGACGGTCGCCGGCTGGTGCTGCACGCGCCCCACACCGGCAGCCACGTCAAGGTCGAGAAGGTCTGGACCAACTCCTGGTTCGCCGGCACCACCCGACGCTGACCGGTCCACGGCGGCCCGGCAGGCCTGACCCGGTCGGGGATACTGGCGCCGTGACCACCTCGCTCCCCGACGCGCTGCCTCCCGACGCGCTGCCCTCCGACGTGGCCGCCCGGCTCAAGCGCAACGAGCAGGGACTGGTTCCCGCCGTGGTCCAGCAGCACGGCACCGGCGAGGTGCTCATGCTCGGCTGGATGGACGACGAGGCGCTGCACCGCACGCTGACCACGAGACGGGGCACCTTCTGGAGCCGCTCCCGGCAGGAGTACTGGGTCAAGGGCGAGACCTCCGGCCACCGCCAGCACGTCCGCGAGGTCCGGCTGGACTGCGACGGCGACACGTTGCTGGTCACCGTCGACCAGGAGGGACCCGCCTGCCACACCGGCGATCGCACCTGCTTCGACGCCGATGTCCTGCTCGCGGCCGAGCGACCTCCGGAGTCGGTGTGAGGCGCGAGCCGCGACGCACGTTCGGCCCCGTGGTCCTCGCGGGCGTCGCCGCTGCGGCACTGGCCGCCCTGGCCAGCGCCAAGCCGTGGGCACACCTCACCGGCGGTCGTGGCCCGAGCGTCGAGAGCCCGCTGCTGAGCAGCGCCGGCGAGGTGCCCCTCGCCTCGGCGCTGAGCCTGGTGGCCCTCGCCGCCTGGGGGGCGGTGCTGGTCACCCGCGGTCGGGGGCGGCGCCTGCTCGCCCTGCTCGGCCTGGTCGACACGGTCGCGCTGCTCGTCGTCACGGTCCGCGGCGGCTTCACCGTCACCGGGGACCTCGAGAGGGCCGTGCGGGCGAACACCGCGGTCACGGGCGCGCTCGCGAGCGGTCTCACCGGGTGGTACGCCGTCGCGCTGGTGATGGTGCTGGTGAGCCTGGCGTGCTTCGCCGCGGCGGTGCGCTGGTCACCGGCCTGGCCCGCCATGTCGGCCCGGTACGACGGGCCCGCGGGCGGCGCCCCCGCCGTGGCGCGCGAGGCGCGGACCAACCAGGAGCTGTGGAAGGCCATCGACGAGGGCGACGACCTCGCGTGATCGCGCGGGCCCTAGGATGTGCCTGCGAGCCCTGAGGATCGAGAAGGAGCACAACCGGTGTCGGACAACCACGGCAACACCCCGGCCGCGTGGACGGGCGTGACCATCGGCCTCCTCGCGTTCGTCGTCGGTGGCATCGGCCTGATGATCGCCAGCATGACGACGTTCTGGATCGGTGTCGTGCTCGCCCCGATCGCGATCCTGGTGTGGGTCGTGATGGAGCGGATGGGCTACGGCGCACCGCACTGACCCGCGCGCGCCGCTGGCGACGCTCGCCCTGGTCGTGGGCGGCACGCTGGCCGTGCACCTGCGCGACCCGCACCGCCCGGGCTCCTGGGGCCGTTGCCCGGTCAAGCTGCTGACCGGCTGGGACTGCCCCGGCTGCGGCGCCCTGCGCGCGGTCGAGGACCTGACCAGGGGCGATCTCGCCGCCGCCTGGCACAGCAACCCGCTGCTGGTGCTGTCCCTGCCGCTGCTCGCGCTCGCCTGGCTGTCGTGGATGCGCCGGGCGCGGCACGGCCGCCCCTGGCAGGTCACCCCGCGGATGCTCACGGCCGTGAGCGCGGCGTACGTGGTGGTGATGCTCGTCTTCGCCGTCTACCGCAACACCGCATGGGGTGCGGCGTTCCACGTCTCCTGAGATCCTCCGCCGGCCCCCGCCGGCCCGCCGGCGGCCCTCCGGCGGCCCTCCGGCGGCCGGGTGAGGACGCGGACACGGCCGCGTCGCCGTTGGCCCGACGTGAGACGCTGTTCGCGAGCACCGTCCCCCTTCGTTCCCCGATGAGGTTTGCCATGTCCGTCCTCGACGACATCGTCGCCGGTGTCCGCGAGGACCTCGCGGTCCGCCGTGCAGCGCTGCCCGAGCAGGAGCTGCACGGGCTCGCCGACGCGGCGCGGACCCCGCTCGACCCGATGCCGGCCTTCGCCGCGCCCGGCCTGAGCGTGATCGCCGAGGTCAAGCGGCGCTCGCCGAGCAAGGGCCATCTCGCCGACATCCCCGACCCCGCCGTCCTGGCGGGCGCCTACGCCGCCGGCGGCGCCGACGCGATCTCGGTGCTGACCGAGCAGCGCCGCTTCGGCGGGTCGCTCGAGGACCTCCGCGCCGTGCGTGCCGCGGTGCCGACGCCCCTGCTGCGCAAGGACTTCGTCGTCGAGGGCTACCAGCTGCTCGAGGCGCGCGCCGCCGGCGCCGACCTGGTGCTCCTCATCGTCGCGGCCCTCGACGACGCCCGCCTCCTCGACCTGCACCAGCAGGCTCTCGAGCTGGGGCTGACGCCGCTCGTCGAGACCCACGAGGAGGCCGAGGTCGAGCGGGCACTGGCGGTCGGGGCCCGCCTGGTGGGCGTCAACGCCCGCAACCTCAAGAGCCTCGAGGTCGACCCCGCCACCTTCGGGCGGCTGGTCGGGCTGCTGCCCGCCGACGTGGTCAAGGTCGCCGAGTCCGGCGTCACCGGGGCCGACGACGCCGCCCGGTACGCCGCCGAGGGCGCCGACGTCGTGCTCGTCGGCGAGGCGCTGGTCCGGGACGGCGACCCCGCAGCGGCCGTCACAGCGATGCGTGCGATCGGGAGGCAGTGATGACGATCACCGGCAACAGCCAGGTCGGGCCGGACGAGGACGGGTTCTTCGGCGACTTCGGCGGGCGCTTCATGCCCGAGGCGCTGATCGCGGAGCTCGACCGGCTCACCCAGGTGTGGCGCGAGGCGATGGTCGATCCCACGTTCACCGACGCGTTCACCCGGATGCTCCACGAGTACGCGAACGTGCCGAGCCCGCTCTACGACGCCACCCGGCTCGCCGCTGCCGCGGGCCACCCCGGCACGCGGATCCTGCTCAAGCGCGAGGACCTCAACCACACCGGCGCCCACAAGATCCGCAACGTCCTGGGCCAGGCGCTGCTGGCGAAGCGGATGGGCAAGACGCGGCTGATCGCCGAGACGGGCGCGGGCCAGCACGGCGTGGCCACCGCGACGGCTGCGGCGTACCTCGGCCTGGAGTGCACCGTCTACATGGGCGAGGTCGACACCCAGCGTCAGGCGCTCAACGTGGCGCGGATGCAGCTGCTCGGCGCCGAGGTCGTCGCCGTCGACTCCGGCAGCCGCACCCTCAAGGACGCCATCAACGAAGCCATCCGTGACTGGGTGGCGAGCGTCGAGCACACCGCGTACTGCTTCGGCACGGCAGCCGGGCCGCACCCGTTCCCCTCGATCGTGCGTGACTTCTGCCGCGGCATCGGCGACGAGGCGCGCGCGCAGTGCCTGGAGCTCACCGGCGCCCTGCCCGACGCCGTCGTCGCCTGCGTGGGCGGCGGCTCCAACGCGATCGGGCTGTTCACCGCCTTCATCGGCGACGAGGGCGTCGCGATCCACGGCTACGAGGCCGGCGGCGAGGGCGTGGACACCCCGCGTCATGCCGCGACCATCTGGGCCGGCGAGGTGGGTGTGCTGCACGGCGCCCGCACGTTCGTCCTCCAGGACGAGGATGGGCAGACGGTCGAGTCCCACTCGATCTCCGCTGGCCTGGACTACCCCGGCGTCGGTCCGCAGCACGCGGACCTCGCGAAGTCGGGGCGGGGCAGCTACGAGCCGGTGACCGACGCCGAGGCGATGGACGCCATGGCGCTGCTCGCGCGCAGCGAGGGGATCATCTGCGCCATCGAGTCCGCGCACGCGGTCGCCGGTGCTCTCCGGTTGGCTGCGAGCCACCCGGGCTGGACGATCCTGGTCAACCTGTCGGGTCGCGGGGACAAGGACATGGGGACCGCGATCGAGTGGTTCGGGCTGGGCAAGGCCCGATGAGCGCCACGACCACCGCCGCGGCCTACGACCGGGCTCGCGCGGAGGACCGGGCCGCGCTGGTCGGGTACCTCCCGGCGGGCTTCCCCGACGTCGAGGGCGGCGTCGCCGCGCTGCGCACGATGGTCGACGCGGACTGCGACGTCATCGAGGTCGGTCTGCCCTACAGCGACCCGGTGATGGACGGGCCGACGATCCAGGCGGCCGCCCAGCAGGCCCTCGAGGGCGGGGTCCGGGTCGCCGACGTGCTGCGCACGGTCGAGGCCGTGGCCGCCACCGGCGTCCCGACCGTCGTGATGACCTACTGGAACCCCGTCGAGCGGTACGGCGTGTCCCGGTTCGCCGAGGACCTCGCCGGCGCGGGGGGAGCGGGCCTGATCACGCCGGACCTCACGCCCGACTCCGGAGCGGAGTGGATCGCCGCCGCCGACGCCCAGGGGCTCGACAAGATCTTCCTGGTCGCCCCGTCCTCGACCGACGACCGGCTGGCCATGACCGCCGGCGCCTGCCGCGGCTTCGTCTACGCGACCGCGGTGATGGGGGTGACCGGCGCCCGCGCGACCAGCAGCGACCTCGCCGGACCGCTCGTCCGGCGGCTGCGCACCACGACCGACCTCCCGGTGGGGGTCGGCCTCGGCGTCTCCCACGGCGACCAGGCGGCTGAGGTGGCGGCCTTCGCCGACGGCGTGATCGTCGGCTCCGCCTTCGTGCGCACGCTCCTCGACGCCGGCAGCGACCGGGAGGCGGGCCTGCGGTCGCTGGCCGCCCTGACCGAGGACCTCGCGGGGGGAGTACGCCGTGCGTCGCGCTAGCCCGGTCCTGCTGGTCGTCGCCCTGCTGCTCGCCCTCACCGGCTGTGGCTCGAGCACGTCGCCGGTCAGCGATCTCACCCGGCCCGACAACCACGGCTACCACGGCACCTACGTGGACCCGCCCTACACCGTCCCGGCGATCACGCTGCCCGACAACCGCAGCAACCCGTTCACCCTGGCCAGGGACGATCACGACGTGGACGTCGTCTTCTTCGGCTACACCAACTGCCCCGACGTATGCCAGGTGGTGATGGGCACGATCACCTCGGCCTACCTCCGGCTGCCGCAGGCCGATCGCGACCGGGTCCGCGTGGTGTTCGTGACCACCGACCCGAACCGTGACGACGAGCGCCAGCTGACGTCGTACCTCGCGCGCTTCGACCCCTCCTTCACCGGTCTGACCGGCGACATCGACGCGATCGGGCGGCTCGGCACGCCGTTGGGCGTCTACATCAAGAAGGGCCAGAGGCTGCCCAGCGGCGGCTACGAGGTCGAGCACGGCACGGCCGTCTACGGGATCACCCACGGGACCGCGCCGGTCGTGTGGAACGACGGCATCTCGGCGTCGGCCATGGCCGACGACATCGAGCGGCTGCTCGGGAAGGCGTGATCGAGGTGAGCGTCGTGCTGCCGCTGTCCATCCCGAGCCCGAGCGAGGGCGTCTGGCACCTGGGGCCGTTCCCGGTCCGTGCCTACGCGCTGTGCATCATCGCCGGCGTCGTGGCCGCGGTGTGGCTGGGGGAGAGGCGCTGGCAGCAGCGCGGCGGCCGGGCCGGCGAGATCACCGACATCGCCCTGTGGGCGGTGCCGTTCGGTCTGGTCGGCGCCCGGCTCTACCACGTGCTCACCGACCACGAGCTCTACTTCCCCGACCACCCCTGGGGGGCGCTGGAGGTCTGGCACGGCGGGCTCGGCATCTGGGGCGGCATCGCCGGGGGCGCCCTGGGCGCCTGGATCGCCTGCCGGCGGATGGGCGTGAGTCTCTCGGTCCTCGCCGACGCCCTGGCGCCGGGACTGCTCCTGGCCCAGGCGATCGGTCGCTGGGGCAACTACTTCAACCAGGAGCTCTTCGGCCGGCCGACCAGCCTGCCCTGGGGACTGGAGATCGACCCCGACCGCCGGCCTCCGGGCTACGAGCAGGCCGCCACCTTCCACCCCACCTTCCTGTACGAGTCGCTGTGGGACCTGGGCGCGATGGCGTTCGTGATCTGGGCGGGCCGTCGGTTCGAGCTCGGCTTCGGCCGGGTGTTCGCGCTCTACGTGATGGCCTACACCGCCGGGCGCGGCTGGATCGAGGAGCTGCGCATCGACACCGCCGCCGACGGTGTGCACCTGCTCGGGCTGCGGTTCAACACCTGGACCTCGATCGTCCTCTTCGTGCTGGCCCTGGCGTACTTCGTCGTGGTGGGCCGTCGCCACCGCGGTGAGCCGCACCGCCCGCCGTACCTCGCGGGTCGCGAGCGCACCGACGCCGAGCGCCGACCCGAGCCCGACGAGGCCTCGCGGGCCTGAGCCGGGGCGGTTCACCTAGTGAGACATCCATCCCACGAAACAAGATTCTCCCCGAACCTCCGCTGAGGTAGTCTGACCTTCCGCGCTGGCCAGCGACGTCCCGCGCATACCCACCTCCACCCCCGTACGCCGGCCTGCCCACGCTGGACACCAGCGTGCAGCTCGTCGGATACGCACGACGACGGGAGAGTGCAATGCAGGCATTCCCGCCGCCCCAGGGCCTCTACGACGGGCAGCACGAGCACGACGCCTGTGGCGTCGCCTTCGTGGCCACCCTCACCGGCGAGCCCAGCCACGACATCGTGGACAAGGCGCTGACCGCCCTGCGCAACCTCGAGCACCGCGGTGCCGCGGGTGCCGAGAGCAACTCCGGCGACGGCGCCGGCATCCTGATGCAGGTGCCCGACCGGTTCTTCCGCGAGGTGACCGCCGAGGCCGGCTTCGAGCTGCCCGCGGCGCGCGCCTACGCGGTCGGGACGGCGTTCATCCCCGGCGACGTCGACACGGTGGCCAAGACCCGGCTCCGCATCGAGGAGATCGCGGCGGAGGAGGGCCTGACCGTCCTCGGGTGGCGCGAGGTCCCGACCGACCCCTCGAGCCTGGGTCGCACGGCGCTGGACTGCATGCCGACGTTCTCGCAGCTCTTCGTCGCCTCGCGCGGCTCGCGGGTGCTCGGCATCGGCCTGGACCGCCTGGCCTACTGCCTGCGCAAGCGGGCCGAGCACGAGACCGACGCCTACTTCCCCTCGCTGTCGAGCCGCACCATCGCCTACAAGGGCATGCTCACCACCGACCAGCTCGACCAGGTCTTCCCCGACCTCGCCGACGAGCGGGTCGAGTCGGCCATCGCGGTGGTGCACTCGCGCTTCTCCACCAACACCTTCCCGAGCTGGCCGCTGAGCCACCCGTTCCGGTTCATCGCGCACAACGGCGAGATCAACACCGTGATGGGCAACCGCAACTGGATGCGTGCCCGCGAGGCGCTGCTGGCCAGCGACGTCATCCCCGGCGACCTCGAGCGGCTCTTCCCGATCTGCACGCCCGGCGCCTCGGACTCCGCGTCCTTCGACGAGGTGCTCGAGCTGCTGCACATGGGTGGGCGCAGCCTGCCGCACGCGGTGCTGATGATGATCCCGGAGGCGTGGGAGAACCACGCCGAGATGGACGCCCAGCGCAAGGCGTTCTACGAGTTCCACGCATCGTTGATGGAGCCGTGGGACGGCCCCGCCTGCGTCGTGTTCACCGACGGCAGCCAGGTCGGTGCCGTGCTCGACCGCAACGGCCTGCGGCCCTCGCGCTACTGGGTCACCGACGACGGGCTCGTCGTGCTCGCCTCCGAGGTCGGCGTGCTCGACCTCGACCCGGCCACGATCGTGCGCAAGGGCCGGCTGCAGCCGGGCCGGATGTTCCTCGTCGACACCGAGGAGCACCGGATCATCGAGGACGAGGAGATCAAGGGCGAGCTCGCGAGTGAGCACCCCTACGACGAGTGGCTGCACGCCGGGCTGATCAAGCTGCCCGACCTGCCCGAGCTCGAGCACGTCGTGCACACCCACTCCTCGGTGACGCGGCGCCAGCAGATCTTCGGCTACACCGAGGAGGAGCTGCGCGTCCTGCTCAGCCCGATGGCCAACTCCGGGGCGGAGCCGCTGGGCTCGATGGGCACCGACACCCCCGTCGCGGTGCTCTCGGAGCGGCCGCGGCTGCTCTTCGACTACTTCGCCCAGCTCTTCGCCCAGGTGACCAACCCGCCGCTCGACGCGATCCGTGAGGAGCTGGTCACCAGCCTCAACGGCACCATCGGGCCGGAGATGAACCTCCTCGAGCCGTCGCCGGCCTCGTGCCGCCAGGTGGTGCTGCCGTTCCCGGTGATCACCAACGACGAGCTCGCCCAGATCCGTCACGTCAACCGCGACGGCGACATGCCGGGCTTCATCGCCCACGTCTCCCGCGGTCTGTACGACGTGCACGGTGGTGGACCCGCCCTCGAGCGCCGGATCGCGGAGATCTGCGCCGAGGTCAGCGCCGCGATCGCGGAGGGAGCACGGATCATCGTGCTCTCCGACCGTCACTCCGACGCCACCCAGGCGCCGATCCCCTCGCTGCTGCTCACCGCGGCCGTCCACCACCACCTGGTGCGCGAGAAGACCCGGACGCAGGTCGGCCTGATCGTCGAGGCGGGCGACGTCCGCGAGGTGCACCACGTCGCGCTCCTGGTCGGCTACGGCGCCGCCGCGGTCAACCCCTACCTCGCCATGGAGTCGGTCGAGGACCTCGCCCGCGACGGTGCCTACGTCACCACCGAGCCCGAGGTCGCGGTCAAGAACCTGGTCAAGTCCCTGGGCAAGGGCGTGCTCAAGGTGATGTCGAAGATGGGCGTCTCCACGGTCGCCTCCTACACCGGCGCGCAGATCTTCGAGGCGCTCGGGCTCTCCCAGGAGCTCGTCGACGCCTACTTCACCGGCACCACCTCCAAGCTCGGCGGCGTCGGCCTCGACGTGATCGCCGAGGAGGTCGCGCTGCGCCACCGCAGGGCATACCCCGTCGACGGCATCGCCCCGGCCCACCGGGAGCTCGAGACGGGCGGGGAGTACCAGTGGCGCCGTGACGGCGAGCTGCACCTGTTCAACCCCGAGACGGTCTTCCGGCTCCAGCACGCCACCCGGACCGGGCGCTACGACGTCTTCAAGCAGTACACCCGGGCGGTCGACGACCAGGCGGCGAAGCTGATGACGCTGCGCGGGCTGTTCCGCTTCAAGGACGCCGGTGCGCTGGACCGCGCGCCGATCCCGCTGGAGGAGGTCGAGCCGGTCTCCGAGATCGTCAAGCGGTTCTCCACCGGCGCGATGTCCTACGGCTCCATCAGCCAGGAGGCGCACGAGACCCTCGCGATCGCGATGAACCGGCTGGGCGCGAAGTCCAACACCGGTGAGGGCGGCGAGGACCCCGAGCGGCTGCACGACCCCGAGCGGCGCAGCGCCATCAAGCAGGTCGCCTCCGGGCGGTTCGGCGTGACCGCGGAGTACCTCACCAACGCCGACGACATCCAGATCAAGATGGCCCAGGGCGCGAAGCCCGGCGAGGGCGGCCAGCTGCCCGGCCACAAGGTCTACCCGTGGGTCGCCAAGACGCGGCACAGCACGCCGGGCGTGGGCCTGATCAGCCCGCCGCCGCACCACGACATCTACTCGATCGAGGACCTGGCGCAGCTGATCCACGACCTCAAGAACGCCAACCCGAGCGCGCGCGTCCACGTCAAGCTGGTCGCCGAGGTCGGGGTGGGCACGGTCGCCGCCGGGGTCTCGAAGGCGCACGCCGACGTCGTCCTGGTCTCCGGCCACGACGGCGGCACCGGGGCCTCGCCGCTGACCTCGCTCAAGCACGCCGGCGGTCCCTGGGAGCTCGGGCTCGCCGAGACCCAGCAGACCCTGCTGCTCAACGGGCTGCGCGACCGGATCGTGGTGCAGGCCGACGGCCAGCTCAAGACCGGGCGCGACGTCGTCATCGCGGCGCTGCTCGGCGCCGAGGAGTACGGCTTCGCCACCGCACCGCTGGTGGTCTCGGGCTGCATCATGATGCGCGTCTGCCACCTCGACACCTGCCCGGTGGGCGTGGCCACGCAGAACCCGGTGCTGCGCGAGCGGTTCAGCGGCAAGCCCGAGTTCGTGGTGACGTTCTTCGAGTACATCGCCGAGGAGGTGCGCGAGATCCTCGCCTCGCTGGGCTTCCGCTCGCTGGAGGAGGCGGTCGGCCACGCCGAGGCGCTCGACGTCGCCGACGCCGTCGACCACTGGAAGGCGCAGGGCCTCGACATCAGTCCGATCTTCCACGTGCCGACGCTGCCCGAGGGCGTGCACCGGCGCCGCGTCACCGAGCAGTACCACGCGCTCGACCAGGCGCTGGACAACGAGCTGATCCGGATCTGCGAGCCGGCGCTCGAGCGCGGCGAGCCGGTCCGGGCACAGCTCGGCGTCCGCAACGTCAACCGCACCGTCGGCACGATGCTGGGCCACGAGCTCACCAAGCGCTACCGGGGCGAGGGCCTGCCCGACGGCACCATCGACCTCACCTTCACCGGCTCGGCGGGCCAGTCGTTCGGCGCCTTCCTGCCCCGTGGCATCACGCTGCGGCTGGAGGGTGACGCCAACGACTACGTCGGCAAGGGCCTCTCGGGCGGGCGGATCGTGGTCCGGCCCGACCGCGCGGCCACCTTCGACGCAGGCGAGCAGGTGATCGCCGGCAACACCGTCGGGTACGGCGCGACGTCGGGGGAGATCTTCCTGCGCGGCCAGGCCGGTGAGCGGTTCTGCGTGCGCAACTCGGGCGCCACGGCGGTCGTCGAGGGCGTCGGCGACCACGGGTGCGAGTACATGACGGGCGGTCGGGTCGTCGTGCTCGGTCCCACCGGGCGCAACGTCGCCGCCGGCATGAGCGGCGGTGTCGCCTACGTGCTCGACCTGGATGAGAAGCGGGTCAACCGCGAGCTCGTGGAGGTCGCGGCCGTGGAGGGGCGTGCCGCCGAGGAGCTGCGCGACCTGGTCCGCCGGCACGCCGAGGAGACCGGCTCACCGGTGGCGCAGGCGCTGCTCGAGGACTGGGACACCTCGTTGTCACGGTTCAGCGAGGTGATGCCGAGCGACTACAAGCGGGTCCTCGAGGCTCGCGAGGAGGCCCTCGAGGAGGGCCTCGACGAGGACGAGATCTCCGCGCGCATCATGGAGGTGCTGCATGGCTGACAGTGGAGTGGCACGACATGGCTGACCCCAAGGGCTTCCTCAAGCACGGTCGGGACGTCGCCGAGCGGCGCCCGGTGGACGAGCGGGTGCACGACTGGAACGAGGTCTACCCCGGTGGACCGGGTCGTGCCCTGCTGCCGATCATCACCACCCAGGCGAGCCGCTGCATGGACTGCGGCATTCCCTTCTGCCACCAGGGCTGCCCGCTGGGCAACCTGATCCCGGAGTGGAACGACCTCGTCTACCGCAACGACTGGGACGACGCCAGCGAGCGCCTGCACGCGACGAACAACTTCCCGGAGTTCACCGGCAGGCTGTGCCCGGCGCCGTGCGAGACGGCCTGCGTGCTCGGCATCAACCAGGACCCGGTGACGATCAAGAACGTCGAGGTCTCCATCGCCGACCGTGCCTGGGACTCCGGCTTCATCCGTCCCCAGCCCCCGGAGTGGCTCTCGGGCAAGACGGTCGCGGTGATCGGCTCCGGTCCCGCGGGGCTGGCGGTGGCCCAGCAGCTCACCCGTGCCGGGCACACCGTCGCGGTCTACGAGCGGGCCGACCGGATCGGCGGGCTGCTGCGCTACGGCATCCCCGAGTTCAAGATGGAGAAGGCCGTCCTCGACCGGCGCCTGGACCAGATGCGCCGTGAGGGCACGGTCTTCCGCGCCGGTGTCGCCGTGGGGGAGACCCTGACCGGACGGCAGCTGCGCGAGCGGTACGACGCGGTCGTGCTCGCCATCGGCTCCACCGTGGCCCGCGACCTCCCGATCACCGGACGTGAGCTCGCCGGCATCCACCAGGCGATGGAGTACCTGCCCCAGGCGAACCGCGTCGCGCGCGGGGACGAGGTCGAAGGTCAGATCGTCGCCACCGGCAAGCACGTGGTGATCATCGGCGGCGGCGACACGGGCGCCGACTGCCTCGGCACGGCGCACCGCCAGGGCGCGGCCTCGGTCACGCAGCTGGAGATCATGGCGCGGCCCGGCGAGGAGCGCCCGGCCAACCAGCCCTGGCCGACCTACCCGATGACGTTCAAGGTCTCCTCCGCGCACGAGGAGGGCGGGGACCGGATGTACGCCGTCTCCACCCAGGAGTTCCTCGGCGACGACGACGGCAACGTCCGTGCGCTGCGGCTGGTCGAGGTCGACGGCTCCTTCCAGCCGATCGAGGGCACGGAGCGGGAGATCCCGGCGGAGCTCGTTCTCTTCGCGATGGGCTTCACCGGCCCCGAGCGCGAGGGCCTGGTCGAGCAGCTCGGCGTCGACCTCGACGAGCGGGGCAACGTGGCCCGCGACGCGTCGTACGCCTCGTCGGTGCCGGGTGTCTTCGTCGCTGGCGACGCGGGCCGCGGGCAGTCGCTGATCGTGTGGGCGATCGCGGAGGGCCGGGCGTGTGCCGCGTCGGTCGACAGCTTCCTCACCGGCGCCACCACGCTGCCCGCACCGGTCGCCCCGACCGATCGCCCCGTGGTGGCCTGAAAGGCGGACGCGTCCGGGTTGCGACCGAGCGGGCCTCCTGGGCGCGACGTGCCGGGCCGGCCCATCAGGGAACGGCCCGGCGTCGGCGGCGTCAGCGCAAGCGCTTGGACACCTCGACGGCGACCATGGCGAGGTCGGCCGCCGGATCACCGGTGACCTCGACGACGGCGAGGTGGTGGTTCGACCACGCGGCGACCACGCCGCCGTCGCGGTGACCGCCGCCGTCGTAGGCGGTCATCCAGACAGCGCGGCTGTGCGTGGTGTCGTCGCGGTGCAGCGCCCCGTAGTGCCAGTGGGATGCCGGCTCGCGCTGGCAGCCCCGCAGGTCGTCCACGATGCCGCGGTAGTCCGCGAAGGTCGCGTGGTCGCCGATACGCTCGTCGGCCTGCACCCGGTGTCCGTGCGTGCGACCGTGATAGCTGCCGGCGAGCACCCGGCCGCCCGTCCCGAGCAACGAGGCGAGCTGCTGCTCGCCGGTGCAGGCCGAGAGCGCCGCGTGCTGCTGTGGTCCCATCCGCGAGGTGACGGTGGGGACCGCCAGCGCGTCAGAGAAGTCCATCGGACTCATCAGGTCGCCGATCTGGACGGTTCCCACACTCGACCCGTTGCCGGTGCGCGGCCCGGCGCTGGCGAAGGCGTCGGTCGTCAGGGCGGTCGCCGCGAGAGCCAGGCCGGCAGCCAGCACCCCCGTGCCGGCCAGGGCGATGGTGCCGCGGATCGTGCTGTGCGTGGTGCGGATGGTGGTTCGCTTCATCGGCGTTGCTCCTCGAGATCGTGATCGCCTCATGCATCCCCTCCGACGCGCCGGGACGGCTGGAGGTTGCCGCTCCCACCGATGGGACGTCGATCGGCACGACCGGCCGCGCTCGGCGCGCAGCCGTCGGCGTCCACGGCCGTCGACGGTGGACAGGGCCGATTGGATCGATCCAGCGGCCGCTAGGGTGAGGGTGTGCGTAGAGCCAAAATCGTGTGCACCCTGGGCCCGGCGACCTCGAGCGAGGAGCGGATCCGCGACCTCGTCGCTGCCGGCATGGACGTGGCGCGGCTGAACCTCAGCCACGGCACCCATGCCGACCACGAGGAGGTCTACCGCCGGGTCCGCCGCGCCAGCGACGAGTCCGGCCACGGTGTCGCCGTCTTCGCGGACCTCCAGGGCCCCAAGATCCGCCTCGGCACGTTCGCGGCGGGTCCGGTGGTGCTCGAGGCCGGCCAGGCCTGGCGGATCACCACCCGTGACGTCCCCGGCGACGCGACGATCGCCTCGACGACGTACGCCGGGCTGCCCACCGACGTCCATGTCGACGACCAGATCCTCATCGACGACGGCAAGGTGCGGCTGCGGGTCACCGAGGTCGACGGGCCCGACGTGTGCACGGTCGTCGTGGTCGGCGGACCGGTCAGCGACCACAAGGGCATCAACCTGCCCGGCGTGCCGGTGAGCGTGCCGGCGCTGTCGGAGAAGGACAAGGCGGACCTGCGCTGGGCCCTGCACCTGACCGTCGACTTCATCGCGCTGTCTTTCGTGCGCTCGGCCAGCGACGCCGAGGACGTGCGGGCGATCATGCGCGAGGAGGGCGTGTTCCTGCCGGTGATCGCCAAGATCGAGAAGCCGCAGGCCATCGACAACCTCAACGAGGTGGTGCGCGCCTTCGACGCCTTCATGGTGGCCCGCGGCGACCTCGGCGTGGAATGCCCGCTCGAGGACGTGCCGTTCCTGCAGAAGCGCGTCATCGACAAGGCACGGCGCAACGCCAAGCCGGTGATCGTGGCCACCCAGATGCTGGAGTCGATGATCACCAACCCCGCACCCACCCGCGCGGAGGCCTCCGACGTGGCGAACGCCGTGCTCGACGGTGCCGACGCGGTGATGCTGTCCGGCGAGACCGGCGTCGGGAAGTACCCGGTCGAGACGGTCAAGACGATGGCCCGGATCATCGAGTCGACCGAGGACCACGCCCTCGCGGAGATGGCGGCGATCGACTGGCAGCCGAAGACCCGCGGCGGCGTGATCGCGAAGGCCGCCGCCGAGGTCGCCGAGCGGGTCGGCGCGAAGTACCTGGTCGCCTTCACCCAGAGCGGCGACTCCGCGCGGCGGCTGGCCCGCTACCGCGGCGACATCCCCGTGCTCGCCTTCACCCCCGAAGCCACCGTGCGCTCGCAGCTCGCGATGACCTGGGGCGTGGAGGCCTTCAAGACCTCGCCCGTCGAGCACACCGACGAGATGGTGCGCCAGGTCGACGAGGAGCTGCTGCGCATCGGCCGGGTCCGGGAGGGCGACCTCGTGGTGATCATCGCGGGCTCGCCGCCGGGCATCCCCGGCTCCACGAACGCGCTGCGCATCCACCGCATCGGGGACGCGATCAACGAGGTCGCACCGGCCTACCGGCGCGGCTGAACGCGCGCCTGTCGTTTCCTCCCCGCGGTCCCGGGTAACCCGCCAACGCGGCTGGTGGTCAGCCGTGGAGCGACCGACGAGGAGGTTCGGGATGCAGAAGTGGGAGGACGTCGAGGACGTCGAGGCCCTGCGGGAGACCGCGGCGAAGCTCGGGGTGCAAGGCACCGACACGATGGACCGCGGCCAGCTGATCGAGGCCCTCAACACCGCCGACGTCTCCGACGCGGCCCAGGGCAACGACCAGGCGCGCGCGGACGCCGAGAGCGCCTTCGGCTCCGAGAGCTCCTGAGGCGGGCCCGGGCGGCAGGCGCCGGGCACGAGGTGTGCCACCATCGACCCTCGTGCGCCACGAGCAGCGTCTGCCGACCCGGACTCCCGAGTCCCGTGCCTTCGCGGCGCGGGTCGACGTCGTCATGGGCCTCACCGCCCGCCTCAACGCCCTCGCCCACGACGACCTGGTGACGCGGCGTGCCCTGCTCGAGGAGATCTTCGCCGGCCCCGTCCCGGACTCGCTCTCGATCCTGCCGCCGTTCTACTGCGACCACGGTCTCGGGGCGTCGTTCGGAGAGCAGGTCTTCATCAACCAGGGCTGCTTCTTCCTCGACCTCGGTGGCATCACGATCGGTGATCGGGTGCTGATCGGCCCGCGGGTCACGTTGAGCACCGCGGGTCACCCGGTGCACCCCGACGAGCGCTTCGACGCGATCACCCACGCCCCCATCGTCATCGAGGACGACGTCTGGATCGGTGCGGCGGCGACCGTGACCCCCGGGGTGAGGATCGGTCGTGGCTCGGTCGTCGGCGCGGGGGCCGTGGTGGCTCGCGACGTGCCGGCGATGAGTGTCGTGACCGGCACGAGCATCGTCGAGCGCAAGCGGCTCTGACCGGCTCTCCCCGAGCTGGGGCGGCGGGAGGCTCCTCAGGTCATCGCGAGGAGCGCGCCCGCGAGCACGCCGCCGGCCACGACGATCGTCGCCGTGGCGGCCACCGCCCGCCAGCCGAGCGCCCGCGCCACCATCACGGCCGACGGAAGGCTCACCGCCGGCAGTGTGATCAACAGGGCGCCCGCGACGCCGGCGCCCGCGCCCGCGGCCAGCAGCCCGGCGATCACCGGGATCTCGCCGCCCGTGGGGATCACGAGGAGGGCGCCGACCACGCCGACCGCCAGCAGGGACAGCGGTCCGGCGGCGTCACCGAGCCCGCCGAAGTCCGACAGCCGGCCGCTGAGCCACCCGGTGAGCAGCACGACGAGCGCGTACTCGGGGACCAGCACCAGCAGGTAGCGCAGCAGGGTCCGGGCGAACCGGCCGGGCAGCGCACGCCACGGCGGGGCGGCTCGGTCCGCGTCGAGGTCGCCGAAGGCCGCGTCGGCGGCGCTGCCGGTGCCTGCGGACCCACGCAGCCGGGCGGCCAGCACCGCGGCGACGAGGACGAGCAGAGCGCCCACGCCCACCCGGACCGCGGCGTAGCGCCAGGGCAGCGTGAGCGCCAGGAACACCACGACCGCAGGGTTCAGCAGCGGGTTCGCCACCCAGTAGGCGACGCTGGCCCCCAGCGGCGCCCCGCTGCGGCGCAGGCCGACCGCCACAGGCGCCGTGCAGCAGGTGCACATCATCGAGGGCAGCGCCAGGGCGCCGGCCGCGAGGCCCTGGCCGGCGCTGGTGCGCCGGCTCAGCACGCGCAGCAGCCATCGCCTCGGCACGAGCGACTCGAGCAGCGCGGCGACCACGATCGCGACCAGCGCCGCCTTCCACACCGATGTGGCGTAGGTCGTCCAGAACGCCCACGTCCCGTGCCCGGCGAAGGGAGACGCTCCGGCCCAGGTGTGGGTGCCGATCAGCGCGTGGGTCTTCCCGGCGTACGGCAGCCACTTCGCCCACAGCAGCCCGGCCACGAGCGCGACGAGCAGGACGGTGACGCCGACCAGGCCCTGGGCGCGCAGGCGCGCGTCACCCCGCGGATCCAGCTGCGCGCCGGCGTCGGCCATGGTGCTCCTCCTGGGACAGCGTCGATGCGGTCGTCACGGTGTGCCCCGCTGGGTCCGTTTCTACCGCTCGGGCCCGCCGCCCGACGTCCCCGAGTACGCGGTTCGAGACGGCGGCGGCCGCGGCCATCCTGCACAAGAGTGCCCCGGGTGGGACTCGAACCCACACTGGACGAGGTTTGAGCTCGCGATCTCTGCCGATTGGATTACCGGGGCGCTGCGGACGGAACGCTACCGGACCGGGCCCTCCGTTACGCTCCCGGCATGGCCGGGCCGCGCGTGGTGATCGCCGAGGACGAGGCGCTGATCCGGATGGACCTGCGCGAGATGCTCCTCGACGAGGGGTACGACGTCGTCGGGGAGGCCGGCGACGGCGAGAACGCCGTACGACTGGCGCGCGAGCTGCGGCCCGACCTGGTCGTCCTCGATGTCAAGATGCCGCGTCTGGACGGGATCGCGGCCGCCGAGCGCATCGCGGGGGAGCGGATCGCCCCGGTGGTCATCCTGACCGCGTTCAGCCAGCGCGAGCTCGTCGAGAGGGCCCGGGACGCCGGCGCGATGGCCTACCTCGTCAAGCCGTTCACGCAGACCGATCTGGTGCCGGCGATCGAGATGGCGGTCGCCCGCTTCCAGGAGAGCCAGGCGCTGGAGGAGCAGGTCGGCGACCTGCGCGAGCGGCTCGCCACTCGGACGGCCGTCGACCGCGCCAAAGGGGTGCTCCAGGAGCGCCTCGGCCTGACCGAGCCGGACGCCTTCCGGTGGATCCAGAAGACGGCCATGGACCTGCGGCTGTCGATGCGCCAGGTCGCCGACGGCGTCGTCGAGCATGGGCCCGACCTCGGAGCGGGCGACGCGGGGCGTCAGGCGACGCCGAGGTAGGCCTCCTTGATGGCCGGGTTGGCCAGCAGCTCCTTGCCCGTGCCGGTGTGGGTGATCACGCCGGTCTCCAGCACGTAGGCCTGGTGTGCGATCGCCAGCGCCTGGTTGGCGTTCTGCTCCACGAGCAGGACGGTGGTGCCCTGCTCGTTGACCTCCTTGATGATCCGGAAGACCTGTCGGATGAACTGCGGCGCCAGCCCCATCGAGGGCTCGTCGAGCAGCAGCACCCGCGGGCGGGACATCAGCGCGCGACCGATGGCAAGCATCTGCTGCTCGCCGCCGGACATCGTGCCGCCCTTCTGGTCCAGGCGCTCCTTGACGCGGGGGAAGAGGTCGAAGACCCGGTCGAGGTCCTGCTTGACCTCGCTGCGGTCCTTGCGTCCGTAGGCCCCCATGTCGAGGTTCTCCCGCACCGTCATCGCCGGGAAGATGCCGCGGCCCTCGGGCGCGAGCGAGATCCCCTTCTGCACCCGGCGGTGACCGCGCAGCTTGGTGATCTCCTCCCCCGAGAACACGACCGATCCGCCGGAGAGGTCGAGCAGACCGGCGATGGCGCGCATCGTGGTGGTCTTGCCGGCGCCGTTGGCGCCGATCAGCGTGACCACCTGTCCCTCCTCGACGGTGAGCGAGATCCCCTCGAGGGCCTGGATCCGCCCGTAGTGCACGGACATGTCACGGATCTCAAGCAGCGCCATCGTCGGCTTCCTCTCCCAGGTAGGCGGAGATCACGGCGGGATTGGCGCGGATCTCCTGGGGCTTGCCCTCGGCCAGCAGCTTGCCGAACTCCAGCACGACGATGCGGTCGGTGACGCCCATGACCAGGCGCATGTCGTGCTCGATGAGCAGCACGGTGTAGCCCTCCGCACGGATCGTGCGGATCAGCTCCATCAGGTTGTCCTTCTCGGCCGGGTTGAACCCGGCGGCGGGCTCGTCCAGGCAGAGCAGCTTCGGGTCCGTCGCGAGGGCCCGGGCGATCTCGAGCCGCCGCTGGTGGCCGTACGGCAGGGCGCTCGCCTTGGTCATCGCGGCGCCCCCGATGCCGACGAACTCCAGCAGCGCCATGCCGCGCTCGATCGTCGACTTCTCCTCGCGCCGGTGCCGCGGGACCTGGAGCATGGCGCCGAAGAGGCTGGTGTGGTGCCGGGTGTCGAGGCCCACCGCGACGTTCTCCAGCGCCGTCATGTCGCCCCACAGGCGGATGTTCTGGAACGTGCGTGCCAGGCCCATCCGGGTGATGACGTGCTGCTTCTTGCGGAGCAGCGACGTGCCCTCGAGGCGTACGTCGCCGCTGCTGGCCTTGTAGACGCCGGTCATCGCGTTGAAGCACGTCGTCTTGCCCGCGCCGTTGGGCCCGATCAGGCCCAGGATCTCCCCGCGCTTGATGTCGAAGGAGACTGAGTCCAGAGCCTTCAGGCCGCCGAAGGTGACCGAGAGGTCGTTGATCTCCAGCAGCGTCTCGCCGAGGCCCACCTGGAGCCGACGCTCGGAGGCTGCCCTCTCGGCGACCTCCGATTCGAGCGGGGGAGCGGCGTCGGGTCGTTCGTCGTCGCGGATGACCTGGGGGATCTCGTCGTTCACCGTGCCGCCTCCTCTGCGGTGGTGCTCGTCGCGTCGCGCTGGTGGAGCAGCGCGAGCGTCCGCTCGCGAGCGGCGCGCGAGTAGGTGAGCAGGTGCTGGCGGGCACCGATCAGGCCCTGCGACCGGAACAGCATCAGCAGCACCAGCGCGATCCCGAAGATCAGGTACTTGTAGTCGGCGATGGAGGTGAACCGCAGGGGGATGTAGGACACGATCGCCCCTCCCAGCACCACGCCGAGCTTGTTGCCCGAGCCGCCCAGGATCACCGCGCACAGGAACAGCACCGAGGTGACGACGTCGAACTTCTGGTTGTTGACGAAGCCGACCTGGCCGGCGAACAGCGCACCGGAGAGGCCGCCGATCGCGGCGCCGGTCCCGAAGGCCCAGATCTTGAACTTGAAGGTCGGCACGCCCATGATCTCGGCGGCGTCCTCGTCCTCGCGGATGGCGATCCATGCCCGGCCCACCCGGCTGCGCTCGACGTTGCCGAGCAGGATCATCACCAGGATGAGGATGGCCACCGTGAGCATGTACCACGGGGTGCCGTGAGAGTTGGCGAACAGCGGGATCTTGCCGCTGACCGGGCCGGGCGGGTGACCGACCTCCTGGAAGCCGACCTGGCCGCGCATGACGGGGATGATCGTGGCGAGCAGCCGGATGATCTCGCCGAAGCCGAGCGTCACGATGGCCAGGTAGTCGCCACGCAGTCGCAGGGTCGGGATGCCCAGCAGGACACCGAAGATCACCGTCACCAGCATCGCCAACGGCAGCGTCCACAGGTACGGGATGTGGACGTAGGCCGAGTCGGGACTGGTCCACAGGGCGGCGACGTAGGAGCCGACTGCGAAGAACCCCACGTAGCCCAGGTCCAGCAGCCCCGCCTGACCAACGACGACGTTGAGGCCGAGCGCCACCAGCCCGAACCGCGCCATGTCGAAGCACGCGAGCGGCCAGTCGTTGCCCGGCTCGGTGGTGAGCAGGGGCGGGTTGAGGACGGGCAGCAGGAAGATGATCACGACGACGGGCAGCAGGATCGCCCACTGGCCCATGCGCGGCAGGCCGTTCCACCACTCCTCGAGGTGGTGGAAGCGCGAGGGCCGTGCCTCCTGCGCCTCGTGGTCGAGTCGCTCCTGGACGCCCTCGACGCCGAGGACCGGCTCGGTGGGGCCGTCGGTGCCGTGCACCGGGTCCGGCGGGTTGATGCTCATGCGCGGGCCTCCCCGAGGTCGGAGCCCAGCAGGCCGGTGGGTCTCACCATGAGGATCAACACCAGGATGATGAAGCTGACCACGTCGGTCCACTGGGCGTCGCCGAGCAGCACCTGGCCGTAGTTGCCGATGAGCCCCAGGAGCAGCCCGCCGACGAGCGCGCCGCGGATGTTGCCGATGCCGCCGAGGACGGCGGCGGTGAAGGCCTTGATGCCGAGGATGAAGCCGCCGTTGTAGATGACGCCGGAGGGGACCTTCATGACGTAGAACAGCGCCGCCGCGCCGGCCAGGAGGCCGCCGATCACGAAGGTGACGACGATGATCCGCTCACGGTCGACGCCCATCAGCGTCGCGGTGTCGGGGTCCTGCGCCACCGCGCGGATGCCGCGCCCGAGGCGGGTGCGCCGTACGAACTGGTCGGTGATGACCATCATCGCCACGGCGGCGACCACGATGAGGATCTGCATCGAGTCGACGGTCGAGCCGAAGACGGTGAAGACCGGCTGTGGGATGAACATGATGACGGCCGGCTCGGCGGTCGCGCCGCGCCAGAGGTAGATGAGGTACTGGATGGTGAACGACGCGCCGATCGCCGTGATGAGGAAGGCGAGACGCGAGCCGTTGCGGGCGCGCAGCGGCTTGTAGGCGAGCCGCTCCAGCAGGAACGCCACGATGGCCGAGACCAGCATGCCGGCGATCGCAGCGGCTATCAGGCACCCGATCAGCTCGTACCACGGGAAGCTGAGGGGGGACGGCCCGAAGCCGAGCGCGGTGAGGGTGAAGACGACCGCGTAGGCGCCGGAGATGAAGACCTCCGAGTGCGCGACGTTGATGAGGTTGAGCACGCCGTAGACCAGCGTGTAGCCCAGGGCCACCAGCGCGTAGATGGCGCCGAAGGTAAGCCCGTCGAAGGTGATGCTCCAGAAGTTCTGCCCGAGGCTGGTCCAGTCGAAGCTGATCCACTGGCTGCTGTCCAACAGTACGTAGGTCACGTGGTCCTCGTGATCGTGCGAAGGATGCGGTCACGGGAAGGGGGGCCACCCGGTCGGGTGGCCCCCCTGCCGTCTGGGGTGACTCTAATCAGCCGATGGTGCCGACGGACACGATCTTGCCGTTGTCGACCTTGTAGCCGTAGACGACGGTGTTCGCGAGCTCGCCGGTGCTGTCCCACTTGAAGTGCTTGGACAGGCCCTGGCCGTCGTAGCCGGAGACGAACTTCTTCAGCGCCGGACGGGTCGTGTTGCCGGCGTCGACGCCCTTGAGCAGGATCGTCATGGCGTCGTAGGCCTCGACCGAGTAGGTGCCCGGCTCGGCGTTGAAGGCGGCCTTGTAGGCCTTCTCGAACGACGGAATCAGCTCACCGGGCAGGCACGGGCAGGTGAAGTAGGCGTTGCTCGAGGCGGAGCCGGCGAGCTTGATGAACTGGTCGTCCTTCACGCCGTCGGGGCCGATGAACGTGCCCTTGTAGCCCTTCGACACCAGCTGCTGGTCGAAGGGGGCGGCCTCGGCGTAGTAGCCGGAGTAGAAGACCGCGTCGGGCTTGGCGTTCATGATCTTGGAGACGACGGCCGAGAAGTCCTTCTGACCGGTCGTCACCTTGTCGGTGCCCGCCAGGTTGCCGCCGAGCGCCTTCTGGGCGGTGCCCGAGAGGCCGATGCCGTAGTCGGAGTCGTCCTGGACGATGTAGACCTTCTTGGCACCGAGCTTGCCGGCGAGCGAGGCGGCCGCCGGGCCCTGGACGTTGTCGTTGCCGAGCGCCCGGAAGAAGGTCGACCAGCCGTTCTTGGTCAGGTCCGGGTTGGTCGCCGACGGGGTGATGTGCACCAGGTCGGCCTGCTCGAAGATGTTGCCGGTCGCCTTCGACTCGCCGGAGAACGGCAGGCCGACGACACCCACGATGTCCTTCTCGTTGGTCGCCTGGGTGACCGGGCCGGTGGCCTTGTTCGGGTCGCCCTCGGTGTCGAACTTCTTGAACTTCACCTGGCAGCCGGGGTTGGCCTTGTTGTGCTGGTCGATCGCGAGCTGGGCGCCGTTGTAGATGTTGATGCCCAGCTGAGCGTTCGGGCCGGTCTCGGCGCCGATGTAGGCCAGCGTGAGGTTGGCGGGGCACTGGGCCTTGCCGTCACCTGCGGGGTCGGCCGCACCGGCGGGCACGGTGATCGACGTCTGGGCGGGAAGGTCCTTGAGGTTGCCTCCGGCGTTGCCGCTTTCCGTGGACGCGGTACCGCAGGCCGTGGCTGCGAGCGTGATCGTGCCAACGACCGCAGCAAGCTTGATGGGGTGGAGCATCTGCCCTCCTGGTTCGGCCGGTGCGTGACATCACCGGCATCGGTGCCGGGAAGATTCTCCGGTAACCGGGTGGGTGTCAAGGCGAATCGCTGAGCCGTATCCGAGTCGCAACAACCCTTCTCGCCTCCGCGGGGGGCACGTCGCGCGCCGGGTCACCGAACGGCGCTCACCGCAGCCGTCAGCAGGGGCGCGACGACGAGGGCCGGGAGCAGGTCGGCCACCTTGACCTGCTTGATGTCGAGAAGTCGCAGGGCGACGCCGACGAGCAGCAGCCCGCCCGTGGCGGTCAGGGCCGCGATCCCGGCGTCGGGGACGACGCTCCCGACCAGCGCGCCGAGCACCGTCAGCGCCCCCTGGACGACGAGCACGACGAGGGCGGCGGCCGTCACGCCCCAGCCGAACGCCGCCGCGAAGGCGATGGAGGCGAAGCCGTCCAGGGCCGCCTTGAGGAACAGCTGCTGCGGTCCGTCGCCGAGTCCCTCGCTGAGGGAGCCCAGGATCGTCAGCGGGCCGACGCAGAACACCAGGGAGCTGGTCACGAAGCCCTGCACGAAGCGCTCGCGCGCCGCGGACGCACCCTGGCCCCCCTCGTGCGCGGCCCGTCGTACGAGCACGCGCTGGAGGTGACCGCCGAGACCCTCGAGCCGGTCCTCGACGCGGAACAGCGAGCCGGCGATGCCCCCGATCAGCAGTGACCCGAGCACGATCAGCACCGGGGCCGACGATCCGACGGCGTCGGCGAGGTCGGCGTCGCCGACCGCGGTGGCCGACGAGGCCGCGATGAGCAGCGTGACGAGCCCGAGCCCGTCGGTGACGACCGTGCGGGTGCGCTCGGGGAGCCGGTGTCCCAGGCCGATGCCGGCCAGGGAGCCGACCACCACCGCCACGGCGTTCACCAGGGTTCCGATTCCGGGAAACACCGCTCTCCTCTACGATCGAACCGGCGCTGGGGGGCGTCAGTCTGTCACCCGGGCGGCAGGGAAGCCGACGGGGCTTGCTCCGAGAGGCGGAGGTGGAGGATGCGCCGTCATGTCGCGGTGCGTGACGCTGTTGCCGAGGACGTCGACGCGCTGGTCCGGCTCTGGCGGGAGGCGGGACCGGGCGGCAGCGAGGCTGCTGCGCGGATCGAGGACGAGGCGCCGCTCGGCCTGGCCCACG
This sequence comes from Marmoricola sp., assembly GCA_051954195.1. Taxonomy (GTDB): domain Bacteria; phylum Actinomycetota; class Actinomycetes; order Propionibacteriales; family Nocardioidaceae; genus Marmoricola. The sequence goes on from JBQCHZ010000034.1 coordinate 84,171, forward strand.
TGCTCGCCTCGGCCGACGAGCGGCTGGTCGTGGTCGAGGAGGACGGCCAGGTCGTGGCCGCGCTGCACCTGCGGCGCGCACCGATCAGCCCGCTGCACCTGGAGCAGGTGGTGCACACCTCCTACCTGCTGGTGCTGCCCGAGCACCGGCGGCACGGCCACGCCCGGCTGCTGCTCGAGACGGCGCTGGCCTGGGCGGAAGAGAAGGGGCTCGACCACGTCACGGCGGCGAGCGCCAGCAGCTCCCGCGACGCCAACCGGTTCCTGGCCCGGCTGGGCTTCGGCACGGTCGCCCATCTCCGGATCACCTCGACGGGTTCGCTGCGCAAGCGGCTCAGCCCGGTGAGCCGGACCGGCGGCCCCGCGCGGAGCATCGGAGAGGTGCTCGCCGCGCGCCGCAGCATGCGTCGCCGCGAGGAGGGCGCGTCGGACGCGTGAGCGGGGTCGTGATCTAGGGTCGCGGACGTGGATGCTCCTTCCTCCGGACGACCCCGGCTGCTGCTTCTCGACGGGCACTCGCTGGCCTACCGCGCGTTCTTCGCGCTGCCGGTCGAGAACTTCTCCACCACCACCGGCCAGCCCACCAATGCCGTCTACGGCTTCACCTCGATGCTCATCAACGTCCTGCGCGACGAGGAGCCCACGCACGTCGCGGTCGCGTTCGACAAGTCCCGGCAGACCTTCCGGCTGGCCGAGTACGCCGAGTACAAGGCCAAGCGCAACAAGACGCCCGACGAGTTCAAGAGCCAGCTCCCGCTGATCCGGGAGGTCCTCGACGCGCTCCACCTCGCGCACCTCGAGATGGACGGCTACGAGGCCGACGACATCATCGCGACGCTGAGCACCCAGGCGCTCGACGCCGGCTTCGAGGTGCTGATCCTCACCGGCGACCGCGACTCCCTGCAGCTGGTCACGCCGCACTCCACCGTGCTCTACCCCATGCGCGGCGTCTCCGACCTGGCCCGGATGACGCCGGCCATGGTCGAGCAGCGGTACGGCGTCCCGCCCCAGCGCTACCCCGAGCTGGCGGCCCTGGTGGGGGAGGACTCCGACAACCTTCCCGGCGTGCCGGGGGTGGGCCCCAAGACGGCCGCGAAGTGGCTCACGGCGTACGACGGGCTGGAGAACCTGATCAACCGCGCCGAGGAGGTCACCGGCAAGGCCGGGGACAACCTGCGCGCGCACCTGGACGGCGTGCTGCGCAACCGGCGGCTCAACGCCCTGGTCTGCGACCTGCCCCTCCCCGTCGCACCGACCGACCTGGCGCGCCGCCCCTGGGACCGCCACGCGGTGCACACGCTCTTCGACGGGCTGGAGTTCCGGGTGCTCCGGGACCGGCTCTTCGAGAGCCTGGAGTCGGAGGAGGACATCGAGGAGGGCGGCTTCGCCCTCGAGGGTGTCCGCCTGGGTCCCGGCGAGGTGGCGGCGTGGCTGGAGGCGATCGAGCCGGGGACGGGTGTCGGCGTGCACGTCCGGGGCAGCTGGGCCGCCGGCACCGGCAGCGTGGAGGCGGTCGCCCTGGCCGACCACTCGGGGCGGGCCGCCTACGTCGACGTGGCCACCGTGTCGCCCGAGGACGAGGACGCTCTCGCCGGCTGGTTCGCCGACCCCGACCGGCCCAAGGTGCTCCACGACGCCAAGGGCCCGATGCTCGCCCTCGCCGCCCAGGGCTGGCCGCTCGCGGGGCTGGCCAGCGACACGGCACTCGCGGCCTACCTCGTCCGGCCCGACCAGCGCACCTACGACCTGGCCGACCTCACCGTGCGCTACCTGCGTCGCGAGCTGCGCGACGAGGCGGCCGGTGAGCAGGCCGCGCTCTTCGAGGAGGACGACACCGTCGCGGACGTCGCGATGCTGCGGGCCCGCGCCGTCGTCGACCTCGCCGACGCGCTCGCCACCGAGCTCGAGGACCGCCGGGGCACCCAGCTGCTGGGGGAGGTCGAGCTGCCGCTGGTCGACGTCCTGCTGCGCATCGAGCAGACCGGCATCGCGGTCGACCACGACCTGCTCACCGCGCTGGAGGGCGAGTTCGCCGACGGCGTGCGCGAGGCTGCGGCCGACGCCTACGAGGTGATCGGCCGCGAGATCAACCTCGGATCGCCCAAGCAGCTCCAGGCCGTGCTCTTCGACGAGCTCGGGATGCCCAAGACCAAGCGCACCAAGACCGGCTACACCACCGACGCGGACGCGCTCCAGCAGCTCTTCGAGAAGACCGAGCACCCGTTCCTGGCCCACCTGCTGCGGCACCGTGACGTGACGCGGCTCCGCCAGACGGTGGAGGGGCTGCTGAAGTCCGTCGCCGACGACGGCCGCATCCACACCACCTTCAACCAGATGATCGCCGCGACGGGGCGCCTGTCCAGCACCGAGCCGAACCTGCAGAACATCCCGGTCCGCACCGAGGCCGGCCGGCGCATCCGGCAGGTCTTCGTCGTCGGCTCCGGCTACGCCGAGCTGATGACGGCCGACTACAGCCAGATCGAGATGCGGATCATGGCCCACCTCTCGGAGGACACCGGGCTGATCGAGGCCTTCCGGTCCGGCCAGGACTTCCACTCGGTCACCGCGGCGCGGGTCTTCGGGGTGGACGCCACCGAGGTCGACAGCGAGATGCGGGCCAAGATCAAGGCGATGAACTACGGCCTCGCGTACGGGCTCTCCGCCTACGGGCTCTCCCAGCAGCTGCGCATCGACACCACCGAGGCGCGCGGACTGATGGAGGAGTACTTCGAGACGTTCGGCGGGGTGCGCGACTACCTCGGGGGGATCGTCGAGGAGGCCCGTCGTACCGGCTTCACCGAGACCATCATGGGTCGGCGCCGGTACCTGCCCGACCTCACCAGCGACAACCGGCAACGCCGTGAGATGGCCGAGCGGATGGCTCTCAACGCGCCGATCCAGGGGTCGGCGGCGGACCTGGTCAAGGTCGCGATGCTGGACCTCGACCGGGGCCTGCGCGAGGCGGGGATGGCGTCGCGGGTGCTGCTCCAGGTCCACGACGAGCTCGTGCTCGAGGTCGCCGACGGCGAGCAGGAGGGTGTCGAGGTGCTGGTGCGCGAGCGGATGGGCGCCGCCGCGGACCTCAGCGTTCCCCTCGACGTCTCGGTCGGCACCGGTCGCTCCTGGTACGACGCCGCCCACTGAGCCTCAGGTCACGGGGCGAGCCCGCCCGATCGGCGCCACGCTGACGCCCAGGAGCGCGACGAACAGGACCGCGTCGACGGCCGCCACCCGTCCCGCGAGCGAGGAGAAGTCGCCGGCGGAGCGGCCGAGCACGGCGAGCACGGCCAAGGCGGCCCAGATGGCGTAGACCGAGCGGCGCGCCTGGCGCGCGACGACGCTGTAGACCAGCAGCTGGAGCATCGAAAGCAGCGTCCCGATCACGGCGAACAGCCAGAGGTCGTCCCGCACGGCGGCGTACTGCGTCCCGCCCACGAAGACGAGCGCCAGACCGGACAGCACCCGGGCGCCGAGGGCGCAGACCGAACCGGTGGCGGCGACGGCGGCGAGACTGCCGAGGAGCACACGCCGGCGCTGCGCCGCCGAGGACATCGACGGGAACGCCACCACCACGACGAACTGGGGCAGGAACAGCACCGCCTTCACCACGATGGCGCCCGCGGCGTACAGACCCGCCTGGCGGCTGTCGAGACCGTTGCGCGCCACCAGCACGTCGATGTTCGACAGGGCGAAGAACGCCAGCAGGGCGTGGGAGTTGTGCAGCGTCTCGACGAGCATCGAGCGGTGCCCGTGGTCCTCGGCCGCCCGGTCGGGGACTCCCGGGCGGTGGCCGGGCCGCCGCAGCGCCCAGGCACCGACGAGAGCGGGCGCCGCCTGGCTGAGGGCGACCGCGACCATCGAGGCGACCTCGGTGGGGTGCCACCAGATCAGGGCGGCGCCGATCACGAGTCGGGGCACGCCGTTGGCCAGGTAGACCAGCGCGAGCTCGTGCCACCGGCGCTCGCCCTGGAGCACGCCGGCCTGCGCGCCCATCACGGTCATCGGGACGGCCGTCGCCGCCACCAGCAGCGCGCTGGCGAAGCTGTCCAGGCGTAGCGCGGCATCGACCAGCGGCGAGGCCACCAGGCACAGCATCCCGAGCGCGAGCGCCGACCGGTAGCCCACCCGCACGATCGACCGCTCGATCGCGTGCACGTCGCCGGGGGAGGTGGCGATGCGCCGCGCACCGGTCGCCTGGAGCCCGAGCTGGAGCACGCTGACCACCAGCAGCAGGCCGAGCAGGGCCGCCAGGGCGCCGTAGGTGTGGGGGCCGAGGAGTCGGGCCGCGACGATCGTGAAGCCGTAGGTCGCCACGTTCATGACGGCCATGGCGAGCGCGATCGAGCCGCCCCCTCGTACGTCGGCCGCGGGGCGCACGCGCACCTCGGTCCCCGACGTCATGGCAACCAGCCTAGGGCGAGGACATGACCGGATCGTGTCGTCCCCGGGCGGCTGTCGGAGGCGCCAAACCCCTCCTCCTCGGGGCCTGGCGGGCCGTGCGGTATGGACCAGCTGTGTCCTCGATCACCACCGCCGTCCTACGGGCCGGTAATGTGCGCCCGTCGCGCCGGGGAGGGCGCGGACCTTCGCCCTACGGCGAAGCTTCTTGGGAGGGGAGCGCACACCCATGCGCAGAAACATCGTGGCCGGGCTCTGCCTTGCGGCAGCAGCCGGCCTCATCGTGGTCGCCAGCGCGGCCTTCGACCTGGGCCTGGAGTCGGCGGCGCTGCTCGGCGGCGCCCTGGGCGCCGTCGTCGTGCTCGTGCCCGACCGCACGGCCGCCGTCCGGCTCGGCGGCTTCGCCGCCGGGCTCGTGGTCGCCTGGATCGGCTACGTCGCGCGGGCCTCCGCGCTGCCCGACACCGCGGGCGGCCGTGCCGTCGCCGTGATGGTCGTGGTCATCGTGTGCGTCGGCCTCAACGCCGCCACCCGCGACCGGTTGCCGGTGTGGACGCTGCTGCTCGGCCTCGCCGGGTTCGCCGGAGCGTACGAGTTCACCTACGACCAGGCGCCGCCGGAGCTGCTCAGCACCTCGATCAGCACCGCCACCACCTTGATCTTCAACGTCGCGGCCGGCTTCCTCGCCGCGAGCTTCCTCGCACCGGTCGCCCGCGGTGGCGCGCGAGGGTTCCAGCACCGCGAGCCGGTCGCGCCCGCCGACGACCGTCACATCGACCTGACGGGAGCGTCCGCCCAGTGAGCACCACCCCCCAGCACCGCCACCGCACTCCGCGGTTGCACACCTACGCCGTCCGCGGCGCCGCCGTCACCGGGGCCGCAGCGCTGGCCTCCGTGCTCGTCGGCGGGCCGGCCCTGGCCCAGGCGGCCGCCCACCAGGGCACCGCCGACGGTCCGGTCAAGGTGGTCAACACCGAGACCGTGCAGGTCTACATGACGCCGCAGGGCACCATCGACAGCAAGCGCGTCTACGAGCAGCTCGCCATGTCCGGTCACGGCCGGGTCGACGTCACCAACCCCGTCTCGACCAAGGGCCTGCGCAACCTCGACGGGTTCTCGGGCCTCACCGTCCACGACGGTCGCCAGATCGTGCACACCGACGTCGACGGCACCGTCAAGACGCGGTCGGTCTCGGACTTCACCGGCACGCTCCCGCTCGACGTCCGGGCCGCCTACTACCTCGATGGCAAGCGCGTGCAGCCCGGTGACGTGGTGGGCCGCTCGGGTCACCTCGAGGTGCGCTTCACCGTCACCAACACGACCACGAGGCCGCAGCAGGTCAGCTTCTCCGACGGAGCGGGTCACACCCTCACCAAGACCGTCCAGGTGCCGCTGCCCATGGTCGGATCGCTGACCACCACGACCCCGGCGTCGTTCACCAACGTGGCCTCCAAGCAGGCCAACATGGGCGGCGACGGTCAGGGCGGTACGTCTCTGTCGTTCACGATGACGCTCTTCCCGCCGATCGGCTCGACCTCGGCCACCTTCGGCTACACCGCGGACATCACCGACGGCGTCGTGCCGCGCGTCGAGGTCTCGGCCCTGCCGGTGGACCCGCTGGCCTCGCCGACGTTCGCCTCGGCCGCGCACTCCTACCAGGGCGGTGCCGACACCGGCGCCCAGCTGGTCGACGGTGCGGCGAAGATCGACAGCAACCTGCTGAAGCTGCGTGACGGCGCCGCGACCCTGGTCGCGGGGCTGCTCAAGCTCAACGCGGGTGCCGACCAGCTGCACACCGGCCTGGCGACCTCCGCCGCCCCGGGCGCGAAGAAGCTCGCCACCGGCGCGGGCCAGCTGCACGACGGTCTGAGCGACCTGGCCGCCGGCAGCTACCGGCTCCGCACCGGGCTCGGCACGCTGGCGCAGGGGACCCAGGCGCTCGACACGGGCGCCCAGGCGCTGCACGCCGGGGCCGCGCAGGTCGCCGGCGGTGCGGGCGACGCCTATGCGGGCGGCAGGAAGCTGACCGCCGGCCTGCAGCAGATCAGCGGTGGCCTCGGCCAGCTCTCCGCTCAGCTGCCGGGAGCCAGCGACGGCATCGCGCAGCTCAAGGGCGGCATCGACCAGCTCAGCGCCGGCCTCGGCACCACGGCCGACCCGACGACGCTGATCGGTGGCCTGGCCGCGCTGGCCGGCGGCCTCGACCAGCTGCACACCGGTGCCGGTCAGATCAGCGGTGGCCTCGCTGTGCTCGCCCACGGCGACGGCACGGCGGCCAACCCCGGGCTCGACGGAGCCAAGGTCGGCGTCGACACGGTCAAGAGCGGCCTGGACGCAGCCATCAGCGACACGACGATCGCCCAGCTGCTGACCAAGGTCCTCACCGCCTGCGGTGCGGCGTGCGTCACGACCGATGCCAGCAACCTCCAGGCCGCGCTGCTCGCCGGCCACCAGGGGCTCGTCGATGCCAGTACGGGCCTCGCGCAGGTCTCCGGGGGTCTCGGTCTGGCGATCACGGGGATCGACACCCAGCTCAAGCCGGGCGCCGACCAGATCGTCGGTGGCCTGACCACCGCCCAGGGCGGTGTCGGCAAGCTCAGCGCCGGTGCGTCCGCGGCCAAGGGCGGCGTCGGCAAGCTCGGCGCCGTCCTCGACCAGCTCGCCGAGGGCATCACCAAGGCGGTCATGGGCGTCGGCGCGCTGAGCGCAGGCTCGGTCGACGCGCTGCACGGCAGCTCGACCCTGACCGACGGCCTCGGCCGGCTCTCCGCCGGCGCGGGCCAGGTCTCGGCCGGCAGCGGCGAGCTCGCTGCGGGCATCGACCGGGCCGACGCGGGCGCGGGCAAGCTCTCCGCGGGCTCCGGCGAGCTCGCCGACGGCGCCACCCAGGCGCGCGACGGCTCCGCCAAGGTCGCCACGGGCGCCGGCCAGCTCAGCGACGGGCTCGGCACGGCGGCGAGCGGCTCGGGTCAGCTGGCCGACGGGCTCGCCCAGGCTGCGAAGCAGGCCCCGCAGCTGCCCGCGGGCGCCCAGCAGCTCTCCGACCAGGGCACCCGCAAGCTGGTCGCGGCAGGCAAGAGCACCACGTCGACCTACGGCGAGATGGTGGCCGTGATGAACGCCGGGGCCCACCGGGCCCAGACGGCCGACATGGCCTACGGCGCTCCGAGCGACGCGATCGGCCTGACCGCCTACAGCTACGTGCTGCAGGGTGACGACGGCGAGGGCGGGCGCAACCTGACCCGCACGGCCGGCGGTGCCGCCATGCTGGCACTGGCCGGAGGGGTGTGGGTGCTCCGGCGCCGCTTCACTCTCTGACCCCGCGAGTCGAGTGCGGAAGAGGTGGCTCCGGCCACCCCTTCCGCACTCGACTGCGTCTCTAGCACAGGTCGGCGACGAAGAGGGCGGTGCCGGGGGTGACCAGGCCGCGGGTGCGGGACCAGCCGCCCCAGACGCGGTCGTGGTCGGCGGGCCACTCGGGCTCGAGCAGCTCGCGCAGCGCGAAGCCGGCGGACGACAGCACGTGAACCCAGTCGCCCAGGGTGCGGTGGTGCTCGACGTAGCGGGTGGCCCCGGTGACGTCGTCGACCTCGACGTAGGGCGTGCGGTCCCAGTAGGACTGGCTCGCGGTCAGGCCGTCCTCGCCGGGGTCGTCGGGGAACGACCAGCGCGTCGGATGGGTCACCGAGAAGGCGAAGCGACCGCCGGGGCGCAGCACCCGGCCGATGCCGGCGACCAGCGCCCCGGCATCGGCGATGAACTGCAGGGCGCCGAAGGCGGAGAACACGATGTCGAAGGAGCCGGCACGGAAGGGCAGGTCCGCGGCGCCGGCGCACAGCACCGGGATGTGGGTGGAGTGCTCCTCGTCGATGCGACGCGAGTGCTGCAGCTGGCGCAGCGACACGTCGAGACCCACCGGGCGCCCCCCGTGGGCCAGCACCCACCGGCTGCACTGACAGGCACCGCAGCCCAGCTCGAGCACGTCGCGACCGCGTACGTCGCCCAGCGCGCGCGCCTGGTCCTCGGTGAACCCCTCGGGGCCCCAGAGGAAGCCGGCGTCGCCGAGGAAGGCTCCGTGGCTGGCCTGGTACTCGTCGGCGTAGGCGTCCCAGTCGGCGCGGTTGGCGCGCACCGAGTCGCTCTCGTCGACCGGACGACGCTCGGGGCGGACCGGGTTCACGCGGGCGAGGCTACCGGTCCGCGCCGGGGCCGGTCCCGGTTGGACGGCGTCACGGCGCACGACGTACGCTGGGGGTTGCGCCAGAGGTCTGCGTGCGTCTCGTACGGAGCAGGCTCACGCTCGCTGCCCGCCCTCGGTGGGAGCACGGATGTCGGATGGATCTCTCTCCACCCGCTCGGCACTCGTGAACGGTGAAACGGATCGCTGTGCGCGCCCACCGATCCACCGTCCCTCCAAGAAGGCTTCCACCACCTCATGACGACCACCCCCCTTCTCTCCTCCGACGCCCCGCAGGTCGCGGTCAACGACATCGGCTCGGAGGCCGACTTCCTCGCTGCCATCGACGCGACGATCAAGTACTTCAACGACGGCGACATCGTCGAAGGCACCATCGTCAAGGTCGACCGTGACGAGGTCCTCCTCGACATCGGCTACAAGACCGAGGGCGTCATCCCCTCCCGCGAGCTGTCGATCAAGCACGACGTCGACCCCAACGAGGTCGTCGCCGTCGGTGACGCGGTCGAGGCCCTGGTCCTCCAGAAGGAGGACAAGGAGGGTCGCCTGATCCTGTCCAAGAAGCGCGCACAGTACGAGCGCGCCTGGGGCACGATCGAGACGATCAAGGACGAGGACGGCGTCGTCGAGGGCACGGTCATCGAGGTCGTCAAGGGCGGCCTGATCCTCGACATCGGGCTGCGCGGCTTCCTCCCCGCCTCCCTGGTCGAGATGCGCCGGGTGCGCGACCTGCAGCCCTACGTCGGCCAGACGCTCGAGGCGAAGATCATCGAGCTCGACAAGAACCGCAACAACGTCGTGCTCTCGCGGCGTGCGTGGCTGGAGCAGACCCAGTCCGAGGTGCGCCACGGGTTCCTCACCCAGCTCCAGAAGGGCCAGATCCGCAAGGGTGTCGTGTCCTCGATCGTCAACTTCGGTGCGTTCGTGGACCTCGGCGGCGTCGACGGTCTGGTGCACGTCTCGGAGCTGTCGTGGAAGCACATCGACCACCCGAGCGAG
>JBQCHZ010000035.1:0-2614 GCA_051954195.1 Marmoricola sp.
TAGACCGCGAAGATCAGGGTGAGGACTCCCGCGGAGAAATGCCACTGACGCTGGTAGATGGCATATAGCGGGACAGGCAAGGCGGTGCCCAGCATGACGGCGCCGAACACGTACCCGACCAGCCAGAACGCTGCCTCCCGGGGCACGGCGCGCCGGTGCAGGCGAAGCGCTGACTGCTCCAGACCGTCGGCGCAGGGCCGGTCCTGGGTCCGGACTCCCGGGGCAGCCGACATGAGACCTAGGTGGGGCGTGTTCGTTCGAAGGCAAGCCGGATTGCCATCGCGCCCTCGCCTACGGCCGTGGCGACTCGTTTGGCCGAGCCGGCGCGCACGTCGCCGACCGCGAAGATGCCGGGCTGGCTGGTCTCCAGCAGCGAGCGCTCGGCTCCGTCCGGACCTGGCCCGGTGCGGACGAATCCGTGGTCATCGAGGTCGACCAGCCCGCCGAGCCAGCCGGTGCACGGGGCCATGCCGATGAAGACGAACAGCGCCCGGGCGTCGATGGTGCGCCGCGTGCCGGTCCGGTTGTCGGTGACGGTAACGGCCTCCAGCGCCGCCTCGCCGTGCAGTTCCCGGACCTCGGTGCTCGTCATGACATGCACGTTCGGGATCCGCGCGATCCGGTCGACGAGGTAGCGGGACATGTGCTCGCCCAGGTCGCCTTCGCGGACGATGAGCGTGACCTTCGTGGCGTGCGCGGATAGGAAGACCGCCGCCTGCCCGGCCGAGTTGCCGCCGCCGACGATGGCCACCGGGTCCCCGGCGCACACCAGGGCCTCCGCCTGCGACGCCGCGTAGTAGATGCTCATCTTCTCGAAGTAGTCCGCGCGCGGAACGTCGAGCCTGCGGTACCTGACCCCGGTGGCCAGGACCACCAGGGCGCTGGTCAGGCTGGTCCCGTCGCCGAGCCGCACCCGGTAGTGACCGTCGTCCTGCTCGATGGAGGTGGCCTCGGCCGGGACGGCGAACCGGGCGCCGAACTTCTGCGCCTGGAGCAATGCCCGCTCCGCGAGTTCGGCGCCGGAGATGCCCGACGGGAAGCCGAGGTAGTTCTCGATCTGCGACGAGGTCCCGGCCTGGCCCCCGGCGGCGGTGGTGTCCAGGACGATGACCCGCATCCCTTCCGAGGCCCCGTACACCGCGGCGGACAGGCCCGCGGGCCCGGACCCGACCACGAGCAGGTCGCAGCTGGCCTGCGGCTCACTCGGCGCCGGGAGCCCGATCGCGGCGGCCAGCTCGGCATTGCTGGGGTTGCGGAGCAGCCGCCCGTGCACGATCACCAGCGGGGTGTCCTGCGGCGTCACACCGAACTGGGCCGCCACGGCCTCGGCGGACGGGTCGGCCTCCAGATCCAGCCAGCGGTACGGGAGCCGGTTCCGGGCCGCGAAGTCCCGGACCCGCCGGGTGTCCGCGGAGTACTTCGAGCCGACGATCCGCAGGCCGGCCCCGAGCCCGATGAGGATCGAGCGGCGCAGCAAGTAGGCACGCAGGACCAGGTCGCCGAACGCGGGATCGCGGGCCACCAGCTCCCGGAGCCGGCCGACCGGCACCGCGAGCACCTCGCCCGCGTCGACGGCCACCGCGGAATACCAGGCGCCCTCGCCGGTCAGCAAGCTGAGCTCGCCGAGGAACCGGCCACGGCCGTGAACGGCGATCACCCGCTCCTCGGGTGTCCCTTTCCCCTCGACCGAGGCCACCTTCCCGGCGAGGATGACGAAGAAGTCGCTCTCCCGGTCTCCCTCGGCGAACAGGACGTCGCCCGGCTGGATGGGCCGGCGCTGGCCCTGCGCGTCCAGTGCGGCGATCTGGGCGTCACTCAGCCGCGGGAACGCGCCCTGCAGGTCGGGGGTTTCCTCAGACGAAGGTTTCGTCGACATAGCACCAGCGCCAATCCTCGCCCGGCTCGAACGACTGGACGATCGGGTGCCCGACGGCGAAGGCGTGGGCGCGCGCGTGCCGCAGTGGCGAAGAGTCGCAGCAGCCCACGTGCCCGCAGGTCAGGCACAGGCGCAGGTGCACCCACTCGGACCCCAGGGCCAGGCATTCCTGGCAGCCACCGGGGGTCCGCGGCGTCACCGGGCGGACGAGGCTCAGGTGCGGATCGGTCAGCGTCGGCATGCCTACCGTCCTCTCGTGGTACGCGTTTGACCCCATGCTGGGCGGAGAGGGCCGACCGCACATCAGCAGACCAGGTAGTTTCCGGCTCGCTCGTCTCGTCCTGGTACATCTCTTAGACCGGGGCTCGCGCCGGGGTCAACGCGGCAGTAGAGAGACACCACCGGCAGGCCGTTGGCCTGGAACCTGACGATGCCGTTGACCGTCTCTGCCGTGATCATCGGCTCACGGGCGCCAAGGTGATCGCCCTGATCTCCTCGTCGGTGAGCTCGATGCTGGCGGCCGCCACGTTCTGCTCGACGTGGTCCGGGTCACCGGAGCCAGGAATCGGCAGGACCTGCGGCGACCGGTTCAGCAGCCAGGCCAGCGCCACCTGCCGCTCGGTCACGCCGCGACGCCGGGCGGCGGCCATCAGCGCGGGGATGGTGCCGGTCTCCTCGGTCGGCGCCCACGGGATGAACACCACCATCTCCAGGTCACACAGGTCGAGCATCGGCTCC
>JBQCHZ010000036.1:0-4204 GCA_051954195.1 Marmoricola sp.
GGGGACGAGGAGTTCTGGCAGGTCCTCCCCGCCGCCCGGATGGGTGCGCTGGTCCGGGGCAGGCCGGACGGCCTGGACACCGTCGGCGGCGACCGCGGCTCCCGCCTCTCCGGCGGCGCGGGCCAGCGGCTGGCGAGCGCACGACTGCTGCTCAAGGCGCCCGCCATCGTGGTCCTCGACGAGGCCACCGCGCACCTGGACTCCGAGTCCGAGCACGCCGTGCAGCAGGCCCTCGACACCGCGCTCGAGGGCCGCACCTCCCTGGTGATCGCGCACCGGCTCTCCACGGTGCGCAACGCCGACCAGATCCTCGTCGTCGACGACGGCCGGATCGTCCAGCGCGGCACCCATGCCGAGCTGCTCGCCGCCGGCGGCCTGTACGCCGAGCTGCACCGCACGCAGTTCCGGGAGGACACCGAGGAGACGCCGGTCGCCGGCTAGGAGCGGGCTGCCGAGCGGTGACGCTGGAACTCGTCGTACATGAGGAAGAAGAAGCCGAAGATCGCCAGCGCGCCGAAGAACCACCACTGCAGGCCGTAGAAGAAGTGCGGGCCGTCGCTGGTGTCGTCGGGCAGCTCGGTGGCGCCCAGCGGCTCGGCCGAGCGCGGCGCCTGGGCCGCGAGGTCGACGAAGCCGCCATACAGCGGGTAGGGCACCGTCCGGGCGATCGTGGCGCTGGAGACGGCGCGCGTCTCCCCACCCGCGACCTGGGCAGCGCCTCCCGTCGCGTCGACGCGGACGTAGCCGGTCACGGTCACCGGTCCCTCCACCGAGGGCGGCAGCGTGGGCCGCTCGCCGCCGGTGTTCTGCGTCGGCATCCAGCCGCGGTCGACGAGCACGGCGGGTCCGGCGTCCGTCCGCAGCGGGGTGACCACCTCGACACCGGCCGCCCCATCGCGGGTCTGGTACTTGAGCACGACCGCGTGGGCGTCGTCGTAGGTGCCGTGGACGGTGACCCGGCGCCACTCGGCGTGGTCGGGAACGCCGTGGTGCACCGACATCACGTCGGCCACCGGGAGGGGCGCCGCCGCCAGGTTGGTCGCGGTGCGGTGGTTGGTCGTCCGGGTCTCCTCGAGGCGGTGGAACTGCCACTGGCCCAGCAGGTAGGCACCCCACGCGCCGAGCGCCACGAGCACGAAGAACAACGCCCATCGCCTGGTCACGAGGAAGGACACGACGCGAGAGTAGTCGGCTGTCCCTACACTCAAGGGTGTGGGCACCGAGCTGGCGGACCGTTACGGCAGGGTCGCGACGGACCTGAGGGTCTCGTTGACCGATCGCTGCAACCTGCGCTGCGAGTACTGCATGCCCGCGGAGGGCCTCGACTGGCTGCCCGGTGAGGAGGTGCTCACCGACGACGAGGTGGTCCGCCTGGTCCGCATCGGCGTCGAGGAGCTCGGCATCCGCGAGGTGCGCTTCACCGGCGGGGAGCCGCTGCTGCGGCGCGGGCTGGTCGACATCGTGCGGCGCACCAAGGCGCTCGCACCCTCGCCCGAGGTCTCCTTGACCACCAACGCCCTGGGCCTGCAGCGCACGGCCGCCGCACTCGCCGAGGCGGGACTCGACCGGGTCAACGTCAGCCTGGACACCATCCGGCCGGAGGTGTTCCACACGATCACCCGCCGCGACCGGCTGCACGACGTCGTGGCCGGCCTCGAGGCGGCCGCCGCCGCGGGTCTGACGCCGGTCAAGGTCAACGCCGTGCTGTTGCGCGGGGTCAACGACGACGAGGCACCACAGCTGCTGCGCTGGTGCCTGGACCGGGGCTACGAGCTGCGGATCATCGAGCAGATGCCGCTCGACGCCCAGCACCGGTGGTCACGCGCGGCGATGGTGACGGCCGAGGAGATCCTCGCCTCCCTGCAGGTGGCCTTCGACCTCACCCCGGCCGAGGAGCCGCGGGGGAGCGCGCCCGCGGAGAAGTGGCTGGTCGACGGCGGTCCCGGCACGGTGGGAGTGATCGCCTCGGTCACGCGCCCGTTCTGCGGCGACTGCGACCGGGTGCGGCTGACCGCCGACGGCCAGGTGCGCAACTGCCTGTTCGCCCGCGAGGAGTCCGACCTGCGCGCGGCGCTGCGTGGCGGGGCGACCGACGAGGAGATCGCCCGCCGCTGGGTGGCGGCGATGGCGATCAAGCGCGCCGGACACGGCATCGACGACATCGCGTTCCTCCAGCCCACCCGGCCGATGTCGGCCATCGGCGGCTGAGCGACAGCACGCCCTCCTGAGGCGGCGGTCTCAGCCGACCGGCTCGACCTCGCGCAGGAACCCGCGGGCGCCGAGGAAGTCCCCGAGGGACTGCCGGTGCTCCTCGCACGCCAGCCACACCTTGCGCCGCTCGGCGTCGTGGATCTTGGGGTTGTTCCAGCGCAGCGCGTGCACCGCCACGGCGGTGCAGCCCTTCGCGGAGCAGGTCGGCGCGTCGCCGGGGTCAGCCGAGGTCGCGGCGTCGCTCACCGCAGCTCCTTGTACTGCTGACCCGGACCCTCCACCGGGCCGCCCGGCGGCGACGGGTTGGCCTGGTTGGCCATCACCACCGCGACGTAGGGCAGGAAGAAGGACGCGGCGATCAGCACGATGCACAGCCACGGGATGTGCCGGGCGAAGACCGCACCCAGGAAGCACAGCGTGCGGATCGTCATCGAGATGACGTAGCGCCGCTGGCGGTGGTGCAGGTCGACCGAGGGCGACTCGGCGGCCGAGGTGATGCGCACGACCTGCTCGTCCCGCTTCGTCCGCGCCATGCTGCCAGCGTACGTCGGCACGTGAAACGCTTCACGAGCGTGCGGGCGCTCCTCACCCGGGCGTGGGAGGGTGGTCCCATGTCGAACCGTACCTATCGCGTCACCGAGATCGTCGGCACCTCTCCGGAGGGCATCGACCAGGCGATCCGCAACGCCATCGAGCGTGCCTCCCAGACCCTGCGCCACGTCGACTGGTTCGAGGTCACCCAGGTGCGGGGCCACGCCAAGGACGGCGTCGTGGAGCACTTCCAGGTCGGTCTCAAGGTCGGCTTCCGGCTCGAGGACGACGGCGCGCTCGACGACTGAGGGCGTCGACCCGCTGATTCGTCCTACCTGGCAGTAATCACTACCGTCGGGGCTCGTGAGCGAAGCGGGCAGGTCGGTGCTGGTGACCGGCGGCAACCGAGGGATCGGTCGGGCCGTCGCGGAGGCGTTCCTGGCACAGGGCGACCGGGTGGCGGTGACCAGCCGCTCCGGTGACGCCCCCGAGGGTGCGTTCGCGGTGCCGTGTGAGCTCACCGACCCCGCGTCGGTGAGCGCCGCCTACGACGCGGTCGAGGAGCACCAGGGTCCGGTCGAGGTGCTGGTGGCCAACGCCGGCGTCACCCGCGACACCCTGCTGCTGCGGATGTCGGAGGACGACTGGGCCGCGACGATCGACACGAACCTCACCGGCAGCTACCGGCTGGCCAAGCGCGCCGCGAAGGGCATGCTGCGCATGCGTCGCGGCCGCATCGTGCTGGTGAGCAGCGTCGTGGCCCTGCTCGGCTCGCCCGGTCAGGTCAACTACGCGGCGTCCAAGGCGGGCCTGGTGGGCCTGGCCCGCTCGCTGGCCCGGGAGCTGGGCAGTCGCGGCATCACCGTGAACGTGGTGGCGCCGGGCTATGTCGAGACCGACATGACCGCTGCCCTGCCGGCCGACCAGCAGGCGGCGTACCGGTCCCAGATCCCGCTGCAACGCTTCGCCGCCGCCGGCGAGGTCGCGGGCACGATCACCTGGCTCGCCTCCGACGCCGCCGGCTACGTCACCGGGGCCGTGATCCCGGTCGACGGCGGCCTCGGCATGGGGCACTGACCCCCCGCGACCCGCACCCGAACCACACGCGACCCGCAAGCGACCCGGAGGACCAGATGGGCATTCTCGACGGACGTACGGTGCTGGTGGCCGGCGTCACCATGGACACCTCGATCGGCTTCGCCGCGGCCCGGGTCGCGCAGGAGCAGGGCGCGACCGTGCTGATCTCCAACTTCGGGCGGGCCCTGGGCATCACCCGCAGGATCGCCAAGCGGCTCCCGGTCGAGCCGCCGGTGCTCGACCTCGACGTGACCGACGAGGAGCACCTGCGGCGGCTGCCCCACCTCCTGCGCGAGCACCTCGGGGCCGACGGCCACCTCGACGGCCTGGTGCACTCCATCGCCTACGGCAACCCCGAGACGCTGCTCGGCGGCAGGTTCGTCGG
>JBQCHZ010000037.1:0-5134 GCA_051954195.1 Marmoricola sp.
GGCCGGGTCTCCATGACCAGGACGCGGTCGCCGATGCCGGCCTCGTTGTTCTCGTCGTGGGCCTTCAGCTTGGAGTTGCGGCGCATGACCTTGCCGTAGAGCGGGTGCTTCACGCGGTCCTCGACCTCGACGACGATGGTCTTGTCCATCTTGTCGCTCACGACGAGGCCCTCGCGGACCTTGCGCGCCGAGCGACCCTCGGTACCGGTCTCCAGCGCAGTGGTGTTCTCGCTCATGCCTTCGCTCCGTCGTTGTCCGTGCTGCCCGGCTCGGTCCGGATGCCGAGCTCGCGCTCGCGCACCACCGGGTAGATCCGGGCGATGTCCTTCTTGACCGTGCGCAGCCGGCCGTGGCTCTCCAGCTGGCCGGTGGCCGCCTGGAAGCGGAGGTTGAACAGCTCCTCCTTGGCCTCGCGCAGCTTCGTCTCGAGGTCGACGTCGTTGAGCTCGTCCAGCTCGACCGCAGTCGTCTTCGGCATCAGAACTCACCTGCCTCACGGGTGATGAACCGGCACTTCATCGGGAGCTTGTGGATCGCGCGGCGCATCGCCTCGCGAGCCACGTCCTCCGGCACACCGGAGAGCTCGAACATGACGCGGCCGGGCTTGACGTTGGCGATCCACCACTCCGGGGAGCCCTTGCCCGAGCCCATCCGGGTCTCGGCGGGCTTCTTGGTCAGCGGGCGGTCGGGGTAGATGTTGATCCACACCTTGCCGCCGCGCTTGATGTGGCGCGTCATGGCGATACGAGCGGCCTCGATCTGCCGGTTGGTCACGTAGTGACCCTCGACCGCCTGGATGCCGAAGTCGCCGAAGGCGAGCTTCGTGCCGCCCTTGGCAGCACCGGTCCGCTTGGGGTGGTGCTGCTTGCGGTGCTTGACCCTGCGGGGCATCAACATGTCAGCTCTCCTGTCCGCTCTCGGGCGCCGCGGCGGCGGCGACGGGAGCCTCGGCGGCC
Organism: Marmoricola sp.; assembly: GCA_051954195.1. Taxonomy (GTDB): domain Bacteria; phylum Actinomycetota; class Actinomycetes; order Propionibacteriales; family Nocardioidaceae; genus Marmoricola. The sequence goes on from JBQCHZ010000037.1 coordinate 957, forward strand.
GGCGCGGCAGGGGCGTCGGTGCGGTCCGCGCGCGTCGGACGCTCCGTGCCCGCGCCACGCGAGCCGCGGGTGGGGCGGTCACCTCGGCCGCCACCACGGCGACCGGGGGCACCGGCGCGGGCCGCGGCCTGCGCCTCGCGCTCGGCACGGGTGCCGGCGACCTCGCCCTTGTAGATCCAGACCTTCACGCCGATGCGGCCGAAGGTGGTGCGGGCCTCGTAGAAGCCGTAGTCGATGTCGGCGCGCAGCGTGTGCAGCGGCACCCGACCCTCGCGGTAGAACTCCGAGCGCGACATCTCCGCGCCGTTGAGGCGGCCCGAGCACTGGATCCGGATGCCCTTGGCACCCGAGCGCATCGTGGACTGCATGGCCTTCTTCATGGCCCGCCGGAACTGCACGCGGCCCGAGAGCTGCTCGGCGACGCCCTGGGCGACCAGCTGGGCGTCGATCTCGGGGTTCTTGACCTCGAGGATGTTCAGCTGGACCTGCTTGCCGGTGAGCTTCTCCAGCTCGCCGCGGATGCGGTCGGCCTCGGCGCCGCGGCGACCGATCACGATGCCGGGGCGCGCCGTGTGGATGTCGACGCGCACACGGTCACGGGTGCGCTCGATCTCGACCTTGGAGATGCCGGCCCGCTCCATGCCCTTGGAGAGCAGCTTGCGGATGGCGACGTCCTCACCGACGTAGCTCTTGTAGAGCTTGTCGGCGTACCACCGGCTCTTGTGGTCGGTGGAGACACCCAGGCGGAAGCCGTTCGGGTTGATCTTCTGTCCCATTACTTCCCACTTCCATTCGACCCGGTCTCGGCGGGCTGGACGACCAGGGTGATGTGGCTGGTGCGCTTGTTGATCCGGGTGGCCCGGCCCTGCGCACGCGGCCGCCACCGCTTCATCGTCGGACCCTCGTCGACCATCGCCTTGCTCACCACGAGCGAGCCCCGGTCGAGGTCCTCGGTGGTCTCGGCGTTGGCCACGGCGCTCTCCAGCACCTTGTAGACCGTCTCGCTGGCGGCCTGCGGTGCGAACTGCAGCAGCGCCAGGGCGTCGTCGACGGGCAGGCCGCGGACCATGTCGACCACACGGCGGGCCTTCATCGGCGTGATGCGGGTGAACCGGGCGGTCGCGAAGGCGCCGGGCTCGTCGCCCAGCAGCGACGCGCGTCGCGCGCTCGTGCGGTTGCGCTCAACTGTGCTCATGACTTCGTCTCTCCTCGGCGCGCCGTCAGCGACGGCGGCTCTTCCGGTCTTCCTTGACGTGGCCGCGGTAGGTCCGGGTGGGGGCGAACTCGCCCAGCTTGTGCCCGACCATCGCGTCGGTCACGAAGACCGGCACGTGCTTGCGGCCGTCGTGGACGGCCAGGGTGTGGCCGATCATCGCCGGCACGATCATCGAGCGCCGCGACCACGTCTTGATGACGGTGTGGCTGCCGGCCTCGTTCTGTGCGTCCACCTTCTTCATCAGGTGGCCGTCGACGAACGGGCCCTTCTTCAGGCTGCGAGGCATCTGCTATCTCTCCTGGCTCAGCGCTTCTTGCCGGTCTTGCGGCGGCGGACGATCAGGGCGTCGCTGGCCTTGCGCTTGCGCGTACGGCCCTCGGGCTTGCCCCACGGCGAGACCGGGTGGCGACCACCGGAGGTCTTGCCCTCACCACCACCGTGCGGGTGGTCGACGGGGTTCATCACGACACCACGCACGGTCGGGCGCTTGCCCTTCCAGCGCATCCGGCCGGCCTTGCCCCAGTTGATGTTCGACTGCTCGGCGTTGCCGACCTCGCCGATCGTGGCGCGGCAGCGCACGTCGACGTAGCGCATCTCGCCGGAGGGCATCCGCAGCTGGGCGCGCGAGCCCTCCTTGGCGACGAGCTGGGCCGACATGCCGGCGGAGCGGGCGATCTTCGCGCCGCCACCGGGCCGCAGCTCGATGCAGTGGATCGTCGTGCCGACGGGGATGTTGCGCAGGGGCAGGTTGTTGCCGGGCTTGATGTCGGCGTTCGGACCGGCCTCGATCGCGGTGCCCTGGCCGACGCCCAGCGGCGCGATGATGTAGCGCTTCTCGCCGTCGGCGTAGTGCAGCAGCGCGATCCGGGCGGTGCGGTTCGGGTCGTACTCGATGTGCGCGACCTTGGCGGGCACGCCGTCCTTGTCGTAGCGGCGGAAGTCGATCACGCGGTAGGCGCGCTTGTGGCCGCCACCTTGGTGCCGCGTGGTGATCCGGCCCTGGTTGTTGCGACCGCCCTTCTTGGGCAGCGGCTTGACCAGCGACTTCTCCGGCGTGGTCCGGGTGATCTCGACGAAGTCGGCCACCGAGGAGCCACGACGGCCCGGGGTGGTCGGCTTGTACTTGCGGATAGCCATGTCTGTCAGTCCTTACGCCGGCCGGTCAGGCAACCGGGCCGAAGATGTCGATGCGGTGGCCGTCTGCGAGGGTGACGATCGCGCGCTTGGTGTTCGCACGACGGCCGACCCCGGTGCGGGTACGACGGGCCTTGCCCTGACGGTTCAGGGTGTTCACCGAGGTGACCTTGACGTCGAAGATCTTCTCGACCGCGATCTTGATCTCGGTCTTGTTGGCGTCGGGGCGCACCACGAAGGTGTACTTGTTCGCGTCGAGGAGGCCGTAGCTCTTCTCGCTCACCACCGGCGCGATCAGCACGTCGCGGTGGTCCTTGTGCAGGGTGCTCACTTCTGGCCCTCCTCGCCTGCGGCGGCCGGCTTGCCGGACACGAACGCGTCATACGCGCCCTTGGTGAAGACGACGTCGTCGGAGACCAGCACGTCGTAGGTGTTGAGCTGGTCGACCGCGATCAGGTGGACCGACGCGACGTTGCGCAGCGAGAGCCACGTGACGGCGTCGTCGCGCTCGAGCACGACGAGCTGACGGCGGCGGTCGGTGATCGCGTTGAGCGCGGCGACCGCGGCCTTCGTCGACGGCGCGGCGCTCGACACGAGCCCGTCGACGACGTGGATGCGGCCGGACGCGGCCCGGTCCGAGAGCGCCCCGCGCAGGGCGGCGGCCTTCATCTTCTTGGGCGTGCGCTGGTCGTAGCTGCGCGGCTGCGGGCCGTGGACCGTGCCACCGCCGGCGAACTGGGGCGCCCGGGTCGAACCCTGACGGGCGCGGCCGGTGCCCTTCTGCTTGTAGGGCTTCTTGCCACCGCCGCGGACCTCGCCGCGGGTCTTGGTGGCGTGCGTGCCCTGGCGAGCGGCGGCCTGCTGGGCGACGACGACCTGGTGGATCAGCGGGATGTTCGGCTCGACGCCGAAGATCTCGCTCGGCAGCTCGACGTCCACGACCTTCGCAGTGCTCTGGGTCTCAGCCATGCTCAGGCGCCTCCGTTCTCGATCTTCTTCGCCGCCGACCGCAGCACGAGCAGGCCGCCCTTGGGGCCGGGAACGGCGCCCTTGAGCAGGATGAGGCCCTTCTCGGCGTCGACCGCGTGCACGGTGATGTTCTGGGTGGTCACGGTGTCGGTGCCCATCCGGCCCGACATCCGGGTGCCCTTGAAGACGCGGCCCGGCGTGGCGCACGCGCCGATCGACCCGGGCTTGCGGTGGTTGCGGTGGGCACCGTGGGAGGCGCTGACACCCGCGAAGCCGTGACGCTTCATGGTGCCCGCGAAGCCCTTGCCCTTGCTGGTGCCGGTCACGTCGATCTCGTCGCCGGCGGCGAAGGTGTCGACCGCGATCTCCTGGCCGACCTCGTAGGCGGCGGAGTCGGCGGTGCGGATCTCGACCAGGTGCCGGCGCGGGGTGACCCCGGCCTTGGCGAAGTGGCCGGCCGACGGCTTGTTGACGGCCTTGCCGTCGATCTCGCCGGACCCGACCTGGATCGCGTGGTAGCCGTCCTTGTCGGCGGTGCGGACCTGGGTGACCACGTTGGTGCCCGCGGCGACCACGGTCACCGGCACCACGCGGTTGTTCTCGTCCCAGGTCTGCGTCATGCCCAGCTTGGTGCCGAGCAGGCCCTTGACGTTCTTCTCCAGAGTGCTCATTGCGTCCTTGACCTCAGAGCTTGATCTCGATGTCGACGCCGGCAGGCAGGTCGAGCCGCATCAGCGAGTCGACGGTCTTCGGCGTGGGGTCGATGATGTCGATGAGGCGCTTGTGGGTGCGCATCTCGAAGTGCTCGCGCGAGTCCTTGTACTTGTGGGGCGAGCGGATCACGCAGTAGACGTTCTTC
>JBQCHZ010000038.1:0-41670 GCA_051954195.1 Marmoricola sp.
GACCCGATCCCGGCCCGCCGAGCCGTCGAGGGGCTGGTGCTCGCTCCCAGCGACGCCCGCTGAGCGTCCGTCAGTCCGTCGTCCCGGCCAGCGCGTCGAACTCCGAGGCGTCGTGGGCGCAGAACATCGTCACCGGGTCGGGCCGGCCGGCTCCCGGGCCGAGCTCGGCGTGCAGGGAGCGGAGCCGGTCCTGGTTGTGCCGGCGAGCGGCGCCGTCGACCTGGACGGCGTTCTGGAAGAGCCGGAGCCCGGGCGGGCAGCCGTCGGACCCCTCCTTCTCGCGGGCGTGGAAGTACGCGTCGCCGGCGTGCAGGAACCATCCGCCGCCGGGGCGCCGTACGGCGACGGCCGCGTGGCCGCGGGTGTGCCCGCGCAACGGGATCATCACCACGTCCTCGGAGACCACTGAGACCGCCTCGAAGCCGGACCACTCCTCGCCGGCGACGTCGTGGGTGGCCCACTGCGGGCCGTGCGCCCACTGGTCGGCCACGTAGCGCTGCTTCTCGCCGCGGGTGGCCGGTGCGAGCGCCGCGTCGAGCTCGTCGGCGAAGACGTGGACCCGGGCTCGGGGGAAGTCGGCGAGCCCGCCGGCGTGGTCGAGGTCGAGGTGGGTCAGGACCACGTCGGTGACCTCGGCCGGGTCGTGCCCCAGCGCGCGGACCTGGCCCGCGGCCACCTGCGCGGCGTCCAGCGCCGGCCGCATCATCGTCACGAAGCCGCGCCCGAGGCGCTGCCGGGAGAGGGCGACGTCGGTCGTCGCCGCGCCGGTGTCGACGAGCGTGAGGGTGTCCGGGCCCTCGACCAGCAGGCAGTGCGCCACCATCCGCGCCGGAGCCATGCGGCCGCCGAAGGACCCCAGGGGCGCCATCGGCGCGCAGTCCAGGTGGTGCACCGCGGTCGTCGTACCGGTCGTCATGGCGCGGAGCATCCCACGTCGTCCCGGCCACGGCAGGCGGTTCGGCACCCACGTAGCCTTGAGGAGTGCCGACGAGTGGGCCGCCGAGTGCGCCGGGGACGGTCCCGGGGAGTGTGCCGGGGAGTGTGCCGCGGGGCGGCGCGTCCGCGCTGCTCGGCTCGCGCGCCTGGGCCGCGCACCTGCTGATGGTGCTCGCCGCCGCGGCGGCCGTGGCGCTGGGGATCTGGCAGCTCGACGTGTGGCAGGCCAGCCGCGCCGCGGCAGGACAGACGCTGGTGCATGCCGACCCGGTGCCCTTGGCGGGCCTGATGGGCGGGGACAGCCCCTTCCCCGGTGACGCGGTGGGCCAGCCGGTCACCTTCCGGGGCTCCTGGCTCCCCGCCGGGACGGTCTACGTGTCGGGTGAGCGACACGCCGGGCGACGCGGGTACTGGGTGGTGACGCCGGTGCGGATTGGCCGCTCGGCGATGCCGGTCGTGCGGGGCTGGTCAGCACAGCCCCAGGCACCGGCACCGCAGGGCGAGGTCGCCGTGACCGGGTGGCTGCAACCGTCGGCCGGCACCGGCGAGGCGGACGCCGACCCGCACGACGACGTGATCACCTCGATGCGGATCGCCAGCATGACCCAGCACGTGCGCACCGACCTCTACTCCGGCTACGTCGTGAGCAGCGCCCTACGCCCCGCCGGTACGGCGAGCAGCGGGCTCGCCGCGGTCCGGCCGGCGGCCCCACCGAAGGCGTCGGCCACGACCGCTCTGCGCAACTTCCTCTATGCCCTGCAGTGGTGGTTCTTCGCGGGCTTCGCGGTCTACGTGTGGTTCCGGTGGTGCCAGGACGAAGTGCGGGGCCGGCCGGTGGAGGACTCCTCGCGGCCGGATGCGGGTGCGCCGGTGGCGGAGCCGGCGGGTACCGTCGAGTCGTGAAGCCGCTCTTCCTGGCCTACCGCGTCCTGGCCACCGTGGTGGGTCTCTCGATCATCACGCTCGTGGTGGTCGGCGTGCCGTTGAAGTACCTGCACGACCTGTTCCCCGACTTCTGGCCGGGCTTCCTGCAGGTCGGTGAGCCGGGTCAACGGCTGGGCGCCGACATCAACCTCTACCTCGGCACCGCACACGGCTTCATCTACATGGTGTTCGTGCTGGTCGCGCTGATGCTCGCCCTCAAGGCGCGGTGGCCGATGACGTTCACGCTCATCACGCTGGTCAGCGGCACGATCCCGTTCGTGTCGTTCTGGGCCGAGGCGCGGGCGATCCGCCGGGTGCGTGCCGAGCACCCCGAGGTCGGCAGCGACGCGCGGGGGGTGCCGGTCGGGAGCCGCTGACCGGCCTCGCGCGCGGGGGCCGGTCGGGTGGGACTCAGTCGTCCGACTCGGGCGTGATCCGCACCGTCTCGGCGGGGTGGTCGGGCGTCGTCACGCCGTGCGGCGTCTCGCTGCTGTCGGCGAGCGCCTCCTCCGGGGTCGCGCCGGCGGCGTCGTCGGCGGTCCCCGCGCTGCTGCCCGGCTGCGGCGGCACGCCGATCGGGCCCGAGGTGGCCGCGGTCGGCATCGGGGACGGCGCGGTGGCCGCGGGGTAGGCGGCATGGGTGCCGGCGCCGCTGTCCATCACCTTCTTGCCGGCGACCGCCGCACCGGCGAGCACGGCGGCGAGTGCCAGCCACTTCTTCTTCCCCCCGCCCGAGTGCGCGTCGTCCTGGCCGGAGACGGCTGCAGCGGCCGCCTCGCCGCGCCGGCGCGCCTCGGCCACCAGCGGGCCGGCCTGCTCGCGGGCGTCCTCGAGCGCCGACTGGACGGCGGACTGCACGGTGGGGACCACGTCGTTGATCAGGCGCTCGCCGGCCATCGCCAGGAACGGCGCGGCCTGGATGCGGGCGTCGTCGATCTGCTGGCGCGCGTCCTCGAGGATCGGGCCGAGCTGCTCCTGCGCCTCGGCCCACCGGGGGGCCAGCTGCTCGCGCGCCTGCTCGAGGGCCGGCCCGAGCTGGTCGCGCGCCTCGGCCAGTCGCTGGACGACCTGCGGGGCGACCTGCTGGCGGACCTGTTGGCGGACCTGCTCGGCCGCTTCGGTCGCCTGGTCACGCAGGTTCTTGGCGTGGTTGACCTTGCTGCTGAACATGGCTCTCGACGTCCTTCCAAGCGGGGGATGCACGGTTGCTGCCTTCTCGGTGATCATGCCCGGCCGGGGGGTGGGTGCAAACCCGGCCGTGGCAGGATCGACGCTGTCGGCCGCGCGATGCCCACGGCACGTCCGCAGGCACAGCAGCGGTCGCAGCCCGACGTACCCCCCACAGCAAAGGCAATCCCCATGGCGGACCTGAAGGCCACCCTGCACACCAACCGCGGCGACATCGTGCTCGACCTGTTCGAGAACCACGCGCCGAAGACCGTGGAGAACTTCGTCGGCCTCGCCGAGGGCACCAAGGACTACACCGACGACGCCGGACGCTCGGGCGAGAAGTACTACGACGGCCTCGGCTTCCACCGGATCATCGAGGGCTTCATGATCCAGGGCGGCTGCCCGCTGGGCACCGGCACCGGCGGTCCGGGCTACACCTTCAAGGACGAGTTCCACCCCGAGCTCGCCTTCACCAAGCCCTACCTGCTCGCGATGGCCAACGCCGGCCCGGGCACCAACGGCTCGCAGTTCTTCATCACGCTGGCGCCGACCACCTGGCTCAACAACCGGCACACGATCTTCGGCGAGGTCGCCGACCAGGCCAGCCGCGAGGTCGTGGACGCGATCGGCGCCACGCCCACCGGCGCCGGCGACCGTCCGGTCGACCCGGTCGTGATCGAGTCGGTCGAGATCACCCGGGGGTGAGCACGCCCGCCGGGCAGGGCCCGGTCCCGACCGACGCCGGCACCCCGCACTGCTACCGGCACCCCGATCGCGAGACCTGGATCCGCTGCCAGCGCTGCGACCGTCCGATCTGCCCTGACTGCATGCGGCAGGCGGCGGTCGGCTTCCAGTGCCCCGAGTGCGTCAAGGAGGGCGCCCGGAGCACCCGCACCGGCGTCCTCCCGTACGGCGGGCAGCGCAGCGGAGACCCGCGGCAGACGACGATCGGGCTGATCGCGGCCAACGTGGTGGTCTGGCTGGCGATCCTGGCCACCGGCGGCGCTGCCAGCAAGGTGGTCGACGCCCTGGCGCTGCTGCCGCGGGGCCGGTGCGGCGCGGGACAGGAGGGGGCGTTCTACCCCCACGTCGACCAGGCCACCTGCTCGAGCGCCCTGGCCGCCGCCCGCGGGGCGCACTGGGTGCCTGGTGTGGCCGACGGCGCCGTCTGGCAACTGCTGACGTCGGCGTTCACCCACGTCGAGGTGTGGCACATCGGCTTCAACATGCTCGCGCTGTGGTTCCTCGGGCCGCTGCTCGAGGGCGTCCTGGGCCGGGCACGCTTCCTCGCCGTCTACCTGGTCTCGGCGCTGGCCGGGTCCGCGGCGGTGATGCTCTTCGCCGATCCCGGGTCGCAGACCCTCGGCGCCTCCGGCGCGATCTTCGGGCTGATGGGTGCGCTCATCGTCGTCGGGCTCAAAGTGCGCGCCAACGTCCAGCAGCTGTGGTTCTGGCTGGGACTGAACCTGCTCTTCACCTTCACCGCCGGGGGCATCTCCTGGCAGGGCCACCTCGGCGGTCTCCTCGGCGGCGCGCTGGCAGCGGGCGTGCTGGTGCTCAGCCCCCGACAGCGACGCGGCGTCGTCCAGGCGGTCGGCACGACCGGTCTCGGGCTCGTCTTCGTCGTGGTGGCACTCGTGCGGGCGACGGCGCTGGGCTGATCAGCCGGCGGTTGTCCCCACCCTGGGGACAACGCTGTGGAAAACCACACCGGTGTGATTCGGGCGGGCGCGACCGAGGACCGTCCCTCTCCCAGCCGGCGTCGTACCCGGCCGGGAGCCGGTCAAACCTGCGTCATTCCCACCGGGTGGCGTAGGTGAAGCCGACGGCCATGAACCCGATCCCGACGATCAGGTTGTAGTTGCCGAGGTCGCGCATCACCGGCACGTCGGCGAGGTGGTCGCCGACGAAGTAGTAGGCCAGGATCCAGGCGAGGCCGAAGAGGAAGCAGAACAGCATCCCCACCACGACGCCCTGGCCCTTCCCCAGCGGGGTCGAGGGGTGCGCGGCGCTGCCGAGCCCGATCAGGATCAGGCCGAAGCCGATCACGTAGTTCCAACGGCCCAGGTCGGCCATCCACCCGGGCGCGGCGGCCGCGTACACCGCGGTCCAGGCGATGCCGACGGCGACGAGCACGACGGCGAGCAGCGTGCGCAGGGTGAGCAGCCGCCGGGCGTCGCCCTGGTTGCCGCGCGTCAGGGGGCCGGTGGCGGTGCGGGGCGTGCGCTGGGACACGTCGTCTCCCGTTCTCGTGGAGGCCCGTCGGCGAGGGCGCGGTGGGGTCAGGAGGTCTGCGTTAGCCTACCGACATGATCCGGCGGCCGTCGGCGCGGGGGATGACGGCGCTCGCGGGCTTCGCCGCTGCGGGCTTCCTGTTCGCCACCAGCGCGCTCAACTCCCACGGCCTCGACCTGCGCGCAAGCAGCGTCACCGACCTCGACACGGTGCTGCGCCACGACCGCGCGCGGGTCGACGACCTCCAGGGCCGGGTCGCCGATCTCAACGCCCAGGTGAGCCGCCTCGGCAAGCAGGTCGACGACCGGCGGGTACGCCGGCTGCAGCGCCGGGTCGACCGCCTGCGGGTCCCCGCAGGCTTCACCGCGGTCACCGGCCCCGGCGTCCGGGTGACCCTCGACGACGCGCCCAAGGACGAGATCAACCAGATCGTCGAGTCCGGCACGGTCAGCGCCGACACCCTGGTCGTGCACCAGCAGGACATCCAGGCGGTGGTGAACGCGTTGTGGGCCGGCGGCGCCGAGGCGGTCACGGTCCAGGGCCAGCGGGTCATCTCCACCACCGGCGTCAAGTGCGTGGGCAACACCGTGGTGCTCCAGGGCGTGCCCTACGCCCCGCCGTACCGGATCGCGGCGGTCGGCAACCCCGTCGCGCTGACCCAGGCGCTCGACGACAGCGAGTACATCGCGGCCTACCGGACGGTCGCCGACCGCTACCACCTGACCTGGGACGTGCGGGCGCTCACCGGCTTCACCGCGCCGGCCTACGTGGGCACGCCCGACCTGCGCTACGCCCGGCTGGGCGACACCAGCAGCTGAGCCCGGCGACCTCGCCTCAGGGGGTGGCCGTGGCCGTCGGCGGTGTCACCACGGGCGACGGCGGCGGCGAGGTCGACGGCGTGGCGGAGGGCGTGGGCGTCGGGGTGGGGGTGGGCTGCTCGTACTGGGAGACCAGGATCGTCACGGTGGAGCCCTGGTCGGCGGTCGTGCCCGACGACGGGCTCTGGTGGGTGACGGTGTCCTTCGGCTCGGTGGTGCTGTTGTCGGGGAAGACGTCGACGGCGAACCCGGCGTCCTTGAGTGCCTTCACTGCGGCCGACTGCTTCATGCCGACCACGTTCGGCACCTGCTGGGGACCCGCGGAGTAGAACACCCGCACCGTGCTGCCGGCGGCGACGTCGGTGCCCACGCCCGGCTTGACCCGCACGACGTTGCCCTTCTGCTCGTCCGAGGCGACCTCCTTGAGCTGGGGACTGAGCCCGAGGTCGTGCAGCTGGCTGGCGGCGGCGTCCTTGTCGTCGCCGACGACGTCGGGGACGGTGACGCTCGGCTTGCCGGAGGACAGCACCAGGTCCACCGCGGGGGCCGGGTCGACCCGGTCGCCCGCGGACGGGTCCTGGGAGACGACCTGGCCCCGGGGGACGTCCTGGCTCGCGGTGCGCCCGACCCGGCCGACGGAGAGGCCGGCCGAGGCGATCTCCTGGCGCGCCTGCGGAAGCGTCATGTTCCCCAGCTTCGGCACGGTGACCTGGGTCGGGGCCTGCTGGAGGAGCTTGGGCCCGAGGATCACCGCGGCGGCGATCAGGGCCAGCAGGAGGACGCCGAGCAGGGCGATCGGACCCCAGCTGCGACGGTCGTCCTCGACCGCGGCCTGCTCGGCGGTCACCGGACCGGGCGTCGCGGCGGCCACGGGGAGCACCGTGGTGGCGCCTGCCGGGAGTGGGGCCGGGGCCTGGACCGGCTGACCGGCGAGGTAGCGGTCGATGTCCGCCTTCATCGCGGCCGCGCTCGCGTAGCGGTCCTCCACGCGCTTGGCCAGTGCCTTCATCACCAGCGCGTCGAGCTCCGGCGGCAGGTCGGGATCGAGGGTCGAGGGCACCGGCGCCTGCTCGCGCACGTGCTGGTAGGCGACCGAGACGGGGCTCTCGCCCACGAACGGCGGCCGGCCGGTGAGCAGCTCGTAGAGCAGGCAGCCGGCGGAGTAGACGTCGCTGCGCGAGTCCACGTTCTCGCCGCGAGCCTGCTCCGGGGACAGGTACTGCGCGGTCCCGACGACGGCGGCGGTCTGGGTCATCGTGCTCTGGGCGTCGGAGACTGCGCGGGCGATGCCGAAGTCCATCACCTTGACGTCGCCGGACGGCGTCAGCATGACGTTGCCCGGCTTGATGTCGCGGTGGATGATGCCCATCCGGTGGCTGTAGTCGAGGGCGGAGAGCACCCCGGAGGTGATCTCGAGCGCGCGCTCGGGCAGGATCTTGCGGCCCTCGCGGAGGATGTCGCGCAGCGTGCGCCCGGCGACGTACTCCATCACGATGTAGGGCTGGGCGACGCTGTGCCCGTGCCCGTCGTCGCCGACCTCCTCGCCGGTGTCGTAGACCGACACGATGGCGGGGTGGTTCAGCGACGCCGCCGACTGTGCCTCGCGGCGGAACCGCGCCTGGAAGGTCGTGTCGCTGGCCAGGTCGGTGCGCAGTCGCTTGATCGCCACGGTCCGGCCCAGGCGGACGTCGGTGCCCTTGCGGACCTCCGCCATGCCCCCGCGCCCGAGCAGCTCCCCCAGCTCGTAGCGCTCGCCGATGCGGTGCGGATCACTCATCGGTGCCCCTTTCCCTTCCCCGAGCCGTGCCCGTGCGATGACGCATGCTTGGGCGGGCCCCCTCCGTGGTGCTTCTTCGACTTCCCGTGCTTCTTCGGCGCGGGGTGCGCCGGTGCCGTGGTGCGGTGTGGCCGCCGGGTCGGTGTCTGCCGCGCAGTGCGCGAGGCGACCGCCGTCGCCGAGGGCGTCGGCGTCGTGGTGGCGCTCTGCGTGGGGCTCTGCGCCACCGTCGGCGGCGGCTTCGGGGCGGGATCGCCCGAGCCGTTCGCGAGCACGATCGCCAGCAGCAGGACGATCCCGAGCAGCGCCGCCAGCGCGACCGGCCACCAGGCGGGCAGCCCGCGTCGACGGTCCGCGGCGCCGGCGGCGACCAGGACGCGGGTCGACTCCTCGCCCTCGGGCGCCTCGCCGCGCAGCGCCCGGGCGAAGGCCGCGCCGTCGGGGTAGCGCTCGGCCGGGTCCTTGGCCAGGGCGCGCCCGGTCGCCCGGCGCAGCGGCTCCGGGACGTCCTCGGGCAGCTCCGGCACCGGCTGGCGCAGGTGGGCCAGCGCGGTCGAGACCGGTGTCTCGCCCTCGAAGGGCCGCCGGCCGGTCAGCAGCTGGTGCAGCACGACGCCGAGCGCGTAGACGTCACTGGCCGCCGTGGCGGTCTTGCCGTCGGCCTGCTCCGGTGAGAGGTAGTGCGGGGTGCCGAGGATCTGTCCGGTCGCGGTCAGCGGGACGCTGTCGCCCGCGCGGGCGATGCCGAAGTCGGTCACCTTGACGGCCCCGTCGGTGGTGACCATCAGGTTCGCCGGCTTGACGTCGCGGTGCACCAGGCCGGCCTGGTGGGCGACCCCGAGGGCCTCGGCCGCCTGGGCCACCAGCTCGGCGGCGCGGGCGGGAGGCATGGCGACGCCGGGTCGCAGCAGGTCCGAGAGCGGGTGACCGTCGACGAGCTCCATCACCAGGAACGGGCGGGTGAGGCCGTCCTCGTCGGTCTCGCCGTAGTCGAAGACCGCGGCGATGCCGGGGTGGAGCAGCGCCGCGGTGTGCCGGGCCTCGGTCTCGAAGCGGGTCCGGAACTCCGCGTCCTGGGCGTACTCCGGCTTGAGCAGCTTGAGGGCGACCTCGCGGTGAAGCACGGTGTCCTCGGCCCGCCAGACCTCGCCCATCCCGCCGACCGCGATGCGCGACAGGCGGCGGTAGCGCTGCGAGGAGCCGGTCACGGGTTGATCACCGCCTCCATCACCGACTTGGCGATGGGGGCCGCCAACCCGGCACCGGAGATCGCGTCGCGCGCCACCCCGGCGTCCTTGATCAGCACGGCGACCGCGACCTTGGGGTTGTCGGCGGGTGCGAACGAGACGAACCAGGCGTACGGCGGCCGGTCCTTCGCGCTCTGCGCCGTACCGGTCTTGCCCGCGACCTCGATGCCGGGGATCCGGGCGGTCGTGCCCGTGCCGCCGTCGACGACCGCGACCATCATCTGGGTCACCTGCCGCGCGACCGAGGGGCTGATCGCCGGCTGGCCCTCGATCGGCTGCGGCTGGGTGGTCGACTTGACGTCGAGGTCGGAGGACTCGGTCTGCGCGACGAGGTACGGCTTCATCACCGTGCCGTTGTTCGCTACCCCGGCGGCCACCATCGCCATCTGCAGCGGCGTCGCGGCGACGTCGCCCTGGCCGATCGCCGCGAGCACCGTCTGGGGCGCGTCGGGGGAGTCCGGGACGCGGCTGACGCTCTGCCGGGTCAGCGGGTCGTCGAGGTCGTGGAAGTAGGTCTGCCCGAAGCCGAACTTGTGCGCCTGGTCGATCAGCCGCTTCGCACCGATCTTCTCCCCCACCGTGCCGAAGGCGACGTTGCAGGACTTCTGGAGCGCGACGGTCAGCGTCACCGTGCCCGGTCCGCAGGCGAAGCCGTTCTCGTTGTGCAGCACCGAGCTCGACAGCGGCAGCCGCATGCTGGCGGCCCCGGGGACCTGCGAGGTCGGGGTGTACTTGCCGCTGGAGAGCGCCGCCGCGGTCGTGACGATCTTGAAGGTCGATCCCGGGGGCACCAGCGTCTCGATCGCACCGTTGTCGAGCGGGCTCGGCTTCTGCTTGACCAGCTTCGCCTTGTAGGGCCCCACCTTGCCGAAGTCGTGGGTGGCCAGCTTGTTGGGGTCGTACGTCGGCGTCGACGCCATCGCCAGCACCTTGCCGGTGGTCGGCTCGAGGGCCACGACCGCCCCGATCTTGCCCCGCAGGCCCTGCGTGGCGGCGTCCTGGGCCTTGGGGTCGATGGTGAGCACCACGTTGCCGCCCTGCGGGGTGCGGTTGTCGATCAGGTCCACGACGCGGTCCAGGAACAGGCTGTCGTCCTCACCGGAGAGCAGTGCGTTCTGCGCGGCCTCGATGCCGCCGAGCCCGTAGTCGCGGGTGAAGTAGCCGGTCAGGTGGGCGTACTCGGGGCCCTTGGGATAGGTGCGCAGGTAGACGTACTTGTCGCCCGACTTCCTGCTGATCGCGACGGGCTTGCCCGCGACGATGATCTGCCCGCGCTTGCGTGAGAACTGGGCGTCGACGACCCGCAGGTTGGTCTCGTGGGTGGCGACGGTGTTGAGGTCGTCGGCCTCCCAGTACTGCACGTAGGTCGCCCTGCCGAGCAGGGCGAGGAAGAGCAGCATGCAGCCGACGGCGAGCACACGGATGGGGCGGTTCACGGCGCGCTCACCTCATTACGACCTGGGTGGCGTCGACGTCGGCCTCGGGGTCGAGGAGCTCCGGCGGGGGCTTGCGGGCCTGGTCGGAGATGCGCAGCAGCAGCGCCACGATGACCCAGTTGGCGACCAGGCTCGACCCGCCGTAGGAGAGGAACGGCGTGGTCAGGCCCGTCAGCGGGATCAGGCCCGTGACGCCGCCGACGACGACGAAGACCTGGATCGCGAAGATCACCGCGAGACCGGCGGCCATCAGCTTGCCGAAGTTGTCGCGGGAGATCAGCGCGGTGCGCATGCCGCGCTCGACCAGCAGCGCGTAGAGCAGCACCACGGCCATCAGTCCGGTGAGACCGAGCTCCTCGCCCACGGTCGCGGCGATGAAGTCGGAGTAGCCGAACGGCGTGATCTGCGGGCTCCCCTGGCCGAGGCCGCGTCCGGTGAGCCCGCCCCAAGCCATGCCGTAGAACCCCTGCACGAGCTGGTAGCCGCGCCCGCTGGCGTCGGCGAAGGGGTGCAGCCACAGGTCCACCCGGTCGGTCACGTGGCTGACGAAGGTGTAGCTGGCCGCCGCCCCGCCGACGAACATCACCGCGCCGACGACCAGCCAGCCGGGCCGCTCGGTGGCGACGTAGAGCATGACCAGGAACAGTCCGAAGAACAGCAGCGAGGAGCCGAGGTCGTTCTGGAAGACCAGCACGGCCAGGCTGACCAGCCACATCATCAGGATCGGTCCGAGGTCCCGGCCGCGGGGAAGGTCCACGAACAGCACCCGGCGTCCCGCCAGCGCGAGCGCGTCGCGGTGCACGACCAGGTAGCCGGCGAACGCGATCACCAGCAGCACCTTGGCCACCTCGCCGGGCTGGAAGCTCAACGGCCCGAGGTGGATCCAGATCCGGGCGCCGTTGATCCGGGTGCCGAGGCCGGGCACCAGCGGCAGCAGGAGCAGCACGATCGCCGCCAGGCCGGAGGTGTAGGTGAAGGCCTGGAGCCGGCGGTGGTCGCGCAGCCCGATCAGCACGCCGATGAACAGCGCGACCCCGATCGTCATCCAGACCAGCTGGGTGCGCCCGGTCGGCGTGGTGTCGGGCTGAGCCAGGTTGATCCGGTGGATCAGGGCCAGCCCGAGGCCGTTGAGGGCCGAGACGATCGGCAGCATGATCGGGTCGGCGTACGGCGCGCAGCGGCGGATCGTCAGGTGGGCGGCGATGACCAGGACGCCCAGCCAGGTGCCGTAGGCGAGCAGGTCGGTGGGCACGGCGCCGTCGACGCCGACGCCCACGGCGGCGTAGGCACCGATGCCGACGATCAGGCTGAGCACGAGGAGCACCAGCTCGGCGCCGCGACGGCGCCGGTGCACGAACCCCCCGAACCCGCTCGGGAGCGCGGTCGAGGCCATCACGACCGCCCCGTGCAGGCGGGATAGGTCGAGGGCAGCGTGGGGGCCGGCTCGGACGCCGGGGGCTTGCGGTGGTGCCGCTTGGCGCGGGCGCGGGCCTGGGCGAGCTTGCGCTCCCAGGCGCGCTGCTGGTCGGCGGCTGCGGCGGAGCAGACCCGCTCCTCGAGCGCCCGGATCTTCTCCTGGGCCTGTTGCAGGCTCGCCTCCGGGAAGCCGTCGACCACGCTGGAGCGGTCGCTCTCGGTCAGGTCGGTGAGCAAGAGCGGCGTGACCTGCTCGACGTGGTGCAGCGCCAGCCCCGGCAGCTTCCAGGTCGCGGACACGCCCTGGTAGATGGCGACGTGGTCGTCCTGGGCGCCGACGTAGTACTGGGACTGGGTGTAGCGGTAGCCGGCGTACGCCGCGCCGAGCAGCAGGGCCAGCACGAGCACCACGACGGCGAGCCGGCGCGGCCACAGCCGACGCGGGGGGAGCGGGGCGTAGCGCAGCGCCTCGGGATCGGGCGGCTCGCTCGGCTCGTGGCGGCGACGTCGCAGCGGGGTGCGCACCGCGCCGCGGCTCGTGGCGGCCGCGCCCACGACGACCGGCACGGGCTGATCGACTCCGGGCTCATCCTCGTCGACGAGCTCGGCGAGGACCACGGTGACGTTGTCGGAGCTGCCTGCCTCGAGCGCGGCCGTGACCAGGGCCGGGGCCGCCTGGTCGAGCGGGTCCAGCGTGAGCAGCTGCGCCATCGTCGCCTCGTCGAGCGCGCCGCTGCAGCCGTCGGAGCACAGCAGCACCCGGTCGCCGGGCAGCAGCTCGTGGGCGCTCACGTCGGCCTCGGGCTCGTGCACGCCGTCGACGGCCCGCAGGATCAGGTTGCGGTGCGGGTGGGTGCGCGCCTCGTCCTCGGTGATCCGGCCCTCGTCGACCAGGCTCTGCACGAAGGTGTGGTCCTTGGTGAGCTGCTCGAGGACGCCGTCGCGGAGCAGGTAGCCCCGGCTGTCTCCGACGTGCGCCACGCAGAGCCGGCTGCCGTCGAAGAGCGCCGCGGTCAGGGTGGTGCTGGTGCCCTCGAGCTCGGGGTCGTCGGAGACGAGGTCGGCGATCTTGCTGTGCGCGAGGTGGACGCTCCCGGCGAGCTGCTCGAGCGCGTCGTTGCCGGGCTGCTGGTCGAGCAGCCGCAGCTGCTGCACGGCGGCGCTGCTGGCCACGTCGCCGCGGTTGGCCCCGCCCACGCCGTCGGCGACGACGAGGAGGTGGGGGCCGGCGTAGCCCGAGTCCTGGTTGTCCCGTCGGACCCGGCCCACGTCGGAGAGGGCGGTGAAGCGCCAGGCGAGCGTCACTTGCGCAGCTCCAGCACGGTCTTGCCGATCCGCACCTGGCTGCCGACGCCGAGCACCGTCGGCTGGGTGATCCGGCGGGTGCCGACGTAGGTGCCGTTGGTGGAGCCGAGGTCCTCGACCAGCCACTGGCCGGCCGAGCCGACGATGCGGGCGTGGCGGGTGGAGACGTAGTCGTCGTCGAGGCGGATCGCGGCGTCGGTGCCGCGACCGATGAGCAGCGGCGCGTCGCCCAGGGAGACCGCCTCGCCGCTGTTGCCGCCCTCGACGATCACGACCTGGTTCGGCTCGCCGCGCCGCGGCTTGACCGGCTTGGCCTTGCGCTGGCGGGCCGCCTTCCGGTTGGAGGCCGCCTGCTGCCGCGAGACGCGGGTGCCGAACATGTCCGAGCGGATCACCGAGATCGCTGCCAGCACGAAGATCCACAGCACCGCGAGGTAGGCGAACCGGATCAGGGCCAGGGTCAGCTCCGACATCTCAGCCTCCCCCTCCCGCACGGGGGTCGGTCTGCCGCAGCGTCATCGTGGTGTTGCCGATGCGCACCGTCGAGCCGTCGGACAGCGTCGCCTGGCTCACCCGACGGCCGTCGACGACCAGGCCGTTGGTCGAGCCGAGGTCGGCGACGCTGACCCGCGGACCGCTGGCGGTCTCCACGACCCTGATCTCGGCGTGCCGGCGCGACACCCCGGGGTCCTCGATGCGGAGGTCGGCGTCGTTGCCGCGGCCCACCACGATGCCGGGAGGGGTCAGCGGCAGCTGCTCGCCGTTGACGACGAGCACGGCCGCGGCACGTCGTACCTCGGTGCTCGTCGGGGCCACCGGCCGGGCGTTCTCGCCGCGTCCGTGCCGCACGGAGGACAGCGACTGGCTGCGCACCCGGAAGCGGCCGGTGGGGAGGTCCTCGGACTCCTCGAGCTCGATGCTGAGCGGTCCGGTGAAGAGGTAGGACTGCCGCGCTGCGTGATCCTCGAGCATCGTGGAGAGCTCCTCGATCAGCTGGTCGCCCAGCTGCGCGAGCCGCTCGTGGTCGGAGGGGGACAGCTCGACGTGGAACGCGTTGGGCACCAGGCGACGCTCGCGGCTGAGGATCTGGGCGGAGTTGTCGACCTCGCGGTTCAGCGCCGCGGAGATCTCGACGGGCTGCACCGCGCTGCGGAAGGTCCGCGCGAACACGTTCGAGATGACCTCTTCGAGTCGGTTCTCGAAGCGTTGCAGGGCGCTCACGGGGTGCCTCCTTCCGAAACGGCCGGACGGTCGCGGGATCCCGACCGGGGCGGGCAGTGCGCACCGCGACGACCGGACGGACTCGTCGCCGTGGTCCGACGATGCTAGCGGGAGAGCCTGTCGGGAGCCCGAACCGCGGCCGCGCCCGAGGGTCTCCGGCGGGACGTCCGGAGGGCGTTTTGGGCGCCGGCGACGCCGTGGGATAGCCTGTCCCCGCTTCACGCGCGAGTGGCGGAATAGGCAGACGCGCACGGTTCAGGTCCGTGTGCCCGAAAGGGCGTGGGGGTTCAACTCCCCCCTCGCGCACCACCTCGAGAGCCCCAGGTCTTCGGACCTGGGGCTCTCGTCGTCACGGCTGGCAGCGCTGTGTCGGAAAGGGTGCGCAGCCCACCGTCAGAGCGGCTGGAGGGGGTGGATCGCCACTTCGCCGGCGAGGCTCGGGCCGAGGACGTCGAAGGCCTTGGCGATGTGCGGGGTCTGCATGTGTGCGTCGAGGTCGGCCTGGTTGCGCCAGGTCTCGACGGTGACGAACACGCCGGGCTGGGTGCTCGACTCGTACGCCGTGTAGGAGATGCAGCCCTCCTCGGCGCGGGTGGCGGCGACGAGCTCCGCCAGGCCGGCGACGATCGCCTCCCGGCTCTCCGGCTTGGTCGGGATCAGGGCGACGACCTGCAGTTCTTCACTCATGGCGGCAACGTACGCACTCCGGCCGCGTCGCGACAGGGGGCGCGACGGTCAGGAGAGGCAGACCGGTCGGGGTGGTGCGCGGTGGACGGGGACGGTGCCGTCGGCGTCGACGACGAACTCGTGTCCCCAGGGTGTCCGCCACCAGAGGACGCCCGGCTCGATGGGGGTGGGTCGGTAGCCGGCGTGGGTCTTGAGCCGGTGGTGATGTCGGCACAGCGGGACGAGGTTGCAGCCGCACGTGGGTCCGCCGTCGCCGTGGGGGACGACGTGGTCGCAGTCGCAGCGCGCGGCGGGGCGGTCGCAGTAGGGGAACAGGCAGTGCCGGTCCCGCAGGGCGAGGTGCCGCTTGAGGGTCTCGGGGGCGGTGTAGGCGGTGCTGGAGCGGTGGGCGTCGGGGTCGAGGACCGGGAGGACGGTCAGGTCGGAGGCGTCGCGGCCGCACCAGGCGGCGATGGTCTCGGCGAGGACGGCGTCGCCGGCACGGGCGCCGGTCTCGATGCAGCCCGCGTCGTCGACGCCGAGGAGGGCGAGGTCGGAGATCCGCAGCACCAGGGTGGTGGAGCGGCGTCGCGCGCCGGTGCGCGACGGCGTGCCCTCCCGGTTCTGGTCCTGGTCCAGCAACTGCTGGGCGCGGGCGGGGTCGGCCAGGACCCCGAGCGCGCGGGCGCGACGCTGGTCGAGGGTCTCGCCGATGCAGGAGGGGTCGATGCCGGGCAGGCGGTGGGCGAGCTCGGTGAGCAGCTTGTCGAGGTCGTCGAGGTCGGCGTAGTCGGCGCGGATGTCCATCGAGGCGATGCCGGTGTGGCCGAGGTGGTCGCGGTCGAGGTGGACGTAGCGGCGCTCGAGGTCCTGCCAGGACTTCTCCGCGACCTCGGTGGCGTAGAGGCGCACCATGGCCTCGTTGACCAGGCGGCGCACCGAGGCGGTGCCGGCCTTGTGCGCCACCGGCGCGACGACGGCGTCGATGGCCTCGCAGACGTCGTCGGGGGCGCCGGCGACCTCGCACGCGATGAGCCGGGCCCGCCAGGCCGGCACGGTGCCCTCGCCCCGCCCGTCGACGACGCGGGCCCAGACGCCGGGGAGCCGGTGCCGCAGGATCAGGGCGTCGCGGATCAACGCCGAGCCCGCGCGGGTCGACATGCCGGCGGTGACGGCGAACCCCGCCTCGGCGTCCCAGGCCACCGGCGGCAGCCCGGCCCACGACAACCGGTCACGCGGAGAGTCCCGGTGCTCGTCGGGGTCGATGCCGAGGAAGTGCGCGGCCAGGGTCTCGCTGTCCACGCGGGCGGGGCGGAGCGGTTGGCCGGCGGCGTCATCGAGCGCCGGATGGGCGTCGGCCCAGGCCACCGCGAGCTGGAGCATGCGGATCCCGGCGGTGACCTCCGCGGCTCGGGTATCACGCACGGCGTCGGCGAGGGCGGTGGCGGCGAGGTCCTCGACGTCGCACCCGAGGGGCGTCCGTTCGAGGAGCATCGTCATGGTACCAGTATAACCGAACACACGTGCGAAAGCAAGACACGAGAGTGATCTCAACCGCGGTCCGTCCGGGCGGGCCAGGGCTGACTCAGGACTCGGTCAGGCCTGGGGACGAGCCTCCGGGGGATCGATCGCGACGGTGAGGATCGCGACGGTGTCCTCGGTGGCGGCGAGGTCGTGGCGCATCGGCGGGATCTCGGTGAGTTGACCCACCTCGAGCCGGGTCTCCTGCCCGCCGGCGTGGAGGCTGGCCCGGCCGCTGAGCACCTGCAGGGTGGCTGCGGGCGGGGCGTTGTGCTCGCCCAGGGAGCTCCCGGCGCGGATCGCCATCAGCACCGCGCGCTGGCGGTCACCGTGCACGATCGCTCGCGAGACGACGCCGTTCGTGGCGTCCCGCGCCTCGGTGAGCAGTGTCTCGGCCAGCTGGTTCAGATCCGTCACCATGTCTGCCACGGTACGTCGTATGACCGCTCCCGAAACCCTCTCCGAGGACGCCGTCGAGGTTGTCCACTACGAGCTCCGCGACCGGGTGGCGCTGGTGACCCTCGACCGGCCCCGTGCGCGCAACGCCGTGAACGCGGCGCTCTCCACCGAGCTCGGCCGGGCCCTCGAGCGCGCCGCGACGGACCCCCAGGTGCGGGTCGTCGTGCTGACCGGCACGGGCGAGGCCTTCTGCGCGGGGGCGGACCTGAAGGCGATCTCGCGCGGAGAGTCCATCGACGCGGAGGATCATCGCGAGTGGGGGTTCGCCGGCTTCGTCCAGCACTGGTGCGACAAGCCGGTGATCGCCGCCGTCAACGGCTTCGCCATGGGCGGTGGCACCGAGCTCGCGCTCGCCTGCGACCTCGTGGTCGCGTCGACCGCGGCGAGCTTCGGTCTCCCGGAGGTGCGGCGCGGGCTGCTCGCCGCGGCCGGTGGCCTGATCCGGCTGCAGCACCAGGTCACCCCCAAGCGTGCGGCCGAGCTCGCTCTCACCGGGTCACCGGTGGACGCGGCCACGGCGTACGCGTGGGGCCTGGTCAACCGCGTCGTCGAGCCGGAGCGGCTCCTGGAGGAGGCACTGGCGCTGGCCGGGACGGTCGCCGCGAACGCGCCCACGGCGGTGCGCACCAGCAAGCGGCTGCTGCACCGCACCCGCACCGCCGGCAACGACTGGCAGCACGCCTGGACCGCCGAGGACCCCTGGGCGGTCAACGCCGAGGAGACCATGGTCGCCTTCGGCCACCCGGACGCGATCGAGGGCCCGACGGCCTTCGCGGAGAAGCGCGAGCCGCGCTGGCAGGACTGAGCTGCGCGCTCAGGCGGCCTTGGCGCGGCCGAGCTGGCGGCGACCCTTCTTGGAGGTCAGCTTGACCACGTTGCCCGGGACGTCGGCGAAGAAGCCGTTGGGCAGCGAGAGCCGGACCACCTTGTGCCACGCCGAGCCGACCTG
The DNA here is from genome assembly GCA_051954195.1 of Marmoricola sp. Taxonomy (GTDB): domain Bacteria; phylum Actinomycetota; class Actinomycetes; order Propionibacteriales; family Nocardioidaceae; genus Marmoricola. The sequence goes on from JBQCHZ010000038.1 coordinate 18,081, forward strand.
CTTGGGCAGCGAGCCGGTGGCGTAGGTCAGGCCGTACTCCTCGAAGAGCGCACGCACCTTCGGCGCCACCTCGGCGTACCGGTTGCTCGGCAGGTCGGGGAAGAGGTGGTGCTCGATCTGGTGGGAGAGGTTGCCCGTCATCAGGTGCATCAGCTTGGAGCCGGAGATGTTCGCCGAGCCGAGCATCTGGCGCAGGTACCACTCGCCGCGGGTCTCGTTGGCCGGGATCGACTTCTTCTCGAACGTCTCGACGCCCTCGGGGAAGTGACCGCACATGATCACCGAGTGGCTCCACAGGTTGCGGACCAGGTTGGCCACGAAGTTCGCCGCGAACGTCGTCGGCGCGCTCGGGCCCGAGAGCAGCGGGTGGAGCAGGTAGTCCTTGCGGGCCTGGCGGCCGATCTTGCGCAGGGTACGCCGGGCGTTCTCGCGGAACTCCTCGCTGCGCTTCTCCTTCGGGATGGACAGGTTCTTGCCGAGCTCGAGGTCGTAGGCCGCGATGCCGTACTCGAAGAAGCAGGCGTTGATGAAGTTCCACAGCGGCTGGGCCAGGTAGAAGGGGATCCAGCGCTGGTCCTCGTCGACCCGCATGATGCCGTAGCCGAGGTCGTTGTCCTTGCCGACGATGTTCGTGTAGGTGTGGTGGATCTCGTTGTGGGAGTGCTTCCAGCCCGACGCCGGCGAGGCGTTGTCCCACTCCCAGGTGGTCGAGTGGATCTTGGGGTCGCGCATCCAGTCCCACTGGCCGTGCATGACGTTGTGCCCGATCTCCATGTTCTCGAGGATCTTGGCGACCGCGAGACCCGTCGTACCGACGAGCCAGGCCGGCGGGAACAGGCTCGCCAGCAGCACCGCCCGGCTGCCCACCTCGAGCCAGCGCTGGGTGGCGACGACCTTGCGGATGTACGCCGCGTCGGCGGCGCCGCGCGAGTCGAGCACCTCCTGCCGGATCGCGTCGAGCTCCTTGCCGAGCTGCTCGATGTCGGCCGCGGTCAGGTGCGCCACCGGGTTGTGCTGCTTCTTGGTCATCGTGGTCATAGCAGAGTCCTTGCCGTCGGGGCCGTCGGGCGGTCGGGTCAGAGGTCGAGCTGGCACGGCCCGGCGGCCGCGGAGATGCAGGTCTGGATGGGGACACCGCCGGCGCCGGTCTCGCCCGGGACAGCAGTGGTGATGGCGCCGTTGCGCAGGTCGCGCACGGCGCCCTCGCGCAGCGGGACGACGCAGCCGAAGCAGACGCCCATCCGGCAGCCCGACGGCATCAGCACGCCGGCCTCCTCGCCGGCGGTGAGCAGCGGCGTGGCGCCGTCCGCATCGACGGTCACCCCGCTGCCGGCGAACGTGACCGTTCCTCCCTGGCCGGCCTCGATCAACACCGGCCGGAACTGCTCGGTGAACAGCGGCAGGCCCGCGCCCTCGTGGTGGGTCGTGAGTGCGTCGAGCAGGCCGCCTGGCCCGCACGCGTACGTCGTCCGCTCGGCCAGGTCAGGCACCAGCGTGGCCAGGTCGGCGAGGTCGAGGATGCCGTGCTGGTCGTCGTACCGGCTGACGAGGCGGATGGCCCCGGCGGCGTCGAGGGCCTCGAGATCGCGCTGGAAGATCGAGTCGGGACGGCTCGGCGCGACGTGCAGCACGACCACGTCGAGACCGCGCCCGTGGTGGACGACGCCCTCGTCGGTGACGGGGAAGAGGTTGCGCAGCATGCCGATCACCGGCGTGACGCCGGAGCCGGCGGTGACGAAGAGGACCTGGCGGTGCTCCTCGTCGAGCACGAACTCGCCGGCCGCCTGCTCCAGGTGCAGCATCGTGCCCGGCCGGGTGTCGTGGACCAGGTGCGGGCTGACGGTGCCGCCGGGCACCGCCTTGACGGTGATCGAGATCAGGCCGTCGGCGCGCGGGCCGTGGGTCAGGGAGTACGCCCGCCACTGCCGCACGCCGTCGACGTCGACCCCCACCCGCACGTACTGGCCCGGCACGTGGCCGGCCCAGTCGGCGCCGGGACGGATCACCAGGGTCGCTGCGTCGCGGGTCTCGGGCACGACCTCGACGACCTTGCCGCGCAGGTCGGCGCCGGCGCGCAGCGGCGCCACCAGGTCCAGGTAGTCGGCGGGCAGCAACGGCGTGGTGACGGCTCGGGCCAGCCGGCCCACGCGCGCCACGAGACCGGGGCGGGCGGCGCGGGCGGGCCCGGGGGTCACGCGCAGCGTCATGCTCATGGCTCCATCGTGGCGTCCTGACGGCATAAACTCATGACCGTGCGACGTGAATCGCCGCACCCGAGTTGTTCGTTGCGAACAAGGAGACCGGATGGCCGAGCCCGACGACCCCGTGTTCCAGCTGGCCGAGCCCGTGGTGGCGGCGTTGCGCGGCGACCTCCCCGACGTCTCGGAGCGGGTGGTCGCCGCGATCATCGCCGAGGTGCCCAGCTACCGGCGCGCCTTCGCCGGGCCGATGGGCGAGACCATCCGCGGTGCCGTCGCGCTCGCCCTCGCCGGCTTCCTGGACCGGGTCGCGGGGCAGGTGCGCCGCAGCGGGGAGCGCACCCGGACCGCGGTGCACAACGGCGCCTACGACCTGGGCCGCGGCGAGGCCCGCGCCGGCCGCACCATGGACGCGCTGCTCTCGGCCTACCGCGTGGGTGCCCGGGTCGCGTGGCGCGGGATGTCGACCTCGGCGGTCGCTGCGGGGCTGCGCGCGGACCAGGTGGTCACCTACGCCGAGCTGGTCTTCGCCTACATCGACGAGCTCTCCGCCGCCAGCGTCGCCGGGCACAGCGACGAGCTCGAGATCACCGGCCGGGTCCAGCAGCGCCTGCGCGAGCGGCTGGCCCGCCTGCTGCTGACCGACGCCCCGGCGGACGCGGTGCTCGCCGCCGCCCGGCGTGCCGACTGGGACCTCCCCGAGACGCTCACCGCCGTGCTGCTCCCGCCGGCGCAGCTGCGGGCGGCGATCACCGCCCTCGGCACGCCTGGGGCGCGTGCGCTGGTGCTCGAGGAGGACCTCCCCGAGCCGGCCACCGACGACCTGGTGGCGCTGCTGGTCCCCGACGCCTCCCGCGGCGTGCTCCGCGGCGTGCTCCGTGACCGCGACGCCGTCCTGGGACCGACCCTGGAGCGGGCCGAGGTGGTCGCCTCCTACCGTCGGGCGGTCCGTGCCGCCGCGGCCGGGGTGCGGGACGGGCGGCTGGTCGACACCGACGACCACCTCGCGCAGCTGCTGCTCGCCGCGGATCCTCTCGCCCGCGCGGACCTGCGCAGCAGGGCGCTGGCCCCGCTGGCGGGGGAGACCGAGAGCTCGCGGGAGAAGCTCGCCGAGACCCTGCGGGCCTGGCTGCTGTGCGGGGGCCGTCGCGACGACGTGGCGGCGCTGCTCTACGTGCACCCGCAGACCGTGCGCTACCGGATGACGCGCATCCGCGAGCTCTTCGGGGAGGCGCTCACCGACCCCGACCGGGTGCTCGAGCTGGTGCTCGCCCTCGGGTGAGGTCCTCGACGCTGCCGCCGCGGGCTCAGAAGGGCCAGGTCGCCCCGGTGAGCTCGTTGCTCAGGTCCCACAGCCGCGCGGCCAGCTGCTCGTCGCGGGCGGAGCGGCTCAGCCGCGCCGGGCCGATCGGACCGCGGGACTCCCCGAGCAGCCGCGGACCGGTGTAGGACCCGGGTGCGGCCGCCGTGGCGGCGTACAGGGTGGGGTCCGCGCCACGGGCGGCGGACTGGAAGAGCAGGGGCATCACGTACGGCGCGGCGGCCCGGACCACGCGGTTGGCGCCCATGCCGTCGGGGGAGGCCACCAGGTTGGTCGCCGAGACGCCCGGGTGCGCGGCGGTGGAGGTCAGCGGCGATCCCGCCGCCGTCGCACGACGCTGCAGCTCGAGCGCGAAGAGCAGGTTCGCGAGCTTGCTGTGCCCGTAGTAGGTCTGCGGCTGGTAGCCGTCCTCGGGCCCGGCATCGAGGACGTGCTCGTCGCCGCGGTGGTGGGCGATGGAGGAGACCGTGACGACCCTCGGGGCGGGCGAGGAGAGCAGCGCGGGCAGCAGTCCGGCGGTCAGGGCCACGTGACCGAGGTGGTTGGTGCCGAACATCAGCTCGTGCCCGTCCGCCGTACGACGGAACCGCGGCGGCGTCATCACGCCGGCGTTGTTGACGAGCAGGTCGAGCCGACCCTGCCACCGGTCGCAGAAGGCACGGACGTCCGCGAGCGAGGCGAGGTCGAGCCGCTCGACGAGGGTGCTGCCGTCGATGCGGTCCGCGGCCTGCGCCGCCGCCTCGACGTTGCGGCAGGCGAGCACCACGGTCGCGCCGTGGCCGGCGAGCTCCCGGGCGGTGTGGAAGCCGATGCCGGCGTTCGAGCCGCTCACCACCGCAGTCGTCCCCGAGAGATCGGGCAGCTCGGCCGGGGTCCAGCGGCCGGCCACCTCAGCGCTCCACGAAGGCGTTGGCGCGGGTGAGGTCGTCCTCGAAGTCGACCTCGACGACGTGAAACGCCGAGATGTCCAGTGCCTCGACCCGCAAGCCGTCCTGGGCGATCGCGAGCTCGAGACCGCGCTCGAAGTAGTCCTGGTCGCCGGCCTCCTCGAGGCGACGCATCAACGCGGCCTTGTCGGCGGAGGCGACGTAGTTGATGCCGACCGCCTCGCCGAGCCCGCCGACGACGGTCTTGGACAGCTCGGCGATGTGGCCGGTGTCGTCGAGGGTGTACTTGACCTCCTCCTCGGCGACCGACTCGGTGTTGACGCACACGAAGCTCCGGTCGGCCTCGATGTGGGCCCGGATCTGCTCGAGCACGCGCGGGTCGAACACGACGTCGCCGTTCATCCACAGCACCCCGCCGGGCAGCGAGAGCCGCAGCGCCTTGAGCAGGCTCTTGGAGGTGTTGGTGGAGTCGTAGACCTCGTTGTAGGCGAAGGCGATGTCGGGCATCGCCTCGATGACCAGGTCGAGCTTGAACCCGACGACGGCGGTGACGTAGACGTCGTCGCCCCAGGCGCGCCGGAGCGCGTCCACGGCGCGCCGCATGATGCTCTCGCCCGTGCTCAGCGGCGTCAGCGGCTTGGGGTGCGGCTTGCCCAGGCGGGTGCCCAGACCCGCGGCGAGGATCACGACCTGGATTGGCATGGGCGTCACTCTCCCACGTCGGCGCTCCTTTACATTCGCGAAGGGGTTGTCAAACGGTGGACGGTGTCCTAGCGTGAACTTTACAAGTAGGACCTATATGTAAAGTCAAGGAGGTCGTGATGGCGAGCATCGGAGCACCGGTCCCGCACTCCACCGTGCCGGCGGGGTCGACCGAGGCCTGGACGGACCGCAAGCGGTACCTGTGGCTGATCGGTCTGGTCGTGCCGAGCCTGGCCTTCCTCGGCTACGGCCTCAACCGGCTGACCGGCTGGGGCGTGTGGTTCTGGCTGGGGCCGATCGTGGTCCTCGGCGTGGTGCCGGCCATCGACCTGATCGCGGGCCTGGACCGGTCCAACCCCCCCGACGACGTCATCGAGGCGCTCGAGAAGGACCGCTACTACCGCTGGATCACCTATCTCTTCCTCCCCATCCAGTACGCCGGCTTCATCGGAGCGTTCTGGCTGCTGGCGCGCGGCGACCTGAGCCTGGTCGACAGGATCGGGATGGCCACCTCGATCGGCGTGATCGGCGGGATCGGCATCAACACCGCGCACGAGCTGGGCCACAAGCGGGAGGCGAACGAGCGGTGGCTCTCGAAGATCGCCCTGGCCCAGGTCGCCTACGGGCACTTCTACATCGAGCACAACCGCGGCCACCACGTCCGCGTCGCCACGCCTGAGGACCCCGCAAGCAGCCGCGTCGGTGAGACCTTCTACCGCTTCTGGCCGCGCACCGTCGGCGGCTCGCTGCGGAGCGCGTGGAACCTCGAGCGGAAGCGGTACGCGCGCAAGCACCAGCACCCGTTCCGGCTCGGCAACGACGTGCTCAACGCCTGGGTGATGACCGCAGTGCTCTGGATCGCGATGGTGGCCTGGCTCGGCGTGCAGGTCCTGCCCTTCCTGGTCCTGCAGGCGGTCGTCGGCTTCTCGCTGCTGGAGGTCGTCAACTACATGGAGCACTACGGGATGCTGCGCCAGAAGGTAGGCGAGGGGCACCGGCAGCGCTACGAGCGGGTCGATCCCTCGCACAGCTGGAACTCCAACAACATCGCGACCAACGTGCTGCTCTACCACCTGCAGCGCCACAGCGACCACCACGCGAACCCGACGCGGCGCTACCAGACCCTGCGCGACTTCGAGGAGTCCCCGGTGCTGCCGACCGGCTACGCCGGGATGATCGTGCTCGCCCTCGTGCCTCCGCTGTGGCGCCGGGTGATGGACCCGCGGGTGCTGGCCCACTTCGAGGGCGACATCACCCGGGCCAACATCCACCCGGCCAAGCGCGCGAAGGTGCTCGCCCGGTACGGCGCCCCTGCGGCGTCGAGCCGGACCCGGTCCGACCGCGACGCCGGCGGGCTCTCGGCGGCGCCCGACCGGCCGATCGAGGTGCTGGCCGCCCGGTGCCCCGGGTGCGGCTTCACCTACGAGGTCGCCGCGGGATGCGAGCACGAGGGCTTCGCCGCGGGGACGGCGTGGGCCGACATCCCCGACGACTGGTGCTGCCCCGACTGCGGCGTCCGGGAGAAGGTCGACTTCGTGCCGGTGGAGCCGGCCGAGGTCGGGTGAGGCTCCGCTCCCGGCCGGGGGCCGGGGATCCCCGGCCTAGCATGGACCCGGTGAGCACCGGAGCGGCCGAGGGCGACCAGCGCAGCCTGCGCGAGCGCCTCATCTGTGCCGCCATCCGCTTCACCGCGGAGCACGGCTGGTCCGCGCTGACGATGGCCAAGCTCGCGCACCGCGTCGGCGTGAGCCGGCAGACGGTCTACAACGAGCTCGGCACCAAGCCCCAGCTCGCCGAGGCCATGGTGATGACCGAGCTGGCCCGCTTCCTCGGCGTGGTCGACGACGCCTTCGTGCGCCACGCCGGCGACCTCGTCGCCGCGGTGCGGGAGGCGGCCCGCTCGGTGCTGGTGCTCGCCGAGGACAGCCCGTTGCTGCGGGCGGTGCTGGCCAGCCGGCAGGGCGCCGAGAGCGACCTGCTGCCGCTGCTCACCACGCACTCGGCGCCGCTGCTCGACAGCGCCCGCGACATGATCCGCGCGCACGTGGCCGCCTTCGACCTCGGCCTGGAGCCGGAGCGCCTGGAGAGCCTGATCGACATGGTGGTCCGGCTGGTGCTCAGCCATGTGATGCAGCCCGGTGGCCGCCCGGAGGAGACCGCCGACTCGATCGCCTGGATCGCCGGACGCGTCGTCGACGCGGTGCCGGCCGTCCGCGGCTGAGCCCCGCGCCTAGAGTGTGCTCGAGGGAGTGGCAGGGGTGGGAGGCACCGTGAGGACCAGCGTCGCGCGCGCGCTCACCGCTGCTCTCGTGGCGGTGCTCGCCGTCGGCTGCGGCGGTGAGGTGGCGCCGTCGGCGCAGCAGGTCCCGGCGTCACCGGCGGTGTCCTCCTCGGTGCCTCCGTCGGGCGCCGCGACGGCCGTGCCGGGGCCCCGGGACAGCGCGGCGCCGAGCAGCACCGCGTCCGCGGCGCACCGGCCGCTGCAGAACCCCGACGTCCTCGTCTACAGCACCCGCACGCTGCCGAGCGCGGTCGTGCAACGGGTCCGGCACCTGCGGGGGATCACCCAGACCGAGCGGTTCGCGATGGCGCAGTTCTACTACCAGGAGAATCCCGTCCGGTACGCCGCCGTCGACCCGGCGACGTTCCGCTGGTGGACGCTCGCACCGACCGCCGAGAGCGCCGCGGTGTGGGACCGGGTCGGAGGCGGCGAGATCGCGATCGCGCCGCACCTGGCCCGGAGGATCCAGGACCGCCGCGACTACGTCCACATCGGCGACTCCCGCACCTCGCCCGCCGTCCACGTCGGTGCCTACGCGCAGCTGTTCGACCCCCGCTTCAACGACCTCGGTGTCGACGCCGTCGTCGACCGGAGCTGGATCGGCAGGCTCGGGATGGTGGCCGGCAACGCGATGCTGGTGACCACCGGCGACGGCGCGCCGACCCGGGCGCTGCTCAAGCGGCTGCGGGCGGTGACCGGGCGCACCGCCAGCGTGCAGGTGCTCGGCTTCCAGTTCGACCCGCAGGCCGTCCACACCGCGATCCTGACCGGGGAGTCGGTCGACGCGGCCGTCGGCACCTTCAACTACACCGCCAACGGCAACGGCACCGTCAACATCGGCGGCTCGTGGGCCGCGCAATACATCCGCACCGAGAACGTGCCGATCCTCGGCGCGGTCACGTGCAACAAGGTGATGCTGCCGCAGCTGATCGACGCGCTGACCGAGATCCAGCAGCGCGGGCTGGCGAAGTACATCGACCCCAGCCAGTACGGCGGCTGCTTCGTCCCGCGGTTCATCGCCGGCACCCACACGCTCTCCTACCACGCGTTCGGCCTGGCGGTGGACCTCAACGTGCCGGAGAACCAGCGCGGCACCCGCGGGCAGATGAATCCGCAGGTGGTCGACGTCTTCCGGCGCTGGGGCTTCGGCTGGGGCGGGACCTGGCACTACACCGACCCGATGCACTTCGAGCTGCACCGGATCGTCCGCGCCGGCTGACGCCCCGATAGCGTGCGGTCCATGCGCGCCGTCCGTGTCACCCGCCCCGAGGGCCCCTCCGCCATCACCGTCGAGGAGATCGACGAGCCCACCGCCGACGGTCCGTTCGGGCCGCAGGTGCTCGTCGACGTCCACGCCGTCGGCACCTCCTTCCCCGACCTGCTGCTGAGCAAGGGCGAGTACCAGCTGAAGCCCGACCTCCCCTTCACCCTCGGCGTGGACTTCGCCGGCACCGTGCGGTCCGCGCCGGCGGGCAGCGGGCTCGAGACCGGGCAGCGGGTCGCGGCCTGCCTGCCGTACGGCGGCGCCGCGGACGTCGTCGGCATCGGGCCGGACTCCGTCTTCCCGCTGCCGGACCGGCTCTCCTTCGAGCAGGGCGCCGCGATCCCGATGAACTACCTGACCGCCCAGTTCGCGCTCGACCGGCGCGGCGGCCTGCGGGCCGGCGAGACGGTGCTCGTGCACGGTGCCGCCGGCGGCGTCGGCACCGCGACGATCCAGGTGGCCAAGGGCATGGGTGCGCGCACCATCGCGGTCGTCTCCACCGAGGATAAGGCGGCCGTCGCCCGCGCCGCGGGCGCGGACGAGACGGTGCCCACGGACGGCTTCCTGGCGGCGGTCAAGGACCTGACCGGCGGCGCCGGGGTCGACGTCGTGATGGACGTCGTCGGCGGTGACCTGTTCACCGACTCCCTGCGTGCGCTCGGTCCCGAGGGGCGGCTGCTGGTCGTCGGCTTCGCGGCGGGTGGCATCCCGCAGGTGCGGGTCAACCGGCTGCTGCTCAACAACGTCGACGTGCGCGGTGTCGGCTGGGGCGCGTTCGCGATGGTGCGGCCCGGGTTCATGCGGGAGCAGTGGGACGCGCTGGTGCCGATGATGACCTCGGGGGTGATCGACCCGCCGCTGGCCGAGGTACGCCCGCTGGAGGACTTCGGTCTAGTCCTGTCCGACATGGAGAACCGGAACATTCTGGGCAAGGCGGTCCTCCGCCTACGCTGAGCCGAGTGCTCGTGACCTCACGCAGGCTGCTCTCCGCAGTCGTCCCCCTCGCGCTGCTCGCCGCGCTCCTGACCGGCTGCGGCAGCCACCCCGCCCCGCGGCGCTCCGCCGACTGGACGCCCGCCGCCCACCGGGCCCACGGACTCCGGATGGTCGCGCAGTCCGACGCGGCCGGCTTCCGGCTCTACACCCGCTCGGGGTCGAAGACCTTCCTGCCCGGGGTGAACCTGGGCAGCACCACCCCGCTGCACCAGCCGGGCGAGGTCGGCACCATCCCCGGGGACGACTACGCGCGCTGGCTCGCCCAGATGGGCCAGCTGGGCATCCGCGTCGTCCGCGTCTACACGCTGCTCCCGCCGGCGTTCTACGCCCAGCTCGCGGCCTACGACCGCGCGCACCCGCGGACCCCGCTGTACCTCATGCAGGGCGTCTACCTGCCCGACGAGAGCTACACCGAGCCCGGCAGGACGCTCTACACCCCGGCCGTCGACCGCTCCTTCACCGACGAGATCCGCGACATCGACGGCGCCGTCCACGGCGACCTCACCCGTCGGGCGCGACCGGGACGGGCCGGCGGGCACTACACCGCCGACGTGAGCCGCTGGCTGGCCGGATGGATCGTCGGCATCGAGCTCGACCCCTACGGCGTGCGGCAGACCGACCGCCTCGAGCGGGGCACCGCCTACCGTGCCGGCCGCTACTTCGCCGCGACCGCCGACGCGACCCCGACGGAGCGCTGGCTCGCCGGTCACATGGACGCCCTGGCCGCGCTCGAGGCCCGGCGCGGTACGACCGAGCCGATCGCGTTCGCCAACTGGCCGACCGACGACCCGCTGCACCACCCCGCCGAGCCGTTGGCCAGCGAGGACATGGTCAGCGTCGACGCCGATCACGTGCTCCCGACGGCCGCGTGGCCCGGCGGCACGTTCGCCAGCTTCCACGCCTACCCCTACTACCCCGACTTCCAGCGCTACCAGCCGGCGTACGCCCGGACGACCTGGCACGGCAGGCCCGACCGGTACGCCGGCTACCTGATGGCGCTCAAGCAGCACTTCGCCGGTCACATGCCGCTGCTGGTCACCGAGTTCGGGGTGCCCTCCTCGCTCGGCAGCGCGCACTTCGGCACCAACGGGCGCGGCCAGGGCGACCACTCCGAGCAGCAGGCGATGGCGATGGACGCCGACATGATGCGGATGATGCAGGCCAAGGGCATCGGTGGCGCGTTCGTCTTCGAGTGGGCCGACGAGTGGTTCAAGAAGACCTGGAACACCGAGCCGCACCAGGTCGGCGACCGTCGCCAGCTCTGGCACGACCCGCTGACCAACGAGCAGTGGTTCGGGCTGATGGCCACCGACCCCGATCCGGTCGCCGACGCGGCCGCGGAGTCGATCCCGAAGAGCGGCCCCTACACCTACCTCTACACCTGGGGCGACGCCTCCTGGGTGCACCTCGACGTCACGATGCGCGACGCGCTGCCGCACCGGCTCACCGTCGACGCCGACGTGGTGCCCGGGGTGCAGTCGGCCGACTACCGGGTCGTCGTGGACCGCGATGCGGGGACCGCACGGCTCCTCGTCCGCAGGGCGCTCGACCCGATGCGGCTCGACACGCCGGCCGTGCCCTACCGGCCCGACGCGGCGACGCCGTGGCACCGGTTCGAGCAGCTGGTGAACCGTAGCCACCCCGACTACCCGGGCGGACCGCTGCCGGCGGAGTACTACCCGGTGGGCGATCTCGTCCGAGGCAGCTGGGATCCGAAGACAGCGGACTACGACTCGCTCGCCACCTGGAACGTCGACGAGGCCCGCAAGACGATCCACCTGCGGATCCCGTGGTCGATGCTCGGCCTGGCCGACCCGTCCTCGCGGACCGCCCTGGGCCCCGGCGACCCCGCCCGCATGGAGAAGGTCCCCGGCATGGCGCTGCACTACGACGCCGACGGCCAGCAGGCCGACCTGCGCTTCGACTGGCCGGCGTGGAACTACACGACGTACCACGAGCGGCTCAAGGCCGGCCTCGGCGTGCTCGCCTCCGCCTACCGCGACCTCGCGCCGTAGCCGCTCACTCGGGAACGCGGCGGTAGGCGCCGTCGGAGGCGGCGGTGGCCATCGAGGCGTAGGCCCGCAGGGCGGCCGAGACCGGGCGCACCCGGTCGACCGGCGTCCAGGGCCGGTCCCGCTTCTCCTGCGCCGCGCGACGCTCGTCGAGCACCAGCGGGTCGACCTCGAGGGTGATCGCGCGCGCCGGGATGTCGATGCTGACCGTGTCGCCGTCCTCGACCAGCGCGATCAGGCCACCACCGGCCGCCTCGGGCGAGACGTGCCCGATCGAGAGGCCGCTGGTGCCGCCGGAGAAGCGGCCGTCGGTGATCAGGGCACAGGCACGGCCCAGACCGCGGCCCTTGAGGAACGAGGTGGGATAGAGCATCTCCTGCATGCCGGGGCCGCCGCGCGGACCCTCGTAGCGGATGACGACCACGTCGCCCTCGGTCACGACCTTGCCGAGGATGGCCTCGACTGCGGCCTCCTGGGACTCGAAGACGCGCGCCGGCCCCGCGAAGGTCAGGCACTCCTCCGGCACCCCCGCGGTCTTCACCACACACCCGTCCGGCGCGAGGTTGCCGAAGAGGATCGCCAGCCCGCCGTCGGCGGAGTAGGCGTGCTCGAGGTCGCGGATGCAGCCGCCGGCGGCATCGGTGTCGAGGGAGGACCAGCGGTTCTCGGTGGAGAACGGCTGCGTGGTGCGCACCCCGCCCGGAGCGGCGTGGAACAGCTCGGTCGCCCGCTCGCTCGGCGAGCCGCCCCGCACGTCCCACTCGGCCAGCCAGCTCGCGAGGTCCGGCGCGTGCACGGCGTGGACGCCGGTGTGCAGCAGCCCCGCGCGGTTCAGCTCGCCCAGGATGGCCGGAATGCCACCGGCGCGGTGCACGTCCTCCATGTGGTACTCCGGCGAGTTCGGCGCGACCTTCGACAGGCACGGCACCCGGCGGGAGATGCCGTCGATGTCGCCGACGGAGAAGTCCAGCTCGGCCTCGCGGGCGGCCGCGAGCAGGTGCAGCACCGTGTTGGTCGAGCCACCCATCGCCACGTCGAGGGCCACGGCGTTCTCGAACGCCTCCCGGGTCGCGATCGCCCGCGGCAGCACGGAGTCGTCGTCGTCCTCGTAGTGGCGACGCGCGAGGTCGACCACCAGCCGGCCGGCGTCGGTGAAGAGCTGCTCGCGCAGCGCGTGGGTGGCCAGCGTCGAGCCGTTGCCGGGCAACGAGAGGCCGATCGCCTCGGTGAGGCAGTTCATCGAGTTGGCGGTGAACATGCCCGAGCACGAACCGCACGTCGGGCACGCCGAGCGCTCGATCTCGTCGAGCTGCTCGTCGCTGACCTTCTCGTCCGCCGAGGCGATCATCGCGTCGATCAGGTCGAGCTTGGCGTGCACGACGCCGTCGACGGCGACGGTCTTGCCGGCCTCCATCGGACCGCCGGAGACGAAGACCGTCGGGATGTTCAGGCGCAGGGCCGCCAGCAGCATGCCGGGGGTGATCTTGTCGCAGTTGGAGATGCAGACCAGGGCGTCGGCGCAGTGCGCCTGCACCATGTACTCCACGGCGTCCGCGATCAGCTCGCGGCTCGGCAGGGAGTAGAGCATGCCGCCGTGACCCATCGCGATGCCGTCGTCGACCGCGATCGTGTTGAACTCCTTGGCCACGCCGCCGGCCTCGACGACCGCGCCCGCGACGAGCTTGCCCATGTCGCGCAGGTGGACGTGACCGGGCACGAACTCGGTGAAGGAGTTCGCGATCGCGACGATCGGCTTGCCGAAGTCGGAGTCGGTCATGCCGGTGGCGCGCCAGAGCGCGCGGGCACCGGCCATGTTGCGGCCCTGGGTGGACGTGGCGGAGCGGAGTCGACGTGGCACCCCTCCAGTGTCCCTCGCGCACGGCCCCCGCGCACACGCCTCCCGGATGCCGGTCGGTGCTGGACTCGGTGGCTAGGGTCGCCGGTGTGAGCATCCTCGACGACGCCCGTCCCGGCATGGACCCCGCCACCCGCCCCCAGGACGACCTCTTCGGTCACGTCAACGGCCGCTGGCTCGAGACCGAGGAGATTCCCTCCGACCGCGCCAGCTGGGGCCCGTTCGTCACGCTCGCCGACCAGGCCGAGCAGCAGGTGCGCGCGATCATCGAGGAGCTCGCGTCGTCCTCCGCCGGGCTCGACGAGCCGGGAGCCGCGGACGCCCGCAAGATCGGCGCCCTCTACGCGAGCTTCATGGACGAGGAGCGGGTCGAGCAGCTCGGCGCGGCGCCGCTGGAGCCGGTGTTCGCCTCGATCGACGGCCTCTCCGACGTCGCGCAGCTGCCCGGCTACCTCGGCGCGTACGAGCGCCGCGGCGGCGGCGGGCTGTTCGGCTCCTACGTCGACACCGACGACCGCGACTCCGACCGCTATCTGGTGCACCTGACCCAGGGCGGTCTCGGGCTGCCCGACGAGTCCTACTACCGCGAGGACAAGTTCGCCGAGATCCGCGACAAGTACGTCGCCTACCTGACCGCGATCCTCGAGCTGGCGGGCCGGCCCGACCCCGCCGGCACCGCCCGCACCGTGATGGAGCTGGAGACGCGGCTCGCCGAGGGCCACTGGGAGCGCGCGGCGACCCGCGACGTGCAGAAGACCTACAACCTCCGCACCCGCGAGGAGCTCCAGGGGCTGGTCCCGGCCTTCGACCTCGACGCCTACGTCACCGCCCTGGGTGGCGGGGAGCAGACCCTCGCCGAGGTGGTCGTGCGCCAGCCGTCCTACCTCGAGCACCTGCAGCAGGTGCTCACCGGGACGCCGATCGAGACCTGGCGTGCCTACCTCACGGCGAAGGCCGTCCGCGGCGCGGCGTCGTACCTCCCGGATGCGTTCGTGGAGGCCAACTTCGACTTCTACGGCCGCACCCTCTCGGGCACGCCCGAGCTGCGGGCGCGTTGGAAGCGGGGCGTCGCCTTCGTCGAGGGCGGGATGGGCGAGGCGGTGGGGCGCGAGTACGTCGCCCGCCACTTCCCGCCGGAGTCCAAGGCGTTGATGGACGACCTGGTCGCGAACCTGCTCGCCGCCTACCGCCGGAGCATCGGCGCGCTGGACTGGATGACCGAGGAGACCAAGCAGCGGGCCTACGAGAAGCTCGAGACGTTCGTGCCCAAGATCGGCTACCCGACGAAGTGGCGCGACTACTCGGCCCTCGAGGTCACCCCGGACGACCTGGTCGGCAACGCGGCGGCGATCGCGGCCTTCGAGACCGACCGCGAGCTGGGCAAGATCGGGTCGCCGGTCGACCGCGACGAGTGGTTCATGCTGCCGCAGACCGTCAACGCCTACTACAACCCGGGCACCAACGAGATCTGCTTCCCCGCCGGGATCCTGCAGCGACCGTTCTTCGCCCCCGATGCCGACCCGGCTGAGAACTACGGCGGCATCGGCGCGGTGATCGGGCACGAGATCGGCCACGGCTTCGACGACCAGGGCGCCCAGTACGACGGCCGGGGCAACCTCAACGACTGGTGGACGGCCGAGGACAAGGCGAACTTCGAGGTCAAGACCAGGGCGCTGATCGAGCAGTACGACGGCTACGAGCCGCGCGACCTCCCCGGTGAGCACGTCAACGGCGCGCTGACCGTCGGGGAGAACATCGGCGACCTCGGCGGCCTGACGATCGCCCACACGGCGTACCTGATCTCCCGCGGCGGCGAGGCGTCGGTGGAGGAGCGGCAGCGGCTCTTCCTCAACTGGGCCTACTGCTGGCGCACCAAGCGGCGCAAGGAGCTGGCGCTGCAGTATCTGACCACCGACCCGCACAGCCCGCCGGAGTTCCGCGCGAACATCGCCCGCAACCTCGCCGAGTTCCACGACGCCTTCTCCACCGGGGAGGGCGACGGGCTCTGGCTCGACCCGGACGAGCGCGTCCGGATCTGGTGAGCGTGAGGCGGCGCGCCGCGGTGGGCGGCGTCGCCGTCCTGGCGGTGGCGCTCGCCGCGGTGGGCGCGTCGGCCCTGCGGCACGGCGCGGGGGGACCCGACGGGTGCGACCCGGAGCCGCGGGTGGCCGGCGACGCGGTGCCGCGCGTCCTGACCACCGGACCGCGGCCCGCAGGCGCCGACCACCGGCTCGGGCGGCTCGTGACCGCCGCGCGGGCGTGGGGGCTCGGGGAGGTCGCGGGGGCGCTGGGCTACGACTACGGCACCTACCTCTCCCTGGCCGCGGTGCCCGGCGGGCTGGCGGCCTGGACCAAGGACAACGCCGACGTCGCGTTCCTGGACCGCTCCCTGCGGGCGCGGTGGGGCATCGCCCAGGACAAGGGCCAGCACGCCTACGACGTGGCCGACGGTCGGTGGCTGCAGCTCCGGCTCCCAGCCCACGGGCCGCTCCAGATCAGCGCCCGGAGCCTCGACGACGGCCACCTGGCGTGGTGCCGGACGGTCGGCACCGTCCCCACCCGGTACGGCGACCCGCTGGGCACCGCGGTGCTCCCCGGGGGCGACGTGGTGGTGCTCACCGACGATCCGGCCGGTGCACGGGTCACCCGGTTGGCGGCCGGGGACGGCGGCACCCGGTGGAGCCGTGCGGTGGCTGCGCCGGCCGCGGACGGGCTCACCGTCACCGGCCACGCCGTCGTGGTGGGCGGCAGGGCGTCGTACGACCTGGGTGGGACGGCGTCCGCGGACGTGCTGCGCTGGCTCGACCCGGCCACCGGACGGACCCGGCACCGCTGGGCGGCCCCGGGCGCGCTGCACGTCGTGGGCAGCGACGGTCCCCGGCTCGTCGTCGAGCAGGCCGGACCCTCGGGACTCGTGCTGCGCTCCCTCGACCCGACCGGCCGCGTGCGCTGGCGCCGACCGGCCCCGACGGGGACGCAGCCCGACATCGCCCTGCGAGCGGGCGTGCTGGTGCTCCGCACCGACCGGGCGCTGCTCGGGCTCGACGCGAGCACCGGTCGCCGCCGGTGGCGGGTGCCGATCCCCGCCGGTCGCCAGTACCTGCCCTACGGCTTCCAGCTGGACGCGGCGCCGATGCTCGACGCGACGCACCTGCTGCTGGGCACCACCACCGCGGTGGTCTCGCTCGGCCTCGGCAGTGGCGGTCGCACGGCGTACCCGCTGCCCCGGCACGGGATCGACACGACGTACTGGCCGGCTCAGGTCGTCGTGGCCGACGGCCTGCTCGGCGTGGTCACCCATACCGGCACCGTGGTGCTGCGGCGGTGACGCAGAACACGGACCGATGAGTTCCGGAAACCCTCCAAACCGCTCGCCGGACGGTGCGCGCGCTGGCATGCTGATCGGGTGTCCACCGACGTCGACCTGACCGCGCTCGCCTCCGACGGCGGGTCCGGCCCGTCCACCCCCGGCCCCTCGGCCAACGGTCCGTCCGACGGTCCGTCCGGGGACCGGCTCGACCGCGCGGTGCTCGTCACCGCGGGCGTCGTCGTGCTCGGCGCCATCATGTCGATCCTCGACATCACCGTGGTGTCGGTGGGCCTGGGGACCTTCCAGCGAATCTTCGACGCCACCCCCGCGCAGGTCGCGTGGACGATGACCGGCTACACGCTCGCCCTGGCGACCGTGATCCCGCTGACCGGCTGGGCGGCCGACCGCTTCGGCACCAAGCGCCTCTACCTGCTCGCGGTCGCGCTGTTCACCGCCGGCTCGGTGCTGTGCTCGACGGCGCCCTCGCTGGAGCTGCTGGTCACCTACCGCGTCCTCCAGGGCCTCGGCGGCGGCATGCTGATGCCGCTGGGCATGACGATCCTGACCCGCGCGGCCGGTCCCGAGCGTGTGGGCCGCGTGATGGCCGTGCTCGGCATCCCGATGCTGCTCGGCCCGATCTTCGGCCCGATCCTCGGCGGCTGGCTGATCGACATCGCCAGCTGGCACTGGATCTTCCTGATCAACCTCCCGATCGGCATCGTCGCGCTCGTCTACGCCGCCATGGTGCTGCCCAAGGACGAGGTCGAGCCGTCGCAGACCTTCGACTGGGTCGGCATGCTGCTGCTCTCGCCGGGGCTGGCGCTGTTCCTCTTCGGCATCTCCTCGATCCCCGAGGCCCAGGCCGACCAGCGCGGCCTCCACGTCCTCGGGCTCTACCTCAGCGACCGCGTGTGGGTCACCGCCCTGGTCGGCGTGCTGCTGATCGCGGCGTTCGTGCCGTGGGCGCTGCGTCGCTCCAACCACCACCCGCTCGTCGACCTGCGGCTGTTCGCGCACCGCGAGATCACCATCGCGGTGGTCGCGATGGCGCTGTTCGCCATGGCCTTCTTCGGTGCCACGCTGCTGTTCCCGCTCTACTTCCAGCGCGTCCACGGTGAGAGCCCGCTGATGTCGGGCTGGCTGCTCGCGCCGCAGGGCTTCGGGGCGATGCTGACGATGCCGATCGCCGGCGTGCTCGCCGACCGGATGGGCCCCGGCAAGGTGGTCCTCACCGGCCTGGTGCTCGACACCGTCGGGATGGGCTTCTTCGCCTTCGTCGGCTCCCACGACTCCTACGCGTTCCTGCTCACCGGCCTGGTCGTGATGGGCCTGGGCATGGGCGCCACGATGATGCCGATCATGAGCGCCGCCCTGGCCAAGCTCACCGACGCCAACATCGCCCGCGGGTCGACGCTGATGAACATCACCCAGCAGGTCGCCTCCTCGCTCGGTACGGCGCTCTTCTCGGTCCTGCTCACCAGCGCGTTCCAGCAGCACCCGGTGCTAGACACGGCCGGTGCCTCCCCGCAGACCGCGACGCCGGTCCCGCCGGACCTGATGCAGCGGATCATCGCCGCGCTGGGCGACTCCTTCGGCCAGGTCTTCGTGATCGCGACGATCCTGGTGGCGTGCTGCCTGATCCCGGCGTTCTTCCTGCCGCGGACCAAGCAGGAGGCGACCGTGTCGCCGGTGCCGCTGCACTGAGACGGGTCGAGGCGTCCCGCGTCCTGGCGGACGCGTGGCGCTCACCGGGGCGCCGTGGTTTCCTGAGCGGCATGGACGCCTCGTTGCTCGAGGAGCTGGTCGCGGCGCTGCCCGAGGGCAGCGTGCTGACCGAGCCGGTCGCGATGGAGCGCTACAGCCACGACTTCGCCGACGACGGCACGGCCGGCAAGCCCGCCGCCGTGGTGCGCGCCGGCTCGGCCGAGGAGGTCCGCACGGCGATGACCTGGGCGGCCCGCCACCGGGTCCCGGTCGTGCCGCGGGGGGCGGGCACCGGCCTCTCCGGCGGGTCCTCGGCCGTGACGGGTGGCATCGTGCTCTGCGTCGAGCGGATGCGCGCGATCGACATCGACCCGGCCGGCCAGGTGGCCGTCGTCGAGCCGGGCGCCCTGAACGTCGAGGTGAAGCGCGCCGCGGCCGAGCACGGCCTCTGGTACCCGCCGGACCCCTCGTCGTACGAGATCTGCTCGATCGGCGGCAACGTCGCCACCAACGCCGGCGGCCTGTGCTGCGTGAAGTACGGCGTCACCACCGACTACGTGCTCGGTCTCGACGTGGTCCTCGCCGACGGCACCCTGATCACCCTGGGCGGACGCCGGATCAAGGACGTTGCGGGGCTGTCGCTGCTCAAGCTGTTCGTCGGCAGCGAGGGCACGCTCGGCATCGTCACCCGCGCGGTGCTGCGGCTGGTGCCGGCGCAGGGCGCACCCGCCACGATGGTGGCCTCCTTCGGCTCGATGAAGGCCGCCTCCGAGGCCGTGGTCGGCATCCGGTCCCGGATCCGCCCCTCGATGATGGAGCTGATGGACAACGCCTCCATCAACGCGGTGGAGGACCACCGGCCCCACGGCCTGGACCGTGACGCCGGGGCGTTGCTGCTGGCCCAGTCCGACGTGGCCGGCGAGGCCCGCGCCGCCGAGCTGGCGTTGATGGAGCAGGCCTGCCGCAGCGCCGGTGCGTCGGAGGTGTTCTGCACCGAGGACCCCGACGAGGCGGAGATGTTCGTCGCGGCCCGCCGGGTGGCGCTGCACGCCATCGAGGAGCAGGGCGCGGTGCTGTTCGAGGACGTCGGCGCGCCGGTGCCGCGGCTGCCGGACCTCGTCGACGGGATCGCGGCCATCGCGGCCCGCCACGGTGTCGCGATCCCGGTCGTCGCGCATGCGGGCGACGGCAACACCCACCCGGTGATCGTCTACGACGCCGCGGACCCCGCCTCGACCACCGCCGCGCGGGCGGCGTTCGCCGAGGTGATGAGCCTGGCGATCGCGCTGGGCGGGACGATCACCGGCGAGCACGGGGTGGGCCGGGCGAAGAAGGGCGCGCTGCCCGACCAGCTCGGGCCCGAGGTGATGGCGCTGAGCCGGCGCATCAAGGACGCGCTCGACCCGGACGGGATCCTCAACCCCGGGGCCGTGCTGTAGGCCTCGACCCAGTCGACGAGCCGGGGGCGTTGGGTAGGTTCGGCTCGTGATCACTGAGCGCCACCTCTTCGGACCCGGACCCTGCAACCCCTACCCGGAGGCGACCGAGGGACTGGCCCGGCCGCTGCTGGGTCACCTCGACCCGGTCTTCCTGGCGGTGATGGACGAGGCCTGCGCCGGGCTGCGCGAGGTCTGGGGCACCACCAACGCGCGCACGCTGCCGCTCTCGGCGACCGGCTCGGCCGGCATGGAGGCGGCGTTCGTCAACTCCGTGCACCCGGGGGACGTCGTGGTGGTCGCGGTCAACGGCCTCTTCGGCCAGCGGATGTGCGAGGTGGCCTCGCGCTGCGGCGCCGAGGTGGTCCCCGTCGAGCACGCATGGGGTACGCCGGTCGACGTACAGCGCGTGGTCGAGGCGCACCCCGCGCCGGCGATCATCGCGGCGGTGCATGCCGAGACCTCCACCGGGGTCCGCTCCGACATCGCCGCCCTCGGCGCCGCCAAGGGCGACGCGCTGCTGGTCGTCGACGCCGTCACCTCGATCGGCGGCATCGAGCTGCGCGCCGACGACTGGGGCATCGACGTCGGATACGCCGGCACCCAGAAGTGCCTGGGCGTCGCGCCCGGCCTGGCACCGTTCACGATCGGCGACAGGGCCTTCGACCGGCGGGTCGAGCGGCCGCAGTCGTGGTACCTCGACCTCGGCCTCCTCGGCGGCTACGTCGGCGAGGCGGGCGTCAGCGGTGGTGGTCGCACCTACCACCACACCGCTCCGGTCGCGATGGTCACCTCGCTGCAGGCCGCGCTGGGCCGCATCCTCGAGGAGGGCCTCGAGGCGGTGTGGGCCCGGCACCAGCAGGCGGGTGACGCCCTGCAGGCGGGCCTGCAGGAGATGGGCCTGGAGCTGTTCGCCGAGGAGGGCTGGCGGCTGCCGGAGCTCACCACCGTCAAGGTGCCCGACGGCGTCGACTCCGGTGCCGTCCGGGCGGAGCTGCTGCGCCGCTACGACATCGAGATCGGCGCAGGAGCGGGAGCGTTCGCCTCCACGGTGTGGCGGATCGGCCTGATGGGCCCGAATGCCTCGCCCGACGCCGTCGCGCTGCTGCTGGGCGCACTCAAGGACGTGCTCGGCCGCTGACCGCTGCGATCCCTCTCAGCGGGTGAGCGCGGCCACCGCCATCCGGGAGAGCACCTCGCGCATCGCCTCCTCGCGCAGCAGCGCGCTGTGCGGGGTGGAGTTGATCAGGCCGAAGGCGGCGTGCACCATCGCGCGGGCCTCCTTGGGGGTGAGCTCGGTGTGCAGCGCGCGCAGCACCTTCACCCACACCTCGACGTACTTGCGCTGGGTGTCGCGCACCCGCTCCCGCGACTCCACGGGCAGGGCCGACCAGTCCCGGTCCTGCACGACGATCAGGGCCGATCGCGTCAGTGCGAAGTCGACGTGCCAGTCCACCAGTGCCCGGAGCGCGGCGAGATCGTCGTCGGCCTCGCGCACCCGGCGGCGGCCCTCGGCGAGCAGCTCGTCGCTGATCTGCACGAGCATCTCGGAGAGGATGGCCTGCTTGCCCCGGAAGTGCTTGTAGAGCGCCGGTCCGGTGATCCCGCAGGCGGCGCCCAGGTCGTTGATGGACACGCCGTGGTAGCCGTGCTCGGCGAACAGCTCCGCCGCGGTCGTGAGGATCTGGGTACGGCGCTCCACGGCGCCCAAGGTTAGCGGTCGTTCACCAGCCGTGCTCCGTCGGCGTCGAGCAGCAGCTCGACGTGCTCGCCCGGGTCGAGCCTGCGGGGCGCGCTTCCACCCGACCGGTGCCCGGCCATCGCGCTCAATGCGGCGCAGCCGGATCGCTCGTGGCCGACCACCAGGACGGTCTCGCCACGGTGCTCGTCGGCGATGTCGCGCAGCTGCGCCGCGATCCGGGCGACCACGTCGTGGCCGTTCTCACCGCCGGCGAACCCGGCGTCGAGGTCCCCGTCGGCCCAGCGCTCGGTGACCTCGTCGAGGGCGGAGTGCCGGAACGGCGTGCCGAGGAGGTCGCCGACGACGACCTCGCGCAGGGCCGGCCGTGTCTGCACCCCGACCCCGAGCCGGTGGGCCACGATCTCGGCGGTCTGCACGGCCCGGCTGAGGTCGCTGCACCAGACCCGGGCCACGCGGCGGTCCGCGAGGGCGGTCGCCAGGGCGGTCGCCTGGTCACGTCCCCGGGTGGTCAGGGTGCCGCCCTCGTCGGAGAAGCAGCTGCCGGCGTACTCCGCCTCGCCGTGGCGGGCGAAGACCAGCGTCGCCGCGCAGAACAGGTCGCTCACGCCGCCGATGCTAGCCCCGGCGAGGAGCCCGCACAGCACGACGGCCAGGACCCGATGAGGTCCCGGCCGTCGTTCCTGAAGAGCTGCGGCTCACCGCACCTCGAAGGGGGTCAGCGCTCGACGTCGCCGCGGATGAAGGCCTCGACCGACGCACGGCCCTCATCGTCGGGGCGCTGCACCGGCGGGGACTTCATCAGGTAGGACGAGGCGGACAGGATCGGTCCGCCGATGCCGCGGTCCTTGGCGATCTTCGCGGCGCGGATGGCGTCGATGATGATGCCGGCGGAGTTCGGGGAGTCCCAGACCTCGAGCTTGTACTCGAGGTTGAGCGGGACGTCGCCGAACGCGCGACCCTCCAGGCGCACGTAGGCCCACTTGCGGTCGTCGAGCCAGGCGACGTAGTCGGAGGGGCCGATGTGGACGTTGCGGTCGGAGACCTTGCCGGCCAGCTCGCCCTTGAGGTTCGAGGTCACCGACTGGGTCTTGGAGACCTTCTTCGACTCCAGCCGCTCACGCTCGAGCATGTTCTTGAAGTCCATGTTGCCGCCGACGTTGAGCTGGTAGGTGCGGTCCAGCGCCACGCCGCGGTCCTCGAACAGCTTGGCCATCACCCGGTGGGTGATGGTCGCGCCGACCTGGGACTTGATGTCGTCGCCGATGATCGGCACGCCGGCGTCCTCGAACTTCTTCGCCCAGACCGGGTCGGAGGCGATGAAGACGGGCAGGGCGTTGACGAAGGCCACGCCGGCGTCGATCGCGCACTGGGCGTAGAACTTGTCTGCCTCCTCCGAGCCCACCGGGAGGTAGGACACGAGGACCTCGGCGCCGGAGTCCTTGAGGACGGAGACCACGTCGACCGGGTCGGCGGCCGACTCCTCGATCGTCTGGCGGTAGTACTTGCCCAGCCCGTCGAGGGTGTGGCCGCGCTGGACCTCGACGCCCAGCGTCGGGACGTCGCAGATCTTGATGGTGTTGTTCTCCGAGGCGTCGATGGCCTCGGAGAGGTCCTTGCCCACCTTCTTGTCGTCGACGTCGAAGGCGGCGACGAACTCCACGTCGCGGACGTGGTAGTCACCGAAGGTGACGTGCATCAGGCCGGGCACGCTGCCCGACGGGTCGGCGTCCCGGTAGTACTGGACGCCCTGGACGAGGGACGTGGCGCAGTTGCCGACGCCCACGATCGCTACGCGAACCGAACCCATGGGTTCTTTCTCCTTCTCCTGGCGGTTGCTGTTCTCTTCAGGTCGTGCACCGTGCGTCCCTCGAGGGTGCGCACGGACGTCTCAGTGCGCCTCGCTCGGCGTCGCGCTCGGGCGT
>JBQCHZ010000039.1:0-4209 GCA_051954195.1 Marmoricola sp.
GACCGACTCGAGGGGGGGGGGTGAGGGAGTGTGTTGGGGTTTGTATTTTTGTGGGGGGTGGTGGTGGTTGCGCCGGCCGCTATCTTGGGTTTCGCCCGCGCCGCGGCCCCCCGCGACGGTGGTGTGGACATGGACGACATCGCCGAGGCCACCCGAGCGGTCTCGGCCGTGCTCGACGAGACCGACGTCATGGGGGAGCGGCCCTACACCCTCGAGGGGTCCTCCCCGGGCGTGGACCGCCCGCTGACGCTGCCGCGGCACTGGCGCCGCAACATCGGCCGGCTCGTCACGGTGACCTTCGCCGAGGACCACGGCGACCAGCCCGTGACCGGGCGGATCACCGGGAGCGACGAGACCAGCGCGCAGCTCGACGTCGACGGGGCGACCCGCCAGGTGGCGCTGGCCGACGTGGCGCGCGCGAAGGTGCAGGTCGAGTTCCGCCGCCCCGACGACCGCGCCGACGATCGCGCCGACGATCGCGCCGACGACCCCGCAGGCGACAGCGCCGACGACCGGGCCGAGGACTGAGGAGGACCGCCATGGACATCGACATGAACATCCTGCGCGTGCTCGAGCGGGAGAAGGAGATCTCCCTCGACGTGCTCGTCGAGGCGATCGAGCAGGCCCTGCTGACCGCCTACCACAAGACCCCCGGGGCCCAGGAGGCCGCGCGGGTCGAGCTCGACCGCAGATCCGGGCACGTCACCGTGCTGGCCCGTGAGCTCGACGGGGAGGGCAACCCGATCGGGGAGTACGACGACACCCCCGCCGGCTTCGGGCGCATCGCCGCCACGACCGCGAAGCAGATCATGCTGCAGCGCCTGCGCGACGCCGAGGACGAGATCAGGTTCGGCGAGTTCCACGGCAAGGAGGGCGACATCGTCTCCGGGCTCATCCAGCAGGGCCGCGACCCGCAGGACGTGCTCGTGGACCTCGGCAAGCTCGAGGCGCTGCTCCCCGCCGGCGAGCAGGTGCCCGGCGAGGACTACTCCCACGGCACCCGGATCAAGTGCCTGGTGGTCACCGTGCGCCGCGGCATGCGCGGCCCGCAGGTGATGCTCTCGCGCACCCACCCCTCCCTGGTCAAGAAGCTGTTCGCACTGGAGGTGCCCGAGATCGCCGACGGCACCGTGGAGATCGCGGCGATCGCGCGCGAGGCGGGCCACCGCACCAAGCTCGCCGTACGGTCGACGGTGCCCGGCGTCAACGCCAAGGGCGCCTGCATCGGCCCGATGGGCCAGCGGGTGCGCAACGTGATGAACGAGCTGCACGGCGAGAAGATCGACATCGTCGACTGGTCCGAGGACCCCGCCGAGATGGTCGCCCACGCGCTGAGCCCGGCTCGGGTGTCGAAGGTGACCGTCGTCGACGCGGCCGCCCGGTCCGCCCGCGTGGTGGTGCCCGACTACCAGTTGTCGCTGGCGATCGGCAAGGAGGGCCAGAACGCCCGGCTCGCCGCCCGCCTGACCGGATGGCGCATCGACATCCGCTCCGACGAGGCGCCCGAGCAGTGAGCGCCTTCACGCTGGCCGACGGCCGCATCCTCGACCTGTTCACCTCCGGCGACGAGGGCGCGGTGCCGCTGGTCTACCACCACGGCACCCCCGGGGCGGCGCGACCGCTGCGCTTCCTCGAGCGCGCCGCGCACGCGGCGGGGTTCCGGTTCGTGACCTGGTCGCGACCCGGCTACGCCACCTCCACCCGGCTCCCGGGCCGTCGTGTCGCCGACGTGGTCGACGACGTGGCGCAGGTGCTCGACGCCCTCGACGCCCCGAGCTGCGTCACGCTCGGCTGGTCGGGCGGTGGACCGCACGCCCTGGCGACCGCGGCACTGCTGCCGCACCGGGTGCAGGCGGTCTCGGTCCTCGCAGGGGTGGCGCCCTGGGATGCCGAGGGCCTGGACCAGATGGCCGGCATGGGCGAGCAGAACATCGAGGAGTTCGGCCTGGCGCTGGCCGGCGAGGAGCAGCTGCGGCCCTGGCTCGAGGGTCAGCTCGGGGAGCTTCGCGAGGTCGACGCCGCCGGGGTGATGGCGTCGATGGCGACGCTGCTGCCCGAGGCCGACCGGGCGATGCTCACCGAGGAGTTCGGGGAGGACCTCGCCGCGCAGATGCGCGCCGCCGTCGAGGTCGGCGTCGACGGCTGGCTCGACGACGACCTGGCGTTCATCACCGACTGGGGCTTCGAGCTGGGCCGGCTCGCCGTGCCCGCCTTCCTCTGGCAGGGCGACGCCGACCTGATGGTGCCGGCCACGCACGGGGCGTGGCTGGCGCAGCACCTCCCCGGCGTCACCGCGCACCTCGAGCCGGGAGAGGGGCACCTCTCGGTGGTCGCCGGCCGGATCGAGGCCGTGCTCGCCGAGCTGGCCGCCCCGGTCTGACCGCTCCCCGCGGCTGCGGGCAGGGCGGGCCGCGGCGCCGGTTCGTCCTGGGGCGGCGTTGCGGCTAAACTGACCTGCGGTGGCTCCCCGACTCGACGACCCGCAGGTGACGGGCCCTGTCCGCACGTGCGTCGGTTGCCGGGAACGGACCGCCAAGCGTGAGTTGTTGAGAGTGACGCTCGGCGCGGTGGACGACGGCATGGCCGTCGTACCCGATCCGGACGGCACGGCACCCGGCCGGGGGGCGCACCTGCACCCGAGGTCCGAGTGCCTCACCCTCGCCGAGCGCCGACGTGCGTTCGCCAGAGCCCTCCGGTACGAGGGCGGCGGACCGCTGGGGCTCGACGCGGTGCGGATCCACCTCGCACGCGTGACCGACCGGGTCGTCCACGACGCGGTGAACACCTGACCAGGAACTGGAGCAGCAGCTCATGAGCACTCGATGAGTACTTCCCGATGAGCTTCCCAACCATCTAGACGGTCCGCAGCACGCACTGCTCGGACCAGGAGGAACCACGTGGCCAAGGTCCGAGTAAGCGAACTCGCCAAGGAGTTCGGAGTCCCGAGCAAGGAAGTGCTCACGCTCCTCACCGACATGGGTGAGTTCGTGAAGTCGGCGTCGTCCGGCGTCGAGCCCCCCGTCGTCCAGCGTTTCAAGAACACCCACGGCGCCGCCCTCCTGGCGAAGAAGGAGGCGGCCGAGGCGCGCAAGGCGTCCCGTGCTGCGAAGAAGGCCCCCGCCGCCCCCGACGCGCCGGCGGACGCCGCGGCCCCCGCCGAGGCACCGGCAGCGGCTCCGGTCGACGCACCGGCCGCTGCGGAGGCTCCCGCGCCCGCCGCCCCCGCCGCGCCGACCGCTCCGAGGCCGGCACCGCGCCCGGCGGCCCCCGAGCCCGTCCAGCAGGCTCCGCAGGCCCCGGCCCCGCAGGCCCCGGTCCAGCCCGAGGCTCCCTCGGCACCCGAGGAGCCGGCCGCTCCGGCGGCCTCCGCCGCTGCCCCCGAGGCTCCGGCCGGCCCCCGCCCGTCTGCTCCCCGGCCGGCGGCTCCCGCCCCGCGTCCGGCGCAGGGTCGCGGCGGCCAGGGCGGTGCCGGTCGTCCCGGTGCCCCGCGCCCGGGCAACAACCCGTTCTCCTCGACCCAGGGCATGGGCCGGCGGCCCTCGGCCGGGTCCCCGGCCGAGCGTCCTCCGCGTCCGCCCGCCGGTCGCGAGGGCGGCGCGCCGGGTCGTCCCGGCATGCCTCGTCCGAACCCGGCGATGATGCCGAAGTCCCCGGCCGCCTTCGGCGGTGGACCCGGCGGGCGCCCCGGCGCCGGCCGTCCCGGCCCCGGTGGGCGTCCCGGCGCTCCCGGCCGCGGTGGCGCCGGTGCCGGTGCTCCGGCCCGCGGCGGCTTCGGCGGCGGTCGTCCCGGCGGCGGTGGCCGGCCCGGCCAGCGCGGCACGACCCAGGGCGCGTTCGGTCGCCCCGGCGGTCCCTCGCGCCGTGGCCGCAAGTCCCGGCGCGCCCGTCGCCAGGAGTTCGAGGCCATGGAGGCCCCGACGATCGGCGGCGTGCGCGTCCGCAAGGGCAACGGCGAGACCGTTCGCCTGACCCGCGGTGCCTCCCTGACCGACTTCGCCGAGAAGATCGGTGTCGACCCGGCCGCGCTGGTGCAGATGCTGTTCAGCCTCGGCGAGATGGTCACCGCGACCGAGTCGGTCAACGACGAGACGCTGGAGCTGCTCGGCGAGGAGCTCAATTACAACGTCGAGGTCGTCTCCCCCGAGGACGAGGACCGCGAGCTGCTGGAGTCCTTCGACATCGAGTTCGGTGTCGACGAGGGCGTCGAGG
>JBQCHZ010000040.1:0-85596 GCA_051954195.1 Marmoricola sp.
TTCGACGCGGGGGGGGGGACGAGGGATGTAGGGACGTTTTGGGGGCTTCGCTGGTACCTACCACCACCCCTTCGCGGGGTGGGGGGGGGGGGTGGGGGGCGGGCCGGCCGACCCGCTGGCGCACGAAGCGGGCGAGCCGCCGGCCGCACGCTCGGTAGAAGCGCAGCTGACGGCCGCGCCCGAACAGCTTCCAACCCAGGCCGACGACGGGACCCAGGTGGGGTGAGCCCTCGGAGAAGGCCACGATCTCGAAGTCGACCGCTCCGTCGGGGTCCTTGGTGACCAGGTAGCTCATCCGGCCGCGCTCGAGATGGCCCTCGAGGGTCTCGTAGCCCCAGCCCCAGACGCGGGTGCCGTCGCGGTCCTCGTCGACGACCCGGGTGACCCGGACGCCCATCGGGAAGCGGAGGACCAGGAAGCGTCCCTCGAGGACCATGTCGCGGCCCAGCAGCGCGACGTCGGGGTCGTAGACCGCCCGGATGATCGAGGGATCGGCCATCTCGTAGGCCTCCACCAGCCGGCAGGCGGTCTCGAAGACCCCGTTCGGCTCCGGTGGCCCGGGGGCCTCGGTGCCCAGGCGGCTGACCTCGCGGTCGTGGTGCCAGGTGTCGTCGACCTCGGCGTCGACGAAGTTGACCCCGCGCCCCCGTTGGTCCGCGAGGACGGTGGCGGGATCGATCCGGTCGAGCAGGCGTGGCCGGTTCATCCGCGCCGCTGCAGGGCGTCGCCGATCAGCGACAGCGTCGGCGGCCAGAGGCCGACGAACAGCGCCCGCCGCTCGGCGTTCCCCCGCTCGTCCTGGTCGACGGTCTTGGCCCGCGCCCACAGTCCCAGGCATAGGCCCACCCCGCCCATCGACAGCGCGTGGAGATGGCTGTCCCGCAGCCCGGTCCGGTGGATCGTCTCGACCACCAACGACATGCTCGTTGCCTCCCTCGGGTCCTCGTCTGCATCGACGCTCGGTGCAGGGGTACCCGGAACGACGGTTTTGGTGCGAGCAGATGACGGTGAGCAGGCGACGGTGAGCAGAGGACGAGGGGGGCCGATGCCGGAGCGGACCGGGCTGTCACCGACGTCCCTGCTCTCGCGGTGGCTGGTGGGGATGGGCCTGATCTCCTGGCGCTACCTGTGGGCGACCACGCCGCTGCACCGCAGCCAGACCCGCTCGGAGCGAGCACAGACACCTCCGCCCCTGCCCGCCGACCTGCCGGCCGAGAACCTCCAGCCGTGGGAGGCCGGCGTCGGCCCGCTCTACCACCGGGTGTTCGCGATCCACGTGGTCGAGGCGAGCAAGGACGCGGAGGCGGTGATGGCCACGGTCAGCGGCGACCTGGGACGGCTGGTGCCCAGCGAGGTGGTCCAGGTGCACGAGGGAGGCGCCAGCGACCGGCGCCTGCGCCCGGGCGACCGGCTCGTGGTGGACATGCCCGGCCCGTGGAACGGACCCGTCCGGGTGGCCGCGGTCGAGCGCTGCCGGCTCCAGCTCGCCACCTTGCGCGGTCACCTCGAGGCCGGACAGATCGACTTCCGCGCCTGGGACGTCGACGACGGCGTGATCTTCGAGATCGAGTCGTGGGCGCGCTCGGCCACCCGGACCGTCGACGTCCTCTACTCCCACCTCCGGCTGGCCAAGGAGATCCAGCTGAACATGTGGGTCAGGTTCTGCCTCGCGGTCGCCACCGACGCCGGCGGCCGCCCCGCCCGCGGCGTGGAGATCCGCACCGAGGTGTGCCCGGTGTAGCGGGTGCAGTGCCGCACCATTTCTCGAGCGCCATAGGCCGGTGGGAAAGAAGTGCCGATAGCGGACTCTCTTCCTCGGTCCAGCCACCTATGTCGGGCACGGGGGCGAGCGACCGATCGCCATCACCTGGAAGTTGGAGACGCCGATGCCCATCGACTTCTTCACCGCTGCCAAGGTCGTCGCGAGCTGATGGGAGCGCCATGACCAGATTCAGACCGTTTCCTCGCGACGAGTACAACCGACTCTTGCGGGCGTGGGCGCAGCGCAACGTGAAGCTGCTCGGAGCCCTAATTCTCGGCATGGTGGCGCTCGTTGGCTTTGAGACAGCGATCGCCGTCTTCCTCATGCCCGACGGCGGCTTCCGATGGTGGTTCCTGGGCGTGCTCCAGACGGTGGCCGTGGCTATGGGCCTTCACCTGATCAACGCTGCCTTCCTCACGCACGAGCGCGAAGCGATCCTGCAGCTTCGCGGCGCGTGGGGCGAGGACGCCACTCGTGACGAGCTCAAACGGGCGAAGCGGAAGAAGCTGATCCGGGGATGGGTCGACAGCGTCGGCCTGCAAGCTGGCGACCTCGACCACCTCGTCGTCACCCGGAACGGCGGGCTGATCGCGGTGGATTCGAAGTGGCGAAGTGAAGGAAACGACGTGGCTGCGATGGCTCGCTCCGCTGCCAAGGCGCGGCTCCGTGCCGAGGGCGTAGCACGGAGCCTGCTGAAGGCTGAGCGCGGAAGTCACCGAGCGAAGGGACACGCGGTGACCGTTCGCCCGCTCGTGGTGATCTGGGGGCCCGCGCAGCACACGCTGCGCGACGACGGTGAGGTCGCTGGCATCCCGTTCGTCGGCGGTCGGCGCCTGCTCGCCTGGCTGAAGGACGCGGACGGCGAACAGGTCAGTAAGGCCACAGCCAAGGAGACCATCCGCGAGCTCAAGAGATTCCGGGCCCGCACCCGCGCTGCCGAGATAGCGCGGAAGGGATGACCCGTCCCCGGCAGGAACCGCGAGCTGACGTGCGGGTTAAGTGGCTCTACCCAGATGAGGGTGTAGGTCGGCCGGGCGCGTCGGTCCGCAGATAGATGTCGAGGTCTCCCGACGATGGAGGTTCCTACGCCATCCATCCGAAAGACCTCGACGTGTCCGACGCTACCCCGCCGGCCGGCTCCGGCCGCCCTGACCTGACCGCCTTCGCTCGACTCGACGGCCTCGGTCTGAGCGTGATCGGGCAACGACTTGAACCGGATCGTGCGGTCCTCGCGTGCCGCGTGGTGGAACCAGATCAGTGGTGCCGACGGTGCGGCAGCGAAGGCGCTGCTCGTGACACCGTGATCCGGCGGTTGGCCCACGAGCCGCTGGGCTGGCGACCGACCGTGCTGGAAGTTGTAGTGCGCCGCTACCGCTGTGCCGACTGCGGACACGTGTGGCGCCAAGACACCAGCGCCGCGGCAGAGCCACGCGCGAAGCTCTCGCGCACCGGGCTGCGGTGGGCGCTGGAAGGGATCGTGGTCGCACACCTCACCGTCGCTCGTGTCGCCGAGGGACTCGGGGTCGCGTGGGACACTGCCAACAACGCGGTCCTGGCCGAAGGCAAGCGGCTGCTGATCAACGACCCCACGCGGTTCGAGGGCGTGAAGGTCATTGGCGTCGATGAGCAGGTCTGGCGCCACACCCGGCGTGGCGGCAAGTACGTCACCGTGATCATCGACCTCACCCCGGTCCGCGATGGCGCCGGCCCAGCAAGGCTGCTGGACATGGTCGAGGGCCGGTCGAAGGCGGCATTCAAGACCTGGCTCGCCGACCGCGACGCCGCCTTCCGTGACGGGGTCGAGGTGGTCGCGATGGACGGCTTCACCGGGTTCAAGACCGCCGCTGCAGAGGAGATCCCGGACGCGGTCACGGTGATGGATCCCTTTCACGTCGTGCGCCTGGCCGGTGACGCCCTCGACAGGTGCCGGCGCCGGGTCCAACTCACGATCCACGGGCACCGTGGGTTCAGGGACGATCCGCTCTACAAGTCGCGGCGCACGCTGCACACCGGCGCGGACCTGCTCACCGACAAGCAGAGCGACAGGCTACGCGCTGTTCGTTGATGACGCTCACGTCGAGGTCGAGGCGACCTGGGGTGTCTACCAGCGCATGATCGCCGCCTATCGCCACGAGGACCGGCAACGTGGCCGCGAGCTCATGGAGAAGCTGATCACCGACCTCAGCGCCGGCGTCCCGAAGGTGCTCACCGAGCTCACCACCCTGGGCCGGACCCTGAAGAAGCGAGCCGCCGACGTGCTCGCCTACTTCGAACGACCCGGCACCAGCAACGGGCCGACCGAGGCGCTCAACGGACGGCTCGAACACCTGCGCGGCTCCGCACTCGGGTTCCGCAACCTGACCAACTACATCGCCCGAAGCCTGCTCGAGACTGGCGGCTTCAGACCCCAACTCCTACACCCCCGATTGGGATGAGCCGGTTAAGTGAGTGGAGCCAAGGGGACTCGAACCCCTAACCCCCTGCTTGCAAACGACACTTGACTTCCGCCATAAAATGGCTCTGACCTGCGGAAACGCTTGGACATGGGTGGACGGAAACGGCCACGATTTCCCGTTGTTTCCCCCACAGGTCCCCCAGGCCCTGCTGGTCAAGCACGGGGACACGACCCCGTGCCTGCCGAGCAGGAACAAGCAGGGGGTCAGGGGGTGGCGTCCCCCTCACGGACGCGGGTACGACGAGGAGGTCTCCGGGAGATGGCTCGCAGACGAGGGTTCGGCGAGATCGAGCGCAGGGTCAGCGCCAAGGGCGAGGTGACCCACCGCGCGCGGTACGCGATGCCGGACGGCACCCGCTTCTCGCGCACGTTCGCCACCAAGCTGGACGCCGAGGGATGGCTCTCGACCGAGCGGTCGTTGATCGACCGTGACCAGTGGAGCCCGCCGACGGCGCGCAGGGTCGCTGAGGAGCGGCGAGCACGCGAGGCGGCGTACAACACGGTGAGCACGTTCGCCGAGCGCTACCTCAAGGAGCGCTCGCTGCGGCCGACCACCGCGCACAACTACCGGCGCCTCCTGGCCGGCCGGATCAACCCGTACTTCGGTGAGATGCCGCTACGGAGCGTCACCCTCTCGGAGATCAAGGCGTGGCGGTCGTCCCTGGACCCCAAGACGGAGGCGGCGAACGCCGCGGCGTACCGACTGCTCCGCTCCCTACTCCAGGCCGCCGAGGAGGAGGAGCTGATCGACCGGGCGCCGCCGAAGATCCGCGGAGCGGGCACCGCGACCGTTCGGCATGTGGCGGTGCCGGCCACGTTCGAGGAGATCGCGGTCATCACCGAGAACATGCCCGAGCGCCTTCGGTTGCTGATCGTGCTCGCGGCGTTCGTCGGGCTGCGCCAGGGCGAGCTCCTCGAGCTGAGGCGTTCAGACGTCGACGGTGTCACCGGCCGGATCAACGTCACCCGGAAGATCGACAAGGACGTGGTGCCCGGGGCAGCCGGTGCCTGCCCGAAGTGCGGGCGTGTCATCAGCTCGCCCAAGACCGCCAGCGGTGTCCGCACCGTGCACGTCCCGCCGCCGCTCCTGCCGTTGCTGCAGAAGCATCTCCTCGAGCACTCCTCTGCCGGCCCCTCCGGCCTGCTCTTCCCCGGCGACCGCACCGACCACATGAGCGTGCGTTTCCTGATGGACCGCTACCGTGCTGCCCGCGAGGCGGCCGGCCGACCGGACCTGACGATCCACCACCTCCGGCACACGGCGCTCACCCTCGCCGGACAGCACGGAGCGACGGCCGCCGAGCTCCAGGCGCGCGCCGGCCATGCGTCCCAGGCCGCGATGGCTATCTATCAGCACGCGACGCTCGACCGCGACAAGGCGCTGGCGGAGAAGATCGGTCAGACGTACGAGGCGTGGTCCGCCGGCCGCACGTCAATGACAATCTGGAACGTGTGAACTACAGTTGACACAACAGATCAAGATGCTTGAGAGTGAGACCTACCTCCGTTGGATGGACGGCTTGCGCGACCGCAGGGCCGCGATGCGCGTCCAGGTCAGGGTGGATCGGCTCGCAGCCGGCAATCCAGGCGACGTGAGACCAGTCGGCAATGGCATCTCAGAGATGCGGATCGACTACGGCCCGGGATACCGGGTCTACTTCCAGAAGCGCGGCGACACGCTGGTCGTTCTGCTGTGTGGTGGCGACAAGTCCACCCAGCCGAAGGACATCGAGAACGCCGAACGGATCGCGAAGGAGTGGAGGAACGATGGCTGAGAGGTTCAGGCCGTACGACTCGGCAGATCACATCAAGTCGCTCGAGGACATCGCCTACTACCTCGAGGCCGTCCTCGAGGAGGCCGGCGATGACCCTGCCTTCATCACCCATGCTCTCGGCGTGATCGCGCGGGCCCAGAACTTCAGCGATCTCGCCCGCAACGTCGGCATGAGCCGCGAAGGCCTCTACAAGGCCCTCTCCAACAACGGAAACCCCAGCTTTGCCACGATCTACAAGGTTGCTCGTGCTCTCGGGCTGAAACTGGAGTTCCACTCCGTCGCCTGACGGTCACCTCGACGAGGCAAGCGATATAGGCAGCAAGGCCAGAGCCGCGGTGCGACCAGCGTCCTTCCGCCCAGAATGCCGCGCGCGACTTTCACTTCAGCGTCCGCTTCCACAAGGGGTTGTATCCAGGCGAGGCCGAGACCAGGGCCCGGCGAGAGCGTCCGCTTGGTCAGCCGTCGGCTGGCTCTGGACTGGGCGAATCGTCATCCTCGTCGAGGAGCACCTCAGGAAGTTCGTCCGCGTCGAATGTGAACTTCATCGGTGAGGTGAACGGTGCCCACACGAGGGAGGCGCCTTCAGCTTCATTCTCGAGTTCGGCATCGGGAGGCTTCGGAGCAAGGGAAAGCCAGGTACCGTGCTTACCGGTCTTAATCCCCTCCTGAATCTCAAGCACGCGCTTGCATAGGTCGTCATCCTCAAAGCCCTGGATGCTCAGAGCACCAAAACTTGTACCGATCTGAATGCTTGCCACCTAGCGGCCCCTTCCCTTGAGTGCTGAAATCCTGATCCGGTTCACATGACTCGCTCGCGAGTGCGTCGAGCACGCAATCGGATTGGCTTGACGGAAACATTCGAAGTCCCGCTGGCCCGAGCGACCTTCAGTGATGACGCGGCCGGGCGAGCCACCTTGCCGAAGCGTTGGAACGCAGCTTGCCGGGTGACTTCGAGCGCTGCGCCGATCATCGTCCATGAATCGCCGGCCTCGCGTGCGGCGTCGACCGCCGCCTGCAATTCGAGCCTCGCACCCTCAAGCGCCTTCCGGGCCGCGATGATGCGGCGGAAGTGCTCAGCATCGCGTCCGGGGTACTTCTCGACGTTGAGGCCGTCCAGACCAGTACCGACGTCGTCAATGTTCTTTGGGTCCATCTCACTCACCTCAGGTAGCCGTAGAACTTCTCACGCAGGGCATCCGCATGGATGATCCGGACCGGACCACCCACAGGGACAGCGACGAGTTCCAAGAGCGTGCCGCTCGGCGTAGCGCCGATGACAAGCAATCGATCCTCGCCCTGATAGGGGTACTCAATGAGCCGCATTGCGTTCTCCCAAGCGTGCAAGATGTCAGCGTCGCTGAACCCATGTCTCCGGGCTGACGCAGTCACCTGCATGAACGTGAAGGATACATTGACGCGTCCGTAAAGCCAAGGTTTACAACGAAGCCGGCCGTAGGCGTCCTGACCCAGGCCGCGCGGGTCGGCCAGAGCGCGTCATACCGCCGCGAATGTGCGATCAGGCAGCCGGGCCTCCGGCACCACGGCGCGCCGAGCACAGCCTCATCCGATCACCGCTCGGCGAAGATGCCTACGCCAAGAGTTCGCCCGTGAGGCGGACGAGCAGACGCATGTGCATGCCCGCCTCGGCTGGGTTCACTCGATCGACGACAAGCTCGAATGGGCGCTCGATGATCCGGTGTACGTAGTCGAGCAATGGGTCCGGGACATATCCGAGACGGTCACCGGTCTGCCTCACCAGCAGGGCGCGCTCGTTGAACTCGTTGTCTGGCTCGCAGCGCAGATCGAGACGATCGCCTGGCTTGAGGCCGTCGATCGCGGCGCGCTCCTCTGGCGTCAGGTGTCGGATGCCGTGGACAAGAAACGGCAGGCTGACAGGTCCGGGTTGCGGCAGCGGAGTCAGCTCGTAGGTGTCGCCGGTGCGACCTCCGCCCGACACGGCTAGCACTTCAAGCGGCTCAGCCTCGACGCCCAGACCCAACTGCTCCAGCGTTTCGGCCCGTTCGGGTCGGTGAGAGTCCATGACCCGCTCAGCGAAGATCGGGAAGAGGGACTCGCTCTCATGCACTCGCTCGAGCGGAAGTCCCGGCAGAGCTCGGGTCACGCCGTCGTCGTACTTGAAGTGGAAGGTATGCCCGTCGTGGCTCAAGACGCCGACGCGGCTGTAGTGCCTGGTTTCGGGGTCCTGTCGACTGACAAGGAGCTCATCAGTCTTCAGTAACGTCGCCATGGCACAACCTCCTCTGGTTCTCGAGCACCACCTGCTCCATGAAGGTAGACGCGACCTCCGACAGTCTCCCGTGAGGTGCTTCAAGTGTCTCCCGAATAGCGACCTCGTCCAAGGCAGCGACCCGCGCCACCCAGAGATCTGCACCACTGCGCCGAATGGCCTCAAGCGCCAGGTCCACGAGTAGCTGCCTTCGTGGCGAGAACGGATTCGCTCGCCCTCGCCGCGCAAAGGCCAGGGGATCCTTGTCCCCTCTGTTGTCGTCTGTCAGCCCGGCGCCCAACGCGCTGCCATGGTCGAAGGTCGGTGCGAGGAAGCGTGCGCCGTCGCTCTGGCGTTCCAGGATCGCCCAGTTGCCCGGATGCCGGTCGCCGTTCCCGACCAAGGCGTCGAGGACCAGGTAGCCGGCGAACACAGCGAACCCCGAAAGGTCACTGACCCCCGGTGGGGCCTCGACGTGTTCGAGGACCCGCTCCATGGAGTCGAGCGTGTAGCCCTCGTCGAGTCGCATGCGACCACCATCGGAATCGGACCCGGCGGATGGCCGACGTTCGTAGCCCTCCACCTCGGGCAGATAGGACGTGCCGGTGTTCAGGTTGAAGCCGTGGGGCGTGACGTTGCGGGAGATCAACCCGGGTTCGCCATCGAGTATCGCGAACCTGCACTCCGCTGCGGGTAAGTCGATCGCGGCGGCGAGGCGGGAGGCGAAGACCTCGGCACAGTCCGTCAACGCCGCTTCGGAGCCGTCGCCAGTCGTCTGGCGATATTTCCACAGCCAGTGCCGATCGCGGGGCGCGTCAGGGTCCTCTGCGATCCACCGCTTGTTCTTGTCGCGCCCGCCCGGCTCGTCACGTATGACGGTCCAGGCCGACACGTCAATCTCCACTGCTCTCCTTCACCGGGTCAGCGTCGGTTCTCGTCGCACTGCAGTCTGTCGAGGATGCGGGTCAGCTGCCCGCTCATCAGCGCGTCGAGGAGTGCCTTGCTCTCCTCCGTACTTGCGCCGGTCATCAGCTGCTTCGCCAGCCGTTGGACGTCGTTCGGCCCGGCCATGATGGCAAGTCAATCACCGCGCCGTGCACGCCAGGTGTTGACGGGGTGCGCGTCGATCAGCCGGTCGAGCGACTCCGCCTTGATGCGGATGGTGCGTCGGCCGAGGCGGACGGCGTCGAGGTCACCCGCGGCGATGTATCGGCGGACCGTCTTGGGAGACACGGCGAGGATCTCTGCTGCCTCGAGCAACGAGAAGAGGTGGCGAGGAATCGTGGCGGTCGGAGCCATGGCATCTCCTAGGGTCAGAGCGGCCGGGTTGGCCGCGTTCATCCCTCAAGGCCGAGATCTGTCCTCGAGTGGCCACCCCAATTCCATCCCCTTCCGTCTTCAACCTCTCGCCCGCGTCCTCCCTCCCTGCCCTCCTTCCCTCCCCTCCCTCCTTCCTGCCTCCTCGCCCATCCCAGCCCTGTCCTCATCCCCCACCTTTCTCCTCTTCCCAGACACACCTCTTTCACTGGCCAATCGGCGTGGCCACTCGCGCCACGGCTCGGGCCTTGAGGGATGTGACGATGACGTTGAAGAAGCTCGCCGCCGGGTCGGGCTACGAGTACCAGACCCGCCAGGTCGCGGCGGCCGACTCAACCGAGCTCGGCAAGACTCCGCTGGCTGAGTACTACGCGGCCCAGGGGGAGGCGCCCGGCCGCTGGATCGGCTCCGGTCTCGCCGGAATTGAGGGCATCGAGTACGGCGACGTCGTCACCGCCGAGCAGATGAAGAACCTCTTCGGCGACGGCTGTCACCCAGTGAACGGGACGGCACTCGGGCGCCCGTTCAAGCAGGGCTCTGTCGCCGGCTTCGACCTGACGTTCAGCCCGGCCAAGTCGGTATCGACCCTGTGGGCGGTCGCGCCGCCCGAGTTCGCGCGGGCGATCACGATGGCGCACAACGCCGCCGTACTCGACGCGCTCGCCTTCCTGGAGGGCCATGGGATCTTCACGCGCGAGGGCGCCGGCGGCGCTCGACAGATCGAGACGCGTGGTCTGATCGCGGCCGCGTTCCTGCACCGCGACTCCCGGGCAGGCGACCCGGACCTGCACACCCACGTCGCGGTCTCGAACAAGGTCCAGACCATGCAGGGCAAATGGCTCTCGATCTACGGGACGATCCTTCACGAGCACGTCGTCGCCGCCTCCGAGGCCTACAACACCGCGCTCGAAGCTCACCTCCGCGAACAGCTCGGCGTCCGATTCATCGACGTCCCACGAGCCGGGGGCAAGCGGCCGGTGCGCGAGATCGCCGGCGTCGACCCCAGGCTCTCCGCACGTTGGTCCCGCCGTAGGGCCGACATCGAGGAGCGAGTCGAGGAACTAGCCGAGGAGTTCACGGACAACCACGGCCGCCGCCCGAACAACAAGGAGCGGATCGCGCTCGCGCAGCGCGCAAACCTGGAGACGCGGTCGGCCAAGCACGAGCCACGCTCCGAGGCGGAGCAGCGCACGACCTGGCATGGCGAGGCAGCGGATCTCCTCGGCGAACGCGGCCTGCGGGCCATGGTTGACACGGCGCTCCGCCCCGATCCGGCACCCACCCAGCGGGTCTCCGCGGCCTGGCTCACCGAAGCCGTCGATCGGGTGATCCGCGAGCTCGAGGCGCATCGCGCGACCTGGCAGAGCTGGCACATGTACGCCGAGGCGCAGCGCCAGGTCCGGGGCCTCCCCCTCCCGGCCGAGCAGATTCCACACGTCATCGAGCACCTCGTCGATGCCGTCACGGACCAGTTGATCAACCTGACCCCCGACCTCGATCCGATCACCGAGCCGGCCCCGCTCAAGCGTTCCGATGCCGTCAGCGTGTATCGCCACACGGGCGCCGACCACTTCACCAGTACGCGGATCCTGACAGCCGAGGCGCGGATCGTCGACGCCGCCGGCACCGATGCCAGCACAAGGCCAGATCCGGTCGATGTCGACCTGGCGCTGATGGCAGCAACCCTCGAAGGGCCGGAGCTCAACGGCGGCCAGCGCGAACTCGTGCGCAGCCTCGTCGCCGACCCACGCCACGTCGCACTCGCCCTCGCCGCAGCGGGATCCGGCAAGACCACCGCGATGAGCGTCCTCGCCCAGGTCGCCCACGACCTCGGATACGACGTCGTCGGCCTCGCCCCATCAGCGGCCGCAGCCGCCGTGCTCACCGACGCGACCGGCATCCCCTCCGAGACGCTCGCCATGCTCGACCACACCCTCGCCGCCGGCCTGGATCCCGGGTTCGGGCCCCATACGATCGTGGTCATCGACGAGGCGGGGATGGCCGACACCCTTACCCTCGACCGGGTAATCGCCGCGTGCGCGAACCGAGGTGCGCTGGTCCGGCTGGTCGGCGACGACCAGCAACTGGCTGCGGTGGGCGCTGGCGGCGTACTGCGCGACATCGCCAGCACGCATGGAGCCGTGCGTCTCGACCAGGTGGTGCGGTTCGACGATCCCGTCGAGGCGTCGGCCTCGCTCACACTGCGCGACGGCGACCGTACGGCGCTGGGGTACTACCTCGACCACGACCGCATCCACACCGGCGACGAGCTCACGACCCTCACCGAGGTGCTGGCTGCGTGGCAGGAGGACACCAATGCCGGCCGCGAGTGCCTGATGCTCGCGCCCACTCGCGACCTTGTCGCCCGGCTCAACCACGCCGCCCGCAACGCCCGCCTCGACGGCATGCGACCCGAGGACGAGGTCGACCTTTCCGACGGCAACCACGCCTCGGTTGGCGACACGATCCTGACCCGCCACAACGACCGCCGCCTCGGCGTCAGCGGCACCGACTGGGTCAAGAACGGCGACCGCTGGACCGTCACCGCGCTCACCGCCAACGGCGGCCTGCGTGCTCGACACCTGCGGTCCGGACTCCAGGTCACGCTGCCGCGCGAGTACGTCGCCAACCACGTCGAGCTCGGCTACGCCACCACCGTCCACGCCGCCCAAGGCAGCACCGCAGACGTCATGCACGGCATCCTCACCGGGCACGAGGACCGGCAACTGCTCTACACGATGCTCACCCGCGGCCGCTTCGAGAACCACCTCCACCTGATCAGCGAGCCGACCGAGCCGGAGGAGCAGTTCCTGCCCGGGATCGACGAGCAGATCACCGCCGTCGACACACTCGACCGGATCATCGCCCGCGACGGAGCCGCGACCTCCGCGACCACCGAGCTCGCCCACGCCACCAGTCCCGCAACGCTGCTGCACGAGGCCGTGAGCAGATACGCCGACGCCGTCACCGCCGCCACCCAGCGGCTCCTGGGCGCAGACGCCGACAACTCGCTCGAAGCCGCCGGCGCCGGCCCGCTCCCGTGGCTCCCCGGCATCCCCGCCGCCCTGCGCAGCGATCTCGACTGGTCGAACTACCTCGACGCTCGCGCCGAGCGCATCCGCACCCTCGCCGACACCGTCCGGCTCGACCCACAGCTTCCGCCAAGCCTGCGGCGCTTCGATGACGTGCTCACCGACCAGCTTCGCGAGGCAGTCGTCGTCTGGCGAGCCGCCAACGGCGTACCCCACGACGACCGGGGCCTCCTCGGCCCACGAACAGGCGACCTCGCCGCCGATCGCTACGCCCGCCACCTCCAGCGCCGCGTGGACGCCGTCTATCCCGAGTCGGTCCGGCGCTGGGAAGCACAGATCGCCCAAGCGATCGGCGACCCCGACCACCGCGACGACCACACCCTCGACCTGGCTCACCAACTCGACCGCATCCAAGCCAGCGGTCTCAACGCCACCCAGATCCTCCGTCGCGCGGCCACACTCCGACGCCCACTCCCTGAGGAGCGCAAAGTCGAAGCCCTCGCCTACCGGGTGGAGCGCATCACCGCCAACGACGCCGCACTCCAGCCTCAGACCCATCAGCCGAGCCGGCGGTCACCCGGCATCGGACTCTAGGAGAGCCTTCCACTCCCGCGGCGTCGCACTCCGACGCCTTGTCCCGAGAACCACGTTGAACGCAACACGCAGCTGCTTGGGCGTCATGCCCGGATGATCGAGGCGGAACCGCTCTTCCTCCGCCTCGACGAGCATGAGCTCCATCTCGTCCCAGATCGTCAGCTCCCGCTCTCGGTGCTGCGCCTTCCATTCCGCGTACCGCTGCGGGTCCTCCCGCGCATCGACATACCCGATCAGCCGGTCCAGAGCCCTCGCCGCTCGCTTCCTCAGCGACCTCGGCGCCAAGTTCGCCTCCGCAGCCACGGCCTCAACGACAGCGGGCGCCGTCAGACCCATCCGCCCGCGGTGCGCAGGCACGTCCTGCCGGTCCGCTTCGGCAGCCAGCGCCCACAACAGCCAGTAGTCGAAGCCGTTGATCGCGGCCTCCTCGTGGCCGACGTGGAAGATCTCGGCGAGGACCGGACCAGGATCTTCCTCAGCTTCGATGCACGCCATGTCGTCGAGCGCGTCGGGATCGCCGATTGTCTGCGCCATTGCCCGGTCCCGTCGTACGGCGAGGTCGCCGACTCCCAGATCTGCTAGCACCTCTCGCTGGGTCTGGCCGACGATCGCGCCGGCGATGTTCGACGTGGTCAGCCGGTAAGCCCCAGAAGCCTCGATCCAGAGCTGGCTCGCCACCAGACCGTCGATGTCATCCGACATGTCCCGACACCGCCGCGCGACCTTGTCCGCACCGGGAAGCAGCGCCCACACCAGCGCGGTGATCGCGTCCGGCTCACTCTCGGTCATCGAAGCGAGCACGCCGAGAACCGCCTTCGCCTCCTCCGGTGACGCGAGGGCCCAAGCGGGCAGGTCGACGAGGTCGTCGACAACGCCGTCAACGCGTCGCTGGGTCACCCAGCGCCGCCACGCTGCTCGCGCTTCCGCCATGAGCGCACCCTCCGGGCCCTGAAGACCGAGGCGATCAGCAACGGACACAACGTGCTCCCGAGGGGCATCCCTACCGCCGAGAGCGAGCAGGGACCCTCCAGCGTGAGCGGGACATTCCTGCACGTCAAGGGCGACATCGTCCCGGCGAGGGTACAATCCGAGACCTTGAGGGACAGTCCGAGACGTTCACCAACAACCAGCACCAATCGGTACTCCAATCTCCGCGATCGTCATCCCAGCATCTGACCCTCGATGCCGAGTGCCGGGTCAAGTCCCGGCCCGCGCCTCGAAGCGTCCCGTGGCGCGCAGCGTCCGATCGGGCACGTTCAAGCGGGATCGCAGTCGCAGCTAGCTGAAGCCGCCGCCAGCCGATATCGATGCGCTCAGGCGTCTGCCGTGTCGTCATGGACGCGAACGGGATCACATGTCCGCCACTCGTTGGTGGTACCGACCAAGTACGATCTCGGCCGCAACCTGCGGCGAAACATGTTCCCAGATCCGCAAGACGTCGAGGCCGAGCGCACGCAGGCGGGCATCAGTGTCGGCGTCTCTCGCTCGGTTCCCTTCGATCTTGTCGCGCCAGAACTCCTCCCGTGTCTTTGGCATCACGAAGTGGTCGGGACAGCCGTGCCAGAAGCAGCCGTCGACGAAGACGTACAGACGCGCACGCGTGAATACAATGTCGGCTCGTCTGCGACGATCGAACGGAAGCGCAAGGTCGACGCGAAAACGCAGGCCAGCGCGATGGAGCAACGAACGCAGAGCCACCTCAGGCCCTGTGTCTCG
This sequence comes from Marmoricola sp., assembly GCA_051954195.1. Classification (GTDB taxonomy): domain Bacteria; phylum Actinomycetota; class Actinomycetes; order Propionibacteriales; family Nocardioidaceae; genus Marmoricola. The sequence continues at coordinate 14,879 of JBQCHZ010000040.1, forward strand.
ACCTCTGTTCGCCTGCATGGTGCGGCGCGTGGCAGGCGAGATCGGCGGCTCTGTCAGTGCCGTCTGTGAGAGTGCAGGCTCAACACACCGATCCAATCGCCGGTCACGAGACGCTTCGCCTGGCATGCTTCGACTGTAGGAGGACCATCAGGATGCCAGGAACCAAGACGTTCGAGGTCGCCCCCTCTGCGGCGCGACTCACGGGATCCCTGCGTGACATCGGATACGACTTCCCGACCGCCGTCGCCGATCTCGTTGACAACTCGATCGCCGCTGGCTCGTCGCGGGTGAACGTCTACACCCAGTTCGAACCCAATGGCTCCTACGTTCTGATCAGTGACGACGGCAGCGGAATGACCGAGGCCGGTTTGATCGAAGCCCTCCGCTTTGGCTCGCGCCGCCAGTACCAGACCAATGAACTTGGACGATTCGGACTCGGTCTCAAGACAGGGTCCTTCTCCCAGTGCCGCAAGTTGACCGTGCTCACGCGCACATCACCGAAGCAGCGCGTCATCCGGGTGATGACGCTTGACCTGAACAGGATCGCGCGGACCGACCGATGGGACATCACCGCGAACGAGACGTCGCCGGCGATCGAGCGGGCGAAGGTATTTCTCCGCGAGTGCCCTGGCACCGTTGTCGTCTGGGAGGATCTGGATCGGGTCCTTCCGGAGCGTTACGCCGAGAACGGCTGGGGCCGCCGCCGACTTCGTACGCTCGCATCGAGGACGTCTGAGCACCTCTCCATGGTGTTCCACCGTTTCATCGCTGGCGACGTTGCCGGACGCGGCGAGGTGGTGATCTGCGTCGACGAGGAGAAGCTCCGTCCATGGGATCCGTTCGCTCCCGGGGAAGGCGAGCGGACCGTTCTGCCTGAGCAGGTGTTCGAGGTCGAGACCGAGAGCGGCTCATCGGAGGTCCGGTTCCGCGGCGTCGTGCTCCCCTCTCGGGACAGATTTTCCTCCATCGAGGAGTTCGAGCGGCTCTCCGGTCCCCTCAAGTGGAACCGTCAGCAGGGCCTCTACATCTATCGGGCGAACCGGCTGGTCCAGCACGGGGGCTGGTCCGGTCTTCGAGGGATCGATGAACACATGAAGCTCGCACGGGCATCGATCGACTTCGACACGGATCTCGATGAGGCGTTCCAGATCAACGTCGCGAAGATGAGCGTCGAGCTCCCGCCGGGCGTCCGGCAGATGTTGGAGCGTCCCGTGCAAGAACTCTGCGTGCTCGCAGACGATGCGTACAGGCGGTCCGCGAACACAGGTGGTGGCACCGGCTCGACCGGGAAGGCCTCCAAGGCTTCGGAAACGGCGCTCCGCGATGTGGGTATCGCCATCAAGGCCGCCATGCTCGACGGAACGTCACTGCCGGAGTTCCGAACCGCGATCGCGACCCTTCGGGAGCGCAATCCAGAGCTGGCCAAACAGCTCGACCTCTGACCCGAGCCATCAGCGCTCTGCGTACTTGCACCATTCGACGAGCGGGCAGACATCGCACGAAGGCGTCTTCGGCGTACACAGCCGGGCACCCAACTCGATCAACGCCACCTGGGCCTCGCGGCTCTCCTCATCGAAGCCGATGAGGCGCCCCACGGCGATCCGACCGTCGGAGTTCCTGTTCTTCAGCCACCTCTCGGTGCCTTGGAAGAAGCGTCCTGCCACACGAAGTGCAGAGGTGTTTGCGATGACCGGTTCCTCACCCTCCGGATCGGCAATCATCGCCAGTTCAGCTGCCGGCCGACGCAGGAGGCCGCGGGCGACCAGGTGACCAAGATGCGCGTCGTCCAGGGAGCCGCCCTCCGCGGCGACAGTCCGGGCCAAGTCGATCAGGATCGCCACGGTCTCGGTCTTTCCCAACCAGGATGCGACCTCGGAGGCCCGGTCGGAGTCGGAGGCGAACGATTCGTGGGTTGACCACGTCGCGACCGCGGGCCACAGTGCTGCGACGGTCGTCTCCGACTCGTCTCCGAGAAGTGTGTCACCGAGGACGACGAGCCACCGCGACCCGGAGCGCAGCCATGGGCTGACTGCGTTTGCAGTGCGCGCCCATGAAGCCAGCGCCTTGCGCGTTGTGGCAGTGTCGAGCGCGCTCGCCTTCGCGCCCTCGTTCAAGACCTGTGCCACGGCTCCGCCGATGGCCCGCGCCAAGCGTGGCGGGACTGCATTGCCGATCTGCTTGAACGCGGCGGTCGGCGGCCCCGAGAACCGGTAGTGGTCGGGGAATGTCTGGATCCGCGCTGCCTCTCGGATGGTCAAGGTCCGGTTCTGCTCAGGATGGATGTACCAATAACCGTCCTTCGCAATGTGCGCGGTGATCGTCCGGGACAGGTCATCGGCATCCAAGCGCTTGTACTTATCGTCGAAGATGTCGTCGCGGTATCGCTTCAACTCGTCGGGCAGTTCCGAGTACTTGGTCTTGGTGTCCAAGTACTCGAATGCCTCTTCGTCGTCATCTCGGACTCGTCGTGTCACATGGTCGTAGATCCGATCCGCGTGCATCTCCGGGACATCCGCACGCATCTCGCGTTGGAAAGCAGACCGTGGTCCGTCGTACTTGCGCCACACCTGGCGGGTTTCGTCCGACAGCCAGCCATCCTTCGACCCGACGGGCGGCAGGTCGCGGATCGCGTTCCCGAGCGTCACCTTCTTGTTCGACTCGGCCGGCCACTCGAACTCGAGACCGCCCTTCAGTGCAACCAGGATCAGTCGCTGGCGGAACTGAGGCACGCCGTATCTGTAGGTATCGATGACGCGCTCTTGGACCGAGTATCCCCAATCCTCGAGCCGGCGGACGATCGAGCGCAGGATGAACATCTCGCGGTCGAGGGCCATATCGGGAACGTTCTCCATGATCACAGCACGGGGCTGGGCGAGCCGCACGATCTCCAAGTACGACTGCCACAGGTCGCGCCGTTTGTCATGCGGTTCGCGTAGGCCGTGCTGGACCAGGTATCGCATCCCCGATCGTCCGGCCTTCGAGAACGGCTGGCATGGGGGACCACCGGCGAGCACGTCAATGTTGACGGCACGAAGTATCTGTCCGACCTCCGCGACCCGATCCGCCTCACCGAGGTCCCACCCGACGGACATACCAGCGAAGTGGTGGGCGTGGGTCTGGAGCGCATCCTGGTCGAAGTCCGCCCCGAAGACGACCTTCATGCCGGCATGTTCGAGGCCCAAACTCATGCCACCAGCGCCGGAGAAGAGGTCGGCGGCGAGCAGTTGGCCCTTGCTCTCCTTACGGAGCGACCTCGCGAGGCGCACCAGTTCTTCGACGTCGGTGCAGTGGTCACGGTGCGGCGCGAGACGCAAGGCTTGACCACGATCGATGCGCTGACGGGTCGGGGTCCGCGTTGCTGTCACCAGGCCAAGTCTAGGGTCGGCGACGGACAACAACGGCGTTCGTTCGAGGGTGTCTCTAGGACGTCATGCTCGTCAAGGCCTCTGACGTGAGGCGGTCGAGTAGTGCGTCGAGCATCTGATCGTCGAGAGCATCGAGAGCGATGTGCGACTTCGTGCCACGTAGACGACGAGCAAGTTCCCGCATCACTTCGGAGCGCGCCACCGGCAGGCCGTTCCTCTCGGCTCGCCACAGCGCCGCCTGCAGGGCTCGTGCCGTGCGGCGATTCCCGCCGAGCGATGGCCGCTCCATGATCTGCACGGACTCGTCCTCGCCCAACGGTGTACATCCTTCGGGTGCGGTCTCAAGATCGAGTCCGAGCGCCCATGCCCTCCACCAAGTGCGTCGCAGGACGTTCCTAGGGCGTCCGAGAAGGCGTTCGTCGGAGCGGCCGGGAAAACGCCACGGCCCGATCTCGGGAACTACTACGAGGCTCAAGAAGGACCAGACGCCTTCCTCGGCTGCGTCGGCGGGGACGATGTCCATGATCCGGTAAAGGGTGGTTCCGCAGGGCCGATCGAAGTTTTGCGTCGACGTGCCGAGCGACGTGGGATAGCCGGCGTCCTGAGCGATCGCACGGATCGCCTCGCGGATCTCGGCCAGCTTAATGACGTCTGCGGGGTGCCCCCCAGTCGCGGACGGCTCGGCATCCGGATGCGCAAGCGACGAGAGGTCCGCCAGTTCGGTGACGGGAGTCCCAGCGCGTTCAATCATGAGCTTCTGCGCGACGCCGCGCGGCAGGCGGGGATAGATGAGCGTGCCCAAAGTCAACCCGCCAACTTCACGCTGTGTTGGAGATGGACTTCGATCCTGGCGGGTTCCGTGAAGCGCCATTGCCGGAGCGTCGCGGTCGTGACGGTGGGCCAGATCCGACCGAGAAGATTGCGAAGCACGCCCGCGACAGAGACTGCCTCGGGATCGGGTTCCAGCCCGGCGACGTCGTCGCTGTCGAGGGCCGCGAACACCATCTGGCGCGTGACATCCCAATTTAGAGTGCGGAGCAATTGCTCGGTGCCTGCGTCCTTCGCACCGGCGAGGAGTCGCGTGACCGCGGGGTGAGTCGAATTCAGCGTGAGTCGGGCAGCCGACATGAACCGGGCCTCGGGGTCGGAGATGTCGATCCTGAACTGCCAACCTGCGTCTGGGTCGAGGCCCGCAGACCTGAAATCCATGGTGTCCGTGGGGAACTGCGTTCCAACGCCTTCAAGGTCTGTGAACTGGCTGGTTCGCCATACGATGCTTCCGGGATGCTGGGGGGCGAGCCGGTCGAGTGGCTTCGGATCCGTGACGACGAGAAGTGTGGTGAGGGTCAGGCGCCCGCCGAGTTGGAGACTTTCGAGGCGCAGCTCGACCGCAAGATCGAAGGTGTCCGCCATCGGCAGGTCGAGCCGAGTCGCGAGGATCTCGGCGTTCGTGTGCGACGACTTGGCCATCACTAAGATCGCCAAGCCGCTCGTTCGATCCAGATGGCAGGCGTCGGTCACGGAGCGACGATCGACCGAGACAGGTGCTGCCATCTCCAGGATCGTCTGGTAGTCCCAGTGTGCGATCTCCTTCGGCAGTGGGTCGTCGCCATCGGGCGAGCGAAGGAGCCAGTCTCCGTGGCTCACTGCCGACTCCGGTGGCGTAAGGAAAGGGACGATCGGACGCTTCACCGGACGGCCTCGGCTTCGAGATCGAACAGAACCGTCGTCTCGGGTCCTCTGCGAACGATCAGCTCGAGCTCGACTGGGTCGATACTGTCGAGAGTCAGGGCTTGAGTTTGGCCGGCTACCTCGGTCGGCACACCTGCGACCCTCGCTGCGACCAAGGCCAAGTCTGGGTCGAGTTCAGCATCGGCCGAGTTCCCGTCAAGAGCGGCCGCGACAGCGACGTGCAGGCGGGTCGTGCCTGAGGAGGGTGCCGGCGTTACCCGCACGCGGGCCAACGTCGCGAGGCCGCCTGCGAGTTCGATCGGCCCAGAGAACACGAAGTCGACCTTCGGGCGGGTCGCGCCGGGCGGGTTGTTGCCCCCGGCCTCCCTGCGACGCTTCCCTCGGCCCCTGCCGTCGACCGAGCCGATGAGGTGCGCCAACTCGTCGGCGATGAGTGCCGTGCTGACCACCTCTGCGTGGCCGGCACGCTTCCGGGCAGCCCACCGATTCTCCAGCGATGTCCTGATCTCGCGAAGACCGACATTCACGATCGTCCGGCCCGGCCCCTTGGGAAGGAGCTCCGGATTCCACGAGTCATGCGTCGGCGGCTCGGCTGGCGCGAAGTGCTTGTCCTGGTCATCCTCAGCTCGGAAAACGCCGGCCCATTCTGTGCCGCCCTCGGGCGGCGGCGGGCCTTCCAGATAATCGACGACGAGTTCGGGCGTTCGCAGCAGAGCGACGTGATGGCACACCCCAGAGATGGCGGCTGCCGCGCGCGGCGAGTCCGGGTCGTCCGGATCATGGCCGTCGTCCACCAGCACCCGGTCCCGGTAAATCAATGGCATCGTCACGAGCGTGCCGACCCGTGCTTTGGGCCTCTGGCAATGGATCGGGTCGATCTTGAGCCCCGGGACGTCCTTGGCTGCCTCGCCGTCGAGTACGGCCCGGAACGCTTGGGCGAAGCCGTGGAGGGGCGGCCGATCCTCTGGGCGCGGGATCCGGACCTCCTCACCGTTCCAGCTGACGTGGATCTCCATCGGCACGCGGCGTCCCTTCCGAGGCATCAGCTTCGGCCAGAGATGCCAGGTGACGGATTCGGCGATGAAGCGCATCGCCTGTTCGGGCGAGCGGCCGCCGAGATCGGGAGCCACGATCAGGATGTTGGTCCCGGTCTCACCGTCCTCGAACGCGGGCATGCCGATCGCAGTCGCGATGCGATCGGCCTCTCGTCCGGTCACGGGCACGGGCCCCTCGTCACCTGTTTCGCCCCACCAGTGACGCCCGGTGAACCACTTGCCGTGGCGCGTGAACTTCTCACCGATCGCGCACGCGATCAGGCGGCTCTGCGTCCGTCCGCGGTGGTTCGTGCGGGAGTGGATCACGACAGCGTTGGCAGCAGAGACGACGTAGGAGATCGTCTTGCCGAATCCGTAGGTTCCGCCGGTGTGTCCCTGTGTGTTGGCCTCCCCGACGTTCAGGACGAAGTCGACCCAGTCATACGTATTCTCGGCATCGACCTGATCAGCCTGTAGCGGACCACCCAGACCCTTCGTGCCACGGTCCGTGATGTAGAGGCCGAGCAGCACGGGATGGCTCAGCTCCGTTGCCAGAGACGTTCCCTTGGCCTTTCTGCACTCCACGAAGACCTGGTCTTGGAGAGCGTGGCGCTCGTCTTCGTTGAGAATCCAACCCTGAATGCTGAAGTCGACAGGCGTGCGGTCTTCAAGGCGGGCGTCCCAGCTGTTCTGGGCGGTCTCCCGGACCAGAACCGTCAACGGGTCAAGGCGGGGCCGACCGAGCAGTTTGTAGAACCCCTCCGCCGCGAGTCCACCGGTCGGCGGCTTCGGCTCAGGGATCCACTTCACCGGCGGCCTCCGTTGCGAGTGCGGTCAGGGCGACGTCGATCTCTGCCTGTTGGAGCGGATGCGGTGGTTCGTTCGTCAGATCGATCGCGTAGCTGATCCGCAGAGTCCCCGATGGGATGTCCCGCCCGGTGAAGGACGATCTGAGCAGACGTGGGAACGCGTAGCTGGTCACGTCGTAGACGCGGCTGTCCGCAACAGTGAACCTGCGCCCGGCATACGGGGTGAGATCACTCGCGACGATCCGCAGCTCGCTGAGCCGGCGGTCGATCTGATCGCGATGGGCTCCGGCGTCGAGATTGCGGCTGACGAGATCGGGCAGGTTGAACCCGGCAGGATCGCTGTCGAGCCTGGTGTGGACCAGGTGGAGGTCGGCGCCAGCGGGTTCTTGCAGCTGATCCACGCTCGAGATCGACACGATGCGTCCCTCGCGGACCGAGGTCGCCTTCACCTCGATGGCGTGCGATGCGCTCCGGAGGTCGTGGATCGCGTTGAAGGGACCGCCCCAGAAGCGGAGGTCGGCAGGGGCTCCGACCCCGAGAAGACGCTCCACGACAAGGAGCTCGCCCAGTAGGCCAATGAGCACCTCATCACTGACGAGGCCGGGCCGATCGGCGTCCGAGAAGAGCACACGCCACCGGTCGAGAGCGGCCGCGGTCTCCTTCGCGGGTGACGACGCTGCTGCGACCGTGTCCATGAGTTCACGGCAGAACTGCGTGAAGACATGGTGGAGCTCAGGAAGGAGGCATAGGACCGTGAGGTAGGTGGTGCTGCCGTGGCTCAGCCGGGCGAGGTGAACGCCACGACCCTTCGTGTCGGTCCGGGCAGCCTCTCCGGGGAGCAGCGGGATGAGCAGATGACGCCGACTGAGGTGATCCACTCCCACAAGGACCTGACCGGCAGCGACTGCGTTGCCAGTCGGTGCGACCTCGAGCCCGCACGCAGGAGGTGTTGTCGCAAGGACCGTCCACACTCCCTCGAGGTCCTGACTAGGCATGATCGAGATCCACCTCGTCCTGTGAACCCTCCAGGTCCTCGTAGGCGGCGAGGCCCTCGTCGTCCGTAGCCTGGATCTGGCTCACGTCGACCTGGATCGTGTCTGCGGCCTCGCTGTTCGGTGCGGCAGTGGGGAAACAGAAGGCGGCGCCGAGCAGGTCACCGACAGCGTCCAGGGCGACGCGGCCCGTGGTGCTCGCCTTCGGCTCCGACCTTTTGTCGATCGGATAGAGCACTAGGAGTCCGCGGCCGTCGCTGTCGCGCGCGGCTTGGAGCTCCTCGTCGGTGATCGCGGTCGTCACCGACGCAGCGGGCAGGAGGTCCGCCACTCGATCAGGCTTCGACATGAGGGTTCCGATGACCGCCCGCGTCCCGGTGCTCGGCCGTGCCAGCTTCGATCGGGTGATCAGCGCGCTGGGAGCGGCGAGGCCGAGGGGGATCGTGCTCTTCGGCCTCTGGATCCCCATCACAGCGATGTTCCAGGTTTCCAGAGCTCCGCACTTGACCTGACCGTCGATGTACCTGAGCAACAGGTCCGAGGTCATCTCGCTATCCGGGTGGAACGCGTAGTCGCGTACGAACGTACGGATCAGCTCCACCGGCACATCCCGCAGGATCACTCTGCTGTCCTGGACGTCCTCGACGGCTCCGGCTGCCTTCGCGCCCTCCAGCAGGGCGCGGCCGGCGCCGAGATTCGAAACGATCGTGCTTTTGTCCCGATGTGCGAAGTAGGTCGTCTGTGGGCGCTGGGCGCTGTACGACGCCTCTCCGCGGATCGCGAAGTGCATCCTCACCCTGGCAGTCACCTGCATCCGCGGATGGAGACCGATCCGGACGGGGAGGTTGGCAGGGGTCGCGTTGTCCATGGTCCGATACCTGGTGATCTCGGTCCGGAGGGCATCCTCGATCTCCGAGAGGAACTCGAAGTCGTCGGCCAGCTGTTGGGTCGTCCAGATGCGTGGCAGGTCGCCGTAACCCGGCCGATATCCGAACCAGCGCCCCATCTGAAGCAAGGTGTCGTAGGTGTTCGAACTACGGAGGAAGTAGGAGGAGACGAGGCCCTCGAGCGTCAGGCCGCGGGACAGTGTGTTGCCGCCGACCGCGATCACGGTGGCCGGTTCGTGGTCGTAGACGAGGCGATCGGTCGACAGTCCGTTGTCGGCCAGGACTTTGAGCTCGCCGACGGTGGCCGGCAGTGCGGGCACAAGGTCGTCGAAGGCCACCGCCTGTAGCCCGTGGCGTGAGGCCGGCTCCGCGACGGTCTCCCGCCCCCATTGGTCTCGGAGCGGGCCGAGGTTACCTTCCAGGATCTCGACCGCGAGCTTCCTGACGAAGGACCTGATCGGCTCGATGTAGGCGAGCTGCGGATCCACGCGCATCGTGGTGTGGATCAACATGCTCGAGTGCTTTGCCACCCCGGACCTCACACGCCGCGCCGTCGTGGCCAGGACGAACCATCGGATCGCATCGCCGAGCGACTCTGTCACCCGGGGACCGTCAGCGAGCAGATTCCTCGTTGAATGCTCTTCAGCCTCATCATCCGGGACGATCCGGATCATGTCGTGCGGCTGATCCGACGTCGTGGACTCGTCCTCCGACACGGGCGCCCCGAACAGCTCCCGCGAACCGAAGTAGGTAGGAGGCTTCGGCAACGCGTAGATGAACGACCGTGGGTAGATGTCTGCTGCGTCGGCGGGGTTGATGAGGACATTCGCGAACGGTGTAGCGGTGTAGCCGACGTAGGCCACTCTCGGGAGTGCGAGCAACTCCGTCAGTCGCTCATTGATCCTTGTCCGGTCCAGCTCTGGGTCCCTCGCGGCGTTCGGGCTGGCTTGGTCGGCTTCGTCATCGATGATGAGGATGGGACAGTTCTCCAAGCCGCCGTGCTTCTGGGCCTCCCTGAGCCAGTCCCGCAGGTGCGTCATCCGTGACACGTTCTTCTTGACGACAGCGATGCAACGGAGATCCGGAGCACCCAGGAGAGGCAGCGCCTTGACGGGCTTGCCGAAGTCCCGCTGCTCGTCGGTCAGAGGCACCCATCGGGTCGGATGCCGCTCCACGAGTTGTTCGTCGATCCGCAGCTGGGTCTGCCGGCGCAGCGAGTTGTGCACACCGGACAGCACGATGAAGAGTCGGTATCCGGCGTCGGCCGCCTTGGCGATCGTCGCCGTGAAGTTGGCGGTCTTACCGGACTGGACGAAGCCGAGCACGAGGCCGCGGGTCCGGATCGACGGGCTGTGCGGATCCGCCAAGAGTCCAACGATGTCTGTCGAGGCCTCGTCGAGGCTCGATACGGCATCGACCCACGAGGGATCCGCCTCCAGTGCAGCGCGGAGATCCGGCCAGAAGACGTCATACACGCCGGGACCCCCGTACCAGGGCTCACCCTCCTCCTCGGGGTCGAACAGGGCGTGGATCGTCGCGATGGTCCGTCGCTGTTCCGCGACCTCATGCCGGAACCGCACGACCTTATCGACGAGCTCCGCCTCGCCGACGAGCAACACTTTCAGCGTCTCCGCTGCCTCGGTCTCGGACTTGCCCTGCCTGATCAGCATCTCGATCTGACCGAGCGCTGTCTGCTCGCGAGTGGTCAGCTCCACGCGGCTCTTCTCCTCACCTCGGAACCCGGTCAGGCTACCGGTGAGGATCGACGGAAAGCGGGGAATCCGGGCCGCACGCGCCCGATCGGATGACAAGCTGAGCGTGTGGATCACCGGACGGAACCGGGTGCTTGGCTGTTGATGACAGTCGGCGACAACCGGCAGCACGGGGGGAACGCTGGATACGACGACCAGGTCGACGTCTACTACACCTGGGACAGCACCGTGCCCAACCATGCGAACATCAGAGAGGGCGACCGGATCGCCCTCTGGGACAAGGACCGCCTACTGGGCCTGTCGGTCGTGGAGGAAATCGCGACTGAGACCAAGGAGAAGCTCCTCTTCAACTGTCCGTCGTGCGGAATGGCAGGCATCAAGGCGCGGAAGAAGAAGTCTCCTCTGTACAAGTGCTACAAGTGTGGCGCCGAGTTCGACGTCCCGCGCAGCCGGAAGGCGACAGTCACGGAGTACCGGTCGCGTCACGACGCGGCTTGGACGGCGCTGGACAACCTGCTCCCAGGAGCTGATCTGCGCACGCTATGTGAGTCGCCCCGAAGCCAACTGAGCATGCGGCCGCTCCGTTGGGACGACTTCCGGAGCGCCATCGCGGCCAAGGGTGCTGACCGTGCCGTCGAGCGTGTGGACCATCGCAGGCCGGACTTCTTCTTCCCGCAGGGCCACAGTCTCGAGATCGTCCGGGTGCGGCGAGGTCAGCGACAGTTCAGGGAACACCTACTCGCCAGCCAAGGTGAGAGCTGCGCCTTCACAGGCGAGGCTCCCTCCCGTGTGTTGGAAGCCGGGCATCTGTACAGCTACGCACAACTCGGCGTCCACCATGAGCACGGCGGCCTGCTCCTCCGTCGGGATGTTCACCGTCTGTTCGACGACGGCTGGTTGGCCGTCGACCCGCACACCCTCCGGGTGGACGTTGCTGATCCGTTGGAGGGTTATCCCCAATACGCCCGCCTCCACGATCAAGGGCTACGCGCCGATCTGCACGACGCTCAGGTCGAGTGGCTCGGTCACCACTGGGCCGAGCACCGAGCGGGCTGAGGCAGCCTTGGTGCTGTCGCCCTGCCAGACCGAGTCAGCTGTTTGAGAGGTCATCCACCCGTGACCCATTCCCCCATCAGTCCCCCACGGCGGCTCGGAGTGAGCAGAACGCCGAAGCGAGAGATGAAGGAATCCGCAGCCTGACCTGCGGTTTCACATGGTGGAGCCAGCGGGACTCGAACCCGCAACCCCCTGCTTGCAAAGCAGGTGCGCTACCAATTGCGCCATGGCCCCCGTGTCGCGGGACGGGTCAGGCGGAGTGGTTGCCCTTGGGGGCGACCGGGTCGGTCGCCTGCTGCCACAGCGCCTGCTCCTTGCGGCCGGCGTCCATCTTCTTGCGGGCGGCGACGGCGCCTGCGGCCGCCAGGGCGACGAGGAGCAGCTTCTTCATCTTCGATCCTCCTGGCGAGCGGCTGGGGGGCGTGCGGTGGGCCTAACAGGACTTGAACCTGTGACCTCTTCCTTATCAGGGAAGCGCTCTAACCGTCTGAGCTATAGGCCCGTGAACCGTGGGAGAGGCTACCGGATGCCCGTCGGCCCGAACAAAACGGGGACTGGCGTACGACGCGCCCCTCAGCGGTCCTCGGTGAAGGTCATCCCCACCCCGCCGACCAGGCTGGCCGCGAGGTTGTAGACGAAGGCGCCCAGGGTGGCGATCGCGGTGATCAGGACGATGTCGATGACCGAGGCGATCAGGGCGAAGCCGACCACCCGCGAGGTGCCGATGTAGGTGGTGATGTCGAACGGCGTCGGGTCGTTCGGAGAGTCGGCCACCTGCCCCACCGCGGAGTTGATGGAGTCCCACACCCCCGCGGCGCCGAGCACGCCCCAGATGATCGCCACCGCGACCACCACGACGATGCCGAGCGCGATCGAGAGCAGGAACGAGGTCTTCATCACCGACCACGGATCCACGTGCACGATCCGCAGGTGCGCCCGGCGGGTGCGTACGACGCGGACGGCGCTGCCGTCCGTGCGGGTGTCGCGCCGGTCGTCACCCGCCTCCTCACGACGATCGCGGTTGCGGTCCACCGCCGCCCGGCGGCCGATCCGCGACCCCGCGGCGCCGTCGCCGGTCGCCTCGGACGCCGTGCCCGCGGGAGTGTCACCGGCGCCGGCCGGCGTACCGGTGCGGCTCTTGGCGGGGTCGGTGCGGTAGTCCTGCGTGCCGTGCTGACGGCTGGTCGCCATCAGTCCTCCTGGGTGTCGTCGGCCTCGACCGGGTCGTTGCCCCCGATTGTGGCATCCGAGACCTCGGCGTCGCCTCCGCGCTCGGTCACGTCCTGCTCGGCCTCGGCCGCCGCCTCAGCCCCGGACTCCTCCAACGCCTCCTCGACCTCGTCCTCCACCGCCCGCTCGACCGAACGTGCGACCACCGCCACGGAGTCGCGGCCCTTGGGGGTCACGAACCGCACCCCCATCGTGGAGCGGCCGGTCGGGCGGAAGTCGGCGTTGATCGGGCTGCGCACCACCTGGCCACCGGTGGTGATCGAGAGGATCTCGTCACCGTCCTCGACGATGAACGCCCCGACCAGGACGCCGCGGTCCTCGTTGGCCAGCGCCATCGCCTTGATGCCCAGGCCGCCGCGACGCTGGATGCGGTAGTCGGTGATCCGGGTGCGCTTGGCGAAGCCGCCGTCGGTGATCGTGAAGACGTACTGCGGGTGCACCCCGAAGTACGGGCTCGAGGGCTCCTCGTCCCCGTCGGCCACCTCTGCGTCCGACGCGCCCGCGGCCGCCTCGTCGGCCTCCGCCTCGGCGGCGACCTGGGCGGCACGGATCACCGACATCGACAGCAGCGAGTCGCCCTCGCGGAAGTCCATGCCGCGTACGCCGCTGGTGGCGCGGCCCATCGGCCGCAGCTGGTCGTCGGAGGCCTCGAACCGGATCGCCTGACCCTTGCGGGAGACCAGCAGGATGTGGTCCTCGGGGTTGACCAGCTCGGCGCCGATCAGCTCGTCGCCGCCCTCCTCGGGGGAGCCGGCGTCGCGGAAGTTGATCGCGATGACGCCGGCCTGGCGCGGGGAGTTGTAGTCGCCCAGCCGGGTCTTCTTGACCAGACCCTTGCGGGTCGCGAGCACCAGGTACGGCGCCTGCTCGTAGTCGCGGATCGCCAGCACCTGGGCGATCTCCTCGTCCGGCTGGAACGACAGCAGCCCCGCGACGTGGCCGCCCTTGGCGTCGCGCGAGGCCTCGGGCAGGTTGTAGGCCTTGGTCCGGTAGACCCGGCCGGCGGTGGTGAAGAACAGCAGCCAGTGGTGGTTGGTGGTGGCCATGAAGTGCTCGACGACGTCGTCGCCCTTCAGCGCCGCTCCCCGCACGCCCTTGCCGCCGCGCTTCTGGGTCCGGTACGACGTGGCGAGCGTCCGCTTGGCGTAGCCGCCGCGGGTGATCGTGACGACCAGGTCCTCATCGGGGATCAGGTCCTCCATCGAGAGGTCGCCGTCGGCCGGGATGATCTGCGACCGGCGCTCGTCGCCGTACCGCTCGACGATCTCGGCGAGCTCGTCGGAGACGATCTGCCGCTGCCGCGCGACGTTGGCCAGGATGTCCTGGAGGTCGGCGATCTCGCGTTCGATCTCGGCGAGCTGGTCGACGATCTTCTGCCGCTCCAGGGCGGCGAGGCGCCGCAGCTGCATGTCGAGGATCGCGTTGGCCTGGATCTCGTCGATCTCCAGCAGCTCGATGAGGCCCTGGCGCGCGTCGTCGACCTCCGGGCTGCGCCGGATCAGCGCGATCACCTCGTCGAGCATGTCGAGGGCCTTGACCAGCCCGCGCCAGATGTGGGCCCGTTCCTCCGCGCGGCGGAGGCGGAACTCCGTGCGCCGTCGGATCACCTGGATCTGGTGGGCGACCCAGTTGGAGATGAACTGGTCGAGGGTGAGCGTGCGCGGCACGCCGTCGACCAGCGCCAGCATGTTGGCCGAAAAGTTGGTCTGCAGCTCGGTGTGCTTGAGCAGGTTGTTGAGCACGACGCGGGCCACGGCGTCGCGCTTGAGGACGACGACGAGCCGCTGCCCGGTGCGGTCGGAGGTGTCGTCGCGTACGTCGGAGATGCCCTGCACCTTGTTGGAGAGCGCCAGGTCGGCGATCTTCTCGGCCAGGTTGTCGGGGTTGACCATGTAGGGCAGCTCGGTGATCACCAGGCAGGTGCGACCGCGGGCGTCCTCGTCCACCTCGATCACCGCGCGCTGGGTGATCGAGCCGCGACCGGTGCGGTAGGCCTGCTCGATGCCCTGGGTGCCCACGATCAGCGCCCCGTTGGGGAAGTCGGGACCCTTGACCCGCTCGAGCAGCGCGTCGAGCAGCTCCTCGCGCGTGGCGTCGGGGTGCTCCAGGGCCCAGCGCGCGCCTTCCGCGACCTCGCGCAGGTTGTGCGGCGGGATGTTGGTGGCCATCCCGACCGCGATCCCGGCGGAGCCGTTGACCAGCAGGTTCGGGAACCGCGAGGGCAGCACGACGGGCTCGCTGGACCGGCCGTCGTAGTTGGGCTGGAAGTCGACGGTGTCCTCGTCGATGTCGCGGACCATCTCCATGGCCAGCGGCGCCATCCGGCACTCGGTGTACCGCATCGCCGCGGCGGCGTCGTTTCCCGGAGAGCCGAAGTTGCCCTGCCCCTGGATCAGCGGGGCCCGCATCACCCACGGCTGGGCCAGTCGCACCAGGGTGTCGTAGATCGCGGAGTCGCCGTGCGGGTGGTACTGACCCATCACGTCGCCCACGACACGGCTGCACTTGGAGAAGCCCCGGTCGGGCCGGTAGCCGCCGTCGTACATCGCATAGAGCACCCGGCGGTGCACCGGCTTGAGGCCGTCGCGTACGTCGGGCAGCGCCCGGCCGACGATCACCGCCATCGCGTAGTCGATGTAGGCGCGCTGCATCGAGGTCTGCAGCTCGATGGGCTCGATGCGGCCGCCGGGGCCCTCGGGAGGAGTGCCGCCGGTCGTCGGGGTCTGGGTCACGATGTGTCTCTCTCGTCGGTCCTACGCGGAGTCCGGGTCTTGGTCCAGGTCTTCGCAGGAGAGCTAGATGTCGAGGAAGCGGACGTCCTTGGCGTTGCGCTGGATGAAGGAGCGGCGCTGCTCGACGTCCTCGCCCATCAGGATCGAGAAGATCTCGTCGGCGTGCGCGGCGTCGTCGAGGGTGACCTGCAGCATCAGCCGGTTGTCGGGATCCATCGTGGTCTCCCACAGCTCCTTGGCGTTCATCTCGCCGAGACCCTTGTAGCGCTGGACCGGGTTCTCCTTGGGGAGCTTCTTGCCGGCCTCGAGACCGGCCCGCATCAGGGCGTCGCGCTCTGCGTCGGAGTAGACGAACTCGTGCTCGGCGGGCTTGTTCCACCGCAGCCGGTACAGCGGCGGCTGCGCCATGTAGACGTAGCCGCCTTCGATCAGCGGCTTCATGAACCGGAACAGCAGCGTGAGCAGCAGGGTGTTGATGTGGTGGCCGTCGACGTCGGCGTCGGCCATCAGCACCACCTTGTGGTAGCGCAGCTTGGCGAGGTCGAACTCCTCGTGGATGCCCGTGCCGAGGGCGGAGATGATCGACTGCACCTCGGTGTTGCCGAGCACCTTGTCGATGCGCGCCTTCTCGACGTTGAGGATCTTGCCGCGGATCGGGAGGATCGCCTGGATCCGCGGGTCGCGGCCCTGCCGGGCCGAGCCACCGGCCGAGTCGCCCTCGACGATGAAGACCTCGCACTCCTCGGGGTTCGTCGACTGGCAGTCCGAGAGCTTGCCTGGCAGGCCGCCGCCCGAGCCGAACCCCTTGCGGGAGCGGGCCAGGTCGCGGGCCTTGCGCGCGGCGATCCGTGCCGACGCCGCGGCCTGGGCCTTCCGGATGATGTCGCGGCCCTCGGCGGGGTTCTTCTCCAGCCACTCGCCGAGCTGCTCGTTGACCACCCGCTGCACGAAGCCCTTGGCCTCGGTGTTGCCCAGCTTGGTCTTGGTCTGGCCCTCGAACTGCGGCTCGCCGAGCTTGATCGAGATGATCGCGGTCAGGCCCTCGCGGATGTCGTCGCCGGAGACCCGGTCCTCACGCTTCTTGATCAGTCCCCACTCCTCACCCCAGTTGTTGACCAGGGAGGTGAGCGCGGCGCGGAAGCCCTCCTCGTGGGTGCCGCCCTCGTGGGTGTTGATCGTGTTGGCGAAGGTGTGCACCGACTCGGTGAAGGAGGTGTTCCACTGCATGGCCACCTCGAGACTCATGTGGTTCTCGGTGGTCTCCGGGGTCTCGGCCTCGAACGAGATCACGCTCGGGTTCGCCTTGTCCTTGCGCCGGTTGAGGTGCTCGACGTAGTCGACGAGCCCACGCTCGTAGCAGAAGACCTGCTCGAGGCCGCCCTCCGGCGTCGCCTGGATCGCATCGGAGCCGGTCTGGTCGACCGAGGCGGGGACGGTGTCGTCGGAGACCGCCTCGGCGATCTCGCCGGCCTCGGGCCGCTCGTCGCGCACGACGATCTCGAGGCCCTTGTTGAGGAAGGCCATCTCCCGGATCCGGGTGGTGATCGTCTCCAGGTTGTAGGACGTGGTCTCGAAGATGTCCGGCGAGGCGTAGTAGGTGATGGTCGTGCCGGTGCGCTCCCCGGGCTCCATCGGGCGCACGTCCTCCAGCGGGCCGTCGGGGACGCCCACGGTGAAGGTCTGGCGCCACAGGCGCCCGCGGTTGCGGACCTCGGCGATCACCCGGCTCGAGAGCGCGTTGACCACCGAGACGCCGACGCCGTGCAGGCCGCCGGAGACCTTGTAGCCCCCACCGCCGAACTTGCCGCCGGCGTGCAGGACGGTCAGCGCCAGCGTGAGCGCCGGCAGCTCCTGGCCCGGCGCGGTGCCGGTCGGGATGCCACGACCGTTGTCCTCGACCCGGATGCCGCCGTCGGCGAGCAGGGTGAGGACGATCCGGTCGCAGTAGCCGGCGAGCGACTCGTCGACGGCGTTGTCGACGATCTCCCAGATCAGGTGGTGCAGGCCGCGCTCACCGGTGGAGCCGATGTACATGCCCGGGCGCTTGCGGACCGCCTCGAGCCCCTCGAGGACCTGGATCGAGGAGGCGTCGTACCCGCCGTCCGCCGTCGTCGGCACCACCGCAGGGTCTTCCACTGGCTCGGACACGCAGGTCCCTCTCGCTCAGGCCGTGCTCGGCAAGACAACGGTCGCCGCACGCCCCGTCGCACGCGCGACGGTCGGGGCGACCTGACGTCGTCCATCCTACCGGTCTGAGGCCCTCCGATCACGTCGCGCGCCCGTCCTGTGGAGGGGTGTCGGCCGCAGAACGGCGCACAGGAGCCACGGAAGCGGCCCGCAGAGGCCCGGCCAGGGGGGCGCCCTAGTCCCCCTACCGGGTCCGGGGCCTTCCGGGGCCCGCTGGGGCGTCCGGCGGCTCAGCCGTAGGTGTCGCGGGGACCGCGACCCCGCACGCGCAGGGTGCCGCGGGTCCACGACGGTGCCTGCGGGCCCCGGACCTCGATCCGCTCCACCGTCCCGTCGCCGAGGACCTCGTTGAGCCGGCGCACCAGGTCGGCCGCGAGCAGGCGCAGCTGGGTGGCCCACGCGGTGGACTCGGCCCGCACCGCCAGCCTGCCGTCGGCGAAGGACTCCGGGGTCGCGTGCCGCGCCACGTCGGCGCCGACGATCGCCTCCCAGCGGGAGAACACCCCGTGCACCCGCAGCTCGGTGCCCCAGCCGTGGTCGCGGACGAAGGAGGCCATGGAGGAGTCGAGCGTCTGCGGGTCCCGCGCGTCGGGGTGCGCCCCGGAGAGGCCCGGCTCGGTGGCACCGGAGCGCCGCCGCGCGCGCGGGCCGGTGCTGCGGGTGCGGGGCCGGTACGCCGGAGTGCTGCCCGCGGTCGCCCGGGCGATGCTGCGGGCCAGGTCGAGCCCGTCGGGCCGGTGCTCGGGCAGGTTCTCGGGCAGGTTCTCGGGCAGGGGCGCGTCCGGCCCGGGGCCGCCCTGCCGGCCCTCCTGCTGCTCAGTCACGGCGCACCGTGCCGTCGGCGACCGCGAACCGGGTGCCGGTGAGCACTGCCGGGACGTCCTCGGGGACCGCTGCGGTGACCAGCACCTGCTCGGCCCCGGCGACCAGGTCGGCGAGCTGGTCGCGGCGGCCGGCGTCGAGCTCGGCGAAGACGTCGTCGAGGACCAGCACCGGGTCCTCGGCCGCCCCGACCACCGGTGAGCGCAGCAGCTCGAAGGACGCCAGCCGCAGCGCCAGCGCGAAGGACCAGGACTCGCCGTGGCTGGAGTAGCCCTTGACCGGGAGGTCGCCCAGCGCACAGGCCAGCTCGTCGCGGTGCGGGCCGACGAGCGTCAGCCCGCGGTCGAGCTCGTCCTTGCGGCGCTCCTCGAGGGCGGCCAGGAACGCCGCGACCAGGTCCGGACCCGCGGAGCCCTGGGCCGCGGGGAACGAGGGCCGGTACTCCATGCTGGCGTCGTCGCGGTGGGCACCGCGGGCGACCGCCTCGTAGGCCTTCCCCAGCAGCGGCGCCAGCTCGGCGACCAGGCGGGCACGCGAGGCGATCACGTCACTGCCGAGCTGGGCCAGCCGCTCGTCCCACACCTCCAGGGTCGCGAGCACGCCCGCGGTCGACCCGCGACCGACGTGGGCGGACTTGAGCAGGCTGTTGCGCTGCTTGAGCACCCGGTCGTAGTCGGCACGCGTCACGGCGTACCGCGGGGAGAGCTGGACCAGGAGGTCGTCGAGGAACCGGCGGCGTTCGGAGGGGTCGCCCTTGACCAGCGCCAGGTCGTCGGGGGCGAACACGACGCTGCGCAGCATCCCGAGCAGGTCCCGGGTGC
This sequence comes from Marmoricola sp., assembly GCA_051954195.1. Lineage (GTDB taxonomy): Bacteria > Actinomycetota > Actinomycetes > Propionibacteriales > Nocardioidaceae > Marmoricola. The sequence continues at coordinate 34,218 of JBQCHZ010000040.1, forward strand.
GCGGCAGCGGGGAGGAGTTGACGCGGGCCCGGTTGGCCGAACCGGGCCGGATCTCCACCTCGAGCACCGCCCTGCGCTCCTCCCGCACCGCCGCGGCGCGCACCACGGCCCGCTCCGCGCCCCGGCGCACCAGGGGCGCGTCAGCCGCGACCCGGTGCGAGCTGAGCCGGGAGAGGTAGTCGATCGCCTCGACGATGTTGGTCTTGCCCTGACCGTTGCGCCCCACGAACGCCGTGGTCCCCGGACCCAGCTCCAGCTCCAGCTCGGGCCAGGAGCGGAAGTCGCGGAGGGTCAGGTGCGCGACGTGCATCGCGGTCGGGTCAGCTCTCCCCGCGGGTCCGGTCGCCGTTGTGGCCGGCACCGGCCTTCTCCGCCGTGCTGCTCACCGCGGCACCGGTCTCGCCGGTCGCCTCGCCGCCGACGGGTGCCTCGGTGCGGACGGCGTGGCCACCGAACTGGTTGCGCATCGCCGCGATGGCCTTCATCGCCGGGCTGTCGTCCTGGCGGGAGGCGAAGCGGGCGAACAGCGCGGCCGCGATGGCGTTCATCGGCACGGCGTGCTCGATCGCGGCCTCGACGGTCCAGCGTCCCTCGCCGGAGTCCTCGGCGTAGCCGGCGAGCTTGGACAGGTGCCCGTCGTCCTGGAGCGCCTCGACCAGCAGGTCGAGGAGCCAGGAGCGGATCACGGTGCCGTCGCGCCAGGAGTCGAAGACGTCGGTGACGTTCTCCACGAGCTCGGCCTTCTCCAGCAGCTCGAAGCCCTCGGCGTAGGCCTGCATGATCGCGTACTCGATGCCGTTGTGGACCATCTTGGCGAAGTGCCCGGCGCCGGCCTGCCGGCCTGCGTGCACGAAGCCGCCGGTGTCCGGCTTGAGGCTGTCGAAGGCCGGCTGCACCTTGGCGACGTCGGCGTCGGAGCCGCCACACATCAGCGCGTAGCCGTTCTGCAGGCCCCACACGCCGCCGGAGACGCCGCAGTCGACGAACCCGACGCCCTTCTCGGCCAGCATCGCGGCGTTCTGGGCGTCGTCGGTCCACTTGGAGTTGCCGCCGTCGACGATGAGGTCGCCGTCGCCGAGCAGCTCACCGAGGGCGGCGATCGTGTCGCGGGTGGGGTCGCCCGCGGGCACCATCACCCAGACCACGCGCGGGCCGTCGGAGGGCAGCTGGGAGACCATGTCGGCCAGGCTGTCGGCATCGGTGACCTCGGGATTGCGGTCGTAGCCGACGACCGTGTGGCCGTCGTTGCGCAGCCGGGTGCGCATGTTGCCGCCCATCTTCCCGAGCCCGACGAGTCCGATGTGCATCCGCTGCTACCTCCGCTGGTGTGGCTGGGTCCGTGGTCAGGAGAGCAGCCGGCGCGGCATCAGCAGGTAGCGGAAGTCCACCGCCTGATCCCCGGGCCGCTCGGCGTCGCCCGACTCCACCCCCGACAGTACGACGGGCTTCGAGGCCTGGGTGAAGGCGAGCTCGACGACCGGGGAGCCGAGGGCCTGCAGCCCGTCGAGCAGGAACTGCGGGTTGAAGCCGGTCGTGAGGTCGTCACCGCGGACCTCGGCCTCGAGCGACTCGCTCGCCATCGCCTCCTCGCCGTTGCCCGCGTCGAGGGTCAGCACCCCGTCGGCGAAGGCCAGCTGGACGGCGCTGTTGCGCTCGGCGACCAGCGCCACGCGCTTGACGGAGTCGATGAGGGCCTCCCGGGAGACCTGGGCGACGGTGAGGTGCTCGCTGGGGAACAGCGAGCGGACCTTGGGGAACTCCCCGTCCAGCAGGCGGGTCGTGGTGCGGCGGACGCCGCCGCCGTAGGAACCCTCGAAGCCGATGATCCCCTCGCCGCCTCCCGAGCCGGGGGCGGAGAGCGCGACGGTGATCTCGCTGCCGCCGGTCAGCGACTTCGCGGTGTCGGCGAGCACCTTCGCCGGCACCAGCGCCGCGGCCTCCACGTCGGGGGCGGCCGGGCTCCAGTCCAGCTCGCGCAGCGAGAGCCGGAACCGGTCGGTGGCCAGCATCGTGATCGTCGAGCCGTCCAGCTCGACCCGGACTCCGGTCAGCACCGGCAGCATGTCGTCGCGACCGGCCGCGGTCACGGCCTGGGCGACCGCCTGGGCGAACACGTCGCTGCGCACCGTGCCGCGTCCCTCGGGCATCGAGGGCAGCGTCGGGTAGTCCTCGACGGGCATCGTCTGGAGGCTGAAGCGGGCCGACCCGCAGGTGAGGGTGACCTTGGCGCCGTCGAGGGTGACCTCGACCGGCTTGGCCGGCAGGCTGCGGCAGATGTCGGCCAGCAGCCGGCCCGACACCAGGGCGCGCCCCTCGTCGATCACCTCGGCGGCCAGCGTGGCGCACGCGCTCGTCTCGTAGTCGAAGGTCGAGAGCCGCAGGCCGTCGCCGGAGCCGGCGGCGTCGCCGTCGTCGCCCGCACTCGCGCCGGCCTCGATCAGCAGCCCGGACAGCACCGGTGCGCTGGGCCGCACGGGAAGGGTGCGCGCGGTCCATGCGACCGCGTCGGCGAGCGCGTCGCGCTCGACTCGGAACTTCACGTTGTCACTCCTTGGAGGTCACCACGTCGGTGCGGGGGTTGCATCCTGCCACGCCCGGACGGGGCGCGGTGGCGGGTCCGGTCACGGCGGGCGGGGACCGGGGACGGCGGCCCGGGGTGGATCTCCACAGACAGGCGTGGGTCTCGGCTTGTGTGCTCCGAGGTCATGGATAGATCCCGTCGTAGGAGTAGGTGCGGTGGATCGTGTGGACAACCGCCGTCGTCGCAGGTCAGCGCGGAGATGCAGGTGTGGACGGACTGTGGATCCAGGACGGCCGGCCGGTGCGGTCCTGTGGTCCGCGGGCGGCGGTGTGCGGTGGCGGTGCGGCCCGTCCACAGGCCGTCCCCAGGCCGCTCCCCCACTTCGTTGCCGCGCTCCACAGCCGACGGGGTCCGCCTCACGCCTGCTTGGCCTGCTGCTTGACCCGCGTCGTGAGCTCGGTGACCTGGTGGAAGACGTTGCGTCGCTCGGCCAGGTCCTTGCGGATGCGTCGCTCGGCGTTCATCACCGTCGTGTGGTCGCGTCCGCCGAACTGCTGGCCGATCTTGGGCAAGGAGAGCTGGGTGAGCTCGCGGCACAGGTACATCGCGATCTGCCGTGCGGTGACCAGGGCCCGCGTGCGGCTGGGCCCGCACAGGTCCTCGATCGAGTAGCCGAAGTAGGACGCTGTCTGGGCGATGATCAGCCCGGCGGTCACCTCCGGCTCGCCGCCCTCGGGGATCAGGTCCTTCAGGACGATCTCGGCGAGGGTGAGGTCGACCTCCTGCTTGTTCAGGTTGGCGAAGGCGCTGACCCGGATCAACGCTCCCTCGAGCTCGCGGATGTTGGTCTGGATCCGGCTGGCGATGAACTCCAGCACGTCGGGTGGGGCCGAGAGCCGGTCGGCGGCCGCCTTCTTGCGCAGGATCGCGATCCGGGTCTCGAGGTCCGGCGGCTGGACGTCGGTGAGCAGGCCCCACTCGAACCGGTTGCGCAGCCGGTCCTCGAGCTGGGTGAGCCGCTTGGGCGGCCGGTCGGAGGTGATGACGATCTGCTTGTTGGCGTTGTGCAGCGTGTTGAAGGTGTGGAAGAACTCCTCCTGGGTCGCCGCCTTGTTCTCCAGGAACTGGATGTCGTCGATGAGCAGCACGTCGATGTCGCGGTAGCGCCGCTGCAGCGCGTCGCGCTTGTCGTCCTTGATCGCGTTGATGACGTCGTTGGTGAAGGCCTCGGTGGAGACGTAGCGGATCTTGGCTCCGGTGTAGAGGCTGCGGACGTAGTGGCCGATCGCGTGCAGCAGGTGGGTCTTGCCGAGCCCGGAGTCGCCGTAGATCAGCAGCGGGTTGTACGCCTTGCCGGGGGCCTCGGCCACCGCGACCGCCGCGGCGTGCGCGAAGCGGTTCGACGATCCGATGACGAAGGTGTCGAAGGTGTAGCGCGGGTTGAGCGGACTGTCGGGGATCCCGCTGGTGAACGCCACGGCGCTGCCGGCCGCACCCGCCGGCGGGACGGACGGAAATGTCGACATGTCGTTTCGTCGAGTTGTCGAGGTGTCGACGAGATCGCGCGGCTCGCCCAGCGGCAGCGGGGCGTCCGGCGCGGAAGCGCGCAGCGTCGGCCGCTCGGGGGCCGCGACCTCGCCCGGCGCCCCGTCGTCGTCGCCGAGGCTGTCGCCGTCCGTCGCTGCCGGGGACCCGGCCGGCGGGGCGGTCGGGAAGGCGCCCGCGTCGACCTCCAGGTCGGGGTCGACGCTCACCGCGATCCGGACCGGGTGTCCGACCATCTCCGAGAGCGCGTCCTCGAGCCGGGTGCGCAGCCGGCCCTCGAGCTGGCCACGGGTGAACTCGTTGGGCACCGCGATCACCGCGGTGTTCTCGGCGAGCATCAGGGGCCGGCTGTGCTGGAGCCAGACCCGCTGATTGGGCGCGAGCCGGTCGGTGACGTGCGGCCAGAGCTGCTCGAGCTGCTCGCGTGAGGACTCCACCGGCTCTGCGCACTCCCTCTGCCCCGACGGGGCGCCCTCGGACGTGCCGGTCGGAGCCGGTCGTCCACATAGTTGTCCACAGGTTGTGCAACGCCATCGGGAGGCTGCCGCCACGCTCACCCCACGTTGCGGTGCACCCGTTCCCCGCGGGGGGAGCAGCGTGGGAGCGGATCGCAACGACGTCTCACGACAGGACGCGACGCTAACAAGGGCGCAGCCTGTGGATCAACCGGTTGTCCACAGCTTCGGCGGGTCCACGGCGTGTCGCACCGGCGGACCGAGCCGACCGTGTCACCGTGTCCGGTTCGCTCCCCCGGCTAAGTACCGGGCCGGGGACGGGCGTACGGTTTGACCCTGTCGCGAACCCCCGCGTACCGTAGGCCGGTCGAGCCGTTCGACCACCGCCTCGCATGCCCTCGGTGCGTGCGACGCGTCGTTGCCTGTCCGCGGGCTCGCCATCCGACCTGTACCACCGCATCCGGGAGTGAGATCCGTGAGCAAGCGCACCTACCAGCCCAACAACCGCCGCCGCCACAAGAAGCACGGCTTCCGGCTCCGCATGCGGACCCGCGCCGGCCGCGCGATCCTGTCCTCGCGGCGGTCCAAGGGCCGCAGCCGGCTGGCGGTCTGACGCAGGCGGTGCTGCCCGCCCCGCACCGGTTGCGCGAGAGCGCTGCCTTCGGGCACGCCGTCCGCCGCGGTCGCCGTGCGGGCGGACGCCTGCTGGTGCTGCACCTCGTCGTCGACGATGCGGCTCCCGAGGCTCCGGCACAGGTCGGCCTCGTCGTCTCGCGGGCGGTGGGCAACGCCGTGCACCGCAACCGGGTCAAGCGGCGGGTACGCCACCTGCTCCGCGAGCGGCTCGACCGGCTCGCGGCAGGTTCGCTGCTGGTGGTGAGGGCCCTGCCCGCCGCCGACGGGGCCACCTGGACCGACCTCGGCCGGGAACTCGACCGCGGGCTGAGCCGTTTGCACCAGGAGACCGCCCGGAACGAGCCAGACGCGAAGGTCACGATGTGAGATACGTGCTGATCGGTCTGCTGCGTGCCTACCGGTTCGCGATCAGCCCGCTCTACGGCCAGGTCTGCCGTTACCACCCGAGCTGCTCGGCGTACGCGCTGGAGGCGGTGACGCGGCACGGCAGCGTGCGCGGCAGCTGGCTGGCAGCGCGCCGCGTGGGGCGGTGCCACCCGTGGGCGGCCGGCGGCTACGACCCGGTGCCCGACGCTTCCGGCGGCGGACCCGCCGCGGCACCCGTCCTGGGCCGCCGTCGCGGTCACTGACGCTCCACCAATCCGGCGCCGCAGGGGCGCCGACACGACAAGGAGTCACCCGTGGGTTTCCTCGGAGCTATCGGCAGCTTCATCATGACGCCGCTGTACTACCTGGTCTCGGTGGTGCTCGTCGGGTTCCACAAGGTCTTCGGCGCGGTGTTCGGCAACGACTCGGGCTGGGCCTGGGGTCTGTCGATCATCGGCCTCACCCTGGTGATCCGGGCCGCGCTGATCCCGCTGTTCGTCAAGCAGATCAAGTCCTCCCGCAACATGCAGCTGCTGCAGCCCAAAGTCAAGGAGCTGCAGAAGAAGTACGGCCACGACCGGGAGCGCCTGGCGGCCGAGACGATGGCGCTGTACAAGGAGACGGGCACGAACCCGTTCGCGTCCTGCCTGCCGCTGCTGATCCAGATGCCGATCTTCTTCGCGCTGTTCCGGCTCATCGACCACGCCGCGAAGCAGAGCCAGGGTCACGGCATCCTGACCAACAAGCTCGCCGTGAGCTTCGCCGACGCACCGTTCTTCGACGGTGCGCTCAAGAACAGCTTCACCAACAACGGCGGCCACATCAGCGTGCAGATCGCCGCCGCGATCCTGGTGCTCGCCATGACGGCGACCACGTTCACCACCCAGCGGCAGCTGATGGCCAAGAACATGCCGGCTGACGCGCTCACCGGCCAGTACGCCCAGCAGCAGAAGATGCTGCTCTACGTGCTGCCCCTGGTCTTCGGCATCGGCGGCATCGCGTTCCCGATCGGCGTGCTCTTCTACTGGACGACCTCGAACCTGTGGACGATGGGCCAGCAGTTCTACGTCATCCGCAACAACCCGGCCCCCGGGACGCCCGCGTTCGAGGCGAAGAAGCGCCGCGAGCACGGCAACGGGCGCGGCGGTGCCGACGCCGCCACGGAGACGGTCGCCGGGTCGGTGCTGACCACCGAGGCAGCCGGCGACCAGCAGTCCGGCCCCCGACAGCACCGGCCCGCCCAGCGGCAGCAGCCCAAGCGTCAGAGCCGGCAGCAGCGCCGTGCGACCGGCGCCCCCCGACCCACTCACCCCGCGCCCGCCGCGGACGACGAGAAGGACCAGGCATGACCGAGACCGACACCGGGATCGACTCTCCCGACGAGGAGATCGCCGCCGAGGAGCGCGCCTCGGGCACCGCAGAGGAATCTGCACCGTCCGACGCGGACGCCGAGGAGGGCACGACCGACGGCGCGAGCCGTCCCTCCCGCACCGAGCGGCTGGAGCGTGAGGGCGACATCGCGGCCGACTATCTCGAGGAGCTGCTCGAGATCGCGGACCTCGATGGCGATATCGACCTCGATGTCGAGGGTGACCGCGCCACCGTGTCCATCGTCGGCGCGGACCTGCCGCAGCTCGTGGGTCGCGACGGCGACGTGCTCGAAGCGCTGCAGGAGCTGACCCGGCTCGCGGTGCACCGTGAGACGGGCGAACGGTCGCGGCTGATGCTCGATGTCTCGGGACACCGGGCCCGCCGGCGTGCGGAGCTCGAGGAGCAGGCCCGCGAGATCGTCGAGCGGGTGCGCGCCACAGGGATCGAGGTGTCGCTCGAGCCGATGTCCCCCTTCGAGCGCAAGGTCGTCCACGACATCGTCGCCGAGGCGGGCCTGCGTTCGGAGTCCGATGGGGTCGAGCCCCGTCGTCACGTCGTCGTCCTGCCTGCGGAGTAGCGCGCGGTGGTTCGACTCGACCCGGTGGCCTCGCGGTGAGTGAGCCCGTCGAGGTTTCACGTGAAACACCCCCTGCGCCGGACGTGGCGCGGGGGGTTTTCGCTGACCGACTCCCGATGGCGGAGCGGTATGCCGATCTGCTGGCGGGCGCCGCGACGGTGCGTGGCCTGGTCGGCCCGCGGGAGACACCCCGGCTCTGGGAGCGCCACCTGTTGAACTGCGCCGTCGTGGCCGACGCGATCCCGCCCGGCGCGACGGTGGCCGATGTCGGCGCCGGTGCGGGTCTGCCCGGCCTGGTCCTGGCCGTGCGGCGCCCCGACCTGACGGTGACGCTGATCGAGCCGCTGTTGCGCCGGGTGCGCTTCCTGGAGGAGACCGTGACCGCGCTCGACCTCGATTCCGTCGAGGTCGTCCGCGCCCGCGCGGAGGAGCTGCATCCGTCCCGCACGCGGGAGGGGCGCCGATTCGATGTCGTCACCTCCCGCGCGGTCGCCCCGCTCGAGCGGCTGGCCGCGTGGTCGCTGCCGCTCGTCCGGCAGGGCGGAACCTTCCTGCCGATGAAGGGCGCCAGTGTCGGCGCCGAGGTCGATGCTGCTGCGACGGCGCTGCGCCGGTACGGTGCGACCGAGTGGTCGGTGCAGGAAGTGGGCCAGGGTGTGGTGGACCCTCCGGTGACGGTGCTGCGCGTCATCAAGGGGGCACACGCGCCGGACAAGCACGGCGGACACTCCCGTGGACGTCGAGGAGGAGCGCGAGGATGAGAACGGGTCTGGGCTGGCCGCGCGCCAGGAGCGTCGAGGTCGCTGCGGGCGTCGAGGAGTTTTCCACCGGCCTGGGATGGCCCCGTGAGCGCGAGCGTCCACAGGAGCCGGTGAGTTATCCACAGGACGGCTCGCGACGCGACGTCGCTGACGAGCCGGCCGCGGACCTTCCTCATGGGGATGTTCCACGTGAAACCGAGGGCTCTGGGACGTCGGAGGTTTCACGTGAAACACCCGTAGAGACGCCCGCGCCGTCGGTCCTGGCTCGCCCCCTCCGAGGAGCCGTCCCGCCTCCCGGTCAGACCGACGCCGGTCCGCTGCCGGTCGTGCCGAGCGACGAGGACAGCACGCCGTTGGCACGGGCGGTCGCCGAGCAGCTGCGCGCGCGAGCGCGGCTCCAGTTCAGCGACCCGCTCCCCCGCCCCGCCGACACCCGGGTCTTCGTCGTCGCCAACCAGAAAGGCGGGGTCGGCAAGACCACCTCGACCGTCAACCTCGCCGCCGGGCTGGCCCAGCAGGGCCTGCGCGTGCTCGTGATCGACCTCGACCCCCAGGGCAATGCCTCGACCGCCCTGTCGGTCGATCACCGGCGCGGTGTCGTCTCCTCCTACGACGTGCTCGTCGACGGCACCCCGTTGGCGGACGCCGTCCAGCCCCACGCGGACCTCGCGGGACTCTGGATCGTGCCCGCGACCATCGACCTCGCCGGAGCCGAGATCGAGCTCGTGAACGTGATGTCCCGGGAGGCGCGGTTGCGCAAGGCTCTCGCGGGCCACCCGTGGATCCATGGCACGGACGAGGACCGCTTCGACTACGTGCTGATCGACTGCCCGCCGTCGCTGGGGCTGCTTACCCTCAATGCGCTGGTGGCGGGTGAGGAGATGCTGATCCCCATCCAGGCGGAGTACTACGCGCTGGAGGGCCTCGGCCAGCTCCTGGAGACCGTCGAGCTGGTCCGGACCAACCTCAACCCCGGCCTGGACGTCTCCACGATCCTGATCACCATGTACGACGCCCGGACACGCCTGGCCGCCGGCGTAGCCGAGGAGGTCCGCGAGCACTTCGCCGACCAGGTGCTCAAGACCTCGATCCCCCGGTCCGTGCGCGTCTCGGAGGCGCCCAGCTACGGCCAGTCGGTGATGACCTACGATCCGGGCTCTCCGGGTGCGCTCAGCTATCTGGAGGCTGCTCGCGAGCTCGCGCACCGGGCCCGGACACAAGGAGAGGCATGAGCCAGACGCCACGACGAGGACTGGGCAGGGGCCTGGGCTCGCTGATCCCGACCGCTCCGAGCACCGGCTCCGCGACCGCCACCGGTGAGGGTCCGGCGAACGTCCCCGCGCCGTCCCCTGGACTGTCCTCCGACACCGTCCCCGAGGCGGGCGGGGGCGCGGCCGGCACGTCGGGGGTGAACCCGGTCGCCGGCGCGTGGTTCGCCGAGATCCCGATCGATCGGATCAGCCCCAACGCGCGGCAGCCGCGGCAGGTCTTCGACCCCGACGCGATGGCGGAGCTGGTCCACTCCGTCCAGGAGATCGGGCTGCTGCAACCGGTGGTCGTGCGCCGTACGGACGAGGACCGCTATGAGCTGATCATGGGCGAGCGCCGCTGGCGCGCGACCCGCGAGGCCGGGCTGACGACGATCCCCGCCATCGTGCGGGAGACCGATGACGACGCGATGCTGCGCGATGCGCTGCTGGAGAACTTGCACCGCTCGCAGCTGAACCCGCTCGAGGAGGCTGCCGCCTACCAGCAGCTGCTCGACGACTTCGGCTGCACCCACGAGGAGCTGGCCGGCCGGATCGGCCGCAGCCGCCCGCAGATCAGCAACACGCTGCGGCTGCTGCGGCTCTCGCCCGCGGTGCAGCGTCGGGTGGCCGCGGGGGTGCTCAGCGCCGGTCATGCGCGAGCGCTCCTGGGCGTCAGCGACGCGGCGGCGCAGGATCGCCTCGCCGACCGGGTCGCCGCCGAGGGGATCTCGGTGCGCAGCCTCGAGGAGATGGTGGCGCTCGGCGAGACGGGGACCGAGCCGAGCGGGCGGAGCGCGCGCACACGGCGCCCCACCGCCCCGGGCCTGGCCGAGCTCGGCGACCGGCTTTCCGACCGGCTCGACACCCGGGTGCGGGTCACGATGGGCAAGTCCAAGGGCAAGATCGCGGTCGAGTTCGCCAGCCTGGGCGACCTGGAGCGGATCGTGAGCGTGATCGACCCGCGCAACCGTAGCGACAGGCCGATCTAGCCACTTATCGCTTTGTCGACAAAGCGAGACACGCTCGAGTCCTTGTCGTGGGGCCCGCAGCGCTCAGGAGCGCTCGCGACGCCGCGCGGCCCGGCGTAGCTTCTCTCCGCGGTCGAGCCGCACCGCCTCCTCCGGCGTGGGTGCCGAGCCGCCGAAGCGCGCGGGGAGCCACCACGAACCCGGGGGCTGCTCCTCATCCGGGTAGGCCGCGATCGCCTCGTCGAGCAGGGCCGTCATCCGGGCGTGCAGGGCGGCGGTGTCGCCGGCGGGGTCGGTGCCGTCGGGGTGGAGCGGTTCGCCGACCCGGATGGCGATGGTCTTCCCGCGGCCCAGGTCGCGCGGGTGGTCCTTGGTGAACAGCCGCTGGGTCCCCCACAGCACCACCGGCACCAGCGGCACCCCGGCGTCGGCGGCGATCCGGACCGCGCCGCTCTTGAGGTCCTTGATCTCGAACGACCGTGAGATCGTCGCCTCGGGGAAGATGCCCACCACCTCGCCACGCCGCAGGTAGTCCACCGCCTCGTGCATGGAGTGCACGCCGTCCTCGCGGTCGACCGAGATGTGGTGCAGCGAGCGCATGATCGGCCCGGACACCGGGTGGTCGAAGGTCTCGCGCTTGGCCATGAACCGCACCAGCCGCTTGGAGGGCTGGGCCGCGAAGCCGCCGAGGATGAAGTCGACGTAGGAGATGTGGTTCAACGCCAGCAGCGCGCCGCCCCGGCGGGGGATGTTCTCGGTCCCGCTGAGCTGGAAGCGCAGGCCGAGCGCTCGGAAGGCCACCTTCGCGGTCACGATGATCGGCGGATAGGTGAGATCGAGCATGCTCGCTCCTCTGCTCGGTGGCGGGGACGCTCCTAGGATGGAGCATCGACCGAACCCGGTGCCACGCGCGTCGCCTGCCGCCGTATGCCGGGTGCGGAGGAGGTGAGCATGGGACGTCGCGTCATCCGCCTGACCGTGGACGCCCTCGACCTGCTCGAGGCGCCGTGCCGCGACTGCCTGTTCTGGGAGCTGGACCCGGTACGCCGGGCCGAGGCAGCGGGCCACGAGCGCGAGGAGAAGGCCGCCTGGGTCTCCCACGTCCTGCGGGAGTGGGGCTCCTGCGGTCGGGTGCTGACCGTCGACGACCGCTACGCCGGCCACATCCTGTGGGCGCCGCCGGTGTTCGTGCCCGGGGCCGCCGGCTTCGCGACCGCTCCGGTCAGCGGCGATGCGGTGCTCCTCGCCACCGCCTGGGTCGCTCCCGACCTGCGCGCCGGCGGGCTGGGGAGGGTGCTGGTCCAGTCGATGGCCAAGGACCTGATCGACCGCGGCGGCATCCGGGCCGTGGAGGCCTTCGGCGACACCCGCAGCACGCCGACCGGTGGCGCGAGCAGTGGCTGCGTCCTGCCCGCCGACTTCCTCGGAGCGGTCGGCTTCGCGACCCACCGCGCCCATGCGCGCCACCCGCGGATGCGGATGGACCTGCGCAGCGCGCTCACCTGGCGTGGTGAGCTCGAGGCGGCGCTGGAGCGGTTGCTGCCCCGCCCGGTGCGTCGGGGCGCGCCAGCGGCGCACGCGCCGCGGGACAGCCCCTGAACGCACCGACGACGCGCCCGGAGGCCCGGACGCGTCGTCGGTGGTGAGGCGGCTCTCAGATGAAGTCGGCGAGCTCCTTGAGCAGCGCCGACTTGGGGCGGGCGCCGACGATCTGCCGGACGACCTCGCCGTTCTGGTACACGTTGAGCGCCGGGATGCCGGTCACGCGGTACTGCGAGGGCGTGACGGGGTTCTCGTCGACGTTCATCTTCACGAACGTGATCTTGTCCCCGTGCTCCGCGGCGATCTCGTCGAGGATCGGCGCGACCTGGCGGCACGGACCGCACCACTCGGCCCAGAAGTCGACGAGCACCGGCTTGTCGGACTTCAGCACCTCGCTCTCGAAGCTGTCGTCGGTGACGGCCTTGAGGTCTGCCATGGCTTCTCCTTCTCCTGGGCGGTGATCGGTCGGGGGTCCGGATGGACGTCGTACGCCTGTGCTGTGCTCAACGCCGCGCCGGGTGTGGTTCTTCCCGGGAGGCGCGGGCCGTCAGGCGGTGGTCGGAACGGCGGCCTGCACCGGGTCGTGCGTCGCGACGGCCTGGTCGAGGTCGGCGAGGTAGCGCTCCGCGTCGAGCGCGGCGGCGCAGCCGGTCCCGGCCGCGGTGATCGCCTGGCGGTAGACGTGGTCGACCAGGTCGCCGCAGGCGAAGACGCCCGGCAGGTTCGTGCGGGTCGAGGGGTGGTCGACGAGCGCATACCCCTCCTCGTCGAGGCGGACCTGGCCGCGGATCAGCTCCGAGCGCGGGTCGTGCCCGATCGCGATGAAGAGGCCGGTGGCGTCCAGCTCCCGGGTCTCGCCGGTGACGGTGTCGCGCAGCGTCAGCCCGGCGAGCTTCTCCTCGCCGTGGATCTCGGCGATCTCGCTGTTCCAGGCGAACTCGATCTTGGGGTCGTTGAACGCGCGCTCCTGCATGATCTTCGACGCCCGCAGCTCGTCGCGGCGGTGCACCAGCGTCACCTTGGAGCCGAAGCGGGACAGGAACGTCGCCTCCTCGATCGCGGAGTCACCGCCGCCGATGACGGCGATGTGCTGCTCGCGGAAGAAGAAGCCGTCGCAGGTGGCGCACCAGCTCACCCCGTGGCCGGAGAGGCGGTCCTCGTCGGGGATGCCGAGCTTGCGGTACGCCGAGCCGAGCGCCAGGATCACCGCCCGCGCGCGGAAGGTGCCGTCGGCGGTGCGCACCTCCTTGATCTCACCGGTCAGGTCGACCTCGATGACGTCGTCGGCGATCAGCTCGGCGCCGAAGCGCTCGGCCTGGGCCCGCATCTCGTCCATCAGGGCCGGCCCCTGGATGCCGTCGCGGAAGCCGGGGAAGTTCTCCACCTCGGTGGTGTTCATCAGGGCCCCACCAGCGGTCACGGCGCCCTCGAAGACGAGCGGCTCGAGGTTGGCGCGGGCGGCGTAGACCGCGGCCGTGTAGCCGGAGGGTCCCGAGCCGATCACGATCACGTTGCGGACTGCGCTGTCGGACATGCTGCCTGCTTCCGGGGTGGTGGCGGTGTGGAGTGGGTCGTCGTGCCGCGAGCGGCACGGGTCCAGCACAACCGATCGTAGGCGGCCGGGATTCCCGTGGTGCCCCGGCTCCGCCCGCTCAGCCGCGGACGGTCAGCTCGTCGATCTCGCCGCGGTAGCCGCCGCCGACCGGGGGCAGCGAGGTGAGCCACACGACGAGGTACCGGGTGCGCAGCGCGTTCTGCGGGCGCAGCGTCACCGAGCCGCCGGCACCCTTGACCCTGTCGACGCTGCGCAGGCCCTGGACCTGCTCGGGAGCCGCGCTCGCGCCGGCGGGGGCGGCGTAGAGCGTCAGGTCGGTCGGCCTGCCGCCGAGCCGCAGGTCGACGGCGCGCACGGAGCGGTCCGCTCCGAGGTCGACGAGCAGGCCCACCCCGGGCTTGAGGCCGCCGAGGGCCGCCCGGGTGTAGGTCAGCGTGGTCCAGCCGGTGGACGGGTCGCCGTCGGTGGCCAGCGGCACCTCGTCGGGGTTCTCCGAGGACGGGTTGCCGTCGGGGTCGAAGTCGGACACCGCGACAGGCTTGATCGGGGCACTCGGGCGCGCCGAGGACGAGGGCGTCTCCGGGGCGGCGGCGCGAGCCACCCGGCGGTCGCCGCGACCCAGCTCGAAGGCCGTCACCATGGCGGCGAGCACGACCAGCACGGCGGCCACCGCCGCGACGCGTCCCCAGGTCCACCCGCCGGCCGCTCGGCGGCGCGGTCCGGCGCCGTCGAGGACGGGGTCGAGGGTGCCCGTGGCGGCGTCGCCGTACAGCCACGCCGAGGAGCCCCGGGCGACGTCGGGCGGCCGTCGGTCGGACTCCGCGAACAGCGGCCGCTCCGCCGAGTCCTGGTACGGCGGGAGGGGTGGCGCCGCCCGCTCGGCGGGGACCGGCGCGGCCGTCGCCTGGGTGGCGTCGGGGTCGGCCGGCTCCACCCGGACCGTCGGCTCGGGGCCCATCGGTCGGCTGGGGGGAGGGGCAGGAGACAGACCCGTGGGGGGTGCCGGCGGGTGGGGGGCGGCAGCGCCGTTCCAGCCCGGCCGCGGCCGGCCGGAGCGCGGAGCCAGCCCGGTGTCGTCGACCTCCTCGAGGACGCCGGTGAGCTGGTCGCCGACCTCGTCGGTGAGGGCGGCGAGCACCTCCTGGGCGGTCTCGATGGGCAGCACGTGCTCGTGGGCCTCGCGGCGCAGCACCCGCTCGCACAGGGTGTCGAGCATCCGCGGGACGCCGGCGCGCACCTGTCGGGGCCGCAGCGGCCCGCGCGCGTCGCCGGGAGCCTCCGGGAGGGCGCTGGGGGCGATCCCGGGCCAGCGGCCGGTGAGGCCGGCGTAGAGCAGCGCGGCGAGGTCGATCACGTCGGCCTGGATCGGGTCGGGCCGCCCGTAGCCCCGCGCGTCGAGCCCGGGGGCGTCGCTCGCGGCGCCGTCGAGGACGGCGGCGATCGCGAAGCCGATCAGCCGCACCGAGCCCGCGTCGGTGAGCAGCACCGCCTCGGGGGTCAGCCGGCCGTGGGCGATCCCGGCGGCGTGCGCGGCGGCGAGGGCCTCGGCGACCTCACGGGTCAGCCGCGCGGCGCGCTCGGGGGCCAGGGGGCCGTCGCGCAGCGCGGCGGCCAGCGTGGTGCCCTCCGACCACTCGTTGACGACCCACGCGATGCCGTCGCGCTGGTCGCAGTCGAGGACCCGCAGCAGGTGGGGATCGGTGACGGTCGCCGAGGCGCGGGCGGCGTCGACCAGGGCGTCGGCGCGCGGGTCCCCGACCGCCACGGCGTGGATGGCGACCCGGCGGCTGAGGACGGCGTCGGTGCCGCACCAGAAGGTGGGGGGCTCTGTGGCCGTGGGCTCGTCGGCACCCCGCAACGGGGTGTCGAGACGGTAGCGGCCTCCGAGGACCGTGCCCGGCCCGATCGCCGCCTCCGTCACGGAGTCCTCCCCTCGCACTGTGGTCACCATGGTAGGGGCGTACCCGGTCGGCGCCGGATGAGGCGGGAGCGCCCGGAGGGGCAGCACTGCTCGTCCGGCGTCAGCCGCGACCGAGCCGCCCGCGGACCAGCGCCACCACGTCCTGGACCTCGCGCACCCGCATCCGCTGGGCGAGGACGCCGACGACGCCCACCTGCACCGCACCGGTGACCAGCAGCCGCAGCACCACGACCGCCTTCCCGGCACCGGGCAGCACCGCCTCGAGGCCCTGCAGGACCACCCAGCTCAGGGCCGTGGCCACCGCCGTGGCGGCTCCGAGCCGCACCACGAACCGCAGCAGCCGGTGTCCGTCGAAGCCGCCGAGGCGCCGCCGCAGGCGGGTGAGGGAGACCGCCGCACCCACGGCGTAGGACAGCGTGTAGGCGATCACCAGCCGCGGCGCGACCTCGGCGGGGCTGGCCCCGCGCACCAGCAGCACCGCGGCGACGATGTTGGTGGCCGCCACCACGCACTGGATCGCGAAGACGCGGCGGTTCTCCTCCAGCGCGTAGAAGCCGCGCAGCACCAGGTAGTGGGTGGTGAAGAAGAAGACGCCGACCGCGAAGAGCGAGACCGACCGGGCGTAGAGGTGGGCGCTGCCGGAGGACGCGCCGTAGCCGTAGACGAGCCGGACCAGGTCGGGCGCGACGACCGGCACGACGGCCAGGATCGGCACCATCGCGACGTACGTCGTGCGCAGCACCGACGACGCCTGGGTGGCGAGACCGGCCAGGTCTCCGTCGGCGGCACGGCGGGCCAGCCGGGGCAGGGCCGCCGTGGCCAGCGAGACCGTGATCACCGAGTGCGGCACCATGACCAGCAGGAATGCGAACGAGTAGACGGTGTAGCCGGTGGCGTCGTGTGCGCCGCAGCCCGGTCCGGCGGCGCTCGCCGGACCGCTCGAGGCCAGCCGCACCACCACGGTGTAGGCGACCTGGTTGACCACGACGTACAGCACCGTCCACACGCCCAGCCGCAGGGTGTGGCCCAGGCCGGTGCCGCGGAAGTCGAAGCGCGGGTGGAAGCGGAACCCCGCCGCGCGCAGGAACGGCAGCAGCACCAGCAGCTGCACCGCGATGCCGAGCGTGGACCCCAGTCCGAGCAGCAGCTCCTGGTGCGAGCCGAACGGACCCGTCACGGAGTCGGTCGCCGCGACGGCGGCGTCCGGGTGGCGGCAGACGTCGACGGCCGGCCCGAACACCGCGAGGTAGGCGCCGAGCACCGCGACCGAGACCACGTTGTTGGTGATCGGGGCCCACATCATCGGCCCGAAGCTGCCCCGGGCGTTGAGGACCTGGCCGACCAGGACGAACATGCCGTAGAAGAACACCTGCGGCAGGCAGTAGCGCGCGAAGGCGATCGCCGACTCCCGCTGCGCGGCCAGCGAGGCGGTGAAGAACGAGTCGTCGAGGAACAGCCGCATCAGCAGCGGTGCCGCGATCACCAGCACCGCGCTCGCCCCGGCGAGGAAGAGCGCGGCGAGGGTGATGATCCGGTTGGTGTAGGCGGCGCCGCCGTCCTCGTCGCGCTGCATGGCGCGCACCAGCTGGGGGACCAGCACGGCGTTGAAGACACCGCCCGCCAGCAGGATGTAGAGCATGTTCGGCACGGTGTTGGCCACGTTGAACAGGTCCGCGTGGAGACCGCTGCCGAGCGCGGCGACCAGCAGTGCGTTGCGAACGAACCCGCTCAGCCGGGACACGACCGTGCCGCCGGCCATGACCGCGCTCGAGCCGAGCAGCGAGCCGCCGCCCCCGCGGCGCCGACCGGTGCTCACGCCACCCCCGCCCCGCGGCGGCCCTCACGCAGCCGCTGGCGGATCCTACGACCGACGAGCACGACCAGGGCGACGGCGAGCAGCGCCAGCACCCCCCAGAAGAGCCGGCCGACCTGGCTGGTCCGCAGGTTGAACACCAGCGGGGCACCGACCCGGAGGCCCTCGCTGGTGACCGGGGCCAGCCGGACCACGTGCACGCCCGGCACCGTCGCATGGGCCTGGAGGCGCGGGGTCGAGCGCTGGCCGGCCGCGAGCCGGGCCGGCTCGGGCAGGTCGATGCGGACCCCGGGCGTGCCGGGCAGCGCCTGCAGGCCCACGGTCACCGGCTGGTCGAGGCCGTTGACGACCGCGACGGTGAGGTAGCCGGCGTCACCGGAGAGCGTGACGAAGTCGGTGCCGAGCACGGAGATCTGGTCCAGCAGCTGGCGTACCCGGGCCAGCAGCGGCTGGACGGAGGCGCGGGCGGCACGCGGACCGCTGCGGGCCTGGTAGGAGACGACCGAGAGTGCCGACCCGGTGACCAGGCGGGCGACCCGGGCGGAGCCGTCGTCGAGGAGCTGGGCGAGGGCGGTGCCCGCACTCTGCACCGCCCGGGCGGTGGCGATGTTCAGGGCCGGCACCTGCGCCTTGCGGGCCTGCGGTGGCCACGGGAGCGTCGGCGCGGGGCCGTCCGCCGAGCCGGTGGGCAGTCCATCGAGCCGCACCCACCCGAGGCCGCCCAGCGCCCCGAAGAAGTCCGACCCCGTCGTGGTCCCCGGGTCGAAGCGACGCGGCAGCTCCACCACCAGCGGTCGCCGGGTGCCGTCGAGGGCACGGACGGCGGCGTCGGCGAGCACCCGCTGCCGCAGCTGCAGTGCGGTGTCGGGGGAGCCCGCCGGCGAGCGGGTGGCGCCGGCCGCGGCGATCACCAGGGTGCGGCCGTCGACGGTGTGCGCCGTGCCGTCCAGGAGTCCCGGGGCTCCGGCGGCGGTCGCGGTCCCGGCGTCGGTGTCGGTCGCCGCCTGCCCGTGGTCGGTCAGCAGCACGACGGCCGGCCGGGGCAACGCCGGCACGGCACCGGGATCGAGGTAGCCGTCGGGCGGCGCGACCGCGTCGGTGGCGCTCAGCTGCTGCTCGCGCAGGACGTCGCGGGCCAGGGTGCTCCCCGCGGCGAGCAGCGACGGGTCGGAGCCGGCGATCGCCGAGACGTCGGGGTCGCTGTAGGGCAGCGCGAGCAGGTGCTGGCGCCGGGCGGAGGCGACGAAGCCGTCGAGCCAGGCGCGGGCGTCGCGCTCGCCCTGGTCGGTCAGCTCCGGGGCCGGGGCCGCACCGGAGACGCGTGCGTCGCCACCGGCCGACGGCGAGGAGGCGTCGGTCGGGCCGGCGGACGGGCTGGCGGACGGGCTGGCGGACGGGCTGGCCGTCGGGCTGGCCGTCGGGCTGGGTGAGGGGCTGGCGCCGGCCTTGTGCACCCCCAGGTCCGGGTCGCCGGCGGCGACGTCGGCGGCACCCTGCACGACCGCCGGGTCCACCAGCCAGGTCAGCGTGCCCTCGGGGGCCTGCTGCGCCCAGTCGAGCACCCGGCCCAGGCGCCCCTGCGTGCCGAGCCGGGAGGCCAGCCGCCCGGCGTCGAGGATGCTGCCGTCGCCGGCCCGCGGCACGCGGGCGCGCACCGGTACGACGAGCGAGACCGGGACCGGCCGCACGCGCCGCCCGACCAGGGGGAGGAGCGTCCGGGCCCGGCCGTCGGCCAGCTTGTCGCGCCCGGCCGGGTCCGAGCCCAGGACCTGCACGCCGAGCCAGTAGACGCCGGGGGTGTCGTCGATGCGGAGCTGCGCGCGGGGGATGCGGAGCCGGAAGCGCACGCTGGCACCCGGGGCCAGGTCGCCCAGCTTCTCCCCGGACGCCAGCAGCCGGATGCCGAGGTCGGTGTTCGCCGGCGTCTCCACGGCGTCGTCGAGGCCCGCCGCGTCGGTGATCGGGTGCATCGAGGTCAGCGGGTAGGCGCGGACGTCGACCCAGGTTTCCTGCCCGGGGTTGGTGACCACGCCGGTGACCAGGATCCGCCCGTGCCGGGGGATGGCCGCCGGGGCGACCTGGTCGATCTGCACCCGGAGCGGGTCCGCCGGACCCGGGGAGCCGGCGGCGGCCGTGGCGGCCGGCTGGGCGCCGGGGACCAGCAGCGGTGCGACCAGGCCGAGGGCCACCCAGGTGAGGACGCGGACGGTCCACGGGATCGGCCGCGGGATCCCTCGGTCGCGCCTCACGGCGTACAGGCTAGGGGTTGTCCCGATCGGGGCCGGGGCGTCGGCCGCCGCATCGGTGGTACGGCGTGGCGAGGAGGGCCGGGCGAAGACGATAGATTGCTCGGTCGTGTCCGAGTCGCCGCTGCTGATCGCCGACGTGCCCGACCGCGTCGCGCGCGCGCTCGACGAGCTCGCGCCGGTGCTGGTCCCGCTGGGGGAGCGGTTCGCGGCGGCGGGCGAGCAGCTCGCGCTGGTCGGCGGCCCGGTCCGCGACGTGGTGCTCGGCCGGCCGCTGTACGACATCGACCTGACCACCTCGGCGCGGCCGGAGGTCACCGAGCGGCTGCTCAAGGGCTGGGCCGACGCCACCTGGGACATCGGACGGGCCTTCGGCACCATCGGCGCGCGGCACGGCGACTGGCAGGTCGAGATCACCACGTACCGCTCCGAGGCCTACGACCCCGGCAGCCGCAAGCCGAGCGTGGCCTACGGCGACAACCTGGCCGGCGACCTCGGCCGGCGCGACTTCACCGTCAACGCCATGGCGATCACGCTGCCCGGGCGCGACTTCGAGGACCCCTTCGGAGGCCTGGTCGACCTCGCCCACGGCGTGCTGCGGACCCCGGGACGACCCGAGGACTCCTTCTCCGACGACCCGCTGCGGATGATGCGCGCCGCCCGGTTCGCCGCGCAGCTCGACTTCGCCGTCGCGCCCGAGGTGGTCGCGGCGATGACCGCGATGGCCGAGCGGATCACGATCGTCTCCGCCGAGCGGGTCCGTGACGAGCTGGTGAAGCTGATCTGCGCACCGCACCCCCGCGCCGGGCTGACGCTGCTCGTCGAGACGGGGCTCGCCGACCACGTGCTGCCCGAGCTGCCGGCCCTCGCGCTGGAGCGCGACGAGCACCACCGCCACAAGGACGTCTACGAGCACACCCTGACCGTGCTCGAGCAGGCGATCGAGCAGGAGCACCGCGTCGGCGGCGGACCCGACCTGGTCACCCGGCTCGCGGCCCTGCTGCACGATGCCGGCAAGCCGCGGACCCGGCGGTTCCTCGACGACGGCACGGTCACCTTCCACCACCACGACGTCGTCGGCGCCAAGCTGACCCGCAAGCGGCTGCAGGCGCTGCGCTTCTCCGGCGACGTGGTCGACGCGGTCGCCCACCTGGTCGAGCTCCACCTCCGCTTCCACGGCTACGGCTCGGGGGAGTGGACCGACTCCGCCGTGCGGCGCTACGTCCGCGATGCCGGCGACCAGCTGATGCGGCTGCACATCCTCACGCGTGCCGACTGCACGACCCGCAACAAGCGCAAGGCCGACCGGCTCCGCCGGGCCTACGACGACCTCGAGGCGCGCATCGAGCGCCTCTCCGCCGAGGAGGAGCTGGCCTCGATCCGGCCGGACCTCGACGGCAACCAGATCATGGAGGCCCTCGGCATCGGGCCCGGGCGGGAGGTCGGCGAGGCCTACCGCTACCTCCTCGAGCTGCGCCTGGACAACGGGCCGATGGACCCCGACGCCGCCCGGGACGCACTGCGCTCCTGGTGGGCCGCCCGCCCCGCCTCCTCCTGAGCGATCTGCGCCACATTCGCGTGCGGTCGCGCCCCGCCCCCTGTTGAGTGCGGAGTTGACGTCCGTTCAATAGGGACGCGCGTACGACGAGCCGGGCGGCAACGCCCACTCGTCGGCCCGGAACCCCCGACCCACCGGACGGGAACTCCCCACTCGACAGGAGGCTGCCATGCCGCTGACCGACGTACCCCAGCTCGAGGAGAGCGTGGAGATCGACGCCGCGCCCGCACGGGTCTGGGAGCTGGTGCGCGACCCGCGCAACATGAGCCGGTGGAGCCCGCAGACCTGGCGGTCCTTCCTGCGTGGCGGCGCGGAGGTGCGGGAGGGCTCGCGCTTCCTCAACGTCAACCACAAGGGGCTCCTGGTGTGGCCGACCCGGAGCAAGGTCGTGCGGTTCACCCCCGAGCGTGAGATCGCCTGGCGGGTCAGCGACAACTTCACGATCTGGAGCCTGCAGCTGGAGCCGGCCGGCACCGGCACCCGGCTGGTGCAGCGCCGCGAGACCCCGCAGGGCATCTCCGACATCTCGGTGCGGCTGACCAACCGGGTGATGGGCGGCCAGGAGCAGTTCACCCGTGCCCTGCGCGAGGGCATGCAGCAGACCCTTCAGCGGATCAAGGCCGACGCCGAGCGCTGAACTCGACGCGGCGGCGCGCCCGCGCTAATCTCGCTCGTGGTTAACGATCGCTAACTTCGAGGGAGGTCGGCGGTGACGCTGCGGGACCAGGTCGCCGAGCTGCGTGAGCGGCTGGAGCGGGTGCGTCAGGGTGGCCCCGAGCGGGCACGGCGCAAGCACACCGACCGGGGCAAGCTGCTGGTCCGCGACCGGGTGGACCTGCTGCTCGATCCCGGCAGTCCCTTCCTGGAGGTCGGCGCGCTCGCCGCATACGGCATGTACGGGTCGGACCCGGCGGACCCGTACGCCGTGCCGAGCGCCGGCGTGGTCGCCGGGATCGGCCGGGTGCAGGGCCGCGCCTGCATGGTCGTGGCGAACGACGCGACCGTGAAGGGCGGCACCTACTACCCGATCACGGTCAAGAAGCACCTGCGGGCACAGGCCATCGCCGCGGCGAACCGGCTGCCGTGCCTCTACCTCGTCGACTCCGGCGGTGCGTTCCTGCCGATGCAGGACGAGGTCTTCCCCGACCGGGAGCACTTCGGCCGGATCTTCTTCAACCAGGCGCAGATGTCGCGCGACCGGATCCCGCAGCTGGCCGCGGTGATGGGCTCCTGCACCGCCGGCGGCGCCTACGTGCCGGCGATGGCCGACGAGTCGGTGATCGTGCGCGACCAGGGCACGATCTTCCTCGGTGGTCCGCCGCTGGTGAAGGCGGCCACCGGCGAGGTCGTCACCGCCGAGGAGCTCGGCGGCGGCGAGGTGCACGCGCGGCGGTCCGGCGTGGTCGACCACCTCGCCGACGACGACGCCCACGCCCTGGCGATCCTGCGCTCGATCGTCGACACGCTGCCGGCCCCGACCGCGCTCGACCGGGCGGGGACGCCCGAGGTCGCCGACGTCGAGGAGCCACAGGTCGACCCGGAGACGCTCTACGACGTCGTCCCGGCCGACACCCGCACGCCGTACGACGTCCGCGAGGTGATCGCCCGGATCGTCGACGGCAGCCGGTTCTCGGAGTTCAAGCGGCTCTACGGCGAGACGCTGGTGTGCGGGTTCGCGCGGATCTGGGGCCACCGGGTCGGCATCGTGGCCAACAACGGCATCCTGTTCAGCGAGTCCTCGCTCAAGGGCGCGCACTTCATCGAGCTCTGCAACCAGCGCGGCATCCCGCTGGTGTTCCTCCAGAACATCTCCGGCTTCATGGTGGGGCGCGAGTACGAGAACGGCGGCATCGCCCGGGACGGCGCCAAGCTGGTCACGGCGGTCGCCTGCTCGGTCGTCCCGAAGTTCACCGTCGTCATCGGTGGGTCCTTCGGCGCCGGGAACTACGGGATGTGCGGGCGTGCCTACGACCCGCGCTTCCTGTGGATGTGGCCGAACGCGCGGATCTCGGTGATGGGCGGCGAGCAGGCCGCCAGCGTGCTCGCGACCGTCCGCCGCGACGGGCTCGAGGCACGCGGCGAGGAGTGGAGCGCCGAGGACGAGGAGTCCTTCAAGGACCCGATCCGCGCGCAGTACGAGGAACAGGGCTCGGCGTACTACTCCACCGCCCGGCTCTGGGACGACGGTGTCATCGACCCGGTCGACACCCGGCGGGTGCTGGGCATGGGGCTCGCGGTGGCGGCTCAGGCTCCCGTGCCCAGCCCCAGCTACGGCATCTTCAGAATGTGAACTTCACCCGAAACTCCATAGAACTCATCGACAGGAGGTAGGGCGGTGCACGCACCGGTCACCAAGCCGTTCGGCACGCTGCTGGTCGCCAACCGCGGCGAGATCGCGCTGCGGGTGATCCGCACGGCCCGCGCGATGGGCATCCGCACGGTGGCCGTCTACTCCGACGCCGACCGCACGGCACCGCACGTGCTGGCCGCCGACACCGCGGTCCGCCTCGGCCCCACGCCGGCCGCCGAGTCCTACCTCAACATCGCTGCGCTCGTGGAGGCGGCCCGGGACAGCGGCGCCGAGGCGGTGCACCCCGGCTACGGCTTCCTGTCCGAGCGGGCCGCGTTCGCCGACGCCGTCGCCGAGGCCGGGCTGGTGCTCGTCGGACCCAGCGCCTCGGTCATGGAGCAGATGGGCCGCAAGGACCGGGCCCGCGACCTCGCCGTCGCCGCCGGCGTACCGGTCGTGCCGTCCTACGACCCCGGGCAGCCGGACGCGATGGCCTTCCCCGTCCTGGTCAAGGCCGCCGCCGGCGGCGGCGGCAAGGGCATGCGGGTCGTGGAGGAGCGCGGCGCGTACGAGGCGGCGCTGGCGGCGGCCCGACGCGAGGCCGCCTCGTCCTTCGGGGACGACACCATGCTGGTCGAGCGCTACGTGCCGCGAGGGCGGCACATCGAGGTGCAGGTGCTCGCCGACACCCACGGCCACGTCGTGCACCTCTTCGAGCGCGACTGCTCGACCCAACGGCGCCACCAGAAGGTGCTCGAGGAGGCGCCGGCGCCCACGCTCCCGGACGCCACGCGCGAGCTGGTCACGTCGGCGTCGGTGGCACTGTCCCGGGAGGTCGGGTACACCAACGCCGGCACCGTGGAGTTCCTCTTCGACCCGGAGTCGGAGGAGATCTACTTCCTGGAGATGAACACCCGCCTTCAGGTGGAGCACCCGGTCACCGAGTCCGTCGTCCGTGTCGCGGGGCGGCCCATCGACCTCGTCGAGCTCCAGCTGCGGGTGGCGATGGGCGAGGAGCTGCCCTTCGACCAGCAGGACGTCACCGTCCAGGGGCACGCGATCGAGGCGCGGGTCTACGCCGAGGACGCCTTCGCGGGATTCCTGCCGCAGGCCGGCGTGGCCGAGCGGGTGCACTGGTCGGAGCGGTCGCGCAACGACGTGGCGCTCGCCTCCGGCCAGCGCGTCAGCAGTGCCTACGACCCGATGATCGGCAAGGTGATCGTCGCCGGCCCGGACCGCGAGGCGGCGCGTCGGCTGCTCCTGACCGCGCTCGACGAGACCGTCGTGCTCGGACTGACCACCAACCTCGGGTTCCTGCGGGCGCTGGTCGCGAGCGAGGAGTTCCGCGACGCGACCCTGGACACCGCCTGGCTCGACCGCAACCCCGACACGATCCGCCCCCAGGGCCGCGAGGACGCCGAGGTGTTCGCGGCCTGGGCCGTCGCCGACCACGAGCTCGGCGCGCGCCCGGGCCATCCCTTCGGCACCGCCGACGGGTGGCGGCTGTCCGGTCCGTCGGCCCCGGCGACGGTCACGCTCCTCGCCGACGGGACGCCGTCGCGCTGGTCGGTGACCTGGAAGCGGCTCACCGGGCCCGACCGCGACGTCGCGGTCCGGCTGGTCGACCGGGGTGCCGACCTGCTCACCCTCGAGGTCGACGGCCGGCTGCTGCGCGCCGCCGTCCGCGTCGACCATTCCGCGGTCGAGGTGCTGCACCGCGGCTCGACGTTCCGCTTCGGGCGACCCGACCCGGCCGGCCCCGGCACCGCTGCCGTCACCGAGGCGGAGGTGGTCGCGCCGATGCCCGGGACCGTACTGGCCGTCGAGGTCGGCGTGGGCGACACCGTGAGCGAGGGCGCGGCCCTGGGAACCATGGAGGCGATGAAGATGGAGCTCACGCTCAAGGCGCCGTACGCCGGCACCGTGGCGTCGGTGCACGCCGGTGTCGGCGACCAGGTGCCGCTGGGTGCCGTCCTCTTCGTGGTCGAACCCGAGGAGGACTGACATGCGTCTGCCCGCCACCCACCGCGACCCCGCCCGTGGATCAGGCCTGCCGGAGGCGGTGACGATCTACGAGGTCGGTCCGCGCGACGGCCTGCAGAACGAGGCGGCGACCGTGCCGACCGAGGCGAAGGCGGAGTTCGTGCGCCGGCTGCTGGCCGCCGGCCTGCCCGTCGTCGAGGCGACCAGCTTCGTGCACCCCCGCTGGGTGCCGCAGCTCGCCGACGCCGCGGAGCTGCTCGAGCGCCTCGGCCCGGAGGGGCGCGACCTGCCGGTGCTGGTCCCCAACGAGCGCGGCCTCGACCGGGCGCTGGAGCTCGGCTGTCGCCACGTGGCGATCTTCGGCAGCGCCACCGAGACCTTCGCGCAGCGCAACCTCAACCGGAGCCTCGAGGAGCAGTTCGCGATGTTCGAGCCGACCGTGCGCCGCGCCCGCGACGCCGGCCTCGATGTCCGGGCCTACGTCAGCATGTGCTTCGGCGACCCGTGGGAGGGCGAGGTCCCGGTCGACCAGGTGGTGTCGGTCGGGAAGCGGCTCTTCGAGCTCGGCGCCAGCCAGCTCAGCCTCGGCGACACCATCGGCGTCGGCACCGCCCACCACGTCACCGAGCTGCTCGACGGCTTCAACGCCGCCGGACTGGCCGACGACGTGCTCGCCGTGCACTTCCACGACACCTACGGCCAGGCCCTCGCCAACGCGTACGCCGCACTGCGGCACGGTGTGCGCACCTTCGACGCCAGCGCCGGCGGCCTCGGCGGCTGCCCCTACGCGGAGTCGGCCACCGGCAACCTGGCGACCGAGGACCTGGTCTGGATGCTGCACGGGCTGGGCGTGCACACCGGCGTCGACCTCGAGCAGCTGGTGTCGACGTCGACCTGGATGGCCGGCGTGCTGGGTCGCCCGTCGCCCTCCCGGGTCGTCGCGGCCCTCGCCGGCTGAGCCCCGTCGGACCCGGCCCGGTCCGCTGGCACAATGCCAGCCATGGCACGCCGCATCTTCCTGCACATCGGTGCGCCGAAGAGCGGCACGACCTACCTCCAGGACCGGCTCTCGCGCAGTCGCGACGTGCTGGCCGAGCACGGCATGCTGCTGCCGCAGCTGCGCAGCGGAGACCACTTCGAGGCGGCCCTCGACCTGATCGAGCGGCCCTGGTCCGGCGAGCTCGAGCGGGCACGCGGCCAGTGGGACGTGCTGGCGGAGCAGGTGCGCCGCGAACCGGGCGACGTGATCGTCTCCCACGAGATCCTCGCGGCGGCACGGCCCGAGCAGGTGCGCCGGGCGGTCGCCTCCTTCGGTGACGCCGAGCTGCACGTCGTGCTGACCGCGCGCGACCTGGGTCGCCAGCTCCCCGCCGAGTGGCAGGAGATGGTCAAGCACCGCAACGTCGCCAAGTTCGCCACGTTCATGCGCCGGGTCGTGCAGGCCCCGCGGACCAGTCCGGAGATGTGGTTCTGGCGGGTCCAGTCCCTGCCCGACGTACTCACCCGCTGGGGCACCGGCCTCACCCCCGACCGGATCCATGTCGTCACCGTCCCCCCGCCCGGCGCTCCGGCGGACGCGCTGTGGGAGCGGTTCCTCGGTGTCCTCGGACTGGACCCCGCCCTGCCCTGGGCGGAGGCCGCGGTCAGCAACGCCTCCCTCGACGTCGCCCAGATCGCCGTCGTCCGCCGGCTGAACCGGAGGCTGCGGCGTGCGGGGGTCTCGCGCGACACCTACGTCCCCTTCGTGCGCGAGCTCGTCGTGCGGGACGTCTTCGGCTCCCGGCCGGCCGGGGTCCGGCCGGCGCTGCCCCGGGCCTACCGCGAGTTCGTCGAGGAGGTCACCACCGAGTGGCTGGACTGGTTGGAGGGCTCGGGCATCGACGTGGCGGGCGACCCCGAGGACCTGCGGACGCGGTGGCCCGACACCGAGCCGGAGGCGCGCGACCCCGACCGTCCCCGGGCGGGCGCGGTCGCCGATGCGGCGCTGGACGCCCTGGCAGCGGTGCTCATCGAGCTCGACCGCGGTGATCCCGACGTACCGCCGGTGACGGCGGCGCTCGCCGCGGTGCCGCGCCGGCTCGGCCGGCGGCTGCGCGGCTCGTGACCACGTCCTCCTGGGTCGAGGCGCTGCGCGCCGGCGAGGCACGGACCTGGCGCAGCTTTAGGGCCGCCGACCCGGCCGCCGTCGCGGACCCGACGGGGCAGGCCACCGCGGGCCAGCTGGAGCTGGTGCGGCGGCTGGCCGTGGGCGATCCGGGCGGACCGGCGGCCGTGCTCCCCGACTTCGCGCGGCTCGCGGACCTGGTCCTGGCCACCCCGGCCGCCGGGCGCGGCACCGTCGACGCGCCCGTGGCCGCCGCCGCGCGCGCTCCGTGGGGCACCCCGGCGGTGGAGCCCGACGCGCTGCCGGCCTCGGAGCTGCTCCGCGTGGCCGTCCCGGTCCTCTCGGCCCTGCTGCCCGCCGCACCCGTCCCCGCGCCCGCCCCACGCCCGCCCTGGCGCGGCCGCCGCTTCGTCGTGCACGGCGCGCCGGGGGCGGCTTCCGCGGTGGCCGACGCGCTGACCGCCCGCGGGTGGGTGCACGGTCCCTACCGCGCGACGCACCTGGTGCTGGGCTGCCCCCTGGACGCCGGTCTCGAGCAGGTGTGGGCACGGCGGGTCGCGGCGGGCTCGGTGCGTGGCTGGCAGCGGACCTGGCAGGTGCTGCACGCCCGGGACGCCGTCCCCCCGCCGCTGGCGACCGCGGCGGTGGCGAGCCGGGTCCTCGCGATGCTGCCGTCGCGCCGCCGGTCCCCGCGGCTGCACGTCGTCGTGGGCAGCGACCTCACGAGCACCGTCGACGCCGCACTGACCGCACTCGAGGTCCCGCCCGGCAGCGTCGTCGCCGCCGACGCACCGGCCGTGGACCTGCGCCGCCGGCTGAACGCCCTGCCTCCCGGCCGCGCCCTCGACACCACGGCGCTCGACCGGACCGCCCCGGGACCCGTCGTACCCCTCGGCGTGCCCGGGCGGCACCGGGCGTGGGCGCAGCGCCGGGCCGCC
Organism: Marmoricola sp.; assembly: GCA_051954195.1. Taxonomy (GTDB): domain Bacteria; phylum Actinomycetota; class Actinomycetes; order Propionibacteriales; family Nocardioidaceae; genus Marmoricola. The sequence continues at coordinate 62,618 of JBQCHZ010000040.1, forward strand.
GAGCAGGCCGCGGCGCTCGCGGAGGCGGCCGGAGCGGGGAACTACCCTGTCCACGGCGATCCGCAGGTGCTCGGCCGGCTGCGCGGGCCCGACCTGCCCACGCGGGTCGACCCGGCGGACACGCTGGCTCGCGCGCTCGAGGCGATCGGCGCCGCGTGGCGGGCCGGCCGCGCGCCACAGGAGGCGACACACAGCACCACGGGCGAGAGGACGCACCCCTAGATGGCACAGCGGGTCCTGCTCCACGTCGGTACGCCGAAGACCGGCACCTCGGCCCTCCAGCACGCGCTGTTCGCCCACCGCGAGGCGCTGGCGGCCGAGGGCGTGCTGTATCCCGGCGACCGGTTCGACGCGCACTTCCTCGGGGCGCTGGACCTGCTGCAGCTGCCGTGGGGCGGCCTGGAGGCGGAGGCCGGCGGTGCCTGGGACCGGCTCGCCTCGGCCGTGCGGGACTGGCCGGAAACGGCGATCATCAGCCACGAGATCCTCGGACGGGCCACCCGCCAGCAGGCGGCGCGTGCGCTCGCCTCGCTCGGCGAGACCCGCGTCGAGCTGGTCCTCTCCGCTCGCGACCTCGCCCGCCAGCTCCCCGCGGAGTGGCAGGAGAACCTCAAGCACCGCCGCACCATCGCGTTCACCGACTTCCTCGACGCCGTCCGGGACCCCTCCCGCTCGACCGAGATCGCGCAGTGGTTCTGGAGCGTCCAGGAGCTCCCCGACATCCTCGACCGGTGGGCGGGGGGCCTGGCGCCGGAGCAGGTGCACGTGCTCACCGTGCCGCCCGCCGGCTCACCGCCGGACGTCCTCGCCTCCCGCTTCGCGACGTCCTTCGGCCTCGATCCGGCGCTGCTCGACGGGCGTGACCGGGCGAACGCCTCCCTCGGCGTCGCCGAGTCGGCGCTGCTGCGCGTCCTCAACGAGCGGCTCGACCCGGTGCTGCCCAACCACCACTACCGCCAGTTCGTGCGCGAGGAGCTGGTGCACCGCAACCTGGGCACCCACCGTGCGTCGGCACGGCTGACGCTGCCCGCCCCGGTGCACGCCTGGGCCCGCGAGCTCTCCACGGCCTGGGTCGCCGAGCTCCGCGACCGGCGCTATGCCGTGGTCGGCGACCTCGAGGAGCTGGTGCCGGCCGCCGACCCACCCGCCTTCGTCGACCCCGACGCCGCCGACCCGGCCCAGGTGGTCGAGGCGGCCCTGCGGGCGCTGACCGCCAGCGTGCTGGAGAACGCCCGGCTGCGCGACGTCGAGATCCACCTGCACGGCGACATCGCCGACCTGATGGGCCAGCTCGACGCGGCCCACTCCACGCGGGTCTACCGCGCCAAGGAGCGGCTGGTGCGCGCGGGAGAGGTCAATCTGGTGGCGCGCACCGGCCTCGGGGTCTACCGGCGGTTGCGCGGCAGGAGCTCCCGCTCGACGTAGCGGCCGATCTTCCAGGTGGCGTAGGCGTCGGTGCCGGCACCGACCACCCCTCCGACGACGGGAATCCGGCGCCCGACCGTGGTGGCGAGGCGCCGCCCGGCGACGCGGGTGAGCATCTCGGCGGCCACCTCGTTGGCCACCAGCGCACCCAGCTCGGGGTCGTGGACCGGCGCGGTGGCGATCGCCATCGGGGTGCCGGGGAGGCGCTTGGCCTTGAGCAGCGCCAGCAGCCGGTCCTCGCCGAGCAGGCAGGTGAGGATCGCCGTGCGCGTGCGCGGGTCGTCGAGGTCGTAGCCGCGCAGGTGGGCGACGGCCGCGACCATCCGGCACTGCACCACCGCGAGGCCGGCGATGCTGGCCGGGACGGTGAGGGCCATCGTCACCAGGCCGCCGAGGTTGGTGGCGAAGCCCTCGGCCGCGGCATACCGGACGTGGTTCTCGACGACCTCACGGATCGCCTTGTCCACGTCGCCGTGCTGCTCGTCGCGCTGTGCCTCCGCCGCTGCGACCGCGCCGGGGAGTGGACCGGCCCCCTTGATCGCACGCTGCAGGGCCTGGTGGACGAACGACGACGTCGCCTGGGGCGCCACCTGGGTGACCTTGGGCGCGAGCCGGCCGGTGATGCGCTTGGCAATGCTCATGCCCTCCACCCTACGAAGAGCCGTTTGCTTGGATGGCCGGGTGCCCGTCGACCCCCCGCCCAGCCAGTGGCTCCTCAAGCCGCCGGAGGGCCGGCACGACCTGGTCGGCTTCGGTGCCGACCTGGAGCCCGGGACGGTGCTCGACGCCTACCGGCTCGGGCTGTTCCCGATGCCGGTCGAGGGCCGGCTGGGCTGGTGGTCACCCCTGCAGCGCGGCGTGCTGCCGCTGGACGGCCTGCGGGTGTCGCGGTCGCTGCGGCAGTCGGCCCGCCACTACGAGGTCCGCGTCGACACCGCCTTCGAGGCGGTCATCGACGGCTGCGCCGACCGGCGGCGCCCCGACGGCTGGATCGACGCCGACGTCCGCTCCGCCTACCTCGAGCTGCACCGGCTGGGCTGGGTCCACTCGGTCGAGAGCTGGCGCGACGGCGAGCTGGTCGGCGGCCTGTACGGCGTCGCCGTCGGGGGCCTGTTCGCCGGGGAGTCGATGTTCAGCCGGGCCCGGGACGCCTCCAAGGTCGCGCTGGTCGCGCTGGTGGACCTGCTGCGTGACGAGCACGCCCAGACGCGGCTGCTCGACACCCAGTGGCGCACCGACCACCTGGCCAGCCTCGGGGTGGTCGAGGTGCCGCGCGCGGCGTACCTGCGCCGGCTCGCCCACGCCCTGACGCTGCCCCTGCCCGCCGCCTTCGGGTGACGTGCGGCCCGGGAGACGGGCTCTGGGACGGCTCGGGAGACGGCTTGGGAGGATCGTGAGGAGGAGGAGGTGGCGATGTCCTGGCAGATGAGCGTGGTGGGGTGGTACCTGCGCGCGACCAGCAAGCGACGCTTCGGCCGCGAGGGCGGCCACGAGGCGCTGCTGGCGCGGCCGAAGAGGTCCTCGGTGCCACCGGAGCGCGCCCTGCGGGGGCTCGAGGTCCGCACGGCGGTGGTCGCGGGGCGCGATGCGCACACCGTGGCCGCACCCGGCACGCCCCCCGGCGCCCCGGTGGTGGTCTACCTGCACGGCGGCGCGTACGTCAGCGAGATCGTCGTCCAGCACTGGCAGCTCGTGGCGGAGGTGGCGCGACGGCTGCCGGTCGAGGTGCGGGTGCCGATCTACGGCCTGGCGCCCCAGCATCACGCCCTCGAGGCGCTCGCACTGACCACCGCGGTGCTCGAGCAGCTGCGTCAGGAGGGCCGCGACGTGCTGCTCGCCGGCGACTCCGCCGGCGCCGGGCTCGCGCTGATCACCGCGCAGCAGTCCGGACACCTGCTCGGCGACCGCCTCCGGGGCCTGAGCCTGATGGCGCCGTGGCTCGACCTCACCATGGCCAACCCCGAGATCCCGGCGGTCGAGGAGCGCGACCCCTGGCTCGCGCGGGCCGCCCTGCACGGGGTGGCGGCGTCCTGGGCCGACGGCCTGGACCTCCGCGACCCCCGGGTCAGCCCGCTGTTCGGTGCCATGACCGGCCTGCCGCCGGTCGACCTCTGGGTCGGCACCCGGGACATCACCCTGCCCGACACCCGCCTGCTGCGGGACGCGCTGCCCGACGTGCGCTACCACGAGCTTCCCGGGGCGATCCACGTCGTACCGCTCCTGCCCGTCCCGGAGGGTCGCGTGGCGCGGGAGGAGATGATCGCCTGGATGGGGGATCGGCTCGCACTGCCGCGCTGAGGTCGCTGCGAGGATGCACCGGTGAAGCCATGTCGCCTCCACGTCGTCGGTGCCAGCGGCGCCGGCACGACCACGCTCGCTCGCGCGATCGCCGATCACTGGTCGGTCCCGCACGCCGACGCGGACGACTACTTCTGGGTTCCCACCGATCCGCCGTACGCCGAGAAGCGGTCGGAGCCCGACCGGGTGGCCCTCATGCGGGCGCTGTTCGTCGCCCGGCCCGCCTGGGTGCTGTCCGGATCGATGCTCGGATGGGGCGCCGAGGTCGAGGCGGTCTGCGACGCGATCGTGTTCCTCACCCTCGATCCGGTCGAGCGACTGCGCCGCCTCGAGGCACGGGAGCGGCAGCGGTACGACGGGCGTGAGCCCGACCCCGTCTTCCTCACGTGGGCGCGCGGCTATGACGATCCGGCGTTCGAGGGCAGGAGCCGCCTCGCCCACGAGGGCTGGCTCGCCGGGCTGCCCCAGCCCGTCCTCCGGCTCGACGCCGGGGCGGCCCCGGACGCCCTGCGCGACGCCGTGCTCGCCTGGTGACGCCGCGATTCGGCACCTGCGGCACCCCGAACCGGTCCCGGAGGGTGCCGTGCGTGCCGAACGGTCCCCGCTACACGACCCGTCCGACGAGGGCGAGACCGTCCACGGGGCGCGACGGCGTAGGCAGAGACGCGTGTCCTGACTTCTCCCACCGACCGCCTACTTGAGCAGCTTGCTCATCCGGCGGTCGGCGAGCGGCTTGCCCCCGGTCTGGCAGGTGGGGCAGTACTGCAGGGAGGAGTCGGCGAAGGAGACCTCGCGCACGGTGTCGCCGCAGACCGGGCAGGGCTGGCCGGTGCGGCCGTGCACGGCGAGGTGCGTCTTCTTCTCGCCCTTGAGCTGGGCCGCGGCGAGGCCGGTCGAGCGGCGGACGGCGTCGCCCAGGACCGAGCGGATGGCCTCATACAGGGTCTCCCGCTCGGCCGCGGTGAGGGTGCTCGCCGGCTTGAACGGCGACATCCGCGCGGCGTGCAGCACCTCGTCGGAGTAGGCGTTTCCGATGCCGGCGATGTTCGACTGGTAGCGCAGCACGCCCTTGAGCTGCGCGCGGCCGTTGTCCTCCAGGATCCGGTCCAGCACCTCGGGTCCGAAGTCATCGGCGAGCGGGTCCGGGCCCAGCCGGGCGATGCCCTCGACGTCGGTCGGACGGCGTACGACGTACAGCGCGAGGCTCTTGCGCGTGCCGGCCTCGGTGACGTCGAGGGCCGCGTCGACGTCGGAGTCGGGCGCGGGGCTGAGCACGATCCGTGCCGCCAGCGGCGACTTGCTGCTCGGCCGGGCCGGCGCGGACGGGGCCTCGTCGCGCCAGCGCACCCATCCGGCCTTCGCCAGGTGCAGGACCAGGTGCAGGCCGGCGGCCTCGATGTCGAGGAACTTCCCGTGCCGGGTCACGCCGTCGATCAACGCGCCGGAGAGCGCGGTGATCGGGGGGTCGAACGTCTTCAGGCAGCTGAACGCGACCACGTCGACCCGGACGATGGCGCGGTCGCGGAGGCGTTGGGACAGGTCCTGGGCGAGGGCCTCGACCTCGGGCAGCTCCGGCACGGTGCCAACCTACGACGACCGGCCCGCTCCGATCCCGGCGCTACGACACGCTAGGCGGATCTAGGACCAGCGCTAGACAGCCCGATACCGTCCGATCGTGGATCCCGTGCGCAACCCCTACGCCCCCGGTGCGGGCCAGCGGCCGCCGGAGCTGGCCGGCCGCGACCGCCAGCTCGAGCAGTTCGCGGTGACGCTCGAGCGGGTCGCTGCCGGCCGGCCCGAGCGCAGCATGGTGCTCTCCGGGCTCCGCGGCGTCGGCAAGACCGTGCTGCTCAACGCCCTGCGCGGCCTGGCCGTGCAACGGGCGTGGGGGACCGGGAAGCTCGAGGCGCGCCCGGACCGGTCCGTGCGCCTGCCGCTGGCCCAGGCGGTGCACGCGGCCGTGCGCGAGCTCGGCCACCGGCACCGCGACCCCGAGCGTGTCGAGGAGGTGCTGGGCGTGCTCAAGGCGTTCGCGCTGCGCACCGAGCACCAGGACCGGCGCGGCCGCCCGTGGACGCCTCCGGTCGAGGTGACCGCGGCCGTCGGGCGCGCGGACTCCGGCGACCTCGAGCTCGACCTGGTGGAGCTGTGCACCGACGTCGCCTCCCTGGCGCGCGACCTCGGGGTCGGCATCGGGCTCTTCCTCGACGAGATGCAGGACGTCAGCACCGAGGAGCTGGGTGCGCTGTGCGGGGCGTGTCACGAGATCAGCCAGCAGGGCGCGCCGCTGGTCCTGGTGGGCGCCGGCCTGCCGCACCTGCCGGTCGCGCTGGCGGCCGCCCGGTCCTACTCCGAGCGCCTCTTCCGCCACGTGTCCGTGGACCGGCTGTCGCGCGCGATGGCGGAGCGGGCATGGACGTTCCCCGCCCAGCAGGAGGGGGCGACGTACGAGCCCAAGGCGCTCGAGCAGCTCTACGAGCTCACCGACGGCTACCCCTACTTCGTGCAGGCCTACGGCAAGGCCACCTGGGACGCCGCCGCCACCTCGACGATCGGTTGGACCGACGTCGTGCAGGCCGCGCCGGAGGCCGAGGCCGAGCTCGCGGTGGGCTTCTTCGGTGCGCGCTACGACCGGGCGACGCCGGCCGAGCGGGAGTACATGCTCGCGATGGCCGACCTGGAGAGCCGCGGCGAGGCCGGTGTGCCGACCGCCGAGGTCGCCGCGCACCTGGGTCGCAAGCCGCAGTCGCTCAGCCCCGCGCGGGACGGCCTGATCAAGAAGGGCCTGGTCTACTCGGCCGAGCGCGGCCGGGTGGCGTTCACCGTCCCCCACTTCGGCAGGTTCCTGCGCAACCAGCGCTGAGGCTCTGCCACCATCGGAGCATGGAGCGGCCGCAGGTCGTGGCCCACCGAGGCTCGAGCGAGACCAACGCCGAGCACACCCTGGGCGCCTACCTCGCGGCGCTCGGGGAGGGGGCCGAGGCGCTGGAGTGCGACGTACGGCTCACCTCCGACGGTCACCTGGTCTGCCTGCACGACCGTGACCTGCGTCGTACGGCGGCCCTGGACCACCTGGTCTCCAACACCACCCTCGCCGAGCTCCAGGAGCTGGACTTCTCCTCCTGGAAGCGCCCCTGGGCCGACCTGGACGAGGAGGCGGACCTGCCCGACCGTCAGCTCGGCGGGGTGCTGACCATGCGTGACCTGCTGCGCACGGTCGCCGACCACGACCGGCGGATCGAGCTGGCGATCGAGACCAAGCACCCGACGCGCTACGCCGGTCTGGTCGAGCGCCGCCTCGTGGAGCTGCTGGAGGAGTTCTGCTGGACGGGCCCCGGGACGCCGGTGCGGGTGATGAGCTTCTCCGCCGTGGCGCTGCGCCGGGTCCGCCGGCTGGCGCTGGCGGTGCCGCTGGTGCTGCTCCTGGACGCCCCCACGCAATGGGCGCGGGCGCGACCGGTGGCCGACCCCGACTGGATCGCCGGCCCCGGCATCGATCTGCTGCGCCGCCACCCCGAGCTCGTGCGCCGGATCCGGGAGGGCGGGACGCGGCTGCACGTGTGGACGGTGAACACCGAGGAGGACGTCGAGCGCTGCCTGGCGCACGGCGTCGAGGCGGTGATCACCGACCGTCCGGGGCGGGTCGCGGCCTACCTCGACACCGTCGAGCCCTGAGGTCGACACCGGGCCACAGGGCCCGTCCGCAGCGTGACCTAGGTCCTGCTTGGTGAGGTTTCGGGTTTCGGTTCTCGCGGGACCGGGAAGAAAAGGGGGCATGGATGGTGCAGCGATGTTCTCCGGCCGGGAGCCGAGACACCTCACCTTGCCCTTCACCCCCGAGAGCGTCCGGGTGGCGCGGCGAGAGCTGGAGGCGTGGCTCCAGGGCTGGGCGCCCAGCGCCGCCTTCGCCGACGACTGCCGCCTGGTGGTCTCCGAGCTGGTCGGCAACTCCGTCCGGCACGCCAACCCGCTGGACGACGGCACGATGGCCGTGGCCTGGGAGTGGGCTCCGAACGGCTTCTGCATCCGCGTGAGCGACGGCGGGTCGAGCACCAGCCCGCGCGTGGTCGAGGCGCGCCGCACGGACCTGGGTGGGCGCGGCATGCTCATCGTGGAGTCGCTGGCGTCGCAGTGGTGGGTGGAGTCGGAGGAGGCCCGCACCACGGTCTCCGCGCTGCTCCCGGTCGCCTCCTGAGCGGTCGGCACTACCGGAACCGGCACCGGACCGGTCAGTACCGGAAACGACCCCGCGGGGTTCCGTCACGACGCGCCGGATCCCGTGTTGTTTTTCCTTCAACGGCCGACTAGATTCGGCTTCGCCCGGTCGGTGTTGCATCCCCCGTCAGCATCGGCCGGGTTTTCACGTCCCCGGGTCCGCCGGGTCCGCCGGGCCCGTCCGAGCGGGCCTCAGGTCTCGTCGCGCGCGATCGGGCAGGACATGCACCGGGGGCCGCCACGACCCGAGCCGAGCTCGGAGCCGGCGATCGCGATCACCTCGATGCCGGCCGCCTCGAGCCGCGAGTTCGTCTCGACGTTGCGCTCGTAGGCCACCGCCACGCGCGGGGCGATCGCGAGCGTGTTGTTGCCGTCGTCCCACTGCTCGCGCTCGGCCGTGACCGGGTCGAGGCCGGTGTCGATGCGGTGCAGCTCCTCGATCCCCATCGCGGCCGCCGCCGCCTCCAGGAACGGCTCGGGCGGCCCGACGCGCAGACCCGCCTCGCCCGCCGTGACGGTGAGCGCCTGCAGGTGGTCGGCGACGTTGGGGTACATCACGATCTTGTCGACGTCGACCATGGTCGCGACCGTGTCGAGGTGCATGGTGGCCCGCTCCTGCGCGATCGGTACGGCGAGCACCGTGTGCGCCAGGTCCTGGGCGAAGACCTGCCGCGCGAGCCGCTCGGCCCCGGCCGGGGTGGTGCGCTCGCCGACCCCGACGGCGATCACACCGGGCGCCAGCAGCAGCACGTCGCCGCCCTCGACGTGCTCGAACTGCCAGCCGTGGATCCGCTCGGTGCCGGCGAAGCGCGGGTGGTGGGCGTAGATGAGCTCGGTGAGCTGGGTCTCGCGCTCCCGGGCCGGCATGGCGAGCGAGGTGACGGCGACCCGGTCGCGGATCCAGACGCTGGAGTCGCGGGTGAAGAGCAGGTTCGGCAGCGGGTCGATGAGGAAGTCGTCGTGGGCCAGCAGGCTGGTGACCAGGCCCTGGCCGCCGCGGACCTCGTCGTTGCGCAGGCCGGCGGTGAGCACCTCCGTCAGCCGTTCGGGCGCCCATGCCGCGAGCTCGACCGCCAGGTGACCGCGCAGCGTCTCACCCAGGTGCAGCGAGGTGAGCGCGGCCTCGATCGCCTCGCTACGGGCCTGCTCGCTGGCGAGGGTCTCGGTCAGCAGCGCGGTCAGGTAGAGCACCTCGACGCCACGCCCGCGCAGCGCGTCGGCGAAGGCGTCGTGCTCCTCCTGGGCGCGGGTGACCCAGGGGATGCCGTCGAAGAGCAGCCGGTCGTTGTTGCGCGGCGTCAGTCGCTTCAGCTCGGGTCCGGGGCGGTGCAGCATCACGGTGCGCAGCCGGCCGACCTCGCTGCTGACACCCGGAGCGGTCACCGGACGGGTCGCTGTCTGGGTCATGCCCGGAGGCTACGTTGTCGGACAATCCGGGTCGACCCGGCCGTCGTGCGTCTCACCGGACGAGCTGGACCACCGTGACCACGGCGAGCACCGCACACACCGCGGCGCCGACGTAGTGGATCGTCGAGAGCTTGATGTAGCGCAACAGCACGCGTCCCGCGACCACCGCGAGGCCGGAGACCGCCAGCAGCGCCGCCCACGCGCCCACGAACACCGACACGGGCTCGTGGAAGCGGCCGACGAGGCTGATCGTCAGCAGCTGCGACAGGTCGCCCCACTCCGCGGCGAACAGCACCAGGAACGACGCGAGCACCGCCTGCCACCCGGTGCGCGCGGTGGTCGCCTTGCCGGCGTACTCCTCCTCGGTCTCGGCCTCCTCGGCGTCGGCCTTGGGCGCCTCGCGCACCAGCAGCACCGCACCGATCGCGAAGATCGCCGCGGCGACCGCCTCGACGATCTCGTGGGGCAGGAACGTCACGGCCTGCCCGACGGTCACTGCGATCAGCGTCTGGATCAAGAAGGCGAGCCCGACCCCGATCCACACCGGGAACGGCCGGTAGCGCGTCGAGAGCACCAGGGCGGCGATGAAGGTCTTGTCGGGCAGCTCGACGACGAAGATGGCGCCGAAGGCGATGGCGAGCACGGCGAGATCCACCGCCCCAACCTAGAGGGGTCGCCCTCAGGCCGTCCGGAACGGGTCGGCCGGGTAGGTGCCGAGCAGCTTGATCTCGGTGGTGAAGAAGGCCAGCTCCTCCAGCGCTCGGGCCAGCCCCGGGTCCTCGGGATGGCCGTCGACCTCGGCGAGGAACTGGGTCGCGGTGAAGTGCCCGTCGACCATGTAGCTCTCGAGCTTGGTCATGTTGACCCCGTTGGTGGCGAACCCGCCGAGCGCCTTGTAGAGCGCGGCCGGCAGGTTGCGCACGTTGAACACGAAGCTGGTCACCACCGGTCCCTGCCCGCGCGGGGGTACGACCGGCTCGGGGGAGAGCACCACGAACCGGGTGGTGTTGTGGTCCTCGTCCTCGACGTCCTGGGCGAGGACCTCGAGCCCGTAGATCTCGGCCGCCAACGGCGGTGAGATCGACGCCTGGGTCGGGTCGCCGGCCTCGGCGACCTCCCGGGCCGCCCCGGCGGTGTCACCGGCGACCACGGGCACCAGGCCGTGCTCGCGGATCACCTTGCGGCACTGGCCCAGGGCGTGCACGTGGCTGTGCACCGTCCGTATCCCGTCGAGGGTGGCGCCCGGGACCGCCATCAGCGCGAACTGGATCCGCAGGAAGCGCTCGTCGACGATGTGCAGCCCCGAGGTGGGCAGGAAGTGGTGGATGTCGGCGACTCGGCCCGCGATCGAGTTGTCGATCGGGATCATCGCCAGATCGGCCTCCCCCGCCTCGACCGCCGCGAAGACGTCCTCGAACGACGCGCACGGCACCCGCGCGGCGTCCGGGTCGTACTGGCGGCAGACCATGTCGGAGTTGGACCCCGGCTCGCCCTGGTAGGCGATCCGGACGGGTGTGGCGCTCACCGCTGCATGCTCCCACGGGCCGCCCGCGTGGCTGACCCACCGACCGGTCCGTGACTCCTAGAGTCGGTCCCCGTGACCGTCGTGGCCGTCCTCGCCCTGCTCCTCGCGCTCGCCGCGCTGGGGATCGCCGTCGTCGCGGCCCGCCGTACCGCCCGGACGCGGCCGGCCGCCGATGCCGACCTGCCCGACGACGTGCTCGGCCTGCGGCAGGAGGTCGCGGGCCTGCGCCTGGACATCGGGCGGACCCTGCGGCACCTCGCGGTGGTCCGCTACGACGCCTTCGGCGACATGGGCGGCCAGCTGTCGTGGTCGGTGGCGCTCCTCGACGACGGCGGCGACGGACTGGTGCTCACCTCGATCCACGGCCGCAGCGACGCCCGTACCTATGCCAAGAGCATCAGCGGCTGGGCCTGCGAGCAGCCGCTCTCCCCCGAGGAGGAGGACGTGCTCGAGCACGCCCGCCCCTGAGACCGCCTAGCGCGGCACCCGGACCAGCAGGCGCCCGTGGACGCACTCGGCGCGCAGCTCGCGGCCGGGGGAGAGCAGGTCGCCGTCGAGCTGGCGCGGAGCGTCGGTGGAGGTGCGCACGGTGATGGTGCGGCCGCGCATGCGGGTGATCAGCTCGTCGGTGCGGCGGTTCTTGGTCAGCACCCGCGCGGCCAGCGGCAGCCAGGACAGGAAGCGGCGGGGATAGAGCAGCACCACGTCGAGCTGTCCGTCGTCGATCGCGGCGTCGGGGATCAGCGGCATCCCCGCCTGGAGGTTGCCGACGTTGCCGATCACGATCGTGCGCGCCCGGTGGCGGGTGAACTCCTCCCCGTCCACGGAGACCTCGACCCGGATCGCGGGGAACATCAGCGACTTGCATGCCGACCAGACGTAGGCCAGCCAGCCGACCTTGGCCTTGATGTCCTCGTTGACGCCCTCCATGATCGCGGCGTCGAAGCCCATCCCGGCCATCACCAGGAAGGTCGCGTCCTCCATCGCGTCGCCGGAGACGTGGACCATGTCGATCGCGCGGTCCTGGCCGTGCAGCCCGACGTCGACCGCGGCCCGCAGGTAGAGCGGGATGTCGAGGTTGCGGGCCAGCAGGTTGCCGGTGCCCGCCGGCACGATGCCGACGGGGACGCCGGTCCCGGCCAGCTCCTCGCAGACGGCCCGGACCGTGCCGTCGCCGCCCACGGCGAGCACGACGGACGCCCCGGCGACCGCTGCCTCGTGCGCCATCTGCCGGCCGGTGTCGGCAGGAGTCGTCTCCCACCAGTGCACCGCCGCCCATCCCGACTCCCGCGCCATCGCCTCGACCATGGACCGGAACTGCCCCGCGTCGCCCACCTTGACCGGGTTGAGCACCACGCCGAGCACCCGGTCGCCGGCCTCGGGCACGGAGGGCAGCGGCCCGGCGTGCCGGGCGATCGAGCGCGGCTCGGGGTCGAGCAGCGCGAGCCAGACCAGCACCACCGCGGTGCCCAGGAACCAGCCGGCCACGACGTCGGAGAGGTTGTGCACCCCGAGGAACAGCCGGTCGGCGCCCACCACCAGGGCCACCAGCAGGGCGAGGCCGACGATCAGGCGGCGCAGCCCGCGACGACGCACCAGCATCAGGGCGAGCACGATCGCCACCCCCGCCGCGGCGCTGATGCCCGAGGCGTGCCCGGAGGGGAAGGAGAAGGTCTTCAACACCTCGACCGGGTGCTCCCACACCGGCCGGTCGCGCGCGACCAGCAGCTTCACCCCGGCTCCGGCGAAGCCGATCGTCACCATCACCGCCACCGCCCACAGCGCCGCACGCCGGGGCCCGCGCAGCAGGAGTGCGGCGGCGGTGACGACGGTGAGCACCGCGAGACCCGTCGTACCGAAGAGGCGGCCGATCCACACCGCGAGGTCGCGCACCCACCGGTGGTCGTAGGTGAACGACTCCAGCGGCGCCCCCACCGCGGTGTCGACGTGCTGCACCGGGTCGAGGTCGTAGCTGACCAGGAGCCCGAGCACCGCGACGGGCACCAGGCAGGCGAGCGCCCAGGCGAGCAGCCGTACGGGTCGGGTCCGGTCCGCGGTCACCCGCCGAAGGATAGGCGGCGCACGGTGGCGGGAGAGCGGCTGCCGCCCGGCCGATATCGTGATCGCCATGATCGACCCCCGCGTCCTGCGTGACGAGCCCGACCGCGTCCGTGCCGCCCAGGCCCGGCGCGGGCTCTCCGGCGACGTGGTCGACCGCGCGCTCGCCGCGGACCAGGCGCGACGCACGGCGATCGTCGACTTCGAGCAGCGCCGCGCGGAGCAGAAGAAGCTCGGCAAGGACATCTCCCGGGCCCAGGGCGAGGAGAAGGCCGACCTGCTCGCCCGTACCAAGCTCCTGGCGGCCGGGGTCAAGGACGCCGAGGCCGCCCAGGCGCGGGCGGAGGAGGAGTGGCGCGACGTCCTGATGGCGATCCCCAACCTCGCCGCCGAGGAGGCCCCCGCGGGCGGTGAGGACGACTACGTCGTGCTCGAGACCATCGGCACGCCGCGGGACTTCGCGGCGGAGGGCTTCGAGCCCCGCGACCACATCGAGCTGGGCCGGATGCTCGGCGCGATCGACATCGAGCGCGGCGCCAAGGTGTCCGGCTCGCGGTTCTACTTCCTCACCGGCGTGGGCGCCGACCTCGAGCTCGCGCTGGTGAACCTGGCGATGCAGCAGGCACGCGAGGCCGGCTTCATCCCGGCGATCCCGCCGGCGCTGGTGCGTCCGCGCGCGATGGACGGCACCGGCTTCCTGGGCCAGGCCGCCGACGACGTCTACCGCATCGAGGGGGAGGACCTCTACCTGGTCGGCACCTCGGAGGTGCCGATGGCGGCCTACCACTCCGAGGAGATCCTCGAGGCCGGCGAGCTGCCGCTGCGCTACGCCGCCTTCAGCCCCTGCTACCGCAAGGAGGCCGGCTCGCACGGCAAGGACACCAAGGGCATCATCCGGGTGCACTGGTTCGACAAGGTGGAGATGTTCGTCTACACCACGCTCGAGGAGTCCTACGCCGAGCACCAGCGGCTGCTCGACCAGGAGAAGGCCTTCCTGGACAAGCTCGAGCTCGCCTACCGGGTCATCGACGTGGCCGCGGGCGACCTGGGCCTCTCGGCGCAGCGCAAGTTCGACTGCGAGGCGTGGATCCCCACCCAGGGCCGGTACCGCGAGCTGACCTCGACCTCGAACTGCACCGACTTCCAGTCCCGCCGCCTCGACATCCGGGTCCGCGGCGAGCGCGGCCCGACGCCGGCCGCCACCCTCAACGGGACGCTGTGCGCGATGACCCGCACGATCGTGGCGATCCTCGAGACCCACCAGCAGCCCGACGGCTCGGTCCGGGTCCCCGAGGCGCTGCGTCCGCACCTGCAGGGGCGAGAGGTCCTGGAGCCCGTGGCTCGTGCCTGAGACCTGGGCCCCGCGGATCGTCGCGCTCGACATCGACGGCACGCTGCTGCGTTGGGTCGAGGGGGTGGGCACCAGCCACGAGACGGTCACGGAGCGGGTGCACCGGGCGGTGCAGGCGGCCCGCGACGCCGGCGCCCACGTGGTGCTGGCCAGCGGCCGGTCCCCGCACGGCATGGTCCGGATGGTCGACCGGCTGGCGCTCGCACGTCCCGACGCGGAGCCGCTGTGGGTGGTGGCCTCCAACGGGGCGGTCGTCTTCCGCTACCCGCCGCTGCAGGTCGTGCACGAGGACACCTTCGACGCCCGCGAGGCCGTGCACGCGGTCCTCGCCGAGCACCCCGAGGCGATGGTGGCGGTCGAGGAGCGGGGGGTGGGCTACCGGATCAACCGGCCCTTCCCCGAGGGCGAGCTGTCCGGGGAGATGCTGCCCGGCGACCTGGAGGAGATGCTGGCCGAGCCGGTCAGCCGCGTGGTGATCCGCGACCCGGAGGCCAGCGCCGAGGACTTCCTCGCCCTCGCCGATCAGCTGGGCCTGCACGGCACCGAGTACGTCGTCGGCTGGACCGGCTGGCTCGACCTCGCTCCGGTGGGCGTCTCGAAGGCGTCCGGCCTGGAGGTGGTGGCCGAGGCCCTCGGGGTCGCGCGCGAGGACGTGCTCGCGATCGGGGACGGGCGCAACGACACCGAGATGCTGCGCTGGGCCGGCCGCGGGGTGGCGATGGGCCAGGCGATCGAGGAGGTGCGCGCGGCGGCCGACGCGACCACCGCACCGTCCTCGTCGGCGGTCGAGCTCGAGCGCTGGTTCCCCGCGGGTCGCGTGCGGAGCGCGTCGTCATGACGACGGCTTCCGCACTCGAGCTGCCCGAGGTGGTGGGCACGCGGCGTCTGCGGCTGCCCGTGATCACCCCCGAGCAGGCCGCCGACATGCGCACCGGCCGCCGGCACCCGTCCTGGCACCCCGACTTCCCCCGGGAGGACGACGTCGACGGCTCCTCGGCCCCGTCGGTGCGCGGCTGGGGCTCCCGGCTCGTCGTCCGCGCCTTCGACGGGCTGGTGTGCGGGACGATCGGGTTCTTCGGACCGCCCGAGACGGTCGAGGGAGCGCCGGGCGACGCCGCGCCGGAGACCGAGGTCGGCTACGGGCTGGTGGCCGAGGCCCGCGGGCACGGCCTGGCGACCGAGGCGCTGCAGGCGCTGCTCGCCCTGACCGACGACCAGGGCGTGCGGATCCGGGCCGGCGTGGAGCCGGAGAACCGCGCCAGCATGCGGGTGCTGACCAGGTGCGGGTTCACCCAGCTGCGCGGCACGACCGAGGCGGGCGAGCTGGTGATGGTGCGTCCGGTGCCGATCCGGTGAGCGGCGTCCGACTGGTCGCCACCGACCTCGACGGCACCCTCGTGCACTCCGACGGCTCGGTGACGCCCCGCACCCGGGAGGCGCTGGCCGCCGCGGAGCGGGCCGGCATCACCGTGGTCTTCGTGACCGGGCGCCCGCTGCGCTGGGCCCGCGAGGTGTTCGAGCACGTGGGCCCCCACGGGCTGGCGATCATCTCCAACGGCGCCCTGGTCTGGGACGTCGCGGCGGACCGGCCGGCGCTCGAGCGACCGATCCCGGCCGAGGCCGGCCTCGAGGTGGGTCGCCTGCTGCGCGAGGCCGTGCCCGGCACGGCGTACGCCGTGGAGACGGCCACCGGCATCACGCTCGAGCCGCAGTTCCGCGAGCGGTACGCGGTGCCCGACGACGCACCGCGCGCCCCGCTCGCCGACCTGTTCGGCGAGCCGGTGCTCAAGCTGCTCGCCCGCCACGAGGAGCTGGACGCCCAGGAGTTCTGGGACCGCGCCGAGCGCGCCGCCGGTCACCTGGTCGAGATCACCTGGTCGTCCTCGACGGCGCTGCTCGAGATGAGTGCAGCCGGCGTCACCAAGGCGACGACGCTGGAGCGACTGTGCGCCTCGCGCGGGATCGACCGTGCCGCGGTGCTCGCGCTGGGGGACATGCCCAACGACATCGCCATGCTGGAGTGGGCAGGCACGTCGTACGCGATGGCGAACGCCCACCCCAGCGTGCGCGAGGTCGCCGACCACGTGGCGGCCAGCAACGACGACGACGGTGTGGCCCGGGTGCTCGAGGAGCTCCTGGGCTAGAGGTACATCCCGCCCTGGCCGCCGGGCGGATGCGGCATCTCGGCGCCGTCGGGCGCCTGCATCCGCCCCGCCGGGCCGGCGGGCAGTGAGCGGCGCATCTGCTCCAGCTGTGCGCGCGCCGCCATCTGCTGGGCGTAGATCGCGGTCTGGATGCCGTGGAACAGCCCCTCGAGCCAGCCCACCAGCTGGGCCTGGGCGATCCGCAGCTCGGACTCGCTGGGGGTGTTGTCGTCGAAGGGCTGCACGAGCCGGTCGAGCTCCTCGTCGAGCTCGGGCGCGAGGCCGTCCTTGAGCTCGATCAACGAGGTGTGCAGCACCTTGGCGAGCCGGTGCCGGCCGGGCTCGTCGAGCGGTGCAGCCTTCACCTCCTCGAGGAGCTGGCGGATCATGCTGCCGATCCGCATCACCTTGGCCGGCTCCTCGACGAGGTTGGTGACGTCCTTGACGCCCTCCTCGTCCTCGGAGAGGCTCTGGGTCGCCATCCCCTCGGGGCCGATGACCATGATGCGGGGCTCGTCGGTGGGGCCGCCCTCGGGTGCGCTGCCGGACTCGCTCATCCCTCCACGCTAGCGGCCGCAGTGAAGCAGGATCTTGCCGGTGTGGCCGCCCTGCTCCATCAGCGCGTGCGCCTCGCCGACCTCGTCGAGGGTGAACTCCGCACCGACCTGCGTGCGGATCGCACCGTCGGCGACCAGCGGCCACACGTGCTCGGCGACCGCCGCGCAGATGGTCGCCTTCTCCTCCGCCGGCCGGGCGCGCAGCGAGGTGGCGATCACGGCGCCGCGCTTGCGGAGCAGGGCGGCGATGTCGAGCTCGCCCTTGGCACCACCCTGCATGCCGATGATCACCAGCCGGCCCTCGGTGGCGAGCGCGGAGACGTTGCGGCCCAGATAGGAGGCGCCCATGTTGTCCAGGACGACGTCGGCGCCACCGAGCTCGCCCAGCACCTCGACGAAGTCCTCCTCGCGGTAGTCGATGGCGCGGTCGGCGCCGAGCTGCACGCACAGCTCCCGCTTCTCCGGCGACCCGGCCGTGGCCAGCACCCGTGCGCCCAGGGCGTGCGCGACCTGAATCGCGAAGGTGCCGATGCCGCCGGCCCCACCGTGGACCAGGAAGGTCTCGGACGGACGCAGCCCGGCCGTCATGAAGACGTTCGACCACACCGTGCAGGCGACCTCGGGCAGCGACGCGGCGGTCGCGAGGTCGACGCCCTCGGGCACCGGCATCAGCTGACCGGCCGGTACGGCGACCTTCTCGGCGTAGCCGCCCCCGGCGAGCAGGGCGCACACCTCGTCGCCGACGGACCAGTCGGTGACGCCCTCGCCGAGCGCCGCGACCCGGCCCGAGCACTCCAGCCCGAGCACGTCGGAGGCGCCGGGCGGCGGGGGGTAGAAGCCCTGCCGCTGGAGGGTGTCCGCGCGGTTGACCGCGCTGGCGACCACGTCGAGGACGACCTCGCCGGGGCCGGGCTCGGGGTCGGGCAGGTCGGCGACGACGAGGGCCTCGGGCCCTCCTGGCTCGGGAGCGATCACGGCGCGCATGGGAGCCAACCTAGCCAGCAGCGGTTCGATCAGGCGTCGACGTCCTCGAGGTCGCCGGCCACGGTGGTCTCGCCGCCCGCCTCGCCGCCCGCCTCGCCATCGGCCTCGGGGTCGTCGTCCTCGTGGGCGACGTCGTAGGCCGACTTGTCCCAGCGGCGGGCCAGCGCCACGGTCGCGGTCGCGAGCCGGTCGAGCTCGTCGGGATCGGCGTCGCCGCGGCCGGCCGCATATCCCAGCAGGAAGGTGCTGATGGGTGCGGCGGGGCGCTCCACGTTGTGGGCCGCCTCCCGGGCCACGTCGAGGACCAGCGACTCGTCGACCTCCAGGTCGAGGTCCAGGACGTCGCAGAGCTCGTCGATCCAGTCGTGCAGGTTCACTCCTCCAGTGTTGGCGCAGGTACGGGCCCGGGGCAAGAGGGACCCGGCGATCGGGTCAGCGCCCGTCCGCCGAGCGCGCGGCCCGCAGGTCGTCCCAGGTGTCGACGTCGACCGCCTCGCACCCGTCGGCGGGCACCTCGGCGAGCCTCATGCCGCGCAGGAGGGCACTCATCGACAGGCCGTGCACGTCCACGGCGCAGGCGGCCGCGAGCCGCGGTCCGTCGTACGCCGCGCAGAGGTGCTGGTGGCGGCCCGAGTCGTCGAGCAGCCGGGCCCCGTCGACGCCGTCGGTCCCCGCGGCCGTCACGATCCGCTCGACCGTGCCGGGTCGCAGGTGGGGGAGGTCGACCGCGAGCACCACGACCGTGCCGGGCAGGCGGGCGAAGCCGGTGAGCCCGGCCGCGACCGCCGCTGCCGGCCCGCCGCCGGGCGGCTCCTCCCGGCGGAAGGTCACCGGCCGCGTGGTCGGCACCTCGGGTCCCACCACGACCACGTCCGGGACGTCGACCAGCGCGTCGAGGACCCGCTCGAGCAGCGTCCGGCCCCCGACCTCGATCGAGGCCTTGTCGGCACCACCCAGGCGTGCCGCGGCTCCTCCGCTGAGCACCACCGCACCGACGTCCCGCACGCGGCCAGTCTGGCCCCACCCGTCCGTGGCAGGGTGGCCGGGTGAGCACCCCCGAGCTGCGCGTCACCGTGGTCCAGCGCGCCGCCGCCCTGGACCCGGACGTCAACCGCGCGGCCCTGGCCGACCTCGCGGCCCTCGAGGCCGACCTGGTCGTGCTGCCCGAGGCCGCTGCGCGCGACTTCGGCGAGCCCGGCAGCGACCTCGCGCCCTACGCCGAGGCCCTCGACGGACCGTTCGTGCGGCGGCTCACCGAGGTCGCCGGGGGCACCGTGGTGGCCGGCATGTTCGAGGTCGCGCCCGATCGGGACCGGCCGTGGAACACCGTGGTCGCCGTCGACCGCGGCGGCCTGCGTGCGTCGTACCGGAAGATCCACCTCTACGACTCCTTCGGCTTCAAGGAGTCCGACCAGCTCAGTCCCGGCGATCCGGCGCCGTGCGTCCTCGACGTCGTGGGCTGGCGGGTGGGACTGATGACCTGCTACGACCTGCGCTTCCCCGAGCTCGGGCGGGCCCTGGTCGACGCCGGTGCCGAGGTCCTTCTCGTCCCGGCGGCCTGGGTGGCGGGGGAGCACAAGGTCGACCACTGGCTCACCCTGCTGCGGGCGAGAGCGATCGAGAACACCGTGTGGGTGGTGGGCGCCGCCCAGCCGGGACCGCGCTACTGCGGGCACTCCGCGGTCGTCGCCCCCGACGGCGACATCCTGGCCGTCGCCGAGGAGAGGCCGGCCACGCTGGGGGTCACCCTCGACCGGGAGCGGCTGGAGCAGGTGCGCCGGACCAACCCCTCGCTGGCCAACCGTCGACTGTGACCACGGCCGTGGTGGTCGGGTAATCTTCGGCCCCGGCGAGCAGGGCGAGAACGCGGCACCGACGAGCAGCGCGCTCAGGGAGGGTCACCGTGACGGCGACGCTGGGACACCGGACGGCGTCCGAGGGCCGCAGGCGCGCCGCGACCCCTCCGGCACCCGAGCGCTCCCCCCGACGGCCGGTCCCGCCCGCCGTCGCCTGGTGCGCGGCGCTGCTGCTGACCGGTGCGGTGCTGGTGGCCGACCGGGTGCACCCCCTGCCTGCGCACGTCGCTCCTGCCGCGGCGGCGGCGCTCGGCCTGGTGCTCGTGGTCGGCCTGGTCATCCGCACCGGCGGCCGGCCGGCCGTCCCGGTGCTGCTCGGCACGGCGTACGCCGTCGTGGCCGTCGCGACCGCGCGACCGGTGCTGCTGGGCGGCGCCGCCGTCGGCGTGGGCATGGCCGCCGCCGTGCTGAGCGTGATGGGGACCGTTCCAGCCGTCACCTTCCGCCGTGCGATCGGCGAGGTGGTCGGCTCCTGCCTGCTCGCGACGTTCGGCGGATTGGCGGTCGCATCGCTCGCCCGCCCCGTGGGTCTGGACGTGGACCGGTTCGGCTACCTCGTCCTGGCCCTGTCGCTGCTCGGCTGCCTGGCCCTGGTCTACCGGCTCGGTGCGGGCTTCCACGGTCTGGGCCGCCGCGGCTACGTCGTCGCGGCCGGCGCGACCGTGCTCCTCGCCGTCGCGCTCGCCTACTCCGAGGCGCTGGGCCGGTGGGGCTCGCCGGCGCTGATCAGCGGCATCGACGACCTGCGGATGCTCCTGCGCGACCACGCCGGTGCGGTGCCCCATCCGATCGAGACGCTGCTCGGTGTCCCGGCGCTGTGCTGGGGGTCGTTCATGCGGGCACGGCGTCGGCAGGGCTGGTGGGTGTGTGCCTTCGGTGCGGCGGTGACCGCCCCGGCGACGACCCGCTTCCTGATGGTCGACGGCCCCCGGCTCGGCGTGCACACCGTGGTGCTGGGAGCGGCCTACAGCCTGGTGCTCGGCCTCGTCATCGGCTTCGTGCTCGTCCGCGCCGACCAGCTGCTGACCGGCAGCCGCGGCCGCCGGGCGCGTCGCGACGAGGAGGCCGCGGCGCACCGTCCGGAGCCGGGACGGTTCCGGCCGCTGCAGTGAGCGGCTGGCAGAGGGGGCGGGATTCGAACCCGCGGTGGGTCTCCCCACGACCGCTTTCAAGGCGGTTCCGATAGGCCACTCCGGCACCCCTCCTCGGCCCGGGCAGCGCCGGGGCGCGGCGGACCGACGCACCAGTGTGCCAGCAGCGCCCGCGGGTCAGGCGCCGAGCACCACGAGCACGTCGCCCTCGGAGACCACGTCGCCGGGCACGACCTTGACCTCGAGGACCGAGCCCGGCTCCTCGGCCACCACGGGGATCTCCATCTTCATCGACTCCAGCAGGCACACCGTGTCCCCGACGGCGACCACGTCGCCGGGGGCGACGGTGACCTGCAGGACGCTGGCGACCATCTCGGCCACGAGGGGCGCGGGGACGCGACGACGACCGGACATGGAGCCGAACCTAGCCCCCTGATCCGGTTACCGGCGCGTTCGGCCCGGCGGCCGGCTCACTCCGAGCCGCCGAGCTCCAGACCGACCGCGTCGTAGGCGAGGTCGTGCAGCCGCTGCCGGTAGTGCTCGAGGTCGGCGCCGAGGCGGTGCAGCTCGCGGGAGGAGGCAGCGCCGGGAGCCGGGACGCCGGTGGTCAGGGAGCGGACCCGCTCGAGGAGCCGGCACCGGTCCCGCTCCCGGGCGACGTCCCGGGCGTTGAGCCAGCCGTCGCGGAGCAGGGGCGCCTCTTCCGCGAGGGCTTCGCGCACCGCGGTGAGCCGGCGGTGCAGCACGTCGCGCCACAGCTCGTCGCGGGCATGGCCGCCCGCGGGCGCCGCGAGCACGTCCTGCAGGGCATCGATCGCCTGGTCGAGCGCCATGGGCGGCCACCTCCGTCGAGGGGAAGCGTCCTAGTGTGACGCCGATCACATCGCGCGGCAAGGGCCGCCCTCCCCCGGGGCGGCTCGTGACGCCGCAGCGGGAGAATCAGGGCCGTGCCTCCCTCCTCCCCGGTCCAGGACTTCGGTCTCGCCCCCGCCCTGCGCGCACGCCTGATGGGCGTGGCGCTGCTGGGCCTGGGCGCTCTGCTCGTGGTCGTGACGATCGTCGTCTTCCTCGCCGAGCTCCCGGTCGGGGTGCTCACCGCCTTCGTGGTGCTGGTCGTGATCGGCGTCTTCGTCCTCGGCGGTGCGCTGGTGCGGCGCTGGTACGTCGTACGGCTCGACGAGGTGGGGTACCAGGTGCGGTTCGTGCGCGGCGCCGGCGTGCGCAGCGCGCGGTGGGACGACGTCCTGGACGCCACGACCGCGAGCGTCGCGGGCGCGCGGTGCCTGGTGCTCCGCCTGCGCGACGGTCGCAGCACGACGATCCCGGTAGACCTGGTCGAGGGCGACTCGGAGGAGTTCGTGCGCGAGGTCGGCCGCCGACTGGCTCCCGGGCGCCGCTGAGGCCCGGCGCCCACCGATTTCCGGGCCCGGCGCCGGCATGGGTACCCTGTTGCCCGCATCGGGGAGGTGTCGCCTAGTCAGGTCTATGGCGCCCGCCTGCTAAGCGGGTTTGGGGCTACAACCCCATCGAGGGTTCAAATCCCTCCACCTCCGCGGGTTCGCCCCGGGTCCACGCGTGGGCCCGGGGCGCCGTCGTCTCCGGGCCGACCCCGTTGCACGAACTCACTTCTGCAGAAACGTGCAGTGCACGTTCCGGAGGCACCGAGGGTGGTGTGTTCGCGGCCCCCACGGGTGACACTGAGAAGGACCCGGATGATCTCGGGCCATCCGGGCCCCACTCCAACCCGCACAGACGAGGGACGTCACCATGAAGAAGGTCTCCAGGGTTCTCGCCGCGGTCCTCGCGGTGGGTTTCGCGGCCGGCTTGGCCGCCGCGCCCGTCGGCTCCGCCTCCGCATCCCCCCAGGTCCGCATGCACATGTCGGACACCGGCTGGGGCTGAGTCCGGCACCGGGTCAGACAGGGCGGCCGTCAACCTCCCTCGACGGGCACCGTCCCCCGCGCCAACCCCCAGGCTGTCTCGACCCGGCATCGGAAGGGGGGGGGGGGACCCAAGAGAAAAAACCCCCACAAAAAAAGAGTTAACCTCCCTCTTGGGTGCTGGGTTT